>CAZOWL010000014.1:0-59622 GCA_964583605.1 uncultured Chromatiaceae bacterium | reverse complement strand
TCGAAACGTAGTTGCACCGGCCATCGGCCCGCACGGTGGCTGCCGTGGCGGGCCTCTTTCCATGGATAAGGATGTCCGATTGTGCCGAATCAGCGCCCCGGATGCGCGCCGGTGACGCCTCTGGGAGAATCCCCACACCGCCTCGCTCGCACTGCATCACCGCAAAATCGCATCACAGGTGAGGCAGTCTTTGACAATACGGCCGGTGGATCGTGGATTAAGGAGCGAAACAACAATCGCCTTCTGCACCAGCCTCCCGGCTCGGCCCCAACGCACCTCCATGCCTTGACCTGGATGCTCGCACCAGGCCCAGTCCTTGGCAGTTCCGTCCGCATGGGTGTAGCGATACAGCTCGAAGCCGCTCACGAGGCCGTACCCGTCCACAGCCCACCGAAGACATCGGCGGCGATGCGGTGGATGGCCTCGCGCTGCTCGGGCTCGGCCCGGGCGGTCAGCGCCTGATCCAGTGTGTAAGCGAGCGGCTGGGGCGCACCTTTGAAGGTCAGCGCCAGGCGTGCCCAGCGCACCAGGGTGCGGGTCGAGAGCGTCACGGTCAGCTCCTGACCCGTGTCAGCTTGACCCAAGAAGAGCCGGCGGACCTCATTGGCGACCTGGACCACGCGAAAGCGATCGAGAAAGGCCAGGTTCTGGCGCAACACGCCCTGGTAGAGCCCACTGGTATCCCCTGACCCGGCACTGTTGCCGGTGGCGATCACACGGAATTTCGCATGCGGGCGGATCACCTCACCGCCGTTGGCGGCAATCACCAAGGGTGCCCCCTCGACGATGTCGTTCAAGCCCGCGAGCTCGGCGGCGTCCATGACGTCCATCTCGTTGAGCACCAGGAGATGCCCCTCATGCGCCGCCACGGACAAGGGTCCATGCACGAAGCGGGTCTCGCCCTCGGTCAGCAGGAACTGCCCGATCAGATCGGAGAGCTCCATGCGTCCGTGGCAGGTCACCTCCTGCACCGGCCAGTTGAGCCGCGCGGCGACCTGCAGCACTAGCGAGGTCTTGCCGGCACCGGTGGGGCCGGTCAAGAGCAGGCCATCGCCCGCCGGCTCGGCGAGGAAGGCCAGGACATCGCGCAGCTGTTCCCGAAAGACATAGGGCTTCTTCACGGGGATCTGCGGATGGGTCGTGTCGGCAAAGCCCTCCACGCTCAGGCCCCGCGGGGCCTTGACGCCGAAGGTCTCGGCGATGATGAAACGATTGGTCTGGGTCATCGGTGTCTCCTGGGGTTTGGCCCTGAGGGAGACGCAGTGCCCCCGGTGGGGAGCGGTCTCCCCGTGGGGTCGTTGCAGTCCGGCGCTTGCCGGGGGTCATCGGTCGGCTGTTTTTCTCGAGCGCTCAGCTGGCGCCATGTCGGCCGTCTCTGAAGAGACAGCCCAAACAATCGGAAGGACGGACAATCCTCCCCAGGACGCCGATAGACGCCCTCGGGAGGACCGTCAGCCCGGAGGCGTGACGGTCACAAACGGCCCTTGCCGGGCCCCGTGCATCAACTAAGAAAGAAGCACTCAGAAGAAGAAGGCTTCATTCGCCGCCTGCTGCCAGGCTGCCTCGACTGCCTTTCCGTCGAACGGTACCCTGGCGGTCTCCTCATCAAGGGCCGTGACGCGCACCCGCTCGCTGGCTTTGCGCCGGTAGGTCTCCAGCACCGCCGCATCGAGGTCGGGCAGCAGCGCCTTAAGGGCCTTGCCGTAGTCGATGGCGCCGTTCTGCAGGAAGCGCGTGATCTTGAGCCCCGCCGCCTCGGCAGCCAGGAAGTCGCCCATCATCGCGACGAGCGCGGCCTCGAGCCGGTCCAGTTCCTCTTTCGATTCCTTGAGCTGTGCATCGAGACGCGCCTTCTCCCGCAGCAGGTCGCGGTACTCACCGGCCAAGATCGACCAGTGATCGAGGTCCTCGCCAACCGGGACATAGAGATCCCGTGCCGGGTCGCGGGGCGGCTCCTTGCGCTTGGCCACGGCCTCCCAGAACGCGAGGCAGCCGGGTACCAGCTCCCGGTCGAGAAAGACCGCGTCGCGCTCGACGGGAAACTCGAGCAGTCGCCCGGGCCCGCCATAGAACACCAGCCAACCGCGATCGGCATCGGCGACGAAGAGCTGGTGCTGGACCTGCGGCCAGTAGAGTCGGAAGGCCGGCGCCTCGGTCTGCTTGGCCGCGACCTCGGCAAAGGTGCGCTCCGCCGGGACCTTGAGCTCCACCGGGGCACCGTCGTCGGCGATGCCGTCGAACGAGGCCCGCAGGACCGGATGCGCGTCGGACTCGGCGCACAGCGGAAGGAGCAAAGTGCCGTGCCGGTCCTCGAAGGCCTTGCGCGCGCTGTCTTCCTGAGCGACCCCGCGTTGCACGTGGGGATTGTTGGAAAGATCCTCCTCGCGGGCGAGCCCGGTGCGCTCGGCCCACAACCGCCAGGGTGTCTTGTAGGGCGAGCGCCCGAGGACGATGGCCGCCTCCGAGGCGGTGACGCCCTGGGCGCGCCATTGTGTCCACGCAGCCGAGCGTTGGGTGACATCGACGATCTTCATGGGGTGGTGACTCCTCGCAATGCGGGGCGCACCACGACCCCGCGGGGCGCGTGCGCCCCGGTGGGGTTGTGATCAGCGGGACTCAGGCGGCCCGGCGTTCGGTCTTGTTGCCTTGCGCCTCGGCTTTGGCGCGGCCAAGCTCCGCAAGGGCGTAGGCGAGGTGCTCGCCGTTGAAGCGCGACCGGCAGTACTCCTCAGCCTGGCCCCAGGCACCGGCCTTGGCGGCGCGGAGGACGAGGCGCTCGATCTGCTGCTGGACCTCATCGGTGATCGCGTCAGCCATGTCGGCCGGTCCGCTTGTGGTAGCGGATGCAGTGTTTGGATCGGCAGCCTGAGCGGGCTCGATGACTGTGTCGGTGCTCTCGCCCGCGATCGGCATGGAGTCGACTTCGATGACCTTGCCCGCCATCTCCTCGGGGGTGTAGTCGGCCTCCTCGGGGAAGGCAGCACGCAGACTCGCGGCCTTGGCGCATTTCAGGAGCTGCCCGCGGGGGCGCTTGAGCCACATGTCGGTGGGCACCTCGGAGCGGGCGCCACCAGCTCGTGAGTAGGCCTCCTCCCACCAGACGGTCTCGGTGAAGGGGCAACGGGTGCTCTGGACGATCCGGTAGACGGTGACCTCGCACCAGTCGGGGAAGGTGACCCGGACCTGGATGTCCTGCCAGCTGTCGCCATTCTTCACCCGCCCCTCGAAGGTGCGGGTCTGATCAGAACCGAAACGCGGTGGGTCCATGCCGGCCCACTGCCCAGTGCGGGCGGCGGTCGTCTGCACCTCGGCAATACCGGGCCAGACGGTCTCCACCTCGCGCCCGAGGGCCTTGGACCACATCGGGACCACGTGCACGGGGCGGCGCATGATGTCGAGCTTGCGCGCCCGACAGTAGCGCACTGCAAGCAGCACGCCTTCGGGGGTCCTGGCGCTCGGGAAGATGCTCTCGGTCAGCACCCGCCAGGTGCCGAGGTCGATCCGCAGCTCCGTGAGGGCCGAGCTCGGTGCGACGAGGCGCACATCAGGAAGGGTCGGTGCAGCCGCCTGAACCGGCGCGCTGCGCTTTCTGGTCGTCGTCATGGTGTTCTCCTATCAAGGAGGGGTCACCATGACCCCGGGCGGGGACAGCGGGTGCCCCCTGGGGGTTGCGATGAGCGTGAGCCGCTTTCGGCGGATCCCTCAAAAGGGGATATCGTCGTCGTAGACCGGCTCCGGCGCAGGTGACTTGCCGCCCGCGGCTTGGCTGTCACGCTCGCCCTTGCCGCCGAGCATCCGCAGGCGCTCGGCGACGATCTCGGTGGTGAAGCGGTCCTGGCCGTCGTCGGCTTGCCACTTGCGCGTCTGCAGGCGGCCTTGCAGATAGACCAGGGCGCCCTTCTTCAGGTATTCCGCCGCGATCTCGGCGAGCTTGCCGAACAGCACCACCCGGTGCCATTCGGTGCGTTCCTGTCGTTCGCCGTCCTTGTCCTTCCAGGTCTGGTTGGTGGCGACGGCGAGATGCGCGACGGCGCTGCCCTCGGGGCTGTAGCGCACGTCGGGATCACGGCCGAGGTGGCCGATGAGCTGGGCCATGTTGAGCATGGGATTCTCCTCATGAGGTATGGAGGACGACCGTCCCTTATCGGATCGGGGCCCTCGGGTTGATCAGCGACGGATCGATCGAGCGCCAGAGCGCAGGCGCTCAGGGGTCCGACGACCTGTGCCGGGATGGCAAGATTGTTCACGGTCCGCCCCAGTGGCGGTGCCCTTGGCCATCTGCCTTGTGGGCGGCCGGCAGTCACGACCGCGGCTGGATGACGCCTTACTGAGGTCGACGACGATGCCGCGACGCAGATAGGTTGGCTTGTCAAAACGCTGCCAGTCGGTCCGGGTGGACCAGAAAGACGGTGGCGGTTCGCTTGGGTCCTCGCCCTGTTGCTTCTCGGTCGGTGCGCGCGCAATCACGGTCAGGCCGGCCAGAACGACAACGAGCACGATCAGCTCGATCATCAGGGGTACCTCCAGGTGCAAAGCCGGGAGGCATGGCCCCGCTGCCGGGACTGCCTGCCCGGCGGGGGTTGGGATGGCGGCACGCACAGTGCGCCTCGTCAGTGGGCTGCTCTTCTAGCGCGCTCAGCTGGCGCCGGTCACCGTTCGCACAAGCGAACCGGCAAACGCTCCTAGAGGCTAGATCAGGGGAGCAGAGACCGCGACAGCGAAAGGTGCCGCCATTCCCGCACCTTTTTCGGCGGCCGGGACACGGGTCCGTGGGTACCCTCTGATCTCATTGGTCACCCGTGAGGAGCCTGCGATGCCCGCCGCCAGGCGCGACGCCTTCAGCCGACCGGTCTTCGATCAGACCATCCGGATCCAGAGCAACCATGCCCAGCGTCTGCTCGACCGGGGCTTTCTCCTGGTGGTGCGCGCGCTCTACGGCATCGACGTAGTGCTGCGCATCATCGGCGATGACGAGGAGATGGATCAGGTCGAGGAGATCGTCGGCAGGCTGATCGGCGAGCTGGCCGAGGAGCTGCGCGCCGAGCATGCCCAACGGAATCAGCGCCACGCCGCGCTATACGAACCCGAAGCAGATCACGGTCCACATCTCCTCACCCCAGCTTGCGCAGTACACGGCGCTGATCGAGGAGCTCGACCGCCTCATGACGGTGATGGACACCCTGTGGCTGACCGGGGTGCTCACCAACAAACAACGCGCCGACGGCGCCTATCAGTGGCGCACGCGGATCCTACGCGCCGGGCGGGAGATCATCGAGATCGAGCGGCGGGCACGGGCGGCGGCGGAGAAGCGGGGAAAGGGTGATGAGCTGGCCGACGTCGAAGAGCCGGTCGTCGCACAGGTGCTGTCGCCGGATCAATCGCAGGTCGAAGTCGCGGAGGGCGGGATGGACAAATCGTCAATGCTGGACGTGGAAAGCTGATGGTGTCCGAAAACTGCGTGTTGGTGTCATATGGCACTTCGCCCCGCTGCGAGGCGGGGTCCTTCCTTCCTTGCTCGGCTTGATCATGCGCGAAAACGCGATAGGTGTTCCGAAGCGCGAGGTCCAGGGCCTGTGCATGCCCATGCGGGTCAATTGTGTCCGCGGGACACGAGCACAGGCCTTCAGCAAATGGCTGGCAAGGACATGACGCGATTCAATGCGTGTGGTCGAGAGCAGGTCGTTTGCCGGAGTCGCAGGGGTGAAGGCCGTGACAGATACCTTGCTCTGGTCCCTTGACGAGGCCGCTCGACAGCTCGGCGGAGTCTCCACCCGCACCGTGCGTTGCCTGCTGGAGGCCGGCGAGATCGAGCCGCGCCGCGTTGGCCGCCGGCTGCTCATCGATGCCGCCTCCGTGCGTGCGTACCTAGACCGTTTGGGGTCTGAAGCGCAAAATCGGCAGGGCGCGGGGCGGGATGTGCGGGAGGAAAGCACATGCCTTACAGGCGCGACGATTCTCCCGTTTGGTGGGTATCGTTCACCGAACCAAGCGGCAAGAGAATTAGACGATCTACTGGAACCACGGACCGCAAGGAAGCCGAAGCGCTCGAAGCGAAATGGAAGCTCGAGTCCTACAAATCGAAGCAGTGGGACGAGGAGCCGCCGCGAAGTTTCGAGGAACTGATGGTTGATTACCTGAAGGCCACGAAAGGACTGAAACGCAGCGCGGCGACGGATCGTTATCGTGTGCGAGCGCTTAGGCGACATTTTCGGGGGCGCATCATGCAGCAGCTTACGCCGGCAGACATCCGCCAGTATGTCTCGGCGAGACGCTCCGAAGGTGTCACCAACAGCACGATCAACCGCGATCTCGCGTTGCTGTCGTCGGCGATCGGATACGCGAATTCAGAATGGGATTGGCGCCTGCCGAATCCCGTTCGCGGCAGGAAGCTTCCGGAGCCTGAGGGACGAGTGCGGTGGATCACAATGGAGGAAGCGCAAAGGCTTATCGAGGCGGCGAGAAAGGCCCGACGCACCACCTTCCTTGCCGACTTCATCACGGTTGCGCTTTACACGGGTTGCCGGAAGGAAGAGCTGCTGGGCCTGGAGTGGCGACGAGTTGACCTGAAGCAGAGCTTGCTCCATCTGGAAGCGAGGCACACGAAAGCCGGAAAACGACGGAGTGTTCCCTTGTGCCGTGAAGCGCGAGCCGCGTTGGTGAGCCGTGCCCGATTCCGGGCCGAGCATTGTCCAGACAGTCCCTGGGTCTTCGCCCAAGTGGATGGTGGCCGGGGCCGCGACATAAGGGATGCATTCAGCGCGGCTTCTCGAGAAGCGGAGATCCAGGATTTAACCATACACGACCTCCGTCATACCTGTGCCGCTTGGTTGGTTTCGGCCGGGGCGCCATTGGCGGAGATACGGGATCTGCTCGGGCATAGCACGATCCTTATGACGGAGCGTTATGCCCATTTGGCACCCGACAACCTGAGAACTACTGTCGCGAGGTTCGACAAGTCACGATTTGGTCACGCTGGCGAAGAGGTGGAGCAAGCCCCGTCTATACCGCGGACATAAGCTCCTGATTTGGAATGGTGCGCAGGGGGGGACTCGAACCCCCACGGGTTGCCCCACTGGAACCTAAATCCAGGGCGTCTACCAATTCCGCCACCTGCGCGGCATCCTCGAAGCGTCGGCGAGGCGAACAGGTGCGGGGACTGACGCCGCGCCGTTCGCCGAGCGATCGGATACTAGACCTCGGGATTCTAGCGGTTTCTCGCCGCGCTGAGAATGCCGCGGCGCTGAGCGAGCGCAAACCGGGCGAGTATCCCCCTGGGGTGCCCCGCAGCCGGCAGAATGATTGATCTCGATGGCACCGGGCCGCCATACTCAGCGGCCTTGGCGCCGAGCGGCTTTGGCTGTCAGCGCCGGTTTTTGCGAGAGAGAGCATGCAGAGACACATCCGAGCTGCGCTGGCCAGCCACGTCGAGGTCATCCTGGGCCTGGACGGCCTGGTGCCCGAGATCGCGCACTTGGCCGAGCACGCTGCGGGCTGCCTCGCATCGGGTGGTCGGATCTTCTGGATGGGCAATGGCGGCAGCGCCGCAGACTGCCAACATCTCGCCGCTGAGATGGTCGGGCGCTATCAGCTCGAGCGTGATGGACTGGCGGCGATTGCCCTGACGACCGATACCTCGGTGCTCACCTCGCTGGGCAATGACTTCGGCTTTGAGAGCATCTTCGCGCGCCAGGTTCAGGCCCTGTGTCGAAGAGGAGACATGCTCATTGGCCTCTCCACCTCGGGTCGCAGCGCGAATGTGCTTGCGGCGATGCAGCGAGCTGCTCAGATCGGCGCCTATCGCGTCGGGCTTACCGGGGCCGGTGGTGGGGCCCTAGTCGAGCAGACCGATCTCTGCCTAGTCGTGCCCAGCAAGAATACCGCCCGTATTCAAGAGGCGCATATCCTGATCGGGCACTTGCTGTGCGACCTCGTGGAGACGCGACTTGCCGCGGGCGCGGTATCCGAGCGTACTGGTGTCGAGGCGATCGCCCGGCCAGGTTCGGGCAGTGGCTGAGGGCAGCCCGGCTTTCGAGAACCAGGAGGCGGCGCTCGCTGCCGTCGAGCGGGGCTTCGGTCGAGGCCGGGTCCTCGTGGTCGGGGACGTGATGCTCGATCGCTACATCTGGGGACAGGTGCGACGGATCTCGCCGGAGGCGCCTGTGCCGGTGCTACAGCACGCGCGTGAGACCGAGGTGCCCGGCGGTGCTGCCAATGTCGCGCGGAACCTGGCAAGCCTTGGCCTCAGCGTGGAGCTCGCCGGCGTGACCGGCGATGATTCAGCCCGCACGAGTCTGCTGCAGGTACTCGCCGCGAGCGAGATCGAGCCGGCGGCACTGCTCGCTGTCGCAGATCGCCAGACGACGACCAAGACGCGGGTTATCGCCGATCACCAGCAGATGTTGCGGATTGACAGCGAGGACACGGCACCTCTATCCGATACGGATCGTGCCAGGCTTCTCGCCGCTGTTGCACCGCGGCTGCCCGGGCTCGGGGTCCTGGTGTTGTCCGATTACGCCAAGGGCGTCCTGACCGGGCCCCTATGCGCCGAGCTAATCGGGCGCGCGCAAGCGCTCGGAATCCCGGTGCTGGTGGATCCCAAGGGCAGGGACTTCAGTCGCTACGCCGGGGCCACGCTGATTACGCCCAATCGCGCCGAGCTTGCTGGGGCCGCCGGGGTGACCGCGACAGATCGGGAAGCGCTGCTTGCGGCAGCGGCGGATATGCGCACCCGGCTCGGGCTTGCGGGTCTGGTCCTGACCTTGAGCGACGAGGGTATGGCGCTGATCGACACACAAGGCGTACATCTGATTCCCGCCGTCGCGAAGGCGGTGTTCGATGTCTCAGGTGCCGGCGATACGGTGATCGCCACTATCGGTGCCGCCGTTGCGGCCGGCCTGGCCCACTGGGATGCGGCGCGTCTGGCGAACCTCGCCGCCGGCGTCGTGGTCGGGAAGGTGGGGACGGCCGCGGTCACGACGAAGGAGCTCCAGGCGGCGATTGCGCAGGAACAGGCCCTGGAACAAGCGGCGAAGATCGGGACACGCGAGCTCGTCGCGGGTCAGGTGCGGCGCTGGCAGGCGGCAGGCGAGCCGGTCGTTTTCACGAACGGCTGCTTCGACCTCCTCCACGTCGGACATGTCACCTACTTGGAGCAGGCCCGTCGGCATGGCCAAAGACTTGTCGTCGGGCTCAACACGGATCGCTCGGTGCGTCGGCTCAAAGGACCGGGCCGGCCATTGATCGGTGAGGACGACCGGGCGCGAGTCCTCGCGGCCTTGGCCGCGGTCGACGCGGTCGTCCTGTTCGACGAGGAGACGCCCTTGGTCTTGATCGAGGCCTTGCGCCCGGATGTGCTGGTGAAAGGCGCGGACTATCGCGAGGAGCAAGTCGTAGGCGCCCGCGAGGTCAGAGGCTGGGGCGGTCAGGTCGTCCTCGTGCCTCTCGTCGAGGGTCGCAGCACCAGCGGAATCATCGCCCGGCTCGATGGCGGCTAGCGGCCTCAAGGGGTTGATCGTGTCGGTTGTCCCCGACCTGCGCCAGATGACGACATCGGGCCGGGATCCACGCGGCTGCGGTTTGGCGATGCCGCGTCCTGTCCAATCAAGTTACCGCAAAGGCCAGGCATGATGACGATCGATCCCCAGTTGTTGTGGGCCGCAGGGTTGGGTGTCTATGTCCTCGTCGTACTAATGCTCACGAAGCTGCCATACGACTGGATGGTCGCGGGGGGTCTCGAGCCGATCCGCGCCGTCTACTACAACCGCAAGATCGTCCATATGCTGGCCGGCGGGGTCGGCTCGCTGATGGTACCAGTGGTCTTCACCGACATCTGGTATCCCTTGGTGGCAGGGCTCCTCCTGAGTGGATTCACCTATGCGGCGCACGCCTCGGGGCTGCGCATGTTCTGGTTTCAGACGGAGGAGAACCGCAACGATGTCAAGTTCGCCCTGAGCTGGCTGGCTTCAGTCTCGTTGCTCTGGTGGCTGCTCGGCAACCCTTGGCTCGCGATCCTGCCGGCCCTCTTCATGGCCTTCGGCGACGGGGTCACCGGCATCGCGCGCAATGCGGTGATCCGCAAGCGCTCCAAGAGTCCGATCGGGAGCGTCTTCATGCTTCTCGTGTGCGCGCCTATGGGCTGGGTCGTCGCCGGGCTGGCCGATCCGCCCATCCCGGAATGGGGTCTCCTCGCCGCCCTGATCGCCACCGTGGTTGAGCGCTACGAGATCGGTGTCATCGACGACAACATACTGATTACGGCGGCCGCCTCGTTGACCCTGCTGGTCGGTGCGGCGATCGGACCGGTGCTATGAGCACCCTGTTACGCCCTAAGCCTTTATTCAGACGAGAGCGATACAAGGCGGTCACCCGAGTCGCGGACGATCATCGGGATTTGGCCGGAGCGTCGGCCTCTGAGCCGACCGGCCGCGAACGCGCAGCTGGTCACACAGGCAAGCACTCTCCACCGGCCGCCTCTCAAGGTTCCCTGTCGCCCTAGAGAGCGACACTCCGGCCCGACTCGGCGGCGGTGATCAGGTTGTTCGTTTGAAGACTCTGCGTTGTGGGCTCACGGGGGATTTGTCAAACCGCGTTGGTACGCCGGCTTCGCGACACCAATGGGCCCGCCGGGCTCTGCGTGCGGTGGCTCGACATCCCGATCCCAGCCTGGGTGCTCGTCGAGGCAAGGGCATGGGGTTGCGCCCGTGTCGTCCCCGCCGGAGGTCGAGCACATAGCGTGACGCATGATGGTCGACTGTGTTGCGCGGGCCTGAGCGGGCAACTGACAGAGCACGAGTCCGCCGCGGTCGGATTTGGCCCGGTGCTTAGCCTCGGCGATGATTCGGCTCAGCTCCTCGACGCCTCCGAAGTCATGGCCAGGCTCAACCCGGAGCAAGGCCGCGCTGCAGCGGATCAACGGCATATCACGCTCTTGGCCATAGCGGTCGAGGGCGCGTATGGAGCCGCGCTGGCGATCCTCGGCGTCGTAGAGGCTCTGCACGTCAAGACGGAACTTGTCGAGCAGATGCTCGACTTGGTCTGTGACTAGCTCGCTCGACACGCCCCGGCTCCCGGCGAAGAAATCGTCGCCGCCGATGTGACCGACGAACCAGGAACCGCCGGCGCGCAGGTGCTTACGCAGCAGCTCAGCGAACATCAGGATCGCACGGTCGCCACGACGAAAGCCATAATGATCGTTAAATGCCTTGAAGTTATCGAAGTCGAAATAGACGAGGTGGTAAAGATGGTCACGATCGTCCAACGTGCGTGAGACGTACTCATAGATCCGGTTGTTGCCGGGTAGCTTTGTCAATGGGTTCTGGTCGCGTGCCGCGGCGAGGTTCTTCTGCTCGATGAGTTGGAGCAGAGACATGGCCGAGACGAATCCCAAATAGCGCGCGTCCTGTGTGACGATCAATCCGGCCGGGTTGACAATGGCGGAGTAGGCCTCGATCAGACGCTCGGCCGAGTCGTGAATATCAACGACGGGGCAGGGGCTGACGAAGTCTAACAGGGAGCGCGCATAGGCACGGTTGAGGATGAGGTCGCGGCCATAGATCGAATAGATGAATTCCTTGATATCCGCCTCGTGGATCAGGCCAACGGGGCGGTCGGCGGGGTCAAGCACCGGGATGACGTGATGTCCTCTGGCGATGCGGAACGCCTCGAACATCGCTTTGACCCCATCGTCTTGGTGCAGCGGTGGGATCTGCTCCAGGCAGGCCTCGATGAGGATGCGGTCGCCATGGACCTCCCGGCGATTGCGATCGTTGATCTCCGCGATCCGGCTGTAGCTCGCGTGCAAGGCGCCGACATCGAGCTGGGGCCGCGCGATCAGAAAGCCTTGCACGAGATCGCAGCCCACCTCCTTGCAGGCGAGGAGCTCTGACTCCGTCTCGACGCCCTCGGCAACCACGCCGATCCCCATTACATGGGCGAGATGCACTGTGTTGGCAACAAACAAGCGCTTGCGATGATCGTCAGCGATGCCTTTAATGAAGAAGCGGTCGATCTTGAGCAGATCGGGAGGATGCTCGTATAGCTGCCGCAGGCCGGCGTAGCCGGTGCCGAAGTCGTCAATGGCCAACTGAAAGCGGTGCCCACGGTAGGCGTCGATCAGTCGAGCCATCTCGGGTGTCGTCGTCAAGTCAACCCGCTCTGATAGCTCAAAGCAGATCGTCTCAGGTGGGAGGCCGTGATGTTTGAGTAGAGCGACGGTATCGTCGACCCGGTCCTGAGCGATCAGCCGCGGATCCAGATTCAAAAACAGGCGAAAACGCTCTGGGTTAGGTAGGCGGGCGAAATGCGCGATCGCAATTCGGCGCAGATCCATCTCCATCGCGTTCGCACAACCCCGATCCAGCGCGGCGGTGAAGAGATCGTGGACCTCGAGGAAGCCAAGCGCAGAGGCACCGCGGAGCAGGGCCTCATAGCCGTACACGCCACCCGTGTGGATGTTGACGATCGCCTGCAGCGCAAAGCCGACGGCCTGCTCGACCTGGTCGAGCCACTCCCGCTGGCCGCCTGCATCGGTGGCGCGCTGGCAAGCACCCGGTTGTACCCGGGTTAGGCCGTCGCGTCGACCACCGGCAAGGCTCTTATCCAAACCTCTCCTCCTTTCAGACGGTCCACGACGGAGTGCCAGTGATCGATTTATCACAGTATTACTACGGAAAGATGACCGATGCAGTGATGCGGGCGGAAAAATGGCCGTGCGGCTCGCCCAAGCGCGAGATCCTGTGCGGTGCGTCAACCTGATCCGCCGAATCGGCCAGCAGGGAAGGCATCGATTATCCCCAGGCGTGGCTGCACGCGTCTAGGCGCGCCTTCAGGAGTCTGAGCCGACCGAGGGTGCCGGAGCGCCGCGGGTCCTGAACGCGCCGAGCGAGGCAAAACAGCGGTGAGAAACAACATCAACTGGCGGCTGCGGAGGTGATAGGTACTCGCGGTGTGAATCAGCCGCTGCGTATCCGAACGGGCACACTTCTGCGCGGCGGGCGACGGCTCATCATCGAGCACGGAGCTGCGAGTGGCACGCTACAGCTGATCCGCAACGACAAGCGGATTTTGACGATCGATCATGGGGCGAGCCGAGCCACCCCAGACCATGAAATGTCGCCTCGCCCCTGATCGTCCCCTCACCCCAACCCTCTCCCAGAGGGCGAGGGAGCGAACGTGCTGCGCAGATTTCATTGTAAGTAGCGCTAGGCGTCGGCCGATCCCGATTGGGCCTGCAAGTAGTTCTCAAGGCCCATTTTCTCGATCAAGCCGAGCTGTTGCTCGAGCCAATGGGCGTGATCCTCTTCGGTGTCTTCGAGAAGGCGCCGCAAGATCTCGCGCGTCTGGAAATCGCGCTCGCTCTCGCAACAGACGATGGCCTCTTTCAAGGCTGCGGCGACGTCGTACTCCAGTTGCAGGTCGTTTGCGAGCATCTCCGGCACCGTCGAGCCGACCCGTAGCGTATCGCGCTGAGTCATGTCCGGCACGGCTTCAAGAAACAACAGCCGGCGAATCAGGGCGTCGGCGTGCTGCTTCTCCTCGTCCGTCTCGTGCGCGATGCGACTATAGAGCCGGTGGAGTCCCCAGTCCTCATACATGCGGGAGTGGATGAAGTACTGGTCGATCGCGGTGAGCTCGTTCGCGAGCAACCGCTGCAGTTGGGCGATGACGTTCGGATGGCCTTTCATGGGCGAGCTCCTCGCTAGGATGGGGCTTCGTCAAGTATCAGACTCGGGATCGAAGACTAGATCGCGGATTCGAGATAGTTGGGGAGGCCGACTTGGTCGATCAGGCCGAGCTGCGTCTCGAGCCAGTCGATGCGCTCTTCCGATTGCTCTTGCAGCTCGGCTAGGTGATGTCGGCTCACGAAATCGCGCTGCGCCTCGCAGTGGGCGACGGCCTGAACGAGCGCCTCGCGGTAGCGGCTCTCCATGACGAGATCGTTCTTCAGGATCTCGGGGACGTTTTCACCGATCAGCAGCTTGTCGAGGTCCTGGAGGTTGGGTAGACCTTCGAGGAAGAGCACTCGCTCGATGATCTCGTCGGCCTGCCGCATGGCCTGGATCGAAGCCTTCCGCTCGTGCCCCTCGAGCGACCGGAAGCCCCAATTCCCGAGCATGCGCGCATGCAGGAAGTACTGGTTGATGGCGGACAAGGAAATCTTTAGCACACCGTTGAGTTGACGGTTTATCGATGGTTCAACCTTCATCTTCGAAGTCCTCGTGTGCATCGCCGATCGGCATTGAGCATCAGTAGCGGGCTGCCGCATCAGGGCCAGCTAGGGTTCGCGCCCGCACCTCGGCGCGATGGCACCGAGCCGGAACCGCGCAGCGTAAGCAGTTAAATACGCCCGTCGATGGGTGGTTCAAGGCCACGAGAGGACGAGGAGGGCCGCCGTGACCCGCCGGCGCCGGCGTTCGGCACGCAATCTGAGCATTGACAACAATGCGAACTATTCCTATTGTTCGCCTATCGAAGCTTGAATGACGGGGCTCGCCAGCATGTATGTGTGTATCTGCCAGTCGATCAGCGATCGACAGATCCGAGACGCAGTCCGCCGGGGCGCTCGGAGCCTCGACGAGGTGCAGCAGGATCTCGACATCGCGACCGGGTGCGGCACCTGCCGGGAATGCGCCGAGCAGATCGTCAACGAGGCGATCGCCGCGCTGCGTGCGCCAGTGTTACTCAGCCAGCCTACGCTCGCCTTCTAGAGACCCGGGTGATGAGGATCGATGCCGCGCGTTGCGGTCGCAGGTGTTGCGGCTGCAGCTGTTGCTGTGAAACGGCCGATGGTAAATTGCGCCAAGGGGCGAGGCCCAACGAAGCCCAGATCTTCGCATCGTTTCATGGTGCGGGGCAGCGCTGATGGCGATGGAAAGTAATCATTACAGTCGGTGGCAAAGGGTCGTGATATCAGGATTCTATTCCCGGCTTCTCAACTCCCTGGCTCAATTCGCCGATCGGCGGCCACAGGGCGCCCGGCAGCGGCGGTGGCGTCTACTGCAGCAGCACGCCAGAGAGGCCTCAGAGCTTCGGCGCGTTCGGGATAGGCGTGCGCCGGGGTCGTCGTCCTGACCTGTGTCACCCTTTGGTAAGACGCTTCAGTTCTCGCGAAGGCCAAGGCCTGTCTCTCCGTCCCCTGGGTAAAGGTGCGCCTGCATCCACTCCCAGGCGTCCTCCGCGGTCAGGGGCGGGCTGAAGAGGAACCCCTGGAAGGCATCGCAGCCGACGGAGGCGAGCCAATCGCGCTGCTCAGCCGTCTCGACACCTTCGGCGATCACCTCGAGCTGTAGACTATGGGCCATTTCGATGATAGTCACGGTGATCTGCCGGTCGTTGTGGTCTCTGAGCAAATTGTGTACGAAGGTGCGGTCGACCTTGAGGCGATCGACCTGAAAACGCTTTAGGTGCGCCAGTGAGGAATAGCCGGTTCCGAAGTCGTCTATCGCGAGCCGCAGGCCGAGCGCCTTGAGCTCGTCGAGCGCGGCGACGGCCTTCTCGCCCTGGTCTATTGTGCTGCTCTCGGTCAGTTCCAACTGCAGGAGATTCGGGGCTAGGTCCACTGCCTGCAGAGTCTCGTAAATGTGCCGTGCCATATCGGGATAGCGCAGCTGCCTGACCGAGAGATTGACGGCGATGAATATCGGTCTGCAGCCGGCGTCGAGCCAGGCCTTCAGCTGCTCACAGGCCTTGTGCAGAACCCACTCGCCGAGTGGAACGATCAAGCCGGTCTCTTCGCAAACGGGTATGAAATCGCACGGCGAGACAGTCTCAAGGCCGCTTGGCTCCCAGCGCACCAGCGCCTCGAGGCCAAGCAAGCGCCTATCATCGGCCGCCACGATCGGCTGATAGTGCAACACGAACTCATCGCGCGAGAGCGCCTGACGGAGCCGCGTCTCCAAAGCAAGGCGTCGATTTGCGGAATCGGTCAGGGCCTTGGTGTAGAAACGATAGGTGTTGCGGCCCTGCCCCTTGGCCTGATACATCGCCACGTCGGCGTATTGGATTAGAGCCGCGGCGTCGTTCGCGTCGTCAGGGAAGAAGCTAATCCCGATGCTCGCGCCGATGTAGACCTCATGTCCCGCACTCAGTCGGAACGGCTCCTGGAGGCGCTCGATCAGGGACTGCGCCACGACGGCGGCATCTTCAAGGTGTGGCACGGCCTCGACGAGCAGGACGAACTCGTCGCCGCCGAGCCGCGCCAATGTGTCCTCCTCCCGGAGCCGCTGCTTGAGCCGTTCCCCGATCGCGACCAGGAGATCGTCGCCCACGGCATGGCCGAGGCTGTCGTTGATCGCCTTGAAGCGGTCGAGATCGATGAACAGGACAGCGACGCGCTGGGCATGGCGCCTGGCGCGGGCCAGCGCCTGTTGCAGACGCGACTCGACGAGGCGACGATTCGGCAGGCCCGTGAGGGGATCGTAATGGGCGAGAGACTCCAGGCGCGCCTCGGACTGTTTGAGCTGGCTGATGTCGGTAAAGACGCCAACATAGTGGCTGGGCGCGCCGCGCTCGTCATGGATCAGGCTGATTCTCAACCACTCGGGATACACCTCGCCGTCCTTGCGGCGGTTCCATATCTCGCCCTGCCAATGGCCTGTCTCGCCCAGGCTCGCCCACATGGCCGCGTAGAAGGCGGCGTCCTGGCGACCGGAGCTGAGCACCGCGGGGCTCTGACCGCGTACTTCTGCCTCGGTGAAGCCGGTGACCTCCGTGAAGGCTCGGTTGACGGCGAGGATGCGTGGGACAAGATCCGTGATCAGGACGCCATCCCGCGTGAACTCGAAGACCGCGGCGGCGAGTCGCAGGGCCTCTTCGACGCGTTTACGCTGGGAGACGTCATGGACGATCAGGAACAGCAGTGTGGATCCGGCGACTCGCACCGGGGCACTGTAGATCTCGACCTCCTGGGTCTGGCCATCGGGCAGCCGTTGCTGCCCCTCGACATGGCGCCGCTCGCCGACCCAGCCTCGTGAGATGTCGATGGGCTGCCCGTGAGCGTCGCATGTGCCAAGTGCCGCGAAGCCGGACGCGCGGAGCTGCGCCATCGAGCGGCCGTAGTAGGTGCAAGCCGCCGGATTGGCCTCGACGATCTGTCCATCCGCGGGATCCACTAGCATCATGACGGTGTGATGATTGGCGAACAGCGAGTGGTAACGTGACTCGCTGTCGCGCAAGGCTTGCACCTGGCCAAGCTTCTCGAGTGCAAAGGCGAGGTCCTGCGCCATCTCCTGCAGAGTGGCGAGCACGTCCTCGTTGAAGAAGCCGGTCTCGCCGGCGTAGAGAAACATCAGGCCCAGCAACTGGTCGCGCTCACGGAGCGGAATGACCCCGGCGGCGCGCACACCTGTGGCGAACGTGGCCGCGCCCGATGCCGATTCATCGACGGCCGCGAGATCGTTGCAGACGGCATGCTCGCCGCTCGCGAGGGCCTGGCGCGTTAGCTCGCGTGCGGCCGGCGCGTCCTCAGGATCCCAGAACGCGTTCGGCTCAGAGCCCATCTCGCCGAAGCGGACGACCCCGTGGAGCTGCCCCGCCTCGTCGCCGACGAGCCCGATCCAGGCGAACAGGAAGCGGCCGTGCTGCACGGCAATGCGACAGATCTCGGTGAAGAGCTGAGTGCGGTTGGTACATTGGACCATGGCCTGATTGGTCTGCGAGAGCATGTCGTAGAGGTCGCGCTGCCGGCGCAGCTCTTGCTCGTTGCGACGACGCTCGGTGATGTCCTCGATCGTCGCGAGGAACAGGGCGGCCGAGCGGTCATCGCGCCGCACGCAGCGCACGTTGACGGCAGCATAGACGACGGACTTGTCCGGGCGCAGATAGCGCTTATCCAAGCGGTAGCCATCGGATTCGCCGCGCATGATGCGGTCGACCTCGGCGAAATCGGCGGCGAGATCCTGTGGGTGCGTGATATCCGGCCACGAGAGCTGCAGCAGCTCCTCACGGCTGCGGCCGACGATCTCGCACATCCGATCATTGACGTGGAGCCACCGCTTGTTCGCCGCGTCGGCGATCACCATGCCGATGAACGGCAGCTCGTAGAAGTGTCGTAAGAGGCGATCTCGCTCGGCCGTTTGGGCCAAGAGCGCGAGATGCAGGCTGCGTTGCTGCTGGCGCCAGAGAAGGATCACCATCAGGCCGAACGCGGAAATGCCGAAGACGCTGACCGTGCCGACCCATCGTGCCAGGCGCAGCAGGGGCGCGAGGATCTCATCTCGATCGCGTTTGGCGACCAGGTACCAGTCCGTACCGGGAACGGGACGGTAGGCGGCGAGCACGGCTACGCCGCGGTAGTCGTCTCCCCGTGTCAAGCCGGGACGCCCGTCGCGGATCGCGATCGCGGCCGGGAGAGTCGGGCTGTCCAACGGGAGTCGCCGACCCAAAGGCTCCCCGGATAGGTGCCGCAACGGGTTGAGAAAGACTATCGCCTCGCCCTCGCGGCGGATCAGCAGGGTCTCGCCACTCCGACTGGCGGCAGGCCAATGCTGGACGAAGGGTAGCACGAAGCGGTTCGGATCGACGTGTAGCACGACAAAGGCCTGCGGCTCTCCCCGGCGCTTGCCGAGCACAGGGACAACGATATCCAGGTGCAGCCGACCGGTCTTATCACGAAAGAGCTTGCTGTGGGGCAGGGCGTTCTCGAGGCGCGGTGGCGAGAAGAGATGCTCGGCGAGATCAGCAGAATCCTGGTCTTCTCCCAGAGAGATGAGCGGCTGTCCATCGGCCGAGAAGAGTGTCACGGTGTCGTAGCCATGGGCCTGTCGTAGCGCCTCCAAAGTGGTCCGCAGGCGCTCGGGCAACGGCGCCGCGGCCGAGGTCGCGACCCAGGATGCGATCTCGTTGAGGATGTCGGCATCACCTACCAGGGCCTTGCCATCGCCGACGCGCTCGGCGAGCCAATAGCGGAGATGCTCGGTCTTGAGCTCCGCGATCGCCTGGAGCTCCCTGAATGCGTCCTCTTCCAGCGCCGGGACGCGCAGCCGGATGATGCTGACACTGAGCAGAGGGCTGAGTAGCACCAGCGCAGCTACGACCAGCAAGATCGGCCGGCCGTGCAGGCGGTATCCGGCGATCGGCTCGGCGATGACCTGCGCGTCGTCTGGACGCAGGCGCAGCAGCAGATAGAGCACGCCGGCCGTGACGGCGACGAAGAGCAGTCCCTTCGCCAGCTCGAAGCGCGCGAGAACGACTGGGTCCACCGCGACGAGCCCCAGGCCATGACTGGAGGCGATGATCCAGGCACCGGCCGCGAGCGCGTAGAGGAACGCGATCCGGGCCGCGTGCGAAGGCCGGACTAATGTTGACGGAGGCTTGGGGTCTTGGTCTTGGCTCATGTCGATCGCTAGGCCGGGTCGAATCAGGGTGCACGAGCCAAGCGATGAGGCGGCTGGCGTACCGAGGCCGATCACTGGCGACGACGGCCAGGTGGCAGTGATCGGGTCATTCACGAACAGGCGAAAATTATAGAGAAGGACCAATCTGCGGGCCTAGCGAGACATCTCACGACGCGCGATGCTCGCAACGACGAACGATCCAGCCTAACGATCATGGGGCGAGTCGAGCCACCCCGGATGATGAAATGTCGCCTCGCCCCTGATCGTTCCCTCGGCCCAGCCCTCGCCCAGAGGCCGAAGGAGCGAAGGTGCTGCGCGGATTTCATCGGAAGGTACCGGACTCCGCGCCGGCTGTAGGGGTCAATGCGATCGAGCAGGTGGCCTGAGGCGCCACAAGGCGATCGTCAAGGCGCCGATCCAGGCCGCCGCTAGCCAACCGATGACACCGTCGTAGTCACCAACAAGAAACGCCATCCCGGCGTCGGCGTTGCCGTCGCTCAGGCTGTGCGTGAGCTTGATCGTGAAGACCCAACCGGCATGCAGGCCGATGCACCAGCCGACGTGGCCGGTGCGCTCGCGCACGAGGGCGAGAAAGATGCCGACGAGGAATAGGGCGGCGAGCGAATCGAGGTGGGACCAATCCAGGACCCGGCTGAACACCTGAAGAAACATCTGTCCGCTTGCGAGCCAATCGAATGTCTCCGCCGCCGGCACGGGACCCGGCTTCATGACATGGAGCAAGGCGTAGAGCAGCGCCGACCAGCCGGCGGCCGCGAGCCAGGTGCCGCGCCGGCGGATCGCAGCATAGAGCGCGCCGCGGAAGAAGGTCTCTTCGAGGATCCCGATCACGAGCCCCGACGCCAGCGCCCGCAGCGCCGTCTCGGCGATCTCCGACCATCGTGCAAGGTCCGGTTCTCTCACGGCCAGGGCAAGCAAGGCGCCCACCAACGGCACCATGATGGCGACACCCAGGAGCCAACCTGCGGCAATGGACCTGGCGATGATCGCCCGCGGCGCCCCATAACCAAGCGCCGAGCGTGAGCCCACGCCCTGCCAGCGCAGGAAAGGCCAGAGCCCGACCAGGATCAGCGCCTGGGCCAGTCGCCCCATGATCCTGTGGGCCGGGTAGTCGAGCCAGCCGGTCTGCACCAATGGCACCGTCAGCAAGGCGGCGACGCTCAGGCAGATCAGCAGGAAAAGAAAGAACAACGCGGTCTCTCTCATCGCGGGCTCCACTTCTCCGCGCGGCGGGGCGACCAGCGCCTGTGCGGGGCAGCGAGGGGCATCGGCGGTCGCGTCTCAACGGACATCAGGCCAGCGATCTGCTGGGCCGCCATATCCACGGGCCAGCGGAATGCGGCCAGGGGACGGAGTCGGCCGGCCGCGGCGTGACCGGCCGAGAAGCGCCGACAGTTCGCCGAAGACATCGGTACAGCTGCGGCTCGATCGAATCCACCGAGCCCCGAGGACCTGTCACCTGTCCTCCACGACGCCGACATGAGATTGTGGGCCGGTTAACGGTGCACGGCTGGCAGGTACCATAGTCTAACTGGAGCTACCGAGTTTTACGTGGGGCTACTGTGCTCCAAGCACTTGGGCGGGTACCATAATCTATCGGTAACTACCGTGCACACAGACGCAGGCGAGCCCGAAATAGACGAGGTTCCGACCTCGTCAGGCGCACGTCTGACTCGCACTCCGACTAGGCGAAATAGCAGACGGTGACCTTCCAGACACCGGCCGCGATGCCAAGCGAGCCAGATGCGATTCTCGCGAACAGCGCGGATGTCTCGCCCATCGCGTTTCAGGAAGCGCTCGTGCGAGGGGACCGGCGGGCCTGTGAACAGATTGTGCAAAGACTGGTGGCAAAGGGTGAGCCAGTCATTGATCTCTACGAGAGCTACTTCAAGCCTGCGCTCTACGCCGTAGGACGCCTCTGGGAGTCGAATCAGCTCTCGGTTGCCAGCGAGCACTTGGCCACGGCCATTGTGGAGCGCCTCATGAACCGGGCCTTTCCTCACCTGCTGGCACTCGAGCGGCAACGGTGCACAGTTGTGCTGGCGCCCGCTGAGTGGGAGCGGCACGACATCGGCGCACGGATGGTCTCCGATCTATTCGAGATGCACGGGTGGGATGCGATTCAGCTCAGCGCAGGAACCACCTCAGAGGAGCTCGTGAGCACGGCACGGGCGACCAACGCGGATGTAGTAGGCCTGTCCATCAGTGTCAGCTCCCATTTCGCCGGTCTGAAACGAATGATCGTCGCCGTGCGCGCTGCCGTGCCTACCGTGCCGATCATCGCGGGCGGCCAAGGCCTGAGCCGAGCGCCCGCGCCGGGACTGGAAGGATTCCCCGGTGTGACCTGCTTCGCCGACTTGTTTGAGCTACGCAGCTGGTTAGAGCGCTCCGATGCAGAGCGCTCCGATCAGCGTTGAGCTCGATGGATCGTCATTAGCTTGATGCGCTCAGCGCCCAAGCAATGAAGACCATATCGCCGCCTTTTCACCCCAGGATCGCACTCCGATCAGGAGGTCCTCGGTCAATCCCGTCTGACGATCATGGGCCGAGCCGAGCAACGCCGGACCATGATACAGCGCCTCGCTCCTGATCGCTCCCTCACCCAAATCCTCTCCCCGGGGCGAGGGAGCGAACGCGCTGTGCGGATTTCATCGTACGGCGTTTTGGTCGACGTACCAAATCACGCGACATGGTAGCATGCTTGCCGAGTCGCAAGGCGCTGCGCGCCCTCGCAAGCTCGCCCGTGATGTCCCAGAAGAATCGCCGACTCACCGAGTTGAAGATACTGCTTGTTCGCCTCTCCGCCATCGGCGATGTCCTCTTCGCCACCCCTCTGATCGATGCCTTCCGGCGCGCAGAGCCGGACGCCGAGATCCACTGGCTGACGCAGCCGGAGTGCGCCCCTTTGCTGCAGTATCACCCCGGCCTGGCCGACGTCATCGTATGGCCGCGGCGTGACTGGCTCACGCTCTGGGAAGGCCGCCGGTTCGTCGCGTTGGCGCATGCCCTCGCAGAGTTCCGTCGCACGCTTCATGAGTGCCGTTTCGACCTCGCCGTAGACCTGCAGGGCTTGATGAAGAGCGGCCTCGTGACCCGGCTGAGCGGGGCCGGCCGCCGGATCGGCTTAGGATCGCGCGAGGGCAGTGGACTGCTGATGACCCAAGTGCTGCCGCGCGGTGGGGACAGCCGACAGGTCGGCTCAGAGTACCGCTTCCTCGCCGAGAGTCTCGGTCTGCCGGTCGAGGATTTCGCGATGGCGCTGCACATCGGTGCGACCGAGACCGCGTTCGCCGAGGCGCAGATTCGTCGCAATGGTCTGAGCGGCGGCTACGCGGTGCTCTGCCCGTTCACGACCCGGCCGCAGAAGCACTGGCTCGAGCCGCGCTGGGCCGAGCTGGCGGGGCGGGTCCGAGACGAGCTTGGCCTGCAAGCGGTCCTCCTCGGCGGACCGGGCGACCGCGCCGCAGCCGGGCGCATCCGCGAGCAGACCCGGGGCGACCTCGTCGATCTGGCCGGTGAGACACGCCTGCTGGAGGCCGCGGCGATGATCGCGCGCGCGCGGCTGGTGATCGGCGTCGATACGGGACTCACGCACATGGGCATCGCGTTGCGTCGTCCGACGCTCGCGCTCTTCGGCTCGACGCGCCCCTATCTGGACATCGGCCGTGCCGATGCTCGCATCCTCTACCACGCGCTCGGCTGCTCGCCCTGCCGACGCGACCCGACCTGCGAGGGACGTTTCATGTGCATGCGCCTGATCACGGTCGCGGAGTGCATGGCTGCGGCCAAGCCGCTGCTCGCCCTGGCGCCAACATGAAGGTGCTGCATATCGAGGGCGGGCGACACCTGTACGGGGGTGCGCAGCAGGTCTTGTATCTGCTCGAAGGCCTGAAGGACCATGGGGTCGTGAGCCTGCTCGCCTGCCCGAAGGGCTGTGAGCTGGCCCGCGCAGCGAACGGCCTTGCCGAGATCCATGAGCTGCCGATGCGCGGAGATCTGGATCTGAGCCTGGTCGCGAAGATCGCACGCCTGATCGCAGCCTGCCGGCCGGATGTGGTCCATCTGCACAGCCGGATCGGTGCCGATGTGATGGGCGGGATTGCGGCCCGCTGGCGTCGCGTGCCCGTGGTTCACTCACGGCGGGTCGACAATCCTGAGCCGCGCTGGCTCGTGGCGGTCAAGTATCGCCTCTTCGATCGGGTCATTGCGATCTCCGACGGCATCGCGCGGGTTATGCTTGCCGAGGGGCTGCCAGAGCGCAAGCTGCGCGTCGTGTCCAGTGCCGTGCCAATCGCGGTCGGCACAGATTGCGGCGACCGCAGGCATATCGCGGACCGGCTCGGGATTTCACCCGCCGGCCCCTGGCTCGGCGTCGTGGCGCAGTTGATTCCGCGCAAAGGGCATAGGTATCTGATCGCCGCACTGCCGGCGTTGCTCGCGGACTTTCCGCAGCTGCAGGTGATCTTCTTTGGCCAGGGTCCGCTTGCCAGCGAGCTGAGACGCCAGGCGGCCGCCCTAGACCTGGCCGGCCGCGTGCATTTGGCCGGTTTCCGCAACGATCTCTCGGACTGTCTGCCGTGCTTGGACATCCTGGTCCACCCGGCGACGATGGAGGGCCTCGGCGTGGCCCTACTGCAGGCGGCCAGCGCAGGTGTGGCGATCGTCGCGACCCGGGTCGGCGGGATCCCGGAGGTCGTCGAAGATGACCGCACCGGCTTGCTCGTGCCAGCGGCCGATGCCGCTGCCCTCGAGGCAGCCTGCCACCGCTTGCTTGCCGATCAGGCACTGCGCAGACGGCTCGGCTCGGCGGCGCGCGAGCGGGTGTGCGAGCACTTCTCATTGCCGGCGATGGTGGCCGGAAACTTGGCCGTCTACCGGGAGCTAGTCGCGCAGCGGGAGGATGTGCCCGCCGTGACCTGAATAGCCAAGTCGCCACCTTGCCTGACGCAAGCCTTCCGCCAATCCGTTCGGGAAACACGCGGGTAATGGATCCTGTTTCTTACAATGAAATTCGCGCAGCACGTTCGCTCCCTCGCCCTCTGGGAGAGGGTTGGGGTGAGGGAACGATCAGGGGCGAGGCGACATGTCATCGTCCGGGGTGGCTCGGCTCGCCCCATGATCGTTAGCGGATGGAACGGCTGTATCGCTTTCTGCTCTGGATGCTCGTGCCAGTGGCGCTCCTGCGGCTTCTGTGGCGCAGCCGGCGCCTGCCGGCCTACCGACAGCGCTGGCGGGAGCGCCTCGGTCTCTATGCTGCGACCCCGCCACGGGCTGAGGTGTGGATCCATGCGGTCTCCGTCGGGGAGGTCCAGGCCGCGCAGCCGCTGATCAAGCACCTACTCGGTCGCGAGCCGCGGGTCAGCGTGCTGGTGACGACGACGACACCGACCGGGGGTGAGCGACTTGCGACGCTGTTCGCCGTGCCGGTCCCGCATCTCTATACACCCTTCGACCTGCCGCCGGTCGTTTCGCGTTTTCTTGACCGGGTGCGGCCGCGCTTGGTGATCCTGGTGGAGACCGAGGTCTGGCCGAATATCCTCAGGGCCTGCAATGCCCATGGGACGCCTGTGATCCTGGCCAATGCCCGGATGTCCGAGCGCTCCGCGCGCGGCTACGCGCGGCTGGGTCGCTTTGCGCGCGAGACCTTCGCGCGACTCGATCTCGTCGCCGCGCAGTCTGACGCTGATGCAGAGCGCATCGTTGCCTTGGGCACACCCGCCGAGCGGGTCCAGGTCACCGGCAGCGTCAAGTTTGATCTGCGGCTGCCGGCGAGTGTGCGCGAGCGTGCCGAGGTCATGCGGCGCGCCTGGGGCAGCGGGCGATCCGTCTGGGTCGCCGCCAGCACGCATGAGGGCGAGGAGGAGGCGCTGCTCGAGGCCCATCGCGAGATCCGGCGACGCTGGCCGACGGCCCTGCTCGTGCTCGTGCCGCGTCATCCGGAGCGCTTCGAGCGTGTCGCCGCGCTGGTCAGACGCCAGGGCTGGGCGCTGGCACGCCGCAGCGCCGGCGCGAGCGGTGAGCCTGAGACCTCGGTCTTTCTCGGTGACTCGATGGGCGAGCTGCCGGTCTTCCTGGCCGCGGCCGACGTGGCCTTCATCGGCGGCAGCCTCGTGCCGGTCGGCGGACACAACCTCGTGGAAGCGGCAGCCCTCGGCGTGCCATCGATCGTCGGGCCACACATCTTCAACTTTGCGAGCGTGACCGAGATCCTGATCGCGGCCCAAGCGGCAGTACAGGTCGTAGATCCGCCGGCATTGGCCAAGCAGATCGCGGCCTGGCTCGGGGACGCGGCCGAGCGCGCCCGCGTCGGGGAGAACGGGCTACGCGTGGTTGCCGAGAACCGCGGCGCGACCGAACGGCTGATCGGGCTTGTCGAGAAACAGCTACGCCACCAATAACTAGAGCGGAACTGGACGGCGCAGCGCCGGCGGCAGGGTCCTGATTGGGCGGCCACTGCTTGAATGTATGCTGGATTACGACATCCTCGGTGATATCCATGGTCAGGGGGAGCTGCTCGAGCGGCTGCTCTTGACGCTGGGCTATGAGCGGATCGACGGTGTCTACAAGGCGTCTGATGTTCCGGGTGCGCGGCCGCGCATGGCGGTCTTTCTCGGCGATTTCATCGACCGGGGCCCCGAGAATCGCCGCGTTGTCGAGATCGTCAGGAGAATGGTCGAAGCCGGTCATGCCCTGGCCGTGATGGGCAACCACGAGCTCAACGCGATCGCCTATCACACGCGGCACCCTCAGACTGGCGAGCCTCTCCGCCCGCATACGGAGAAGAGCTCGGCCCAGCATCGGCGCTTTCTCGATGAGTTTCCGCTCGACGGCGAAGAGACCCGGGACGTCATCGGCTGGTTTCGGACCCTCCCGCTGTTCTTGGAGCTCGACTCCAGCCTCGGTCGGGAGGACCGTGGCGGGCTCTGCGATCCTGCCTGCGATGACGGCTCATCCGGTCGTCGGCTGCGGCTCGTGCATGCATGCTGGGATCAGGCAAGCGTCGACCACCTCCGTGAACGGCTGGGCGATCCACCTCGGCTCGATGACGCCTCGCTCGTTGAATCGACGACTAACGGGACGCTGGCCTTCGAGGCCTTGGAGACCCTACTCAAGGGTCCGGAGATCCCCTTGCCCGGCGAAGTTGCCCTCGTGGACAAGGACGACCATCCTCGCCGCCGGGTCCGCTACCGATGGTGGGCGACCGCCCGGACCTACCGCCAGGCAGCGATGGTCGCTCCGGAGCAGAGATCTGCGGTCCCGGACCGGCCGCTGCCCGAAGGCATGCGTCGCGCCCCTTACGCCGCCGACGCGGCGCCGGTGTTCGTTGGGCATTACTGGCTCCAAGGGGAGATTCGCCCCCTCCGGCACAATGTCGCCTGTCTGGATTTCTCGGTGGGTAAGGGCGGGCCGATGGTCGCCTATCGATGGCGGCCAGCTGACCAGGATTGCCGCGAACCGCCCCTGCGGGTCTCTCAGTTTGTCGCGGTCAGACCTTCGAGCGATCGGCTCGGTCTGCCTCTCCGATCGAGTGCGGATGCCTAGTACCCTGTTTTCACCTTATCTTGCATGCTCAGAGCCGCGCCCCGGCGGCGAGGCTGGTCGGAGCCTGAGAGCGCATCGCGCAAGACTTTGGTCGACGAGCCGGCCAAGCGACGCACGTTGATGAGATGCAAGCCCCACCGACCTGCTGCGGTATAGGGCAAACAGGCGACGAAGCAGGCGTGAAGGGCCTCGGGTGGCCCCGTGCTGATAGGGGTTCCTTATCGCAGTCCGCGCTGGCGATCGACGCCTGGCGGTGCTGGCCAATTTTCGGCCGATCTAACGCAACCGGAGCGCTGTCGGGATGTTACGGTTGTTTTACCGAGCTTATCCACAGGGTTGACCACAGCGCCTGTGGAAGACGCTGGGAGGCGGCGAGATCGGCGCCGCGCTAACGATCATGGGGCGAGGCGAGCCACCCCCGATGATGAAAGGTCGCCTCGCCCCTGGTCGTTCCCTCACCCCAACCCTCTCCCAGAGGGCGAGGGAGCGAACGTGCTTCGCGAAATTCATTGCAAAGGCGGGAGAGGTCGTAGCCGGGGCGTACCTGGAGCAAACCGAGCGAGTCGTAATCGCTTGGGCGACAGTGTTACCCCCGGGCAGGGATGCCCGGGCGAAGTCCCTGTCACCGCGGCTCGAGATCCTCGATTGGCCGCGGGCGGCCGATCTGGTAGCCCTGCGCGAAGTCGACGCCGATGCTGCGCAGCACGGTCAGCGCTTCCTCTGTCTCGACAAACTCGGCGACCGTCTTCATGCCCATCACCTGGCCGATCTCGTTGATCGCCCTGACCATCGCATGCGCTACTGGGCTGGATGCGATGTCCTCGACAAACATCCCGTCGATCTTGATGAAGTCGACTGGCAGGCTCTTGAGATAGGCGAACGAGGACAGCCCGCTGCCGAAGTCGTCGAGCGCGAAACGGCAGCCCATCTCTCTCAGCGTACGGATGAATTGCACAGCGTTGTACATGTTTGAGATCGCTGCGGTCTCGGTGACCTCGAAACAGAGCTTCGCGGGATCCGGCCCCTCGCTGTGGAGCCGAGTCGCCAAGCGGTCGAGCAACTGTTCATCGCCTAACGAATACCCAGAGAGGTTGATTGCGCAGAGGCTCAGATCCTGCACGTGGCGCGGGTTCTTGCACAGCCAGTCCATCGCGTTGTCGAGGACCCATTGATCGAGGCGTCCGATCAGTTGATAGCGCTCCGCCGCCGGCAGGAAGGCGCCGGGCATGACCATTTCGCCTGCCTCGTCGTACATGCGTAGCAACAGCTCGTAGTGGTGTCCGTTGGGCGGGGCGCTGATCGGCATGATCGGCTGGAAGACAAGGCGGAAGCGGTTCTGCTCCAACGCCTGGTTGATCCGGGACACCCACTGCATCTCGCCGTGGCGACGCTGCAGCTCGGTGTCCTCCTCGGCATACAGGTGGATGCGGTTGCGCCCGGCGTCCTTGGCCGCGTAGCAGGCGCTGTCGGCGGCGCTGAGCACAGCGTTGAGGCCCTCGCTATCCTTATCGATCAGAACGAGACCGATGCTGGCCCCAAGTCGGAAGGTCTTATCGGCCCAGACGAAGCGAAAGTCGTTGACTGCCTTACATAGCGTCTTGGCGACGCGCATCGCCCCCTCGGCATCGCAACGCTCCATCAGTACGCCGAACTCATCACCGCCGAGGCGCGCCAGCGCGTCCTGCTTGCGGACGCAGCGTTCTAGCACGTGCGCGAGCTGGCGCAGCACCGTGTCGCCTGCGGCATGACCACAGGTGTCGTTGATGACCTTGAACTGATCGAGATCGAGATAGCAGAGCGCGTGCACCCAGTGCTCTTGGCGGGCGCCCTCCAGCGCGTGACGCAGGCACTGCTCGAAGGCGCGCCGGTTGAGCAGACCGGTTAGAGAATCAAGGCTGGCTTGCAGCTTGAGCTGCTCGGACAGCAAGTGGGATTCGGTGTTGTCGAGCCACGACCCGACCAGCTCGAGCGGACGCCCCGAGCTGTCGCATAGGAGCCGCACACTATCGCGTACCCAGCGCCACCCCTGGTTGCTGGCGCGCATGCGGTACTCGCACGTGCCGCTGAGGCGCTCCTCAACACAATCGAGGTCCTCCTCCATGCGCTCCAGGTCGTCTGGATGAATCAGCTCGCGCCAGGTGATAGCGCCATCCACGAGTTGCCTCGGCTCGTATCCGAGGAGCTCGGTGACATTGTCGCTGACGAAGGTCAGGTCCCGGTTGTGGCCGGGCCGGCGGGAATAGATCACGGCCGGGCTTGTGCTGATGACGTGCTGGAGGAGGTCGTTTGAGCGGCGCAGCGCCTCCTCGGCGCGGTGGCGATCGGTGAGATCGCGCGCCACCCCGAATAGCTCACCCCGCGGCTCACGGTCTGTCGCGTGCGCTAGAAATTTGATTTCGCATGGTACCGGGTCGCCGCCGGTGGCCCCCAGCAGTGCGAGCTCGATCGTCCGAGTACTGCCTGCTGGGTCGCCAAGCAGCTCCGTCACGACCGCCCTAGCGCGGTCGCGTTGAGCGGGCTCAATGATCTCGAGGAACGGCCAGCCCAGCAGCGCCTCCGGGACTTGCCCCAACAAGCTGCTGAGACGCTCGTTGACGAAGCGCAGGCGGGCGTTTGCGTCGAGCATGAAGATCAGATCCGGCGAGCTGTGCACCAGAAAGCGGTGCAGACGCTCAGATTCCCGCAGTCGCGCCTCCATCAAGACGCGAGAGCGCTCCAAGGCCATCCTCCGGCAGGCGCTCGCGATACTCTGCAGCAGCTCTTCGGTACGGTAGGGCTTGGAGACGAAATCGTGCGCGCCCTGACGAAGCGCCTGGGTGGCCTCGTTCACAGATCGAGTGCCGCTGACAACTACGACCGCGGTCTCACCGCGGGACCCAGCCACCCGGTCGAGCACCCGGGTAGGGCTAGCGCCGGGCATGGCGAGGTCGAGGAGCACCGCGTCGTAACGCTCATTGGCCAGATGCTCTAGCGCCTGGTCGGCATTCGCCACACTGGTGATGTCGAATCCGAGGGGACCCAGCAGTCGTTCGAGCGCCGAGCGCGCCCGTGGCTCATCGTCGACGACAAGCAATCTGCGGCATTCATCGGTCGCATGCGGAAGAGACGATGACGCTTCCGACTGCTCCGGCCAATTCATGAACTCCTCCGCGGTGGCGTTTTATCGCAGACGGGGATCAGGATTTGAAAGCGAGCTCCCCCGCCTTCGGCGGTGCGATAGGTCACCAGGCCGCCGGCCTGCTCGACCAGGGTGCGCACGATCGCCAGGCCGACACCAGCGTGTCCCGACTTGGTGCTCGTCACCGGCTGGAACAAGCGCGGGATCGATGCCTCGGGGACACCCGGGCCGTCGTCGGTCACAGAAAGCTCGATATGGCTGCGGCCCTGCACGTTCACTCCGGCGGCGATATTGAGCCCGATGCGCCCGCCGTCGGCGACCGCCTCGGCGGCATTACGGATCAGGTTCAGCAGTACCTGCTTGAGGGCGTCGTCATCGATCGTCAGTGCCGGAACTGCCGAATCGCAGTGCAGGGCAAGCGCGATGCCCCGGGGTCGGCACAGTGCTCGGTCGAGCACACCGACCAGGCGACGGACCAGCCGCGCGGGATCCTCGCTGTCGCTCTTGGTCGCCGGCTGAGGCTCGTCTTCAACGAGCCGCACCAAGATCGCGCCGACCCGGTCGAGCTCCTCCCGCAGCACGTCCAGGTCCTCGTCCTCGCCGAGCCGCTGCCCAAGCAGTTCCAGGTAGCTCTGGGCGATGCTCAACGGGTTGTTGGCCTCGTGGACCAGCTGTTGAAGTCGGCCGTGCTCGAGCAGTTGGTGATCCTCCTGCTCGCGCCGCTCACGCTCGCGACGCTCTTGCTGATCGCCCAGCACACGACCGGCCTCCGCGGCGAACAGTGTTAATAACCTGGCGTTGCTCAGCAGGCGCGACCGCTGCGCCGGGCCTGCGTCAAGAACGGCCACTGCCCGCGAGTGTCCGCTCCATCGCAGCGGGAGGAGCAACGCCCCGTCTCCGTCACCGAGCACCTGCCGGTCGAGGACAGAGATCTCTTGGGAACGGACCCTAGCCTCGACCAGGTCTCCATCGGTGAAGGCGCGCGCCACCAGCGAGGCCCCGCCGACGGTGGAGCAGGCGAGGTCGTTGAACGGGGCATCGGGTTGCAGCGGATCGACCCCGCGCAGGCTCGCGTTTGCGGCGGGGATGAAGAAACGGGTGCGGTCAACACCGAACAGAATGGTTATGCACCGCGCAATGGACTCGAGCAGCGCGGGCTCTTCCCGGAGCGGATCGAGCTGGGCGCGCACGCCGGTGACAAGGGCCGTGTCGCGGACCTCCTGCTGCAGCGGCGATGGCGCCTGATGCGCGCCGGTTGCCGACACGCCAATGCCAAGTGCTTCAGCGAGCTGGCCCACCTCGGCGCGCGCCTCGCCGCTCTGACGTGCGAGGAGTGTGGCCGTCAGACCAAGCAACCCGTCACCAACGGCGAGCGCCTGATCCGGCAGCCACTGGTGGCTGTCGAGCGCGTTGGCCACGTAGACCAGCCGGATCAGCAGGTGAGCGTCGCGCAGTCCGGTGACGGGCTCGTGGTGAAAGCGCGCGCAATCCTCAAGAAACGACGAGAGCTGCCAGGACGACATCAGCGCCGCGCCGACCTCGCAATGATCGGTACCAAACAGCGTTCGCTCGTGCGCGACGTAGTCCTGCGGCGTCAAGGCGAGCGTACGCACCTGCACGTACCCCTCGCCGCGTTGTCCGGCGACGACCAACTTGCCGATATCGTGGAGCAGCCCGCTCAGATAGGCCTCCTGCGGGCGCGGGTAGCCTGTGGTCAGCGCCAAGCGCCGCGCAAGATGTGCGCAGACCAGGGCATGCCGCCAGAAGTCGGCGAGCTCGGATGGGCCCATGCCCGGGAGCCGGCCAAAAGACTGCATCACGGAGGTGACGAGCGCGATGGTCCTGACCGTCTCCAGCCCGAGCGTAATCAGGGCCCGGTCGAGGTCGTGGAAAGGCGGCGCGCGCCGGCGGAACGCGGCCGAGTTGGCCACGGAAAGGATGCGCGCCGCCAGCGCGGCATCCTGCGAGCAGATCTCGGCGAGCTCGCCAAAGTCCGTCTCCTCGTCTCCGAATGCCCGCAGCAGCCTCAACACCAAGCTTGGCGGCGACGGAAGACTGGTCAGATCCGTCAGGTCGATCCGATGCGGCACGGCATATCCAAGTGACCAACGGCCAAGAGCGATACGAGCGTCGAGAATGCGCGGTTAGATCGCTAAACTGCGAACCGTTTCTCAGAATCCAGATAAGAGTACCCTTGGATGTGACCTGCTTGCAAAGTACCTCGAATTGTGACGACGGCGTGTCATGACGGATTCATCCGACTGGTTTCTGCGCGGCGAATTTAAGAAGTGTGTGCTAACCGGCGCGGCATCGGTGCGCTCGCAATCACAATTGATTGATCGCGCTGCGAGGGCGGCTCAGGCATATGCTGGACTGTGACATCATCGGGGATGTACACGGTCATGGGAGATGCTCTAGGGGCTCCTCGTGGGGCTAGGTTATAAACGGATTGACGGCATCTACCAGCCGATTGACGGCGGATCGCTGCCCGGCGATGTCCCGGATATGCGGCGGCGCAAGGCGGTCTTTCTCGGCGATTTCATCGACCGCGGCCGCGAGAACCGGCGCGTCGTTCACGCCTGTTGGGATGAAGACAGCGTCAATCTTCTCCAGGCTAGGCACGGTTATCCGGTGCGGCTCGATGAGTCATCGATCGTCGAATCGACGACGCAGGGCACGCGTACCTTCGAGGCCGTGGAGACCCTGCTCAAAGGTCCTGAGATCCCCTTGCCAGAGGGCCTCGGCTTCCTCGACAAAGATGGACATCCGTGCCGCCTGACGCGCTACCGATGGTGTGCAGCCGCTCGGTCACGACATGCAGGAGCTTGTCATGGATGGCCTCGGGCGTGTCGGCCGCAAGCCGCGCCGGGTCAGTTCTCGCATCCTTGCATCCCGCCTCGCACGACGCAGCCCACCGTCGCCAAATGGATGCCGAAATAATTGGCGATCTGGCGATAGGTGTAGGCGCCGGTCGCATAGGCCGCCACGATCGCGGCGTTTCGCACTTGCGATCGCTGCGCGATCTGCGCCAGCGTCGGCGCTGGCGCGCGGCGATGCGCCTGCGGGACGCTCAGCCTGTCGCCTTCAACCCGGACTTCACCCTGCATGCGCGCGACGAACGCCTCGTCCCCCCAGATAGATCTGCTGGCGCAATCCCTGCCAGATGTCTCGCCCGATGCCCTCGTACACGAATGCCCGATAGCGACGACGGGCCTCTTTCCGAGACGCGGCGAACTGAGTCAGCAGCGCGTCCACCGCCAACCAACTCGGCGCTGGCGCGGTCCCCATCATCGCCCCATAGCTGCTCCACAGCCACTCCTCGGGCGCCTCGACCAGCCCGGCGCGCACCGGGTTGAGGATGACATCAATCTACCCCGATTCGCGCGTAAGCAGCTAAGCGTATAGGCTATTAAGTGCCGTTCCCGACAGCCGCTTACAATGAATTTCGCGAAGCACGTTTGCTCCCTCGCCCTCTGGGAGAGGGTTGGGGTGAGGGAACGATCAGGGGCGAGGCGACCTTTCATCATCTGGGGTGGCTCGCCTCGCCCCATGATCGTTAGCAGCTTATCCTCTTCGCCGAGGTGCTCCATGCCCGATCCGACCAAGACCCGCTGGACCGTGACTGTCTCGAAGGAGACCGACGTGGCTCTTCGCACCTTTCTTGCCCGACGTGGCCTGAAGAAAGGCGATCTCTCGTTGTTCGTCGAGGAAGCGATAAAGTGGCGGATGATCGATCAGACCATCAATGAGGCTCGGGCGTCGTTTGCCGGTCTTCCTGAAGAGGAGCTCCAGGCGCTGGTCGATGAAGCGACCGACGCGGTCAAAGGCGAGCTGCGCCAGGCGCTGTCCGAGTCGCGTGCGCGCGACCACTGACCCGTGCGCGCGGTGCTCGACACCAACATTCTGATCAGCGCCTTGCTCATAGAGACGTCGCCGGCGGCCAAGCTCGTGGCGGCGTGGCGCTTGGGTGCCTTCACCCTGGTGAGCGCTGCGGCCCAGATCGATGAGCTTGCGCGGGTCACCCGCTATCCGAAGATCCGGGAGCGCCTGAGTCCGGCCCTCGCCGGCCGCTTGATCAACCAGATCCGGGAGATGGCGCATCTGCTCGATTCGCTGCCGCAGATCGATGCCTCACCGGATCCCTACGACAACTACCTGCTGGCCATCGCGGTCGCGGGATCGGTCGACTATCTCGTCACCGGTGACGAACAGGACCTGCTCGCGCTGGGCTGCTACGAGGCCACCAAGATCGTTTCCCTCCGCGATCTTTTGCACGTCACACGACTGTTGTCTGCCTAAGCGCGCGGTGAAGGGATCCCACGCGCGGGCACGCGTCGGCTCTGGTCGCCCAACGCACACGGGGGTTCTGAAGGCCAGGGCGCACCGCTCGTCGCGTTCGTGTGAGCGACCGGCAGGGGAGGGGAATCGACCCGACCCCTGAGCTGGTGACTCCATGAGCTTGCCTGAGCTCGCGAAGGACTTGGCTTTGGGCTTTCGCCGGGGATCTGGTGCGCAACGTGCGTCGGACGACCTGACCGCAATGATGCTTCAGCCCGATGATGCTCCGCATCAGGGCAACGGACGTGCTAACCATATTTGCCTCAGCGACGAACGGACACGACAACCATGAAGCAACTCGCGCTCGCGGATGTCCTTGCCCAACTGCGGAAACAGCTCGCCGAAGCCGAGCGCAAGGCTGCTGGGGATCACCTGCAACTGACCGTGAGGGAGATTGAGGTCGAGCTGCAGGTGGTGACCACCTACGAGGGCGAAGGCAAGGTCGGCTTCAAAGTCTGGCTCATCGAAGGGGAGGCCGCCGGCGGCGTCAATCGCGAGCACGGGCACACCATTCGCCTGAAGCTCGACCCGAAGTCTGGCGGAGGCGATCTCAACGTCTCGGGCCAACGGGGCTGACATGCGAGCGCGGGCGCGCCGAGGGAACGGTCGATGCAGGAGCGCTGGCGCGACCTACTGGTCCTGATCGAGGTCCCACTCCACAACGGTCGCAAGGAGTGCAGTACCGGTCTCCCGGTCGGCCAGGACCGCATCATCACCAGCCGTCATGGCCTCTTTCCGGTCGACCTCACACCGGACGCCCCCATCCACATCAACTGGTTCCATCAGCCGGACAGCATCGCGCCGCCGGTACGCATAGAGCGCTCGGCCATACTGTGGTAGCACGAAGAGACCGACGTAGCGCTGCTGCACTGTCCGTTGCCCGAGAAGCTCCCGCGCTGGCTCTACCTCTCGCCGTTGCGTCCGCGGCACCTGGACGACTGGGCCAGTGAGGGCTTCCCGGTCCGCGCCGACAACATTGGCGAGCGTCGCGAGTTCCCGCTCGCTGGCAAGACAAATGGCGCCGCGAGCACCGCGTCGCGCCTGCACCTCGACCTATTGCCTGGCTTTGCCAACCCGTACGACTGGGGCGGGGTGTCCGGTGCGCCGGTGGTGGTCCACGGCCAGGTAGTGGGTGTCATCGTTCAGACCCCCACCAAGGCCGAGCACCGGCTCAAGGCGACATTTGCGGCTAGCCTGTTCCGATGCCCAGAGTTTGCGGAGAAACTCGGCTATAACGATGATCGCGCGTGCAAGGACGCAGCCGAGCAAGCGTTGCGCCTCCATCTGGATGCCGCTGCCGCCAAGCCTTTGCGGGGCCCCCTCGGCGCTCGGCTGGGGAGCGCCCCGAACAGCGCCGAGGCGCTGGCGCAGGCACTACTGAACGCGGATCCTGATGACGTCCTCGATGCACTGCACGCGGCCGTCAAGGCGCTACCCGCTGCGCAGCGACCTACTGCGCGCGCCTCGGTGGCTGACATCATCGGGGAGATGCTGCCATGCGCTTACGATCCGGTCAGCGTGACAGCACTCATGGCCAGCGCGGCTCAACCCGATGCCTATGTGCTGGAGATCCCCGCTGGGCTTCGGACCTCCGCCGAGGTCATCATGGCTGGGGTGCGCGGACGACCGACCCACTTCAAGGACCTGCCGAATCGCGACAGTTTGCCGGAGCCACGCGACTTGCTCGATCCGCCGCCGGAGTCCGGCTTCGACAGCGACGGGAGCCGCTTCATTGGCGATGTCGAGGCAGACTTGGCTGCGCGCCTTGGACTCGATGAAGAGGAGCAATATGTGTCGAGTGACCAAGATCGAGCCACGATGCGCGAGATCGTGAACGACGAGCTCGACAAGCGCGCGATTCACCGCCGCGAGTTCTACTACATGCTACTGGATGCCGACGCCGCCACCCTGCCCGTCGGTGCGCGCAGCGCATTGGGGTTCCTGAAAGGCAAGTACGGCAAGCTGGATTTCGGGGTGCTGGCCTTGCAGCGGGACCTGAAGGCGCGTAAGCGCGAGCGCGAGCGTCTGTGGTTGCTGCGCGAGCTCTTGCCCTGTGCCGAGGACACTTCACGATGACGCAACTGCTCAAGATCAAGCCGGAGCACGTCGAGGACCTGCCGCCGCGCGGTGTCTGGCCGAAGCAGTACCACCGCTTCGATCAAGACTCGATCGACGCTGTCAACGCAGCGCTGTCTTCGAGTCGGCCGCTGCTGGTGCGGGGCGAGCCCGGCATCGGCAAGAGCCAGCTGGCGCGCGCCGTGGCGCGCTGTCTGCGCCGGCCGTACCTGGAGATGGTCGTCGATGCCCGTACCGAGGCGCGCGACCTGCTCTGGACCTACGATGCTGTCGCACGGCTTGCCGATGCGCAGGTGGAGGGTGCGCTGCAGCAAAAGGGCGAGCTACGCCTGGTCAGGCTCACGGCGAGGAAGCGCCAGGCACGACTCGCTGTCAGCAACTATGTGCGCCCCGGCCCGTTGTGATGGGCGCTGAACTGGGAGGCCGCTGGGCAGGCACCCGGTCGGGTCCGTGAGCCTGAGCGTGCCGAGGATGAGGATCCCGCCAATGGCTGCGTGCTGCTCATCGATGAGATCGACATGGCCGAGAGCGAGGTGCCGAACGGCCTGCTGGAGGCACTCGGCAACGGCCGATTCGTCCCTCTTGGTGCCGAGCAGGCGGTAGAGGCCACCGGCCGGGCACCGCTGGTGATCATCACCACCAACGAGGAGCGCGAGCTGCCGCCGGCCTTCCTGCGCCGCTGCTGGGTGCTGCGGCTGATGCTGGGAGACACTCGCCAGGAGTTGGAGAAGCGCCTGCGCGAGCGCGCCCAGGCGCACTTCAAGGACCTCGGTATGGACGTGGAGCGACGGGCGGTGCTAGACCGCGCCGTCGAGCTCATCGCCGACCAGCGCATTTCCGCCGAAGGCGACCTGCCGGTGCCGGGTCCGCTGCCGCGCCCCGGTGCCGCCGAGTGCTTGGACCTGCTGCGCGCGGTCCGCCAGCAGGCGCCGGGCGACCCGGCGGCGCAGCACGCAATCCTTGGCCAGATCGCCAAGTTCGCCCTGGAGAAGACGCTGCCACATGAGTCTTGAGCCCAGTCCCCGGGCGGCCCCGGCTGCCACGCCGGCCGCCGACTTGGGCCTGGCCGACCTGGTGCGGATCCGGGGCGCCGGCGGTACAGAACTGCTGCAGGCCGCCGCGGACCAGCTCGGCTTGCCAATTCTCGGCAAGCGCCAGGAGGGCAAGCACGCGGATGGCCGCCAGGCACAAGGCGTCGCCCAGGTCGGTAAGACGATCGAGCCCGGCGACCCCGCGCCTGTCGGGACTGGCATCGACGCCATGCCGGCGTTGACGTTCTGGATGGCGACCGAGCTGGTCGCAGAGGCGCCGCCAGAGGAGACTGAGCAGGCGCGGCGCGTAGCGCAAATAGAGGATTCCGCGGCCCGAGAGCTGCCGCGCTGGCCTTCGCGGCCTCCGCCGCCGGCCCGCTATGCACCGCTCAACACTTGGCCGGCCCTGCTACCACGCCTGCGCACGGCCTTCGCCGCCGATCTGGCGACGCGCACGCCCGACGTCGCGCGCATCGTCGCGCGGCTCAGCCGCGGCGAGTTGTTGGAGCGCGTGCCGTTCCGTCGCACGCGACGCTGGGGCGCCCCGGTGCAGATCCTGGACGATCGCAGCCGACACCTGGTCCCCTACTGGCACGACCAGGGCATTACGCGGCGGGCGCTGCGGGACCTGTTCCCGGCGCATGCCCGCATCGATGGCGTCGTCGACGAAGCGCTGATCCTCCCGCGCGCCTTGTGTCGGCAGCCGGGTTGGCCGCTGACGGCGCTCAACGGCTATACCCCGCCGCCACCGGGCGGTGTCCTCGTTGCGCTGGGTGACCTCGGGGTGCTCGCCGCAGGCGGCGCCCGGGCGCGTGATTTCTGGCTGGAGCTCGGCCAGCGCATACGCCAGGCGGGTGCGCGGGCCGCAGCGTTGGTGCCCTTCGCACCGCAGACCGCGCCCGACGCCGTGCGCGCGGTCTGGACCCTGATTCCTTGGGAGCGCAGCGCCATTGCCATGACGCCGGCGCAGCGCGAGCTGTGGCTCCGGCAGCTCGCGTGGCACGGCTCGCTGCCCGATGAGGTCCGCTTCGGCGAGGCAGCACTGCTCTCGGAGGCCTCCTCCGCGCTGCTCGACGCCGCGGAGCGAGAGGCCCGCGACGCCTTCTTTGCCGCCCTGGAGGCACGCCTCGCCGCTGGACAGGGCCTAGCGGACGGTGTCGTCGCTTGGTTCCGGCGCCTGGAGCGGCGGGCCGTCAAGACGCGCGAGCCTGTCTGGCGCAAGCAGCCGATGCACCGGCTCTGGGCGGCGATGGTTGCCGACGAACAAGGCGGCGAGCCGCCGCCGGAGTTTGACCTGCGCGACATCGACGGCGAGCCCAACAGCGACACGATCACCATCGCCGTGGGGCAGCGCGGTGCCCAACTGCTCATCTGCCCGAGCGATCGGCAGCAGGTCCCGACCGGCGATCCGGCAAGCGACCCAATGCTCGATGGGCCGCCGAGCAGCCCGCTCGGGCGGTTGACCAGCCGCAACCGCTGGCTTGGCGTCGAGCCGATCGGCGAGCCGGGCGACTCGGACCCTGATCCCGCCTTTTGGGAGTCGGGCGCTCCGCCAGCCTGGGCCGCGCGCTGGGGCTGGGATCAGTACGGCGCCTGGGTCGAGCTCGAGGTTGCGGGCGAGGATGGCGAGTTGGTCACCCAGCGGATGCGCTGGATCCCGCCCGGGCGCTTCTGGATGGGCTCGCCCGAGGACGAGCCCGGCCGCTATGACGACGAAGGCCCGCGCCAGGAGGCCCTCATCGCCCAGGGCTACTGGCTCTTCGACACCCCCTGCACCCAGGCGCTGTGGGAGGCCGTGCTCGGTGAGCACGAGAGCCGCTTCCGCGACCCGCAGCGTCCGGTGGAGCGTGTCACTTGGGAGGACGCGCAGCGCTTCGTCGAGGCCCTGCACGAACGTCTCCTGGCTCTGGACGACGACGGTGGGCGCATCGTCCTGCCCAGCGAGGCCCAATGGGAGTACGCCTGTCGGGCCGGGACCGCCACGGCCCTCTACACGGGCCCGATCGAGATCCGGGGCGACGTGGCAACATCGATGGACGCGCCGGCCCTCGATCCCATCGCCTGGTATGGCGGGAATAGCGGTGTCGATTATGATCTCGATGAGTACGAGGACAGCTCGACTGGCTGGTGGGGCGGCAGGCAGAAGCAATACCCGCACACGAGGGCCGGTACCCGCAAGGTGAGGCAGAAGATGCCGAACCCCTGGGGGCTCTATGACATGCTCGGCAATGTCTACGAGTGGGTGCAGGACCACTGGCACGACAGCTACGAGGGGGCGCCAACAGACGGGACGGCTTGGGTCGATGCGAAGGCGGATGCCGTCGCCGGCCGGGCGGTCCGCGGCAGGGGCGGGCCCGACGACCGCTACGACGACCTCGGCTTCCGTCCCGCCCGAGCTCAGGTGTCGTGAGCTCAAGCAGGTGGCGCAGCGTGCGGCCTGGCCATGGCGCGCCCCGCGGAGCGGGGAGAGGCGCGCCATGGCCAGGCCGTCACGCGGAGCAGATCGGCGGATTGTCAGCAATCGGAATCTAGGCCAGGGATGGCCGCGGCTCATCGATCCAATTCGGCCGCTCCGCCGTATAGAGAGGATAACCCCCACGAAGGAGCGCCACCGATGAGCAGCATAGACATCAATAGTCTGACCCAACAGCAAATGCGGACCCTGCTGCCGAGCTTGGACGGCATCACGCCAACCATAGCGGCGAATCTGGCGCAGCTTGCGCAGGAGCGCGGCACCTTCCGCGATGTCCGCGACCTGCAGGACCGCCTCCTCGAGGCGGGGCTCAAGCGCCGCTATCTGGGCTCGGTGCTCACAGCGCTGCGCGTCGGGGATGGGCCCGAGGGCACGGACAGCGAGGAATCGATGGAGCGCGGGCTGACCGACGAGGAGCTGGAGCAGCCCTTCCCCTTCTCGGGAGGGGCGCCAAGCGGCGCTAAGGGCGTGCAGGACACCTATTTCAATCCCGCCCGGCCATGGAGCTTCAAGGGGGCGAGCAAGCGCCGGGTCATCGACGCCTCGTTGAAGCTCAAGCACGAGGTTCTCACCGACAAGGTCCCCGCCGACTCCCTATCGCTGTATTCGCGAAGCAGCGTGACTGAGGATGTCGTGCCGTACACCGTCGCCGGCGGCCTTGCCATCGGCTTCGGGGACCCCGTCGCATCCACGCGCGACGGGGACGGCGTCGTGCCCGCCTGGAGCGCAAGCGCCGGCACGACACTGGGGTTTCCGCGCAACGCGCTGACATCTGCCAAGCTTGTGGCTGGCACCCACAACGAGATTCCCAATCGCCGCGATACCTTTGACGCGATCGTCGATTTTCTCGGTCTGAGCGTGGTTTAGCACGGCCGCGCGCCGCGGCCAAGGTCTCAGCATGAGCCCCTAAGAGCCCTGAGAGCCCTGAGGCCAGGCAGGGCGGGGCTCACGGCCTTGCCCCTCTAGGCCTTGGCCATACTGGGGATCTCGCCCAGTTCCTCGCCAAGCCGATCGAACAGGCCGCGATAGGCCGGGCAGCGCGTCAGCAGCTCGGCGTGGACTCCCTGATCGAGCACCCGGCCCTGATCGAGCAGGATGATCCGATCCATACCCGCGAGGTCCGCGGCGCGGTGGCTGACGAGGAGCACGGTGCGCCCGGCCATCAGGGTCTGTATGGCGGTCATCAGCGAGCGGGCGGTGGCCGAGTCCAGCCCCTCGGTCGGCTCGTCGAGGACCAGGATCGGTGCATCGCGCAGTACGGCACGCGCGATGAGTAGGCGCCGGGCCTGCCCGCCGGAGAGCCGCAGGCCGGCCTCGCCGACCGGGGTGTCGTAGCCCTGTGGCAGGGATGCGATGAGCTCTTGGATCTGAGCGGCGGCGCAGGCCTGCTCGAGCTGCTCGGGCGTCGCGCCCGGCCGTGCCAGTAGCAGGTTCTCGCGAATCGAGGTGTTGAATAGATGGCCGTGCTGGGAGACCACCGCGACCTGACGGCGGATGTCCTGCCCGCTTACCGTTCGGATGTCCACACCCCCGAGGGTGATGCAACCGCCCTGGTAGTCCCAGAACCGTAACAACAGATTGATGACGCTGCTCTTGCCCGAGCCGCTTGGCCCAATCAGGGCAACGCGCTCTCCGGCCCGTACGGCGAAGGAGACATCCTGCAGCGCCCAGGGCGCGTCGGGCTGATAGCGCAGAGAGACGGTATCGAATACGAGATCGAGGCGCGGCGGGAGCGCCGCCGGCGCGCTCGGCTCGGGCACCGCCGGCTCGGTGTCGATCAGCGCGAGCAGCCGTCGCGTCGCGGCGAGGATCGCGCCCAGGGAGCGAAACGCTGGCGGCAGCGGGGCGACCGCCTCGAAGCAGGCAAGGAGGACAAAGGCGAGCATCGTCAGCTCGGGGCCATCGATCCGCCCGAGACCGACGAGCGGCACGAGGATGATGAGGCCGCCCCAGAGCGTTAGGTTCGCGAGCAGGCCGGCCCCGGCAAGCGACAGGCCGTTGAGGCTCGCCAGCCGCCGCTGGTCGGCGACCCAGGCCGTGCTCAGCGCGGCGATGGCGCGCGACTGCCTCTGCGCTTGTCCGTAGACGGTCAGCTCGGCCATGCCCTGCAGGCCGTCGACGGCGGCTGTGCGCAACGCAGCTGCCGTCTCGACCTGACGCGCCGAGGGCGGCGCGCCTAGGCGTTGGACCAGTGCGGGCAAGACGAGCCCTGCCAACAGCAGCCCGGCCAGGGCGAGGACCGCAAGGGCGCCGCTGTAGAGCGCCAGGAACGCCACCGCCGCGCCGGCGCCCAGCACGGCCACCAGGATTGGCAGCAGCAGGCGTAGATAGAGATTGTCGAGGCAGTCGATATCGGCGCGGATGCGGCTCAGCAGATCGCCGCTGCGGGTCTGTTGGAGGCGCGCCGGGGCGAGCGGCTCGAGATGCTCGAAGAACCACACCCGCAGCCCTGCGAGCAGGCGGAAGGTTGCCTCGTGCGTCACGAGCCGCTCGAGATAGCGACCGGCGCTGCGCGCGATGGCGAAGGCGCGGATCAGCGCAGCGGGGGTGAAATAGTTGATCGCCGTGCCGCTCGCGCCGGCGACCGCCATCGCTGCGATGAACCAGCCGGCCGTGGCGAGCAGTCCGATGTTGGCGACCAGGGTCACTAGTGCCGCGAATATGCCCAGCGCCATCCAATTGGCATAGCGGCGCGTATGCTGCAGGACGCGCAGCAGGTCTCTCACTGGGGCGCTCCGTAGGCGTGCGCCAGTGCGGCATAGAGCCCGCCGTGTCGCATGAGCTCACCGTGATCGCCCTGCTCGACGAGCCGCCCCTCCTCGATGACAAGGATCCGATCGGCGCGGCGGACGGTGCTGAGGCGGTGGGCGACGATCAGCATCGTGCGCCCCTCGGCGAGACGCTCGATCGAGGCCTGGACCGCTGCCTCGCTCTCGGCATCGAGGCTTGCAGTCGCCTCATCGAGTAGGACCAGTGGCGCGTCGCGCAGGAATGCGCGCGCGAGCGCGATGCGCTGCGCCTGACCGCCGGAGAGCCCTTGTCCCCGCTCGCCCACGAGGGTCTCGTAGCCGTCCGGCAGCTGGTCGATGAAGCGGTCGATCTGTGCCAAGCCGGCGGCCGCGCGCACCTCGCCGTCGCTGGCGTTGGGGCGAGCGAGCAAGATATTCTCGCGCAGCGTGCCGTGGAAGATCCGTGGGCTCTGAGGTACCCAGGCCAGTCGTTGGCGCCAGGCATCAGGGTCGATCACGGCGAGATCGGTCCCTTGGATGCGCACGGCGCCGCTATCCGGCGTCAGGAAGCCGACCACCAGGCTCAATATCGTGCTCTTGCCTGCTCCGCTCGGCCCGACAAGGGCCACGCGCTCCCCAGGCTCGATGCGGAAGCTGACGTCGCTGAGCGCGGTGCGCCCGGGCTCGTAGGCGAAGCTCACTCGATCGAAGTGGATCGGGAATGGGGGGTGGCCCGGCAACGGCTGGTAGGTGGTCGGGCGGGATGGCAGGGGGCGCTCGAGGATCTCCACAACCCCCTCCGCGGCCCCGATCGCCTCCATCCGGGCGTGGTAGTGGGTGCCCAGGTTGCGGAGCGCCTGATAGAGCTCGGGGGCAAGGAGCAGCACGAACAGGCCGGTGCGCAGGTCGATCGGACCCCACTCCAGGTAGCCGAGCAGTCGAAACCCGATGAATACGGCGACCACGGCGATGCTGACGGAGGCGAAGAACTCGAGCGCCAATGAAGACAGGAAGGCGACCCGCAGCACCGCCATCGTGCTGCGACGATAATCGTCGGAGAGGCGCGCGATCACGGCCGCCTCGCGGCGGCTGGCGTTCAATAATTTGAGCGTCGTCAGCCCCTGCAGGCTATCCAACAGGCGTGCGCTGAGTCTCGCCAGGGTGCGCCACTGTCGCTGATTGAGGCCCTCGGCGCCCTTGCCGATGAGGACCATGAAGATCGGGATCAAGGGCGCGGCGAGCAGCATGATCAGCGCCGAGAACCAATCCACGGACAAGACGAAGACCAGGATCGCCAGCGGGATCAGGGCCGCCAACGACATCTGCGGCAGGTAACGCGCGTAATAGCCCTCCAATGCCTCGACGCCGTCGACGACGGTGTTGGTCAGCCCGCCAGTGCTCTCGACGGCGAGGCGTGCCGGGCCGAGCGCCTGCAGCCTCTCGACGAGCTGTTGGCGGACGCCGAGCTTCACCCGCGCGGCGGCCTCCAACGCCGCGCGCTCGGCCGCCCAGGTCAGTCCCGCACGCAGGAAGAAGATGGCGAGGAGACCCCAGAGGAGGGGCCAGAGGTCTTCGAGACGGGCCTTGTGGAGGATGACGGCATCGGCCAGGGAGGCCAGCAGGCCGGCCTGGCCGATGAGGAGCAGGCCGCCTGTCAGGCCCAGGGCCACGGCGAGCCTCAACGGGCGCGAGGCTCGGCGCTCCTCGCCCTTCAGCCAGACCTGGACGGGCGTCTTGCCCTCGGCGACCGCCATCGCTCCCTGTGCCCTTCGGGGGTCAGCTGTCCTTCTTCTGCCTCTCTTCCTCTTGCGTGTCGAGCAGCGCACCGCCAGCGGCCGAGACTAGCACGAGCATCACGGTGCCGAGGATCCAGGCGAAGTACCAGGCCCCATAGTCGCCAAGGAGGATGGCCATCAGGATGACCAGCGCGGCAATCGCCGCATAAGTCACAAACCGTACCAATGTTCCCATGCTCGACGTCTCCTGATCAGTAGGCGTGCTCGTCGGTCTCGACATGCGCGGCGCTTACCTTGCCGCGCATCACCCAGAACGCCCAGCTTGTGTACCAGAGGATCAGGGGCATGAAGACGACAGTAAAGCCGAGCATCCAGAGCAAGGTCTGCTCGCTCGAGGAGGCATTCCAGACGGTGAGGCTGTGCGACGGGGTCGAGCTCGATGGCATCATGAACGGGAACATGGCCGCACCGACGGTGCCGATCACGCCGATCCAGGCGAGGGCGCCGAGCCACCAGGCCAGCTGAGAGCGGTCGCGCATCGCCATGGCGCGGCCGACAAGGAGACCCACATAGGCAAGCGCGGGTACGACGAACAGCAGCGGCTGGGCGAGGAAGTTGCTGAGCCAGTCGCCGCGGGCCCGCGCGACCTCCTGCTGCAGTGGCGTCTGCGCGATCGCAGGATCCGGCCCCTGCACCAGGTGGTAACCCTTCATGAAGACCACCCAGAGGCCGCAGAGCGTGAAGATCGCAATGCCCGCCAGCGCGCTCTTGGTCAGCAGGTCCTTCGAGCGGGCATAGAGCTCACCGTCACCACGGATCATCAGCATCGCACAGCCCATGTAGACCGAGAGGGTCACGGATAGGAGCCCGCAGAGGATCGCAAACGGGTTGAACAAGGCCACGAAGCTCCCTGTGTAGCGGGAAGCGAGATGCCATTCGAACTGAAATGGGAAGCCCTGAAGCGCGTTGCCCATCGCGGCCCCGAAGACCAGCATCGGCACAAAGCCACTGACGAACAGGGACCAGTCCCAGGCATTGCGCCAGGTCGGGCTCTGCAGCTTGCTGCGATACTCGAAGCCGAGCGGGCGCACGATCATGCTCCAGAGGAGGATCAGCATGACCACGTATAGGCCGGAGAAGGCGGTGGCGTAGATGATCGGCCAGGCGGCGAAGATGGCGCCGCCGCCCAAGATGAACCACACCTGGTTGCCGTCCCAGTGGGGGCCGATGATGTTGAGCGCGACACGCCGCTCGGAGTCGGTGCGCCCGACGTAGCGCAGCACGGTGCCGACACCCATGTCCATCCCGACCATGATGCCGAGCCCGATCAGCAGAACGCCCAGCAGCAGCCACCAGACAACCTTCAGTATCAGATACAGCTCCATCGAGTGCGTCTCCTCACTGGTGTCGTCAGTTGGCCGTGGCCGGGATCGCCGGCGCCTCATCCGGCGGGAGCTCTTCCTCTGGCGTGGGCCCCTTGCGGATGAATTTGATCATCAGGTACATCTCGATCGCGATGAAGATCGAGTAGAGCAGCACGAAGCCGGTCAATGAGAAGATCAGGTTGCCGACGCTGTGTGTCGAGACCGACATCCAGGTGGGCAGGATGCCATAGACCGTCCAGGGCTGACGGCCGATCTCGGCCACTAGCCAACCGGCCTCGCAGGCGATGAAGGGGACCGGGATCATCAGGACGGAGAAGGCCAGGAACAGCCGCTTGTTCTCGACCTCGTTACGCAGCGTGTAGATGGTCGCGAGGATGAAGAAGGCGAGCATGAAGAGACCGCTGACGACCATCACTCGAAACGACCAGAACACCAGGCCCATGTTGGGCACCGTATCGCGGGCCGCGCGTTGGATATCGGCGTCGCTGGCCAAGGTCGGGTCCTGATTCTGCGCGTAGGCGCCAACCAGGAAGCCGTATCCAAGATCGTCCCGGTAGGTCTCGAATTCGTCCCTGGCCTCGGTGTCAGTCGCATCGCTCTGCAGACGCTTCAGGGCCGCGACTGCCTGGATACCATTGCGGATGCGCCCCTTGGCCTCGGCGATGACGGATTCCGCTGACGGGACGGGCTTATCCAAGCTCCGGGTCACGAGCAAGCTGGTCAGATACGGAACCTGCAGGCTGTAGTCATGACGCATCTCTTCTTCGTTCGGCACCGCGGCGATGTTGAAGCCGACCGGAGGCTCTTCGTAAGACCAGAGCCCCTCCATCGCGACGAGCTTGCTCGGTTGGGCATGCGCGCCGACGAATCCCAGCGCGTCGCCGAGGGTGATCACACCGGCGCTGCTCAGCACACCGAACAGGGCCGCCATGCGGAAGGAGCGCTTCGCCAGCGCCAGATGCTGGCGCTTGAGCATGTAGTAGGCGCTCACGCCGCAGACGAAGATGGCGGCGGTGACGAAGCCGGCGATGCTTGTATGCACGAACTTGGATTGGGCGTCGTGGCTGAAGATCAGGTCGGCGAAGCTGGCCAGCTCCATGCGCATCGTGTCCGGATTGAACACCGCGCCCTGCGGATCCTGCATGAAGCCGTTGGCCACCAGGATCCAGACCGCAGAGAGGTTCGAGCCCAGGGCCACTAGATAGGTCACGGCAAGGTGCTGGGCCTTGCTCAGGCGATGCCAGCCGAAGACCATCAAGCCGACGAAGGTCGACTCCATGAAGAAGGCCATCAGGCCCTCGATCGCCAGCGGCGCGCCGAAGATATCGCCGACGAAGGTCGAATAGAAGGACCAGTTCGTTCCGAACTGGAATTCCATCGTGAGTCCGGTCGCGACGCCGAGGGCGAAGTTGATCAGAAACAGCTTGCCCCAGAACTGGGCCATCTCCTTGTAGATGACACGCCCTGTGGTGACATAGACCGTCTCCATCGCGGCCAGCAGAAAGCTCAGGCCGAGCGTCAGGGGGACGAACAGAAAATGGTAGAGGGCCGTAGCGGCGAATTGCCAGCGCGAGAGCTCGACGACGACGGGATCGATCATGGTCGGCCTCCGGCAAATACGAGGCTTGGCCTATGCCGGAGCGTGCTTATTTGATGATGACTGCTCTGTGTGCCCACTTCACTCCCTCGCTGTTGTTGGTGGAAGGGTTGTTGCTGGCGCCGACATAAGGATACTACCCAGGTCGTGACTAACGGTCATGGGGCGAGCCGAGCCACCCCATACCATGACATGGCGCCTCGCCCCTGATCGTTCCCTCACCCCAACCCTTTCCCAGAAGGCGAGGGAGCGAACGTGCTGCGCGGATTTCATTGTCAGTGGAAATGCTTACCCAAACACGCTCGTCGGCCTTTGTACTACAGATCCCGGCTGTAAAATCCCGGCGATGCCCAAGGGATCAGCTTGGATCGCGCCCGCCGTCGCGACGACCCGGCTGGCGCAACTGAGCACCGGCGCCGCCCGACCCTTCAGGCGCCGATCGATACAGCATGCCGGCAGGTCTGACGCGGCCCGCGAAAACGGCCGGCTACTGATGACGCTTTGCGCGGGGATCTGCTATCGTTAGCGGCTTGCTCGCGATGCGTCGACACATCTTCCTCCCGTCCGTTTCTCGCACCCGTCATGGCCTTGAACTCCACTGAAGAGCTGATTTCCGATCTCCGCGCCGGGAAGATGGTCGTCGTCATGGACGACGAAGACCGCGAGAACGAGGGCGACATCCTGTTGGCCGCCGATCGGGTTACGCCGGAGGCCATCAACTTCATGGCCAAATACGGCCGCGGGCTGATCTGTCTGACGCTCACCAAAGAACGGTGCGAGCGCCTGCGGCTACCGCTGATGGTCAGCGACAACAGCGCGCCCTTGTCGACCGCCTTCACCGTCTCGATCGAGGCCGCGACCGGGGTGACGACAGGCATCTCGGCCGCCGATCGGGCCACGACGATCCGAGCGGCCGTGGCACCAAACGCCTCGCCCAAGGATGTCGTCCAGCCTGGGCACGTCTTTCCTCTGATGGCGCAGCCCGGCGGCGTGCTCGTCCGCGCTGGCCATACCGAGGCCGGCTGCGACCTGGCGCGCCTGGCCGGTCTTTCGCCAGCGGCCGTGATCGTCGAGATCCTGAACGAGGACGGCAGCATGGCGAGGCGTCCCGATCTGGAGGCCTTCGCGGCTGCCCATGGGCTCAAGATCGGCACGATCGCCGACCTGATTCATTACCGGGTCAGCAATGAGAAGACCGTTTGCTGTGAAGGCGAGTGCGAGCTGCCGACCAAATACGGCACCTTCCGCGCCCTGGCCTATCGCGACACGATTGACAATCAGATTCACCTGGCCTTGACGCTCGGCAAACCCGAGGCCGAACGCCCGACACTGGTGCGTGTCCACCTGCAGAACGCGCTGTGCGACCTGTTCGACACGGTCCATTCGGCCTGCGGCTGGCCGTTGCGCGGGGCGATGCGCCAGATCGCTGAGCAGGGTGAAGGCGTGATCGTTGTGCTGCGCAATCGCGACAACGCGGCCGACCTGCTGGCGCGGGTGCGCGACTTTCAGCTGCACGATCGTGACGATCAGGTGCCGCCGCGCCGCCAGGACCGCAACGCGTTGCGTACCTACGGGATCGGCGCCCAGATCCTCGCCGATCTGGGCGTTGGTAAGATGCGGGTGATGAGTGCGCCGAAGGCGATGCACGGGATCTCCGGGTTCGACCTCGAGGTCGTTGAGTATCTCGGCGGCGATGGCACCTAGGCCTCGAGTGCGCGCCGCGTTGCGACGTCTATCCCGTTGACCGGCCGAAGTGAGGACTGAGCTGATGATCAAGACTGTCGAAGGTGTGCTACGGGTCGACCAGGCCCGGTTTTGTCTCGTCGTGTCGCGTTTCAACAGCTTCATCGTCGAGAGTCTGCTCGCAGGTGCCGTCGATACACTCCGGCGCCACGGCGCCGACGAGGCCGACTTGACGATCGTCCGTGTGCCAGGCGCCTTCGAGATGCCCGTTGTCATCGAGCGCATCGCGGCGAAAGGGGGGTATGACGCCATTGTCGCCCTCGGTGCAGTGATACGGGGCGGCACGCCCCATTTCGAATACGTCGCCGGGGAGTGCGTGAAGGGCATCGCCCAGGTCAGCATGAAGTACACAGTGCCGGTCTCCTTCGGCGTGCTGACCGTGGACACGATCGAGCAGGCCATCGAGCGGGCTGGTACCAAGGCCGGTAATAAGGGTGCCGAGGCGGCATTGTCGGCCATCGAGATGGTCAGCCTGTTGCGGGCGCTCGACTGAGCGATGTGGCCTCATCGGGCACCGCACGGACGATCTGGCTGAGGCGATTAGGAACCTTCAGGCATGCCGCAAGATCACACGAGCGCCGGCCCGCGGCGACTGGCCCGTCGCTATGCGGTACTCGGTCTGTATCAATGGCAGCTCACCGGCGAGGACCCGGCGGAGATCGCCCGGCATTTTGCCATCGACACAGACTGGCGGGATGAGGTCGCCATGGGTCTTCATGGCGATGACCGGGCCGATGCGGCGGGCGGGTCTGGTGAGGTCAGGTACGATAAGGGCCTGTTCGAGCAACTGGTGCTGGGCGTGCCGCGTGAGCACGGGACAATCGATGCGGCCCTCGGCGCCGTGGTCGATCGACCTCTGTCCCAGGTCGATCCCGTTGAGCGGGCCATCCTGCGTCTTGCGACTTTCGAGCTGCTGTTCTGCCCGGAAACGCCCTACCAGGTCGCCATCAACGAAGCGGTGGACGTCGCGAAGCTGCTGGGAGCCGAACAAGGTCATCGCTACGTCAATGGCGTTCTGGATAAGATCGCTCGAGCACGGCGGGACGCGGATAACGGGCCTGGGCCGGTGAGCCCGGAGGGGACTTGTCGGAGCACGACCTGATCCGGCGCTATTTCAGCGCGCTTGGCGCGCGACGAGGGGATGTCGTCGTCGGGGTCGGCGATGATTGCGCGATCCTCGCACCGGACGCCGGGCAGCAGCTCGCTGTCAGCATCGACACCCTGATCGCCGGTGTGCACTTTGATCCCGGCTGCGCCGCGGAGGCCGTCGGGCATAAATCACTCGCCGTCGGTCTCAGCGACTTGGCAGCCATGGGTGCCGAGCCGATGTGGGCCACTCTGGCGCTGACCTTGCCTGAGTCGGATCCGGTCTGGCTCAGCGGCTTCGCCCGCGGCTTCGGCGAGCTCGCACTGATGCATGGCGTAGCCCTGGTCGGCGGCGATACGACGCGCGGGGCTCTGTCGGTCACGGTTCAGGTGCATGGGCGCGTGCCACCGGGTGAGCCGGTCACCCGCGCCGGCGCGCGTCCGGGCGATCGCCTGTTCGTCTCGGGCACGCTCGGCGACGCGGGCCTTGCGCTGCGGCAGATCCAAGCGGGTGCTGCACCGACCCCGGCGCTGCGCCGGCGTCTCGAGCGTCCCGAGCCACGGGTCGCGGCGGGCCAGCGGCTGCGCCGGCTCGCGACCGCGATGATCGATCTCTCCGACGGGCTCGTCGCGGACCTCGGGCACATCCTCTCGGCGAGCGACGTCGGCGCGACGATCGAGCTCGGGGCCTTGCCGCTCGGCCGCGAGGTGGCGGCGGCGGTGCAGGAGACCGGCGACTGGGACATCCCGCTCGGCTCAGGTGATGACTACGAGCTCTGCTTCACCGTGCCCGCGATGCGTCGAGATCTCGTCGATCGAGCTGCGGCCGATGCGGGCACATGCCTGACCGAGATCGGGGAGGTGAGGGCTGCGCCGGGACTCAGCTGTCGACAGCCCGACGGCAGCCTATGGACCCCTGTCCACGGCGGCTATGACCATTTCGCGGGCTGAGCACACAGACCACAGGGCATCCTGCCCGGCCTGGCGCCGCTCGGATCCAGGGTTGGCCGGCCCGTCACGACAGGCGTGTAGCCTCGTCAGCCGCACCTTGCCTGTCGGATGTGATTTACCTGACCGCAGGCGGAGCAATCGAGAGAGGGTCGTCGCGCTGTCGACTGTCCTGTCCCAAATGCTGCTCGCCGCCCTGATCTGGCTGGCTGGAGGGCTCACGACGCCCGCAGCGGCCGAACTGCGGGCGCAGCTCTCCGCGATGACGACTGCCGTAGACCAGCCCGTCGAGTTGGTGCTGGAGACTGCCGGCGCCCCCAGCGCACCGCTCGACCTCTCCCAACTGGAGGCGGATTTCGTCATCCTTGACCGGCGCACATCCAGCTCCGTGAGCATCATCGACGGCCGGCGTGACGAGCGGTATCGCGTGCGCCTGCTGCTCCTACCTCGTCACAGTGGCGAGATCGTCGTCGGCCCGATCTGGATCGGTGGCGAGGCAAGCCCGGCGCTGACGCTCACTGTCGCGCCCGGCGCGGGGCCACCGGCTCAGCCGCCGGCTCCCGCGCCCTGGACCGCATCGCCGGGGGGAGCTTCCGAAGGCGCGGAGGTGACGGTCGTCGTCGACGCCGAGCCCTCCTCACGCGAGGTCTGGCTCGGCGAGCAGATCCTTCTCACGGTGCGCGTGTGGAGCCGCGGCGCGCTGACAGCTCCGAGACTCACCGACCCGAAGCCCGAGGGAGCCCGGGCTCTGCCGCTGGGCGAGGACCGGTATCCCGCCGAGCGCGACGGCCGCGAGCACCAGGTCTACGAGCGGCGTTACGCGCTCTTTCCGCGGCGCGTCGGCCGACTCGAAATCGGCCCGGTGCGCTTCGAGGCCTCAGCGATCGGGGCAACCGGGGCATTGGAGAGCTACCGCGCCGCCTCCAGCACCTTGTCCGTCGCGGTGCGGCCACGCCCAACGGCCGTGCCCGCGGCGCGATGGCTACCGGCGCGCGCCGTGGATCTAGTCGAGGGCCGTCCGCTCTCAACGCGCCTGGTCTCGGGCCAGGTGCTCGAGCGGGTCGTGACGGTGCGGGGCCACGGCGTGATGGCAGAGGATCTCCCGGAGCTGGCCCTGGAGGCCCCATTTCACCTCCGGGGACAGCGGGCCGCGCCGCAGCTATGGGATGAGCGAACGCCAGCTGGCGTCATCGGCCATCGCATCGAGCGTCTGACGCTGACGGCAACCGAGCCAGGCCGGTACCGACTGCCTGAGGTGCGGGTGCCCTGGTGGGACACCGCGGCCGGGATGGCGCGAGTCGCCGTCTTGCCCGCGCAGACCATCGAGGTCCTGGCCTCGGCGAGCGGGGGCAGCGGCCCGGCCGAGCCGGGGCCCGTGGTGCCCGATGCTGGCGCTGGCGCGAACGGCGACCAAGGCGTGGCGGCGAAGACCATACCGTGGCTCGGGATCGGCCTTCTACTCGTCGCGGCCTGGCTCGGGGTACGAGCGCGCGCGCGGGGCCGACGGCCGGTAGCGCCCAGGGAGGCGCCGATCCAAGCTCCACCAGAGCAGCCATCAACGCAAGATCCGCTCAAGGCCGCGATCGACGCCGTGCAGGCCGCCTACGCGGACGGAGATCCCGCGGCCGCCCGGGAGGCGCTACTGGCCTGGTCGCGACACCAGTGGCCCGAAGATCCCCCTAGGAATCTCGCGCGCATCATCCTGCGCTGTCCGCAGCCGCTCAGCGCGCAGATCGCCCTGTTGGAGAAGGCGTTCTTCAGCCCGGAACCGATTCGGTGGGAGCGCGAGCGAGTCCCTGAAGGTCTCAAGGCGCTCATCACGGCGGACTGATGTGACGAAACGGTCGAGATCAGCGAAGCGCAAGGCACGCGCGCGCCCTGTCAGGCAGCCTCGAAGGGTGACGACTCTGAGCATGCTGATGCTGTCCGTTCCGCTCATTGCCGGTGTCGTCGTCTATGCGCTGGTGCGCTACGAGAAGTCTATCCCGCCATGGCTGGCGCGATCGCTGCCGGCGGCTGAGGCGGTGGTCGTGGAGAAGGGCCGGCGTCGACTCCATCTGCTGCGCGGTGGTGCGATCTATCAGAGCTACCGTGTCTCGCTCGGTGGGGCACCAACCGGCCACAAGCTGCGCGAGGGCGACCTGCGCACGCCAGAAGGGCGCTACCTGCTGGACTGGCGCAATCCGCGGAGCTGCTGCTACAAGTCCCTTCATGTCTCCTACCCGAGCACCGAGGACCGCCGCGTTGCGGCCGAGCGCGGCAATGACCCAGGTGGGCTGATCATGGTGCATGGCCAGCTCAATGGCTGGGGCTGGCTCGGGTGGCTCAACATGTGGCGCGACTGGACGCATGGCTGCATCGCGGTGCGCAATGTCGCGATGGAGGAGATCTGGCGCGCGGTCGGGGACGGCACGCCGATCGAGATCCGACCGTGACGGCGGCGACCAGCTTCACCCTGTGGCGCCGGGCGCGCGCAGCGGGTCGGCCGTCCGCCGCGACTGTTGCGGCGGCTGGACCCGGGCTGCTCGATCGATCGCGGCCCAGGCCGGCTGCGCGGCGTGTTGAAAATCCGTGCGAGCATCGCTAGCGTAGCGCCCTGCGATGTCAGCGAGCGATCATTCATCTCGGCAGGCGACGCCCGCGCTCAGGGTCCGCGGGCTGACCAAGACCTATCCCGGCGGCCACGAGGCGCTAAGAGGTGTCGACCTGACGGTAGAGGAGGGCGACTTCTTCGCGCTCCTGGGCCCCAATGGTGCCGGCAAGTCGACGTTGATCGGTATCGTCACCTCGCTGATCAACAAGACCGGTGGTCAAGTCGAGGTCTTCGGTCATGATCTCGACCATGAGCCGGAGGCCGTCAAGGCCAGTCTCGGCCTGGTCCCGCAGGAGTTCAACTTCAACCTGTTCCTTCCGGTCATCGAGGTGGTGCTGAACCAGGCCGGCTACTATGGTATCCCGCGTCGTGAGGCCCGGCGGCGCGCCGAGCGCTACCTGCGTCAGCTCGAGCTCTGGGAGCGTCGGGACACGGAGATGCGCCGCCTCTCGGGGGGCCTCAAACGGCGCCTGATGATCGCCCGCGCCCTGGTTCACGAGCCGCGACTCTTGATCCTAGACGAGCCGACGGCCGGAGTTGACATCGAGATCCGCCGCTCGATGTGGGATTTTCTGCGCACGCTCAACCGCGAAGGGACGACCATCATTCTGACGACGCACTATCTCGAGGAGGCCGAGAGCCTGTGCCGCAATATTGCGATCATCAATCGCGGTGAGATCACAGAGCACGCCGACATGGCGGCCATGCTCGCACGCCTGCGCACGGAGACCTTCGTGCTGAATCTCAAGGGCCGCATCGCCGAGCTGCCGCAGCTCGGTGGCTTCGTCCTTCAGCACCTCGATGACGGGACGCTCGAGGTCGAGGTGACGCGCGAGCATACGATCAACGGTCTCTTCGAGGCCCTGTCCCGCAATGGCATCGAGGTGATCAGCCTGCGCAACAAGCAGAACAGGCTGGAGCGATTGTTCCTCGACATGGTTGATCGGGATATGGTCAAGGGGCGGCGCGCGACGCCGGATCCGCGGCCGTGAGTCGTTGGCGCCGCTACCGGGTCACCTTCGTCACTATCTTGATCAAAGAGGTGCTGCGTTTCTCCCGTATCTGGGTGCAGACGATCCTGCCGTCGGTGATCACCACCAGTCTCTACTTCGTTATCTTCGGACGCCTTATCGGCGAGCGGATCGGGACCATGGGCGGCCTTGCCTATCTCGACTTCATCGTGCCCGGCCTGATCTTGATGGGTGTGATCACCAACACCTATGCGAACGTCGTGTCCTCCTTCTACAGCAGCAAGTTCTCGCGCTACATCGAGGAGCTGCTCGTATCGCCGACGCCGAATTGGGTCATCCTGTCAGGCTATGTGGCCGGCGGTGTGGCCCGAGGACTGGTGGTCGGCGCCGCCGTGATGCTTGTCGCGCACCTGTTCACCGAGATCGAGCTCTACAGCCTCACTGTCATGCTCCTGGTCGTTGTGCTGACCGCTGTCCTGTTTGCGCTCGCAGGGTTCATCAATGCCATCTTCGCCAACAGCTTCGATGACATCTCGATCGTCCCGACCTTTATCTTGACGCCGCTGACCTACCTCGGTGGGGTGTTCTACTCGATCGAGCTGCTGCCGCGGTTCTGGCAGACGGTGTCGCTCGCGAATCCGATACTCTATATGATCAATGCGTTCCGCTACGGGCTGCTGGGCGTAACCGATATTCCACTCGGCGCGGCCTTCCTGATCATCGTCGCGTTCATTTTCGTCCTGACCCTGGTATGTCTGACCTTGCTGCGACGTGGTGTCGGCATCAAGGCCTGAGCCGTGAAAGACCCGGCGGCAGCCGATCGAGTTGTCTGCGGAGCAAGCAGGTGGGACCATAAGAGACCGAGCGAGCAATCTAGAACAGGGACGCTGCAATTCATGTCGATCATTCCCCACAACATGGCGAGCTGGCTGCGGCGGCTTGACCTAGGCGCCTGAGATATGGCCAAGCCCAAGCCGAAGCGCCCGACACGTTCTACGCGCACGACCCGCCGTCCCGGCCGGCGACCCGCATCCAAGTCCCGGCGCAAGAGCCGGCGCTGGGGCCTCCGCGGCTTTCTGCTCGGCTGGCTCCTGGTTGCCCTCTCCACGGCCGGCATCGGTATGCTCCTCTACGGGCTGCACCTGGATCGTGTCGTGCGAGCCAAGTTGGAGGGCCAGCGCTGGGCCCTGCCGGCGCGGGTCTATGCCCAACCGCTCGAGCTCTACGTGGGGCGCAGCCTGACGGCGGCCCAGCTCAAAGAGGAACTCGGCCGGCTCAATTACCGCCCAGTGCAAAGTCCACAAAGGGCGGCCACCTATGCGGTTCAGGACGATCGCATCCTGGTGCGCACACGCCCCTTCCGCTTCTGGGATGGAGCCGAGCCGAGTCGCTATCTGGCGGTCGGCTTCGCCGATGGCCGGGTGAGCGAGCTGATCGACGCCGGCAGCGGCGAGGCACTGACCCTTGCGCGCCTCGATGCCGGCCTCATCGCCAGCATCTACCCGACCCATAACGAGGACCGAATCCTGGTCAAGCGGGCAGAGCTGCCGAAGATCTTGGTGGAGACATTGCTCGCCGTTGAGGACCGCGGCTTCTTTGAGCATGTCGGTGTTGATCCCCGCGCGATTGCCCGCGCCGGCCTGCGGAACCTCCAAGCCGGCGGCGTGGTTGAGGGGGCCAGTACCCTGACTCAGCAGCTCGTGAAGAACTTCTATCTCACGCAGGAGCGCACCCTTGAGCGGAAGCTCAAAGAGGCCTATATGGCCGTCTTGCTGGAGCGACGTTACACCAAGGACGAGATCCTTGAGGCCTATGCCAACGAGATCTACCTCGGCCAGGACGGCAATCGCGCGATTCATGGGTTTGGCCTCGCCAGCCGCTTCTATTTCAATCGCGACCTCGACGAGCTTGGCGTCGCCGAGATGGCCCTGCTCGTGGGGCTGATCAAGGGGCCTTCGCGTTACGATCCGCGCCGCCATCCGGAACGGGCGTTAGAACGGCGGAATCTGGTCATCGACCTGATGGTGGAGAACGACGCGATCGGCCGCGCACTCGCGGATCAAGCCAAGGCGGCACCTCTGGGGCTGCGCGACGGGGGAGGGCGTCCGACCGGCGACTACCCGGCCTTCTTGGAGCTCGTGCGCCGCCAGCTGCAGCGCGATTACCGCGAGGAGGATCTGCGCTCGGAGGGGCTGAATATCTTTACGACGCTGGACCTACCCATCCAGTCTGAGCTTGAAGGTGCGGTCAAAGAGCGCATGCCGGCCCTGGATCAGGCGCGCAACTTCCGGCCGGGTACGCTCGAGACGGCGGCCGTTATCGCGAACGTCGCGCAGGCCGAGGTCGTGGCAATGGTGGGCGGCCGCGACCCGGACTATGCCGGCTTCAACCGCGCACTGGACGCGGTGCGCCCGATCGGCTCGCTGATCAAGCCGGTCATCTACCTGACGGCGCTGACGGACGAGGACCGATATCATCTGATGACGACGCTACAGGACCGTCCCGTGAGCCTGGTCGGCGGCGGCGGCAAGCGCTGGGAGCCGAAGAATTACGACCACAAGCTCCACGGCTCGGTGAGCCTCTACAAGGCCCTGGCACGATCCTACAACCTGGCTACGGTCAATCTCGGGCTTGAGGTCGGCGTGCGCGATGTCGCCCAGGAGCTCAAGCGCCTCGGCGTGGCGCGGCCCTTCCCTGTCGTGCCCGCTATGCTGCTCGGAGCGGTCTCACTGACGCCGTTGGAGGTCGTACAGGTCTACCATACGCTGGCGGCAGGCGGTTTCCGCTCACCGCTGCGGGCGATCCGCGAGGTGGTCGATGCGTCCGGTCGACCCCTCAATCGGTATCCGCTGGCGGTCGAGGGCGTTGCCGATCCCCGCGCCGTTTATCTGACGACCTGGGCGATGCAGAAGGTCATAGAAGAGGGCACTGCGCGCTGGCTTGCCGGTCAGCTCCCGGAAGGGCTCGTGATGGCAGGCAAGACGGGGACCACGGACGGTCTGCGAGACAGTTGGTTCGCCGGGTTTAGCGGCGACAAGGTTGCCGTGGTCTGGGTCGGGCGCGATGACAACCGCCCGACGCAGCTCTCCGGAAGTACCGGCGCCTTGCGCCTCTGGGGAGATGTCATGCTGCGAATCGACAATCAGTCCTTGCCTGATTTCGCGCCTGATGGGATCAAGGTGGCGAGCGTGCGCTGCGGCGGCGAGCGCGCGGTACCTTATACCGCAGGCGGAGCCGTGCCTTCCAACGGCAGCTGTGGGGGAGGGGGTGCGGCCAAGGAGTCCCGGGAAGCGGAGCCAGAGGTGACCGAGACAGTGGCCAATACAACCAATAAGCCCTCGCGTCAGGTCTCCGGGTCCCGCGATGAAAACCTCTTCCTTCCAGGATTCTGAGGCTTGGATGATGCGCAGCTTTTTTGTCGTTGTCGTCGTGATCATGCTCGCGGCCTGTGCGCAGCCGACCCGCACTGGGCCTCCGGCCCCCATCGTCAGCGCGCCCACCCGCCCCCCGGCACCGACGCCGGCGCCAACGCCTACCGCTCCGCAGGAGAAAACGGATCCTGTCTCGGTCTATGCCTATCGCGCGCCGAGCACGGTCGCCCAGGCCCCTCCGCCCGAGCGCCCGACGACGCAGCCTGGCGCTACCGCCGTCGCCGAGGAGGCTCCGCAGGCGGGTGACGAGCCACCGTCGCACAGCGCAGACGATGCCCCCGAGCCAGAGGTGGCTTATGCCCCGCCGGCCGAGATCCCCGACCAGGCCGAGGCCCCAGAGCTGTCGCCAGCGGCGGAGAGCCTGCGGCGCCAGGCTGAGCAGCAGCGCCAGGCGCGCGATTATGCTGGGGCTGCGGCCTCGTTGGAGCGGGCGCTGCGGATCGACCAGCAATCGGCTTATCTCTGGAACCGCTTAGCCCGCGTTCGGCTGGAGCAAGGCCTTGTCAGCCAGGCGGGCAATCTTGCCGCGCGCTCGAACGCACTCGCCGGAGATCAAGCCAAGCTGAAGCAGGACAATTGGGCGGTCATTGCCGTGAGCCGTCGCAGCGCCGGGGATGCCAAAGGTGCTGCCGAGGCCGAGCGGCTGTCCCGCGGCGGCTGACGCTGGTGCGCCAACGCGCGATCTTATGAAGCTACTCGCATTTGAGACATCGGGCGAGGCCTGCTCAGTGGCGCTGCACATCGATGGGGTGACGACTCAGAGCATCGAGCGCACGGCCCGACGCCACGGGGAGAAGGTCCTCGGGATGGCGAATGGCTTGCTCGCGGAGGCCGGCCTGTCGCTGGTTGGATTGGACGCTCTTGCCTTCGGCCGCGGCCCAGGATCCTTTACCGGCGTGCGGATTGCCGCCGCCGTGGTGCAAGGTGCGGCCTACGCCGCCCAGCTACCGGTCGTACCCGTGTCGAATTTGGCGGCCATGGCCCTGGGTGCCTACCGGATGTCCGGTCGCTGCCAGACCCTTGTGGCCGTCGATGCCCGCATGAACCAGGTCTATTGGGGTGCTTATCGCCTTGAAGGCGGTGAATCGGCGAGGCTCGAAGGGGAGGAGGCCGTCCTCGCACCAGAGCAGGTCCCGCATCCGAGCGGGACAGGATGGATTGGGGCCGGCAGCGGCTGGGAGGCCTATGGAGGCATCCTTGGTACGCGCCTCGGCGATCAGGTGATCGCGACCTTGCCCGATCTGATCTGCGAGGCGCAGTACATCGCTGAGCTGGCGGCAAGGCTGTTCCTGCAGGGAGAGGCTGTGCCGGCCGAGGCGGCGATGCCGGTCTATCTCCGCGACCAGGTGGCCTTCAAGACAAGGGGCCGTAATCTAAGGGGCCGTAACCTGCATAGCTAGCGTTTCGACGCGCGCCTAACCATCATGGGGCGAGGCGAGCCACCCGGGATGATGAAAGGTCACCTCGCCCCTGATC
>CAZOWL010000013.1:0-59830 GCA_964583605.1 uncultured Chromatiaceae bacterium | reverse complement strand
CGCGCATCACCAAGAACATCTGCCACCAGTGCCCGGCGCGCTGCGGCATCGATGTCTACACCACCGACGGGCGTGTCCATGCCATCTACGGCAGCAGCGAGCACCCGATCTCCAACGGCAAGCTCTGCCCCAAGGGGCCGCTGGGCACCTACATCCTCTACGACCCGGACCGCTTCAAGGGGCCGATGAAGCGCACCAACCCCACCAAGGGCCGCGACCAGGATCCGGGCTTCGTGCCCATCTCCTGGGAGGAGGCCCTGGATATGGTCGCCGAACGGCTCAACGGGCTGCGCGAGCGCGGCGAGTCGCATCGCTTCGCCCTCTGCTACGGCCGCGGCTGGGGGGCCTCGGATGCCGGCCTGCAAGGGACCTTCGGCCAACTCTACGGCTCGCCGAACGTCGCCATCGGCCACTCGTCGATGTGCTCGGACGGCAGCGTCCTGTCGAAGAAGGCCCTGGACGGGATCGGCAGCTACAACGCCTACGACTATGCCAATGCCAACATGCTGCTGATGTTCGGCGTCGGCTTCCTCGAAGCCTTCCGCCCCTACAACAACAACATGCAGGTCTGGGGCTACATCCGCGGCGTCAAGGTGCCCAAGACCCGGATCACCGCCGTCGACATCCATATCAACACGACCCTGTCCGGCGCCGATCGGGCGCTGATGATCAAGCCCGGTACCGACGGCGCGCTGGCACTCGCGATCGCCCATGTGATCCTGACCGAGGGGCTCTGGGAGCGCTCGTTCGTCGGCGACTTCCGTGACGGGGTCAATCGCTTCAAGGCCGGCGAGCCGGTCGACCCGGACCTGTTCGAGGAGAAGTGGGTCAAGGGCCTGGTCGACTGGTGGAACGTCGAGCTGAAGGACCGCAACCCAGGCTGGGCGGCCAGGGTCACCAGTCTCTATGTCCGCGACATCCTCGCCACGGCCCGCGAGTTCGGCTCGACGCGACCGAGCATCGCCCTCTTCGAACGCGGCGCCCACGCCCACTCCAACGGCGTCCTCAACGGCATGGCGATCCATGCCCTCAATGCCCTGGTCGGCTCCTTCTACGCCAAGGGCGGGCTCATGTACCAGATGGGCCCCTCGTATGGCCCGATGCCGGTCGACGCCCAGGACTTCATGGACGACTACGCGCAGAACGGCCCCTGGAAGGCCCGGCCGCGCATCGACCTCAAGGGCGATGAGGACGGCTACCTGCTCGCCAACAACATGCTCCAGGAACTCGGCCCCAACTCGCTGGCGGGCAAGCCCTACAAGCTCGACACGATCATGTTCTATCTCACCAACCCGATCTGGACGGCGCCCAACGGCCATGTCTGGGAGGAGGCGCTCAAGGAGCTGTTCGTCATCGACACCTCGCCCTTCCCGGGCGAGACGGCGATGTTCGCCGATCTGGTCCTACCGGATCACACCTATCTGGAGCGCCTTCAGGACGCCCCGACCTATCCCTTCCAGGGCTGGCCGATGGCGCAGCTGCGGGTGCCGGCCATCGCACCGCTCTACGACACCAAGTACTACGGCGACACCCTGATCGAGATCGGCAAGCGCATCGAGGGACCGATGGGCGACTACTACAAGGCCCTCGACAGCGCCGAAAACGTCCTCCGCCATCTGGCCAAGGGCTTCGAGACCGACCCAGGTGACAATGGCGTCAAGGACTTCGAGGGCTGGAAGGAGCAGGGCGTCTGGTACAAGAAGCCCTACATCTATCGCTTCGAAGACGGCGAGTTCCGCAAGTGGGATGGCCAGGATTACACCCTCGTGATGACCGACGAGGAGATCAAGGCGGAGCTCTTCAAGACCCCCTCGGGCAAGTTCGAACTGCGCTCCGGCTGGCTCGAGGCCAATGCCGACTGGATCGCCGAGAAGACCGGACGTGACCGCGAGCGGCTGATGTTCCCGCATTGGGAGGAACCCAAGCATCCAGGCGGCGGCGACCTCTACATGGTCACGCCCAAGGTCGCGCTGCATGCCGAGGGCCGCGGCGCCAACCTACCAGTGGCGATCGCCAACCTGCAGCCCGTGCTCGGCGGGCGCAAGACCGTCTACATCGAGATCAACCCGCAGACCGCCCGCGAGCGCGGTATCGCCGATGGCGCCAGGGTCCGGCTGACGTCGGACCTCGGCAGTATCGAGGGCTACTGCAAGTACTACGAGGGCTGCCGGCCCGACACCCTCGTCTTCCCGATGGAGCACGGTCATTGGGCGATGGGCCGCTGGGCCAAGGACCGCCTGCCCGGCCACTGTGGCGAGATCACGGTCAATCAGTCCGACCGGGTCACGGGACAATGCAGCTACTACTCCACCAAGGTCAGCATCGAAGCGGCCTGACCAAGCTCACCGGAGAATGAATCATGGCGAAATGGGGGATGGTCATCGATCTGGACAAGTGCACCGGCTGCCAGGCCTGCACGACCGCCTGCGCGATGGAGAACAACCGCCTGCCCGGCGAGAACTGGCAGGATGTCCTCTTCTATCACGAGGGCACCTATCCGAACGTCAACCTGATGTGGTTCCCGCGACCCTGCATGCACTGCGAGAGGCCTTCCTGCGTCTCGGTCTGTCCGACCAAGGCGACCTACAAGGAGCCGGAGGGCGGCTTCGTGCTGATGGACTGGAACAAGTGCATCGGCTGCAAGTACTGCCAGGTCGCCTGCCCGTACGGCGTGCGCTTCTACGTCGATGAAAAGGCCGTCGTGCAGCCCGACATCCGCGGGGTCTTCCCGAGCGAGGCGGACCGTCAATGGGATCCGCCCTACAAGGGTCCCCACGACGACCCGGCGCGCGGCATCGGCATCCAGCCCCATGGCGTGGTGTCCAAGTGCACCTTCTGCTACCACAAGGTCAGCAAGGCGCCCAAGGGCGTGGCCGACCTCGATGAGGCCATCCCGGAGCTGAAGGAGTACGTCCCGGCCTGCGTGCGGGTCTGCGCGCCCAAGGCCCGCTTCTTCGGCGATCTCGATCAGCCCAACAGCTACGTCAACCGGCTGATCGCGGACAAGGGCGGCGTACGCCTCAAGGACGAGACGGGCAACAAGCCGCAGGTCTATTACCTCTCGGGCGGCGCGTCGGCCTCGGTGCCCTCGCTGCGCGCCATGAGCGATTCGGAACAGGCGTGAGCCGGAGGAGATCGACATGACGCGCGTTACCAGCAAGCAGATCGGCATTGGGCTCGCGGCCCTGGTTGGGCTCCTGATCGCCGGGGGCCTGGTCCTCAGCAGTATTCAGGCCCAGGGCCATGCCGCATTCAACACCACCAACCTGGGCCTCTTCTGGGGCTTCCCGATCGTCGTCTACGACTACTTCCTGCTCACCTCGACCGGCCTCGCGATGCTCGCGTCGCTGGCCCTGCTCGTCGGCGGCGAGGCGTTTCGCCCGATCATCCGGCGCGCGCTCTGGCTGGCCCTGGCCGGCCTGGCCGGCGGCGTCGCGGTCCTGCTGCTCGAGCTCGGGCACCCACTGCGGGCACTCTGGGCCGTCCCGCTCAGCTTCGCCTTCAGCTCGCCGCTGTACTGGAAGGTCATGGCGGTGAGCTTCTATGTGCTGTCGCTGCTGGTCATGCTTGCGCGGACGCTCAAGCCCGGTTGGGACATGACTGCGCTGCGCATCAACGCGATGGTCGTGCTGGCACTGGCGCTGGCCGTCACCGCCATCGCCGGCGTCGTCTACGGCTCCCAGAGCTTCCGACCCTTCTGGGCCTCGGGGGACATCCCGGTTGCCTTCATCTTCGAGTCGCTGCTCGGCGGCCTGGCCTTCATCATCTTCTTCACCTATCTGGCCTATGCCTTCGACGCCAAGGCCGTCCCCGCCGCGGTGCGCCGCCTGTTCGACGAACGGCTCACGAGCCTCCTGGCCCTGGCCATCTTCGTCCACCTGCTGTTCGTGCTGGCACGGATGACGAGCGGCCTCTATGGCAATGTCGAGGGACTCCAGGTCTGGCAACATATCGCGACCTCGCCCTTGTTCTTCGTCGAGATCCTGATCGGCCTGTTGCTGCCGCTGGCGCTGCTCGTCTACGACGGCACCCGGACCCGGCCCTGGGTGCAGATACTGGCCGCCCTGCTGGTGATGAACGCCCTACTGATCTCGCGCTACGAGTACATCATCGGTGGTCAGCTGGTGCCGCTGTTCAAGGGCGCCTGGGCACCCGAGCTACTGGCCTACGCCCCGTCACCGACCGAATGGCTGCTGCTCCTGGTGGCGATCTTCCTCTCCAACCTGGTCAATGTCTTCGGCGAGGTCGTGCTCGGCCTCGGCAAGGACGCGGCGCCGCATGAGGATCGCGGTGCCGACCTGGCCGCCGCCAGCGGCCTCGCCCGCTGACCTTTACCATGAAAATCGCGTAGCACCTTCGCTCCCTCGCCCTCTGGGAGAGGGTTGGGGTGAGGGAACGATCAGGGGCGAGGCGACCTTTCATCATCTGGGGTGGCTCGCCTCGTCCCATGATCGTTAGGCCCATCATGTCGGGTGCGGTAAGGGAACAACCGCACCACACCAGAACACGGGAGACACCATGACCCCTGACGAGCGCACCCTGGCGAGGGCCGAGTTCTATCTCTGTCTGGCCCGTGCCTTCGCCGTCCCCAGCGCACCCGGGGCCCTCGCGGCCCTGCGTGACGGGCTGGCGGCGGATCTGACCGAGCTGGCCGACCGCTGCGGCTATCCCTTGGGGCCGGCCGCCGCCGAGCTGCGGGCCGCGGCCACCGAGATCGGCAGCGACGCGCGCCTGCTGGTCGTCTACTCCAGGCTCTTCCTGGTCCCGGGCGATGCCCATCCGAGCCTCAACGCCGGCGCCTACCTCGACGGGGCCATCGGCGGCGGGAGCGCGGCGGCCCTCGCCGGACTCTACCGGGCCTGTGGTCTGGAGCCGGACAGCGGCTTCCGCGACCTGCCGGACCAGGTCACGATGCAACTGGAGTGTCTCGCCTGGTTGCTCGCCGGCGAGGCGCAGGGGTCGGCGGACAGGCCGCCGGCCCCAGGCCGAGCCCGCCTGCTGCGCGACTTCATCGCGCGTTGGGTGGGGCCGCTGCGCCGCGACATCGAAGCGGCGGGGCGGCGCTTCGGCCTGTCGGCCAACCCCTATCTGGCCCTGGCCAGCGCGCTCGAGGCGGCCATCAGCGTCGAGTTCGGCGAGCTACCGGCGCCACCGCCCCGACCGGAGGCCGACCCAACAACCGACCCGGAGATCGCCCGCCGGCGCAGCCAGTGCGCCGGCCGCGAGCTGAGCGCGGACGACCTGCGGATCATCCGCGCGCGCCTCGCGGCCGACGGCCTGCCAAGCGACCACGTCGCCATCCCGGTGGCAGCGCGCGACCGCGCCATGGGTCTGGGCACCATGACCCCGCCGGTGGCACCGTCGCATCGGCACCGCCCCGCGACATGAGGGCCGGCCCCAGGGCGGCGCTGCTCGCCGCACTGGTGATCAGCGGCCCGGCGGCCTGGGCCGAGCTGCCGTCCGAGGCCTATCTAGGCCTGAATGCCATCCACAGCGCCGCCGAGCGGGCCCGCGTGCAGGCCGAGATCGACGCCGCCCGCCAGCGCGAGGCCGAGGCGGAAGCCCGGCGCGAGCGCGAGGCGGCCGAGGCGCGGCGCCGGGCCGCGGAGGCCGAAGCCCTTGCGGACGTACCGGCCGGTCGGCGACTGATCACACATCATTGCACCGGCTGCCACGGCCCCGAGACGTTCGCCGCGACGCGCCACGGCTGGCTCGGCTGGCGCCTGACGGTGGCCCGGATGCGCTGGCTCCACCGCGCCCCGCTCCCGCCGGGCGCCGCCGCCCCCATTACCGCCTATCTCGTCGAGACCCAGCCGGCCGCGCCAGCCCGCGTCGCCCTGGAGTTCGGGCTGGCCGCAGCGCCGCTCGCCCTCCCAGTCGTGTGGTGGCTCCGACGCCGGCGCTCCTCCAGGGTGCGGCCGGCGCCTGGCTCGGCCCGGGCCGCCGCTCGGCCGATCTCGCCCCTCGGTCCGGAGACCCCTATGCCACACGAAAAGATCGCCACGGCCGGCCGACTGACGGCGGTCTACCTCAGCTCGGTGAGCGCGGCCGCGACGACGTTCTCCGGCAGGGGCACGTAGCGCAACGGCTCGGCGAGGGACTGGCCCTCGGTGAGCGCCCACTCGACCAGCTCCTGGACTGCGGCCGTCTTGGCCGGGTCGCCGTAATCGCGGCGCAGCAGGAGCCAGGTGTAGGTGACGATCGGGTAGGAGCGCGCGCCCTCGGGGTCGGTGATGACGAGCGCGAGATCCTCGGGGATGGCATCGGAGCCGCCGGCCAGCGCCCGCTGTCCGGTCTCGACATTGGGGGCGACGAAGCCGCCGGCGCGGTTCTCGAGCCAGGCCAAGGGCAGGCGCAGCCGCTGCGCGAAGCCCGATTCGACGTAGCCGATGGCGCCGAGCGTGATCTTCACGCGCTGGGCGACCCCTTCGTTGCCAGGCGCCACCATGGCGCCGCCCGGCCAATCGATCAGCTTTCCGACGCCAGGCCCGGCGGCCCAATCCGCGCTGATCGCCGCCAGGTGGTTGGTGAATGCGAAGGTCGTCCCGCTGCTGTCGAGCCGCGCCACCACCTGAATCAGCTTGCTCGGCAGGCCAATGCCGGGATTCGCGGCCAGGATGCGCGGATCGTCCCAGCGATAGATCTTGCCGAGGAAGATGTCGGCATAGACGTCCCGCGGCAGGTTCAGCGGGCCGCTCAGGCCAGGGACATTGTAGGTGATGGCGATCATGCCCCCGGTGACCGGGATCTGGACGATCTCGCCGGCGGCCCGGGCGGCTTCTTCTGGCGAGAGGGGCGCGTCCGTGGCCCCGATGTCGACCGTGCCGGCCAGGAAGCGGTCGGTGCCCTCACCGCTACCGACCACGTCGTAGCTCAGTGCTAGGTCTTCGTGGTCCTGGCCGTAAACCTTCAGCCATTCCTGGATGATCGGCGCGGCGAAGGTCGAGCCGGCGCCGGTGATGGAGAGGCGCCCGGCGGCGTCCTCGGCGACGGGCGCCGCGTCCTCCGGGGCGCGGCCGCAGCCGTTGAGCTGGGAGAGGGCAAGGCCGGCAAACAAGATGCCGTTCACAAGGCGGGCCATTCTGCGCATGGTGCTCTCCACGTCGGACGGGACGTTGCGGGGATTCACCGCACGATTATATGCAGACCGCCGCATGTAAAGGTTACGGTACGCTTACCGCGAAAGGCGTGCAGCGCACGCCACATCCCCTTCGCCCTCTGGGTGAGGCCGGGGCGAGGGACAGGTCTTGAAGTTACCGGTGCACCCTTATCGGCTCTCCGGACCGCTACTGGAGGGCGGACAGCGCCGCGCCGCCTACGCATTCGACGCGCAGCGCAGGGCACCTGGGCGGTTGGGCATCCTGGCCAAGGCCTGCTCATCGGCGGCGAAGGGCGACTCGTTGCGGACGCCGATGGCCGCGACCCGCAGGATGGCCTGGGCCCAGTCGGGCAACTGAGGATTGATGCGGTAGAAGACCCAGAGCCCCTCGCGCCGGTCGACGACCATCCCCAGCTCGCGCAGCTGGGCGAGGTGGCGCGAGACGTGCGGCTGGCTCGCACCGAGTGAATGGGTCAGCTCGCAGACGCAGAGCTCATCCTGGTGCAAAAGCAGCATCAGGCAGCGCAGGCGGGTGTCGTTGGCCAGGGCGCCGAACAGCTCGGTCGCTTCGATCTTCATCGTATTCGCATCCTGTTACTATGAAATCCTCGCAGCACGTTCGCTCCCTCGCCCTCTCGGAGAGGGTTGGGGTGAGGGAACGATCAGGGGCGAGGCGACATTTCATGGTCCGGGGTGGGTCGGCTCGCCCCATGATCGTCAGCCCAATATCAAATCCAACTCGATGAACGGCGAATGACGCATGCGCCTGATCGAGCGCTTCATGGATCCGCCCGGCTTGGCCAAGCCGGATTGCCTGATCGCGGCCGACATCGCCAACAGGCTCACGGCCCTCTATCGCGACTCCGTTCTGCGCCCAGTCTCGGCGTCGGCTAGCGGGTATCGCGCCAACTCGCTCCGTGCTAGCTCCCGGGCGTGCCCGTCTCATCAAGCTGCACCCGGCCGATCTCGTCCAGGCGCCGCTGCAGCCGCAGGCGGTCGAGCGACGCGAGCGGCAGCGATACGAGGATCTTGATGCGGTTCTCTAGCTCGCGTAATGCCGTTCTGAAGGCCGTTATCCGCGCTACGTCGTCGCCTTCGACGGCTGCGGGGTCAGCGATGCCCCAGTGGGCCGTCATCGGCTGTCCGGGCCAAGCCGGGCATGTCTCCGCTGCGGTGTTGTCGCAGACCGTGAAGACAAAGTCCAGCTCCGGTGCATCAGGGGTGCCGAATTCCGCCCAATCTTTGCTGCGTAGATCGTCAGTCACATAGTTGTACTGCCGCAGGATCTCTAGTGCTAAGGGGTGAACCCCGCCCTTCGGATGACTGCCGGCGCAGGGCAAGGGCTTCAGCAACACAAACATTTTCCTTCATGTATATATCACGAATTGCGCGCACTGTCCTGTGCGCTTTGTGACACCCTCAATACATTCTTAGATATCAGAAAATTCGACACTCAGAAGCATCCTGTGGGCCGCAGAATCCTATAAAGAATGCGATATAACGTATATGATGGAGGCCGGCCAAGGCCCGATGCGCCGCTGGTCGAAGCCGCTTCGGCGGTCGCAGTGAGCGGCCATCGACGAGCGTTGACCGAAGAGAGGTCGAAACCGGATGGGCCGACCGGTCGCCCTAGTGTCTGCAAACGAATTGCGCGATATGTTTGATCCCTTCCGCTGGCTCGGCGAGCTTGTCGTCTATCGTCTGTTGGGCCTCGCTGCAGATTCCGCGGTGGGTGGCGCGTTGCACTTCTTCATCATGGATGTGACGAAGATCTTCGCCCTGCTGGTCGCGGTCATCTATGTCATGGGTCTGTTGGTTGCGCTCTTGTCGCCCGAGCGGGTGCGCGCGCTCGGGCGGCAGCGACCGGACTGGCAGGCGCGCGGACTGGCAGTGAGCTCGGGCGGCAGCGACCGGACTGGCAGGCGCGCGGACTGGCAGTGAGCCCGGGCGCCGTGACGCCCTTTTGTTCCTGCTCGTCGGTGGCGCTGTTCATCGGCTTCGTCCCCGCCGACTGGGTGGTCGAGCACCTCGGCGACGGTCAATGGCTGGCGGTGCCCGGCGCCGTGCTCGCCGGCATCCCGCTGTACTCGAATGCCACCGGCGTCATCCCGGTCGCCGAGGCAATGCTCAACAAGGGTGTGGCGGTCGGCACCGTGCTCGCTCTGATGATGAGTATCGCGGCGCTGTTGGTACCGGAGATGCCCATCCTGCGCAAGGTGATCCGCTGGCCGGCGCTGGCGCTCTTCGCCGGCGTGCTGGCGGTCTCCTTCGTGCTGGTGGGCTGGGGCTTCAATCTGGTCACCTAAGGCGCCTGGTGGATGCGCTGCGTTTATCCACCCGCGGAGTAGAGTCTTAATCTCGTTACCTGAAAAACCTGTTTAACCTGGGGAGAAGCAATGAAACAGATCAAGGTCCTCGGCTCGGGCTGCCGTAACTGCGAGGTGACCGCTCGCGTGATCAGCCGGGCCGCCGAAGAGGCCGGCGTCGAGATCGAGCTGGATAAGGTCACCGACATCGCCGAGATCATGGGCTACGGGGTCATGTCGACGCCGGGTATCGCCATCGACGGCAAGGTCGTGCACAGCGGCAACGTGCCGGGCCCGGAGCTGGTGCGCGGCTGGATCCAGGGAGGCGCACAATGACCAAGGTCCTCTTTCTCTGCACCGGCAACTCCTGCCGCTCGCAGATGGCCCAAGGTTGGCTGAATGCACTGGCCGGCGATCGCATCGCCGCGGATTCGGCCGGCATCGAGGCGCACGGGCAGAATCCGCGCGCGATCGCCGTGATGGCCGAGGCCGGTGTCGACATCACCGGTCAGGGATCGAGCGTGCTGACTGACGAGCAGCTCCACTGGGCGGATCTCGTCGTGACCGTCTGCGGCGCGGCCGATGAGACCTGTCCGCTCTTGCCAGCCGGAACCCGCAAAGAGCACTGGCCGCTGCCGGATCCCGCCAAGGCCAAGGGCAGTGAGGCCGAGGTCATGGCGACCTTCCGCAGCAGCCGCGATGACATCCGCGGGCGCGTCGCCGATCTGATCGCACGGCTCGACGCCGCTTTGAGCAACCCGCCCAGCAACTAGGAGCAGCCATGAGCAACCAGTGCGAGGTCGCCGGCAAGCAGGCGGCCGGTGCCCCGATGAGCCTCTTCGAGCGCTACCTGACGATCTGGGTCTTTCTCTGCATCATCGCGGGCATCGGCCTGGGGCAGCTCTTCCCGGACTTCTGCCGGCCTGATCATCCTCGCCGCCGCGCCTTGTACGGCGATGGTGTTCGTCTGGAGCAATCTCTCACGCGGCGAGCCCCATTTCACGTTGGCCCAGGTCGCGCTGAACGACGTCATCATGATCTTCGCCTTCGCACCGGTCGTGGGGCTCCTACTCGGGCTCTCGGCGATCTCGGTGCCCTGGGAGACGCTGCTCTTGTCGGTGCTCCTCTACATCGTCGTGCCGCTCGCGATCGCGCAAGCCCTGCGCGGCGCCTTGCTCACGGACCCCGCCGGTCCGGCTCGGCTGCAGCGCGTCATCGCAACCTTGGGCCCGGTCTCGCTGGTGGCCCTGCTCGCGACGCTGGTCCTGCTGTTCGGCTTCCAGGGCGAGCAGATCCTCGCCCAGCCCTTGATCATTCTGATGCTGGCCGTGCCGATTCTGATCCAGGTGTTCTTCAACTCGGGGCTCGCCTACCTCTTGAACTACGCGGTGCGCTCACCGCACTGCGTCGCTGGCCCCTCGGCGCTGATCGGTGCCAGCAACTTCTTCGAGCTGGCCGTGGCCACGGCCATCGTGCTCTTTGGCTTCCCGTCCGGTGCGGCGCTGGCGACCGTCGTCGGCGTCTTGATCGAGGTGCCGGTGATGCTCGCGGCGGTCGCCGTCGTCAATCGCACCCGCGCCTGGTACGAGCGCCGCCCGGGTGTGCCGAGCTACGCGGAATGCTGTCCCGCAGCCGGCGAGGTCGGCCGCGAGTGAACGCCTGGCACTCGGGCTCGGGGCACGGCGCGGGCTTGACAAGTGCCTAGCCCGGAGAGCCCCGAGACCTTACCCGAGGATAATCTTGAGCCTCTGGAGCTCTCTCGGGGGCGCCTCAGTAGGAGTCCCCGATCCCATCAAGCGTCACTCGACTACGCGGCTCTCAAGCCTGAACGACGCGATGGCTATCGAGGCCGGCCTCGGCCAACGCGACGGCCCGGAAGATGGCGCGCCCCTTGTTCATCGTCTCCTTCCACTCCAGATCCGGAACCGAATCGGCGACGACCCCGGCGCCCGCCTGGATATGCAGCCGGCCGTCCTGAATCACGGCCGTGCGGATCGCGATCGCAGTGTCCATGTTACCGTTCCACGACAAATAACCGACGGCGCCCGAGTAGACGCCCCGCTTGACGGGCTCGAGCTCATCGATGATCTCCATCGCGCGGATCTTGGGGGCACCCGAGACGGTCCCGGCCGGGAAGGTGGCACGCAAGACGTCGATTGCGCTCAGGCCGTCGTTGAGCTCGCCGACGACGTTCGAGACGATGTGCATGACATGCGAGTAGCGCTCGACAATCATTTGATCCGTCACGCGCACAGTGCCCGTCTTGGCCACGCGCCCGGTGTCGTTGCGTCCAAGGTCGATCAACATCAGATGCTCGGCCCGCTCCTTCGGGTCAGCAAGGAGCTCGGCCTCTAGGGCCTGATCCTCCGCCTCGCTGTAGCCGCGCCGCCGGGTGCCGGCGATCGGGCGCACCGTGACGATCCCGTCCTCGAGGCGGGTCAGGATCTCAGGCGAGGAGCCGACGATCTGGAAGTCGTCGAGCTCGAGGAAGTACATATACGGGGATGGGTTGAGCCCGCGCAGCGCGCGATAGAGGTTGAGAGGCGGGGCGTGGAACGGGATCGACAGGCGCTGCGACAGCACGACCTGCATGCAGTCCCCCTCCAGGATGTAGTCCTTGATCCGGGTGACAGCCTGCTTGAAGCCCGCTTCGGTGAAATCCGAGACAAAGTCCCCCTCAGCGATCCGCCGGGGCGGCCCCGCCGGCGGCCGAGGCGCCGCGCGCTGCATCCGCTGCACGAGCTCATCGAGGCGCGCCTGGCCAGCCTCCAAGGTGTCCCCAGCGCTTGGGTCGAGGTGCCGGATCAGGTACATGCGCCCGGAGAAGTTATCGAAGACGACGACCTCATCGGAGACCATCAGCAGGATATCTGGGGCCCCGAGCGGATCCGGGCTCGGACACTCGGCGAGCTTCGGCTCGATGTAGCGGATCGTATCGTAGCCGAAGTAGCCGACGAGGCCGCCGGTGAAGCGCGGCAGACCGGTGTGCTCGGCGACTCGAAAGCGGGCCTGGAAGCTGGCGATCCAGGCCAGTGGGTCCTGGCTCTCGGTCTCCTCGATGACTCGGTCATCACGCAGGACTTGGACCTGATGTCCCTGCACCCGCAGTCGTGTGCGGCAGGGGAGACCGATCACGGAATAGCGGCCCCATTTCTCTCCTCCGTGCACAGATTCGAGCAGGTAAGAGAAGGGTCCGTCGGCGAGCTTGAGGTAGACGCTTAGCGGCGTATCAAGGTCGGCGAGGACCTCGCGGACCAGAGGAATGCGGTTGTAGCCCTGCGCAGCCAGGGCACGGTAGGCATCGGGTGTCATCGGAGGCTCCAGACAACATTGGCATCGCGATCTACGGGCGGGCGTAGAGGCGTCGCCATCGTTCCCCGGAGGGCATCAACCGGCGATGCCAGCGGGCGTCCGAGTCGTGACTGCCCGACACGTTAGATGTGCCCCGACACGAGGCCTTTGATCTCGGCCAGGGAGTCGATGACCGCGTCGGGCTGGGCATCGCGGATATCGCCGCCATGGTTGTAGCCATAGCTGAGGCAGACGACCGGGAAGCCCGCCGCACGTGCGGCCCGCACATCGCTGATGGAATCGCCGATCATTAGGGCCTCGCTCGGCGCGACGCCGAAGTGCTCAGCGGCGTGCAAGAGCGGCAGCGGGTGCGGCTTCTTCTCCGGCAGCGAGTCACCGCTGATGACGAGCGAGAAGTGATTGCGGATGCCGAAGTGGCGGAGCAACGGCTCGGTGAACTGCGCGTGCTTGTTCGTCACACACCCGAGCGGGTAGCCGGCCCCCGTCAGAAACGCGAGGCCTTCGCGCACCCCGGGATAGAGCGTCGAGCGCTCCGAGGTGTTCGCCTGGTACAGCTCGATGAAGAGCGGATAGGCGCGCTCGTAATCGGCCTCAGGCGGCTCGCCGTCGAGCTCACCGGTCAGCGCACGCCGCACGAGGCGCTCGACGCCGTTGCCGACCCAGTTGCGCACCGCCGCCTCGCCAGCAGGCGGACGCCCGAGGCGCTCCAGCATCGCGTCGACGCAGAAGGCGAGATCGGGGACGCTGTCCACCAGCGTCCCATCCAGGTCGATGAGGACCATCCTGGGCTGCCACATGCGCGACACCTCCGGCAACCGTCAGCGATCGACGCTGGCCAATGCCTCGCGCATCTGCCCGATGATGCTGTCATAGCGATGCGGGTCATCGCCGCGGCCCTTGCTGAAGATTCCGGAGCCAGAGACGAATGTATCGGCGCCAGCTGCCTTGATCTCGGCGATGTTGTCGACCTTGACGCCACCATCGATCTCCAGGCGGATCTCCCGGCCCGACGCATCGATCCGCTCCCGGACCTGGCGCAGCTTGGTCAACGCCGAAGGGATGAAGCTTTGGCCGCCAAAGCCGGGGTTCACCGACATGAGCAGGATCATGTCGACCTTGTCCATCACGTAGTCCAGATGGTGCAGCGGCGTCGCCGGGTTGAAGACCAGGCCGGCCTTGCAGCCCTCGTTGTGAATCAGCTGCAGCGTGCGGTCGATGTGCTCGCTCGCCTCCGGGTGGAAGGTGATGTAGCTCGCCCCGGCGGCGGCGAAGTCCGGCACGATGCGATCGACCGGCTTGACCATCAGGTGCACGTCGATCGGAGCCGTCACGCCATGCTTGCGCAAGGCCTCGCAGACGAGCGGGCCGATAGTCAGATTCGGCACATAGTGGTTGTCCATGACGTCGAAGTGCACAATATCCGCTCCGGACGCAAGGACATTGTCGACCTCCTCGCCGAGGCGTGCGAAGTCCGCGGAAAGGATCGAAGGGGCAATCAGATCTTGAGCCATGGGGTCTCTCCGAACAGAACAGCGGTCCCCTTGGCCGGGGTCAGGCCCTGGGTAACACTCGATATGGACGCCAATTTAACCGAATCGATGGAGATTTTCACGCGCCAAGCTCCGGGGCCCAGGTCAGCCATGGCAGGCAGGCTGGGCTCTCTGCTTCGGGCTTACACCGATCACGGTCTGCGGATTTCCGGCCAGCTTCACTCACGGCAGCGCGAGACGCCCGGCCCCAAGTCGTCGAGGACTTGCCGACGGAGGCGCTCGAACTCCTCATTGACGGCTGGGCTCGCCCGGGCGCTGCGCTTGGGCGGAGCATTCAGTGCCCTCACTCGCTCGGCGAGCGCGGGGGCGGCTGTCGCCTTCTGCTGGGCCAAGCAATGCAGGACAGCGTACATCGCTCGCGGGTCATAGCCGGTCGCGACAAGTCGTTCGACGGCTGCGGCATCGGCCGCGATCTCCAGATCCAGGTTGAAGTGCTGCACGACCGATCCGATGCGGGAGCGTTGCGTATCCGAGCGGGCATCTCGGCAGAAGTGCCCAAGCTCATCATGGGCGATCTCGTGCGCCAGCACCGCCGCCAGCTCGCCTTCGTTGCGGACAAAGCCGATCAGACCATCGCTGACCACAAAGCGTCCATCGCCCAATGCGAATCCGCTCGGCTCGAGGTTCCGCAGCACATAGAAGCGCAGCGTGGAACGGCCCGATCCACCTCCCGCCCGAGCCATACGTTGCCCGAGCGACTGGACATACACTGTGACAGGATCCGCCGAGGGCCGGAGCGGCCACTGGCTCTCGATGGCCTCGATCGTGCGGGCCGCCCGCCGAGCCGCGTGTCGGCAATCCCCGACATCACTGCTCACCGGGCTCCCGAACAGCCAGAGCCCGACCAGGATCGCACTCATGGAGACACGCCGGCGAGGTCTCCGAAACCGCCCCGCATCAGGCCCGAACCACGAAGGTCGACTCGTCGGTATCGTAGCTGGAGCCTGTTTTCACGCGATGCTCGATGACATAGGTACCGGCCGGGACATCTTGGGGGATCGTGATCTCGGCGTCGGCCTGCCAGCCGCCGGCGCTGCGCCGCGAGGTCTTCGAGGGCAGATTGGCCACCTTCTTGCCATCTTTGGTAAGGGTCCAGCTCTCGGTCACGGACACCGTTGAGACATTACTCGGGAGCATCACAGAGTAGTCGGTTGAGATCCCCACCGCGTCACCCGGAGCCACTGCCTTTGGCGAGCTCGCGCCCTTGCGTATCTTCACCTGGGGCTGACTAACTGGCGTCGTCAACCCGTAGATCCGGTTGTCGGCCGAGCTGGAGCGCACCTGCGTGGCGTTGTATTGATTCAGGGCCACCACGCCCCAACCGAGTAGCCCGCCCGCCGCCGCACCCGCGGCGCAGCCGCGCGCGTCGCCGGTGATGAGCGCGCCGACGCCGCAGCCAATGGCGGCACCGATGCCGGCCCCGGCGACCTGCTCTTGGACACCACCCGTCGTCTGGCAACCGGCCAGGCCTAAGCTCGCCGCCGCGGCAGCCACGAAAATGCTCCGATTCCACTTGCTCTTCATCAGCTGATTCCTCCAAATGCCCAAACCGAATCCTTCCTAGAAATCGCCCTATTGCCCGAACGCCGTAGGCGCCGTCAACGCCGGACTATCCCAATAGGGATTGCTGTCCGGAACCGCCGGGATCTTTTGGTCCAGCATCTGGATCATCTCAATCACCTCGGGTATCGGCGGGGGCTGGATCGCCTCGAAGCTTGCATCATCGTAGATATATTTGCCGCTTCCTGACGGATACTCGACGCCGATCTTGACGTTATAGCGCTCTCCATCGGGCTCGATGTAGGAGCGAAACATGACGACGTAATCGCTTTGCAGGATATTCTGAATCGCCTCGACAATCCGCTGCATCTGCTCGGTCGTCTCACCGACGTTGTAGTAGATACCGAAAGAGTTCTTTGACAAGGCCTCGAGATTCTTGAAGAAGCTCGGATCGGTGCGCGAATAGGCCAGCGAATAGATTGGCACCGGTATCGGTAGGTTAGTAATGCGCGCCATCAGCTCGTCACGCGTCACCGAGCTGCCCTCGTCCTTGCCGTCGGACATCACAACGATCGAGCAGGACACGATATAGTTGCCGCCGCGCACCGAGCCCTGCGCACTCATTGCGCACATCTGCAGCGCGGCACCGATCGTGTCGTATAGGCGAGTCTTCATACCATCGGCGCGGATGTCCGCGATGCGTCGGGCGAGGGCCTTCTCATCTCGCTCGAACTGAGAGACAACCTCGTAACCATCCTTCGTGTCGCGGATCGCCAACACCGCGACCTCGTCCTGAGGCCGTTTACTTTCGATAAACCGCACCGCCGCCTTGAGCGCGTCATCGAACGGATCCTGCCCTTTCGTCGCCGCCATCGAGCCGCTAGCATCGATGACAAGCACGGAACGGGTCGCCTCCTCACGCTGGCGAATCGACTGCACACCATATTGCCGCTTCATTGGATCGTAAGGCCGACCCTTCACCATGAGACCAATATTGCGCTCATTGAGGTTGACCAGGGGCTGCATCTCAGAGTCGAAGGTACGCAAGTAGACCTGAACGAACGGATACAGTGAATAATTCGTCTTATAGATCTTGAGTCCGTAGCCACCTGGTGCGGCAAAACCATAGCCCTGTGCCGGCACCGCTGTGCTGAATGACACAAGCGCAGCGATCGCGACCAGAAAGGCCGCCGGATGTAAGAGCCGGTCTATACGATTGAATCGGCTGGTTCTCATCAGTGCTTCTCCATCATGCTTGTTGCTTGCGGTCAGTACTTCTTGGTCGCCCCCTTGTACTCAAAGCCCCAGTCGGAGGAGGCGCTCGGCTCCGCTTTTGGCTTCGGTCGAGCCTTCGGCGGGCTCTGGACGACCTTCTTGGCCGGCGCGGGCGGCGTTGGCTTCGGAGCAGATGCTGGGGGGCTTGGGTCGGTCTTCGCCGTCTTCGGCAGTGGCTCAGCCGATGGCGAGCCCGGCTCGGAGACCACGCCCGGGGCGCTGCTGTCCTGCGTGGGTGCGGCCAACTCGTGCTCGCGGCGGTGCCTCTCGAAGAGGTCCATCAACGACTCGCCGGCGTCGCGCGAGACAGCGCTCACCTGGCTCGACTGCTTAAACTGCTGCTCGTCGGAGAAGACCGAAGGGAGCTCATCGGACCTCCATGGTGCTGCAGCCGCAACAGCAGGTGCATTGACCGTCGCCGGCGCCACAGTGGCCGACCGCTGGCCGTTGGACATAGACGCACCGAGATGCTCCTGCCCCTCAGCAGTCATGCCCGCCGTGTTGTCGCCCGGCGAGGCCCCAGACCCGAGCGCAGCGCCACCCGTTGCAGCAGTAGCGTCCGGCGAGGCGGCGCTCGCATCAACAGATTCCTCGGCGTTGCCGCCGTCATGCTTGGTCGTCCCGGAGATTCCGGTATCGGGCACGCGGTTTGTCGACCAAAGCCACCACCCAAGCCCCCCGGCCACCGGTACGAGCGCCGCAAGCGTGACGACGATCGGCCATGCGCTCCGCCGGGCTGCCGGCGGCGGCTCCCTGTCCCGGATGCGCACGCTCCTGGATGTCGACACTGCCGGGCGAGAGCGGGACGTGGACAGCTCCACGCTCGGCAAGACCAGGTTCGAAGGGCCAGTCTGGCCGGCGACGCTCACCGTCGGGGCGCTGTCTGATCCGGACTGGACCAGCTCCAGCACCTGCGCCAGCTCCGCGATCGATTGCTGCCGCAGGTTGATGTTGAGCTCGAGTGCCTGCATGACCGCCGTCTCAATCAGCGGCGGGATCTCCGGCAGATAGGTCGACAGCGGCTCGAGCACCGCCCCGCTGACGCGCTCGTGCGCCGCAGGCGGCATGCGCCCGGTCACCAGGTTGTAGAGGATCGCACCAAGGGCGTAGACATCGGACCGGGCATCGGTACCGGTGCCCAGCACCTGCTCTGGGGGGCTGAAGCCATGACTAACGGCCCGGCCGATGGTGCGCGTCGCCGTATCCGGCGTCGCCTCCTTGGCGATGCCGAAGTCGATCAGCATGACGCGATCATTATCATCGAGCAGGACGTTGTCCGGCTTCAGATCGCGATGCACCACCGGCGGATCCTGCTGGTGCAGGTACTGGAGCGCACCGCAAAGCTGGCGAAGCCACGGCAGGACGACGAAGACCGGTATGCGTCCCCCGCGTCGCTCCTGTTCGATACGCAGGGTTCGGTTGCCACCGAACTCCAATACCAGATAGACCATACCGTCGGCAGTGAAGCGGTCGGTGATATCCGGGATGGCAGGATGGCTCAAGCGTCCGAGAAGACGTGTCTCGTGCTCATCGAACAGCAGTTCCGGGATCTCCTTCATGGCCCGGCGCTTGCCGTGCAGGCGGAGATCGTCGACCAGATAGGTCACGCCGAAGCCGCCCTTGCCAAGCACTCCCGTGACGCGGTAGCGGTCGTTGACATCGGTGCCCACGTCGAGCAGCCAACCCACAACCTCGCGGATTACGCCGTTAGGTAGTGTCGTCGCATGGGCCAGCTCGAGACCACAGTCGCCGCAGCGGTAATCGCGCCCTGGAAGCTCGTCGAGCCGGTTCAGGGCTCCGCACTTCGGACAGCGCTTTTCGCCGACCTCTACTGACATGGCAACTCTCCCCAGCAACTCACCCTCGGTCCTACATCCTGCGGTCCTTGAGTTTCAGCCCGACGAGGGTGATGACAAGAAAGGCAACCCCCTGGGCACCGAGATAGTAAAGATCCCGCGCCCACTCACCGATCACAGCGATGAGGGGGGTTCCGCTCGGATCGCGTAGGGCAAGGAGGTCGGCGTCGAGCGTCGAGCGCATCGCATCGATCCCCCAATAGGCGATCACGGCGACCCGAGCGAAGACCTCGGTTGGTCCCGACAGGTCCACGACCGAATTCGACAGAATGAACTGCGGGATCAGCAGCAACGGAAGGGCGGCGATCGCCTTGTCATTGGAGTCCACGAAGGCGCTCACGGCCAGGCCCATCGCCGTCGCCGCGAGCCCAGCGAGAAACAGCGCCAAGAGCCGGTCGCCGAAGGGGCCGCTGAAGCCGAGCATCAGGGTGACGATGGCGAGGAAGCTGGCGCATTGGATGAGGCACAGGAGCGCCAGCGGTAAAAGCTTGCTGAGCAAGTAGGCCGGTAGCGTCACGGTTACCGATCGCTCGCGGAGATAGACCGGGAACTCCTTGACGATCTCGCGCGCTGAGTTGATGCACCCGAACCAGATCGCCGAGAGCACCAAGACGAAGCTTATCTGACTCTCGGCCGCAGCTCGTTCCGGCAACGGCCCATCGATGTTGAAGACCGAGCCGACGACGAGTGCGATCAACGGGGCCTGCAGCAGCAACACCAGCAGGTTCAGCCGGTCGGAAAGCAGCAGGTCAAGGTAGCGGTGCGTCAGCGTCAGCGTCTGGCGGATGTCGAGCAATCGCCGCCTCGCCCGCGGTCTCGTCGCCGGCGCCTGCGTGTCGTCCTGGCGGGCCGCTGTCAAGGCCTGTGCCGCCGTCAAGCGCGCTTCGACGTAGCGGGTATGCTGCTCGGAGCGGCGAAAACGCTCGGCCCACTCGCGCGGGTCCTGACCCTCGAGCACCTCGTAGACATCGGACAGGCGCGTTACGCCGAAGTGCTCGACGGCCTCCTGCGGCGGACCGTAGTAGACCAGATGGCCCTGATGAAGCAGCGCAACCAAGTGGCAGGCGTCAATGTTCTCGAGGCTGTGCGTGACGCAGACGACCGTCTTGCCGTCTTCGGCAAGGGTCGCGAAGAGGCGCATCATCCGCTTGTCGGTGCCGGCATCGAGCCCGCTGGTCGCCTCATCGAGGAACAGGATGTTGGGGTTCGCGACCAGCTCCACGGCGAGGCTCACGCGCTTGAGCTGCCCACCGCTCAGCGGCTCGGGCGTATCGACGGCAAGATCGGCCTTCTCCGAGAGCCCGACGCGCTCCAGCACACGCGCGATAAGGGCTTCCATCTCAGGTGCCGAGGTATCCGACGGCAAGCGGAGTCGCGCCGTGTAACGCAACGCACGACGTACCTTGATCTTGCGATGGACGATGTCCTGCTGCGGCACGTAGCCGATACCGGCGCGGAAGAGATCGAACGACCGGTAGAGGTCTGTCCCGTTGTAGGTGATCCGGCCCTGCGTCGCCGGACGTCGACCGTTCAGCGCATCGAGGAGCGTCGATTTTCCCGAGCCGCTGGTGCCAAAGATGGCGACGAATTCTCCGGGCTGGATCGAGAGATCGATGTCGTAGAGGAGATGCCGCGGCTGCCCCGTCGCACGGTCGCGAACCGTCCTCGTTAGCCCAAGCGCGTCGACTCGGACGCGATTGCCGGCGTCGACCGGCTCGAGCGAGACGCCGGTGAACGCAAAGAGGAAGCTTGCGAACGCAACCCGATCTCCGGGCTGGAGCGGGGTTCGGACACGAATACGCTCGCCGTTGACCCAGGTCCCGTTCGTGCTCTTGAGGTCCTCGACGAAGACCGCGTCGGGCTGCAGAGACAGCCGAGCATGCTCGCGGGAGATCAGCGGCGAGTCGATCGCCAGGCCGCACCCGGGCAGGCGCCCCACAATCACCTCATCGCTTCGCGCGTCCGGTGCGATCGTGAGCCCAGGCTGGGCCGCTCCCCCATCGGCGGCCGTTTCGCGCGGCAGACGCACCTGGATCAGGGTCTCGCCGAACGCGACCCAGTCCCCATCGCCAACGACCGCCCGACCATCGACCGGGGCGCCATTGACTCGCACCGGCGCTTCACCTTCCGGCTCGATCACGAGCTGGCCATCCGCGAGCTGCAGGCGGGCATGCGTCGCGTGCACCCCTGCGCCGGCGAGGATCACATCGCTTGACGGATCTGTTCCGACCGAGCACGCTCCTCCCGGAGAGAGGGTCATGCGACCAGCCGAGCGGCGCGAGGTTCTAAGCTCGATCTGCTGCAACGGGTGACTCCGATGCCGCCACCGCGGCCACTCAAATGGTTTGCCGAGTTTCGGGCTTTGTCGTATCAGTCGGTCAATGCCTCGACAGCAAGCGTAACCTTCGCCCCCGTGGCAGGCAAGCGGGGGCAGGCAAGCGGCACCAATTCACGCCGTGAGCAGCACGCGCCGACAACGCTGGCCGCGCCGACAAACTGCCGAAAAGGGCGGATGAACGAGCCAAGTCACGACGGCGAACAGGAGCACCCCGCCTATGACCGAGCCACCCATGATCGAGATCCAAGGCCTACACAAGTGGTTCGACGACTTCCATGTCCTCAAAGGTATCGATCTGACCGTGGCACGCGGCGAGCGGATCGTCATTTGCGGCCCATCCGGTTCCGGAAAGTCAACACTGATCCGCTGCATCAATCACTTGGAGACGCATGAGCACGGGCGCATTGTCGTCGACGGTATCGAGCTCAACGAAGACCTCAAGCAGATCGAGCAGGTCCGCAGCGAGGTCGGCATGGTCTTTCAGCAATTCAACCTGTTTCCGCATCTGAGTGTGCTGCAAAACTGCTGCTTGGCACCCATGTGGGTCCGCAAGCTGCCACGGCACGAGGCCGAGGAGCTGGCGATGCGCTATCTGGAGCGCGTGCGCATCCCGGAGCAGGCAGACAAATACCCCGGCCAGCTATCCGGTGGCCAGCAGCAGCGCGTCGCCATCGCGAGAAGCCTATGCATGAGCCCGCGCGTGATGCTCTTCGACGAGCCGACCTCGGCGCTCGACCCCGAGATGATCAAAGAGGTCCTAGACGTCATGGTCGAGCTCGCACGCGAGGGGATGACGATGCTCTGCGTGACCCACGAGATGGGCTTTGCCCGCACCGTCGCCGACCGGGTCATATTCATGGACGGAGGGGAGATCGTCGAGGAAGCACCGCCGGAGGTCTTCTTCGAGCAGCCCGAGCAGGAGCGCACCAAGCTGTTCTTGAGTCAGATCCTGTAGGCAACGGTGCAGCTACGACTTCAACAGCATACCGCTGTCGCCGTCATGCCGGGGCCAACAGGGCTGTCAGACGGCGGACCTCCCGATCAAGGACCTCGCTGTGCGCCACGGGGTAAGCCGTGCGGCCCTCCCTGACTTCGCCAGGCAGGCCGGCGATCTGCTCAGAACAATCGTCGCGGATCCTGCCCAGCTCGGGTGAGGCCTCGGGCAAACGGTGTCCTCCTCTCATCACGGGCTGCAGCAGTGGCATACCCTCGTGCTGCTCGTCCCGGTGGGCGATCAGGTCGCCGGTCGCGCGGCCATCCCGATGACGTCGGAAGACCTGCTTCGGACCAGGCAGCGTCGCCTTGCCAGAGGACAACTTCATCCGCGGGCTTCCGGCATATTCGACTAATTTGTAAGCACAATTCAGGCTTGGCGCGTCGGCCGAGGTCACCAGATGGGTACCAACCCCGAAGCCATCGATCGGCGCACCCTCCGCGATCAGCTTCGCGATCCGGCCCTCTTCGAGATCGCCGCTGGCGAAGATGGTGACACGGCTCAGGCCGGCATCGTCGAGCAACCTGCGGGCCTCGCGTGCGAGGCCCGCAAGATCGCCTGAGTCGATCCGGATCGCCCGCACCCGGAACTCTGGCCCAAGCTCGCGCGAGAGCTGGATCACCTTCTCGACACCGGCTAGGGTGTCATAGGTATCGACCAACAGGACGGTCTCGGGATAGAGCTCGGCAAAGCGGCGAAAGCTCTCCAGCTCCTCATCATGGGCGAGGACGTAGCTATGGGCCATCGTCCCCGAGACTGGCAGACCGAAGGCGCGTCCCGCCAGCACATCGGAGCTGCCCGAGGCCCCAGCGAGGTAGGCAGCGCGCGCCGCCTTGACGCCGGCCTCGATCCCATGCGCGATCCCATGCGCGCGTCGCAGACCGAAGTCGACGACGGGTCGCCCCTGCGCCGCGGCAACCAATCGAACCGTCTTGCTGGCGACCAGTGTGGGCAGATGCAGCTGATTGATCAGCATGGTCTCAACGAGCTGCGCCTGTGGCAGCGGGGCGACCACCTCCAGCAGCGGCTCGTCGGCGAAGAGCGGCGTACCCTCACGCACAGCGATCACGTCGCCGCAAAAGCGCAGGGCGCCCAGATAGTCGAGAAAGGCCTGTTGGAACAGACCGAGCGTATCGAGGTACTGCAGCTCATCATCCGTGAACGCGAAGACCTCGAGGGCCTCGCGGGCATGCTCGAGACCCGCCGCAATCAGGAAGGCACGATGCGGCGGAAGCTCGCGAACGAAAAGGTCAAACACGGCCGGCTCATGCATCTCCTCGCGCCAATAGGCCTGGGCCATCGTCAGCTGATAGAGGTCCGTCGCCAAGGCCGAGAATAAAAACGGAGCAGGTGATTGGCCGCTCATCGCTATACCGCCCTAGGATATGCCTGTCACTCGAATCGAATTCCCGGCACCGTCAAGCCATCACCGGTGCCCCGTCCAGCGGCGGCGCTCCTGAGGCGCTCCTGACTGGTAGGCCAAGCGCCCGGCGGTCCATCGCGCCGCGTCGCTGTGATTCAAACCATTGTAGTCGTGCGCCGGGTAGACAAGCGTGGTGTCGGGGGGCCTCAGCGGCGTGTGGCAGAGGCTGTTGCAGACGCGCTGTCCGAATGCGACCCGCTTCGCGCTGCTCGACCGGCTCACAGGCAACGAGATGACCCAGCACTGCGGCCTCTCCGTGAGCGCGCCGCGCCAATTGGTTGACGACCCCGGCGGGCGATCACCTCGATGCCCTCCTCTGCGCCGTTCAGGCAGCCTGGGCCTTTACGCAGAGACCAGACGACTACGGCGCGCCGGACGGCGCGGATCCGCACGAGGGTTGGATCGCCGATCCAGGCGCCACCGGTGGCATTTGAATGGCTTCGCCCTGCTTCTTCCTTGAGGCCAGGGCGAGTAAGCAAGTGGCGGCGGTCTCCTAATGAGATCCGATATGCCGCCGTCCGTGAACGAGTATTCCCGTCGATCCACGGCGTTCGCCATGGTCAAGACGGCCCGACGCACCTCGATCGCAGGACCGGCGGCGCAGGTCAGCCCTTGACGGTCATGACCTGCTTCAATGTGTGCACGACCTCGACTAGGTCCGTCTGATGCGCCATGACGGTGTCGATGTCCTTGTACGCCGCCGGTATCTCGTCCAGGACGCCCTTGTCCTTCCGGCACTCGACGCCGGCGGTCTGCTGCTCCAGATCCTTTCTCGTGTAGCGGCGCACGGCCTCGCCGCGGCTCATCCGGCGCCCAGCCCCATGCGAGCAGGAGCAGAAGGCCTCGGCGCGACCCTTGCCACGCACGATATAGGAGCGCGCGCCCATACTCCCCGGGATGATGCCAAGGTCACCCTCGCGCGCCCGGATCGCGCCCTTGCGCGTCAGGTAGCACTCCTTGCCGTAATGGCGCTCACGCGCGACATAGTTGTGGTGACACTCGATTGCCTCGTCGGTGACCTCGAAGGCAGGGAGCTCGTTCAGCCGCACTAGATGGCGCAAGGCGCCCAGGATCAAGCGCATCATCTGGCGGCGGTTCTCGAGCGCATAGTCCTGCGCCCAGCCTACCGCCTCCACATAATCACCGAAGTGCTGGCTACCCTCCGGTAGGTAGGCCAGGTTCACGTCAGGCAGCCGGATCTGCCGGCGCTCCATCTCGCGCTTGGCTAGCGCGATGAAGTGCTGGCCGATCCGGTTGCCGATGCCGCGGGATCCTGAATGCAACATGATCCAAGCTCGGCTCTCCTCGTCGAGACACAGCTCGATGAAGTGGTTCCCGCCACCGAGGCTGCCCAGCTGGCTCTGCCATCGCGCAGAGAGCTTGGGATGTTTCTCCAGGATCGGCTTGAGCCCCGGGGCGACCCGCGCCAGCCCCTCCTCGCACCAGCGCCCATCCGGGTGTCCGGCCATGCCGACCGGTACATCGCGCTCGATCTGGGCACGCACGCGCGCAAGCGAATCCGGCAGCCGATCGGCCGTCAACGACAGACGCAGCGCACTCATCCCGCAGCCGATATCAACCCCGACGGCGGCGGGGATGATGGCGCCAACGGTCGGAATGACCGAGCCAATCGTCGCGCCCAGCCCCCAATGGACGTCGGGCATCGCCGCGATGTGATGGTGCACAAATGCCAGCTTGGCGACATTCTCGAGCTGCGCGACAGCGCTCTCGTCGACATCGTCGGTGTAGATCTTGACCGGCACGCGGCCGCTGGTCAGGACGCGTTGAATGGGCACAATCGCTACCTTACAAAGAAACCCGTGCAGCACGTTCGCTCCCTCGCCCTCTGGGAGAGGGTTGGAGTGAGGGAACGATCAGGGGCGAGGCGACATTTCGTGGTATGGGGTGGCTCGGCTCGCCCCATGATCGTTAGCGTCTACTGCTCCTGCCAGTCGAAGCGGAAGACCTGCTCTTCGATCTGGGCCTGTGCGCCATGCGCCTCGTAGTCCAGTGTGAGACTGGTGACGGCCCTGACGCGATAAGGCCGCATAGTCACCCGATCGAGGATGGCGTCGACGCGCTGGCGGCGCTCGGCCGATTTCAAGGCCTCCGCGGCCAGCTCCTCCGGTAGCGCCTGCTCGGCCCGCTCGAACGCGGTGGCCACGGACTTGGAGACGGCCTCGCGCAGCGCATCGCCGCGGGCAACCAGCTCGAAGGCGAGGTGCGTGGCACCAGGGTGCTCCTCCGGTGGCTCGAGGACCTCAAAGCGGCCTTCTGATGGGACAGTAATACCCAAATAGTCCGACTCGGCGTCGAAGTCCAGGCGCGCGTCGGGGCCCAAGTCCTTGTCCATCCAGAGCCCGATCCAGAGATGCCAGAACCCGTCCACCTTGGCGCGCAGCAGATCCAGGATCGCCGGATCGAGCAAGGCCAAGCGCATGTCCTCCGCGGTCGCGTCGTGTGCCTGCTCGGCCGTCCTCTCGATTTGGGCGTCGACCTGCTCCTCGACACCGGGCATCGCGACGATATTGGCCTCCCCGTCGATGACCAGCGAGGGGACGACCTCGGTCATCACCTTGAACTTGCCCGGAATGTAGGCTTGCTCTTCAGGCACAGTCACGTCATGGCCATTGATCTCGGTAATCTGCACGTCGGTGAAATCGAGCCGCCACTTGGTGCCATCCTCGACCGGTGAGACGCGTAGAAGCATCTCGGTCGTCACCTCACGATGGTTCGTGTTCTCCTCGAAGACAAGGCGTGCGCTAGCCGGTGCCGGCCAGTTGAAGGTCAATGTCTCCGCACTGCTGATCGGCGGCAGGAGCAGCAGGAAGAGGGTAACGGGCCAGGCTGTCCAGCGGGGGCCAAGGCACGATTGTGCGTACATCGGGAGCTCCATCAAATCGTTGATCGAAAGGCGCCGGCAGGAAAGTGTGACACCTGGTCGGCAGACTCGGCTCAGGCCGCGGCCGGCTGGCCGCGGCGCGTATCGATCCCGCGCGCCTCGAGCTCAGCCTTGACAGCCGCGATCGGCACCTCGCGGCGGTGGAAGATGCCGGCGGCGAGGGCAGCCTCGACATCGGTGGTGGCAAAGACCTCGGTGAAATGCTCGACCCGCCCCGCCCCGCTCGATGCGATCACGGGTATCGAGACCGCGCCACGCAAGGCCTGGATCAGCTCGAGATCGAACCCGCGGCGGGTGCCATCCCGGTCGATCGAATTGAGCAGGATCTCGCCGGCGCCGAGCGCTTCGCAGACGCCCGCCAGCTCGACGGCATCGAGGTCACGGCCCTCACGCCCGCCCTTGACGGTGCACTGGAACCAGCAGTAGCGCTCGCCGTTGGGCCCGGGTATCCGGGTTTCGATCACGGGGCGCAGGGTCTCGTGCGGCGACGACACATAGACCCGTCGCGGATCGATCGAGATGACGACCGCCTGATTACCGTAGACCTCGGCGATCTGCTCGATCGCACTGGTGCCATCGGCACCGCCGCGGGCCAGATACTGTTCGGCGGTATAGACGGCATCGCTGCCGATCGAGACCTTGTCAGCGCCGGAACGGAAGTACTCCGCGGCGACGTCGAGGGCGGTGTAGTGACGCCCGTCGGCATCGCTGAAGGCACGGATGCCACCGCCGATGGTCAGCGGCACGAACACCCGCTCGGACGTGCGCCTAAGGACCTCTAGCATCGGCTGATCAGCGAGCGGGAAGTCGCGGAAGCCGGTGATGTTGAGGAAGGTGATCTCATCAGCGCCCTCCTCGTAGTAGCGTTGTGCCAGATCCACGGGCTTGCCGAGGTTGCGCACCTCGCCGGCCTCACGGACGTCGTATTGATCCCCCTTCGTGACCACGAGATCGCCGGCATCATTGGTGCGCACGTCGAGACACGCGATGATGCGCTTGGCGAGACGCGTCGGCCGCGGGGCCGACACCCTCACCTCGGCGGCCGCAGGCGAGGCCTCGGCCAGGAATCGCTCGAGCACCTGAAGACCGACCATGCCGCTCTTCTCCGGATGGAACTGCACGGCCGCCACCTGGCCGCGCTGCACCGCGCTGACAAAGGGCACCCCATAATCGGTCATCGCGAGTATCCAATCGCGATTCTCCGACGTGCGCTCCGCGTGATAGGAATGCACGAAATAGAGCTTCTCGTCCTGGCAAGCGACCAACAACGGCGAGTCTCGCTCGCTGCGGATGCCGTTCCATCCCATATGCGGGACGGATAAGGACGCGCGCGGGAAGCGACGGACTGCCCCTGGAATCACGCCAAGCCCCGGAATCCCGGGGGACTCCTCGCTACGCTCGAACAGACACTGCAGACCGATGCAGATGCCGAGGAAGGGCCGCCCGGTTTCGAGATAGGCACGCAGCGGCTCGACATAGCCGAGGTCATTCAGGCGGGCCATCGCCGCCCCGAAGGCACCAACGCCCGGGAAGATCAGACGCTCGGCCCTCAGGATGTCCTCAGGTCGCGCGATGTCGGTCAGCTGATAGCCAAGCCGGCGGATCGCGTTGCGGACGCTGCGGACATTGCCCGCGCCATAGTCGAGGAGGGAGATCATGACTGCCTACCGAATTGGGTGCGGCGCAGGCCGCCGCGGGAACGCTGGAGACCAGGGCCAACGATGATGCAGCGGCTGGGACACCCCGGAGGATGAGCGTCGACGTGTAAAAGGTACGCGATGGGTACCCTACGCTGCATGTTCACGGCAACCGGCCACGGATGATCGCGAGTCCTCATTCTACCGCCTTTGACCGATTCGCGAGTCCCACGGACGGCGTGTCGGAGGCCGCGTCGCGTCCAGAGCCCAGGGCGCCCAGGGACCCCAGGGAGCCGATCTCCAGCCCGGAGGCCCAATCTCCGCGGCCAGGGGTCATCGATAGATGAGATGCCGGCCCACCGTCTCGCGCCACTCCGCCTCGTCGGGCAGGAATCGTCGGTCCAGATCGCCAGGCCCGGCCTCGAGGTCATCGACCCAGGTGCGCAGGAAGGTGCCGCCAGCGATGAGATCGATCGCCAGTCGCTCGGTCTCGTACTCGTAAGGGAAATCGCGCCAGATCGGGTAGTCCGGATACTCGAAACGGATCGCCTTGAGGAGCAGGGCACCGAGGCGGTAAGGACGGAACGCCTCGTGACGATAGTGACGGTTGTCGGTATGGATCTGCACACCGGCACAGGGCGTTCCGGCATGCTTGTGGAACGTCGGCGTGAACCAGGTGGGCCGCAGCAGGCAGCCTTCGAGCCAGGCCGGCGCCAGAGCGGTCATACGCTCGAGCAGGCGATGGGCATCGAGATCCGGCGCGCCAACCAGCTCCAGCGGCGTCGTCGTGCCACGCCCCTCCGAGAGCGTCGTGCCCTCGAAGAGCACGGTGCCGGGGAAGCAGCGGGCCATGTTGACGCTGGCCGCATTGGGGCTCGGATTGACCCACGACAGCTCGCCGAGCGGCCAGCCCCACCCCGGGCCTTGATCGGGGTCGTAGCCGGCCATCGTCACGACCTCGAGCTCGAGATCCAGCCGCCGCTCGGTGGCGAGCCAGCGGGCCAGCTCACCGAGCGTCAGACCATGACGCATCGGCAACGGAGCAGCGCCGACGAAGCTCTCCCAGCCCACCTCGAGCAGGCTGCCCTCGACCGGCCGACCGGCCGGATTGGGTCGATCGAGGACCCAGATGGCCTTGCCTGCATCGGCACAGGCCGTGAGCAGATAGACCAAGGTCGTCACGTAGGTGTAGATCCGCGTGCCGATGTCCTGTAGGTCTACGAGGATCACATCGAGCACGTCGAGCATCGCGGCCGTCGGATAACGCACCGACCCGTAGAGGCTGAAGACCGGGATCTGATGGCGCGGGTCGCGATAATCGGCCGATTCGATCATGTTGTCCTGCTTATCGCCACGCATGCCGTGCTGAGGACCGAGGGCGGCCACCAGATCGATATCCTCGCAAGCCATCAATGCGTCGAGGCTGTGGTGACCCGCCCCGGTCATCGAGGCCGGGTGACCGAGCAACGCAACCCTGCGGCCGGATAAGGACCGTCGCCAGCGCGGCTCGTCGAGGAGCCGGTCGACACCGAGCTTCATCTGTTCTCCTCGTCGTGCCTGACGATCATGGGGCGAGCCGAGCCACCCCGGACCATGACATGGCGCCTCGCCCCTGATCGTTCCCTCACCCCGTCCCTCTCCCGGAGGGCGAGGGAGCGAACGTGCTGCGCGAGCTTCGTCGTAACGGTCATGCGGCCGTAGCAGCACGCCGAACGATGGGACCTGATGAGATTCTCCTTGTCGTGTGGACGCCACACGGCAACAATGGCGATCGGACCGCACGCAGGCCGATCATGACCGAAGAGCCTATCATCTTCACGGTATTCCTCGTTTTCACGGGGGCCGCCGTGCTCGCAACCTTGGCGCTGATGGCACGTCAATCGCTGCTGGTCGCCTACATGGTGCTCGGTGGCTTGCTTGGCCCCTGGGGACTCGGCCTCGTCCATGATCCAGAGACGGTGACCGAGATCGGCCATATCGGCATCATCTTCCTGCTGTTCCTGCTCGGTCTCAATCTCGACCCCCAGGACCTGCTCCGCAGCCTGCGCCGCACGACCCTCGTGACGGTGATCAGCTCCCTCGTCTTTGCCGCGGCCGGCATCGCGATCGGCTTCGCCGTCGGGTTTACGCTCGTCGAGGCGCTCATCCTCGGCGGCGCCATGACATTCTCGAGCACCATCATCGGTCTCAAGCTGCTGCCAACGACGGTACTGCACCATCAGCGCATGGGCCGCATCATCATCAGCGTGTTGCTGTTTCAGGATCTTGTGGCCATCGCGATCCTGTTGGCGGTCGGCGGCGCGGCCGGCGGCGACAACCCGTTGCCGCAGATGGCCCTGATGCTGCTTACGCTGCCGCTGCTGATCCTCTTCTCGATGGCCAGCTCCCACTTTGTCCTGATCCCTCTCATCCAGCGCTTCGATACCTTTCGCGAGTACGTCTTTCTGCTCGTCATCGGCTGGTGTGTCGGGATGTCCGAGCTCTCTAGCGTCCTGGGGCTTTCGCGCGAGATCGGCGCCTTTCTCGCCGGGATCGCGCTCGCCACGAGCCGCATTGCCTTCTACATCGCCGAGAGCCTGCGACCGCTGCGCGACTTCTTCCTCGTGCTCTTCTTCTTCAGCCTCGGCGCGAGCTTCAACCTCGGCATGGTAGCCGAGGTCATCTTGCCTTCGGCGCTGATGGCCGGGGTGGCGCTGCTGATCAAGCCTTGGGTATTCCAGCAGCTGCTTACGGTCACCGGCGAGCCCCCACAAAAGGCCGGCGAGATCGGCCACCGGCTGGGCCAGCTCAGTGAGTTCTCGCTCTTGATCGCAGCGCTGGCCTTGAGCAAAGGCGTCATCGGCGCGCCGGCCTCCTACACGCTACAGCTCGCCACCATCATCACCTTTCTCGTCTCCTCATACCGGGTCGTGCGACGTTTCCCGACCCCTATCGCGCTGACCGACGAGCTGCGTCGGGATTAGCTCACCCCAGCTTCGTATCATCCCAATCGGCCTCACCGACCGTCGGGCGCTGCGGCTCCGGGTCACGCTCGGGGAAATTGGCCTCGAGCACCTTGATAAAGCACTTGGCTTGCGGTGAGAGGAACTTACCGCGACGCAGCACCAGCCCATAGCTGCGCTTCGGGAAATAGCGATCGAGCGGTATGCGCCCCAGCCGCTCTTTGCCGGTCAAGCAGACATCGGTCACGATCGAGATACCGAGCCCAAGCTCGACGTACTTCTTGATCACCTCCCAACCGCCCGCCTCAAGCGTCACCCGGTAGCCCAGATTGTGCTGCTTGAAGACGAGGTCGACCATGCGCCAGGTGCTGAGATGTCGCGGCGGCAGGATGAGCCCGTAGGGCGCGATGTCCTCGAGCGTGACCCCCTGCTTGTCCTCCAACGGGTGGCCGAGCGGCGTGATCAGCGTCGGCCGGAAGGTCACGACCGGTCGATAGCTGATGTCGTCAGGCACCTCGAGCATTGAGCCAACGGCAAGATCGACGTGGTCGGCACGCAGCATCGCCAGGCCATCCCGGCCGGTCACGTTGTGCAGTTTCAGATCGATGCCAGGGTAATCCGCCGTGAAGCGCTGGACCGGACCCGGCAGCACATAGAGGATCGTGGACTCCCCCGCCGCCACATTCAGCATGCCCTGATCGACGCGACCGGATTGCGTCGCGAAGGTCTCGTGGAGCTTGTCCATCCCCTCGACCAGGGGCTCGGCCAACTGGAACAGAAGCTCCCCCTCCGGCGTGAGCTTGATCTTCGGACCGCGTCTCTCGAACAGGATGGTGTCGAACTCCCGCTCGAGGGCCTGAATCTGCAGCGACACCGTCGGTTGGCTAAGAAAGATCTTCTCCGCCGCCGCGCTCACGCTGCCGGTCCGTGCAGCGTGGCAAAAGGCCCGCAGTTGCTTGAGGCGATTCTGTTTATAGTGGATCTGGATGTTTGCAGGGGCCATGTCGCTCCGCCTTTTGGATTGACCGCATCAATAATAATCCAAAAGCGGTGCGACTGTCCGAAGGCGTTGCCGTTCCGTGACGGAATGCGGCGCAGCCTGCGTGACGACGCATGGGCCCGGTCCTGTCGATCGCGCCAGACGCTCTACCCACCCTCAGACGCGGTGCAAGACCCGGCGACGGCATGCTGCGTGAATCCGAGGCGGTTCGGGGCATCCGGCTCGGCAAGAATCCGCGTCGCCGCTAGATAGCCGGCGATGGTCCAGGTCTGCAGCCGCCGCGCATGCCGCCCGATCAGGCGGCCGGCGGTCCCATCGTAATACTCTGGCCAGTCATCCTGCTCCAACTGGTGCTCAGCCGACTCGAGCGCACGCTCGATCAGATCGCGATCGCCGGTGCAGGCACAGGCGGCCGCAAGGAGCCAGAGCATGAATGGCCAATGGCCGCCGTTGTGGTAGGACCAGGGCCGATTCTTCGGATCCATGCCGGTTAGCGTCGCCCACTCGGAGCCTTCCAAGGCCGGATAGCTTAGCTTGAGTGGCATCGCGCCGATGAGATCGTCATAGCGCGTGCGCAGGAGCTTCATGAAGGCCTTGGCCTGCTCGGCCGTCGCCAGGCCCGTCACGACGGCGAGCAGGTTGCCCTGGGCGAAGTAGCGATAGTCCAGGCGACCAGGCCCGAGATTGCCAGCGAAGTAGCCGCCATCTTCGGGCAGCCAATCCATCAGCCACAAGGGAATCGTCTCCGGATAGACGTTGAACTGGTTCACCGCGAGGTCCCCGTATTCCTCGACGTCGTAGCGGTAGATCCGATTCAGTTGGACAATGTCGAGCCAATAGTAGGTGCGAATGTGATAGGCGAGATGCTCAATTCGTGTGCGGGCAGCCTCGCGATAGGTCTCGTTCTCGGCCGTGTCGGCAAGCAGTGCTGCTCCGGCTTGCAGCGCGGCGAAGAAGAGGCTCTGCACGTCGATCGGATAGCCATGCACGCCCATACGCCGATCGATCGTATAGGCCCCATCGGGAACGAGCATCGTCGGGAACATCTCGAACTGGTTCGTGAGGCAGAGCTCGAGGATCATGCGCATCGCACCCTGCACGGCGTCGCTCTCGACCAGCTCATCATCGTTGGTGACCGAGTGATAGGCCCGCAAGATCAACAGCCACCAGAAGCCTGAGTCAACGGGCGCCACTTTGGCGATGGCGCGTTCGCCAAAGTCGGCGATGAGCCGCTCGCCGTCCTCGTCGTGCCCCACCTTGAAGCTCGCCGGGATCAATCCCGCACCGGGCTCGAAGCAGTCGAACTGGCGCTCAGACGTCTGCAGCCGGACGGCCTCCAGAAGAAAGTTGCGCACGATGTCAACGCGTCCCTCAAGGAGGAAATAGAAGGCCGAGACGGCGAAGTCCCGCGTGAAGACCTGGTCGTAGTTGAGGGGTTTCAGCGTCGGATCCCGCGCGGCCTGTGTGCCAACCGGCCGCCCGCGATACTCGACGATGGCCTCCTCGAGCCGCTCACGGCCTATCCGCACATACCGCGCCCGCTGATTTTCACGCGCCTGGCTCACGGTCGCCCCTCGCTGTTGATTCCGGATAGCAGAAAGGGTCGCGCCTCACCGCGCGTTGCGCGCGCCGGCTGGTCAGGAAACGGGTAAGGCCGGCCGAGGCGAGATAGAGCGCGCCGGCCAACAGGATGATCGTTGGACCGACGGGTAGGTCGGGGCCGTAGGCGAGGGCCAGACCGAGGCTCGTCAGCAAGGCGCCGAGCAGCGTAGCGAGCACCATCATACGGCCCACCGTGTGCAGATAGTGCCCGGCGACCGCCGCAGGCAGAGTCAGCAAGGCGATCACCAGGATCAGGCCTACGACTTGGATCAACAGTACGACCGTCACGGCCACCAAGACCAGAAGCAGCAGGTAGTAAAAGGAGACGTTCACACCGCGCAGGCGCGCCAACTCTTCATCGAAGCAGATCGCCAACAGCTGCCGATAGAACAGACCGACGACCAGCACGAGCAGGAGATCCAGCCCCGCCATGAGCCACAGCTCGCGGGGTGGAACGAGCAGGATGTTGCCGAACAGATAGCTCATCAGGTCTGAGCCGTAGCCCGGTGTCTTGGCGATGAACAGGATGCCGATCGCCATGCCAATGGCCCACAGCGCACCGATCAGGGTGTCCTCCTGCGCCTGCCAAGCCAGTCTCACCCAGCCGATCGTCAAGGCAGCGAGCACAGCGGCCGACAGCGCCCCGAGCAAGGGATCGAAGCCGAAATACAGGGCCGCCCCCATGCCGCCAAGGACGGAATGGGCAATACCTCCGGCCAGGAAGGCGATGCGCTTGACGACGACGAAGCTGCCCACAACCCCAGTGCCGATACTGGCGAGGAGACCGGCCAGCAGGGCGGTCTGCAGGAAGGCCTGTTGACTGAGGGCCTCGAGGAAGGTGCTCATATTCGGATCGATCCCCACCCACTGACCAGGCGATTGCGAGGGACTCAATGATCGTGCGCCACGCGGCGGACGGGCTGTCTGTACAGGGCCTCGATGACCGGACCGTCGATGCGGTCGGTGGCATGGCAAACCAAAGTGCGGTTGAGGCAGGCAACGCGGCTGATATAGCGCGAGATGAAGGCAACGTCATGCGAGACGAGCAGGATCGTGAGCCGCCTGTTGAGCCCTTTCAGCAGGTCGAAGACGTCGTTCTCCAGGCGCATGTCGAGGCTCGCTGTCGGCTCGTCGAGGATCAGGATATCGGGCTCACTCACGAGGGCCCGGGCCAATAGCACCCGCTGCAATTGTCCACCGGACAATGCCCCAATCTGGCGTTGAGCCAAATCCGCCGCCTCGACCTCGCGCAGGACACGGTGCGCCGCCAGACGATCGACGCGGCGATAGCCGCCGAAGCGTCGCCCGAGCCCGAGTCGCCCCATGAGCACCGCCTGCTCGACCGTAATCGGGAAATCCCGCGCAAAACCGGGATACTGGGGCACGTAGCCGAGCATGCTCCGCGCCGCTCTCGGCGCCCTGCCGAGCACCTCGATGCGGCCAGCTTGAGGCTCCAGTAGCCCGAGGATCAGCTTGAGCAGCGTGCTCTTGCCCCCGGCGTTTGGCCCGACGATGCCAAGGAACTCCCCCTTGACGACCGTCAGGGTCACATCCTCAAGGACCGGCTCCCCACCGTACGAGTACGAGACGCCGACGAGCCGAATCACCTCTTTCGACGAGCCATTCATAGTCGCTCGTACTCGGGCCAGAAGCGCTCTAGCGTGCGCAGGGCGGACCCCGTCCGCATGAATGCGCGATGCGCATCGCTCAGCCTCACTGATGGCCCCAGAGCGAAAGAATTGCGCGGCACAGCCACGGTTGCATAGAAGACCCCTCCCCTGTTCAGCTGACCATCCTATATCACCGCCGCACCCGGGATGGAAGGGAGGGGGCGAAATGTCCGGTTTCGCGCCATAATCACGGGTACCGTCTGATCCGGAGGATAGAGGCTATGGCGAGCAGGCCTGACCCGAGACACTCGAAGACCGGCCAAACGATCGACACAGCCAAGCTCGACCGCGTCGTCGCCGATGCGCGGCGGGCACGCGATGAACGCGAGCTCGGCTATCGCGAACAGGCATTAAAGCTTTATCCGTGGGTGTGCGGGCGCTGTGGTCGCAGCTTCGACCGCAACAACCTACGCGAGCTGACCGTACATCACAAGGACATGGACCATTTCAACAATCCCCCCGATGGCAGCAATTGGGAACTGTTGTGCCTGTACTGTCATGACAACGAGCACCAGAAATACGAAGAGCACATGGCCTCCCTCGCCGCGGGAGCCAAGGTCGATAAGGTCGATCAGGAGCAGGGCGATGGGACGACCTACAAGCCATTCGGCGATCTCGCCGCGCTGCTGAAACGGGGCCAGGGCTCGGACTGATTCCAGTCCGAGCGGTCACCGGCTTGCGTCGGTGCAACCCTGGTCAGAAGACAAGGGGTCAGAAGACAAGGGGGAGGGCCGGCCAGGGGTTAGCGGACTGCGCCCGGCCGTCGCGCTGCACCAGGACCGCGTCCCCGACGCGGACGCGATGGAACAGGAGTCGGGCGTCTTCGTAGCGCAGCCGAACGCAGCCGTGCGAATCGGCGTGGCCCGGTAACCAGCCCTCATGGATGAAATAGGGCCCGTAGAACTGTAACGAGTAGGGCATCGGCGTTGGCCGGTCGAAGTAATTCGTGTAGCTGCCCGAGCGTTTATTCGCGTCCTTGCTTAGGACGCGAAAATTGCCCGCCGGCGTCGGATGCTCGGCCGTGCCGCTGGAGATCGGGCCGCTCGCCACGACGCGCCCATCCTCGATGTACTCGAATGTCTGGGACTCGAGGAAGATCCTTATCGACCGTTCCTGCGCCGGCGGCAGCGCGTAGCGCGGGTCCTGATCCGGCGCCAGCGTGGAGGGCCGTGGCCTAGTCGGCAAGAGATCGGCCACCGAGCGATAAGCAAACGGCTCCTCATGCCAGGGGTCGCGATGAGCGCAGGAGGCAAGACACATCGCCAGCAGCACCGTTGCGACCAGGATCCTTCTCGACATCAGTCAGACTCCACATCGTGACGGGGAGCCTCGTCATGGCCCCAAGCTTACATCTTGGGTTGCCGGCCTATTTCAACCCGCCCTCGCTTTTGCGCATCTGATCAACACCGTACGCGTAGAGATCGTTGCGCCGCCCGCCGGTGATGCGGGCAGCGAGCTCGGCCGCCTGCTTCAGCGGCAACGCCTCGACGAGGATAGCGAGCACTCGGGCCTGCTCCGATGAGACCGCCGAGACCGGCTCCGGGGCTGCCCCCTCGACCAAGATCACCAGCTCGCCGAGGCGCTGCTCCGCATCCTCGCTGAGTCGCTGGGCCAGATCAGCGAGGCGGCCTTCGAGGAAGGTCTCGAACTGCTTGGTCAGCTCCCGGGCGACGACACCCCGGCGTGACATGCCGAGCACGGCGGCAAGATCCTCGAGTGTGCGCGACGCACGCTTGCCGCTCTCATAGAGGATCAGCGTGCCAGGCTCACCGGCCAGGTCGGATAGCCAGGATCGACGTTTGGCCGAGGTCCGCGGCGGGAACCCGACGAAGAGAAAGCGATCGCTCGGCAGACCGGCCGCCGAGAGGGCCGCAATGGCCGCGCTCGGTCCAGGAACTGGGATCACTCGGATACCCGCGGCGCGCGCCCCGCGCACGAGCACGAAGCCGGGGTCGCTAATCAATGGCGTGCCAGCATCGCAGACCAGCGCGACGTCGTCGCCGGCGACGAGCCTCTCAAGCAGCCGTGGCGTCATCGCGGCCTCATTGTGCTCATGGTAGGCAACGAGCCGGGCTTGAATGCCGTAATGCTCGAGGAGGCGGCGCGTGTGGCGCGTATCCTCGGCGGCGAGCAACCGAGCCCGCGCCAAGACGTCGCGGGCCCGCAGGCTCAGATCGGCAAGATTGCCGATGGGTGTCGCGACCACGTATAGTTGCCCGGGTTGTCCGCTCATGATGGTAGCCCATGTGTCTTTGCCTCGACCGACCGCTCACCCAACGAGCGGCCGGGGCTCACCCTGCCCGATGAGGACCCCGAAGCCCAGCGCCCTCGCCTCTCTCGGCACCCTCAAGGAACAGCTCGCGCGGCGCTACCTGGAGTCCCGAGGCCTCAGGCTGCTGGCTCACAACTACCGGTGCCGCCAGGGCGAGATCGATCTAGTGATGGCTACCGCCGAGGCCTTGGTCTTCGTCGAGGTGCGCTTCCGCCGCTCGCACCGCTTCGGCTCGCCCGCGGAGACGATCGGTCCGCGCAAGCGGCAACGGATCACCACCGCGGCACGCCATTATCTGCAGCGTTATCCGTCTGCCCTGCCCTGCCGGTTCGACGTGCTGGCGATCTCCGGGGAGGATACGATCGACTGGATCCAGGATGCCTTCCGTGACGAATGACCCTGTGCGACCTCCCTCAGGTTACGGCGCCAGGGCCCTGCTCCGGGCATTGGTCGTGATGGCGGCCATCGGTGCCATCGCCAGCTCCGTACTCCTAACGGCCTGCGTGCCGGCCGTGATCGGCGGCGCCGCAGTTGGGGTCTCAGTGATCCACGACCGCCGCTCGCCGAATACGATCCTCTTGGACCAGCGCATTGAGCTCAGCGCGATCGACCGATTCGACAAGCACCCCGTCATCTCGAAGAACAGCCGCATCTCGGCAACCAGCTACAATCTTGTCGTGCTGCTGACGGGCCAGGCTGCCAGTCGCGAGATACGCGACCGCTACGCCGCGCTGATCAGCTTCCTTCCTGACGTGAGGAAGGTGGTCAATCAAGTCACGATCGGGCCCAACGCGAGCCTAGCTCAGAAGGGCGAAGATGCCTATCTAACCTCCCGGGTCAAGGTCGCACTCGCCAGCGTCAAGATTCCTGGCTTCGACCCTACTCGGGCCAAGGTCGTAACAGAACTGGGCGCGGTCCACCTGATGGGACTGCTCACCCCACAGGAGGAATCGGCGGTCCTCGCCAAGGTACGCTATGTCCCCGGCGTCGAGCAGGTCGTCAATCTCATCGAGCGCTACGATCCCGGGGATGTCTAAGCCAAGCGGGGCGCTGCATCGGACCCTGCAACGGCTGTTCGGCCGCGGTGGCTGCCTAACGGATCCGGCCGATTGCTGGGCCTACGGCTACGACAACAGCCAAATGCAGGTTGCGCCACGCGCGGTGATCTTCGTGACCGACGTCGAGCAGCTGCCGCCGTTGCTGCGCCTCTGCAACGACCACGGATTACCGATCACGGCCCGCGGCCGCGGCACTGGCACCACGGGGGCCACCGTGCCGAGCGCCGACGGCATCGTGGTATCGTTCGAGCGCCTGGCGCGTATCCGGCGAATCGAGGCCGCTGATCGCCTGGCCATCGTCGAGCCCGGCGTCATCAACGCAACGCTCCAGGATGCACTCGCCAAGCACCGGCTGTTCTGGCCGCCGGACCCAAGCAGCGCCGCCTTCTGTACGATCGGCGGGAACCTGGCCCACAACTCGGCCGGCCCGCGCAGCGTCAAGTACGGGACGCCCCGCGAGTGCACGCTCGGCCTTGAGGCCGTCACCGGGGCCGGGGAGCGCATCCGTACCGGCGTGCTCACCACGAAGGGCGTGGTCGGCTACGACCTGACACGGCTCCTGATCGGCTCCGAAGGCACGCTGGCCTTGATCACCGAGGCAACGCTGCGACTCGTGCCAATGCCAGAGGCGAAGCGCACGCTGCGCGCGCTCTATCGCGACAGCCATGCCGCGGCCGCCGCGGTCGCGGCGGTGATGGCCCAGCCAACCACGCCGTGCGCGTTGGAGCTGATGGACGCCGCGGCCTTGGAGAGCATCCGCGGGTATTGCGATCCGGGGATCCCGCCCGAGGCCGGGGCACTACTGATGCTCGAGGTCGATGGCCCCGCGGCAGGCATCGACCTGGCCGCAGCGGCCGTCGCCGAGGCGGCCCGGCAGCCGGGTGTCATTGGGGTCCAAGCCGCGACCGATCCCACTGAAGTAGCGGAACTGTGGAAGACCCGCAAGGCGTTATCGCCAGCCCTGCGTCACATCGCGCCACGGAAGATCAACGAGGACGTCGTGGTGCCGGTGTCACGCATCGCCGCCCTCATCGACGGCTTGCAGCGACTCGCCGACGAGTACGAGATCCGCATCGTCAACTATGGCCACGCGGGCAATGGCAACCTTCATGTCAACCTGCTCGTCGATCCCGACGCACCGGGTGAGATGGCGCGGGCGAAGCAGTGCCTCAGCGCGGTCTTCGATCTCGTGCTCGCGCTCGGCGGCACGCTGTCAGGAGAGCACGGCGTCGGCTTGGTGAAGCGGGAATTCGTGGCCCGGGAGATCGATCCAGCCAGCCTGCGGCTGATGCGGGCCATCAAAGAAGACTTCGATCCGAACGGCATCCTCAATCCGGGAAAGACGCTACCCTGAGGCGGCGCTATTTGCCCGGGCGCACCAGACCACCGAGGCCGACCTCCTCGATGGCGTTGAGCAACAAACGGCGCACCGCCGCCGCCTCCTCGAAATGCAGCGCGCTATTCAGCAACTCCCTGGCTCGCGCGCGGCTCAGACTGCGAATCACCGCCTTGACCCGCAGCAGACTCCCGGCGCTCATGCTCAGACTGTTGACGCCCATGCCGAGCAACAGCATGACGGCCAATGGGTCGCCAGCCATCTCGCCGCAGATGCTGACCTCGACGCCCTGAATCCCGGCACCACGCACAACCTGCATCAAGGCATGCAGCACCGCCGGGTGCAGGTCATCGTAGAGCTCCGCCACATGGCTGTTGTTGCGATCGACGGCCAGGAGGTACTGGGTCAGATCATTCGTCCCGACCGACAGGAAATCGACGCGCCGCGCAAGGTGCTCGACCTGATAGACCGCTGCCGGCACCTCGATCATGGCCCCGACCGGCGGCATCATGACCGAAACCCCTTCATCCTGAAGCTCGTCATGCGCCCTCTGGATCAGCAGCAGCGCGTCATCGAGCTCTGCTACCGTCGTGATCATCGGCAACAGGATGCGCAGGTTCTCAAGGCCAATCGCCGCACGCAGCATGGCCCGGACCTGCGTCAGGAAGATCTCCGGGTGATCGAGCGTAATGCGAATCCCGCGCCAACCGAGGAACGGATTCGACTCGACCACCGGGAAATAGGGCAGCGGCTTGTCGCCGCCGATGTCCAGTGTGCGGATCGTGACCGGACGCGGCGCGAAGGTCGCTAGGACCTCGCGATAGTTGGCCATCTGCACGTCCTCACCGGGAAAGCGGTCACGAACGATGAATGGCAGCTCGGTGCGGTAGAGGCCGACCCCCGCCGACTCTTCGATGCCGATCGGGCGCGTCTCGGAAACCAGGCCCGTGTTGAGATACAAGGAGATGACATGACCATCCGTGGTCTCCGCCGGCAAGTGCCGCAGCCCCTCAAGCTCACTCGTGAGCGCCCGGTCTTCCTCGATCAGACGCTGGTACTCGGCCTTGACCGAGGGTCCAGGTGCCACGTAGACACGGCCGCGATAGCCATTGACTACCATCTCGCGGCCATCGACACGGCCGACCGGCATCTCGCTGATCCCCATCACCGCGGGGACACCGATCCCGCGAGCCAGGATGGCCACGTGCGACGACCCCGAGCCGGTCGTCGAGACGATCCCGGCAAGCGCCTCGCGCGGGACATCGGCGATCTGCATTGCGCTTAGGTTGTCGCCGACGAGGATCGTATTGGGTGGATAGTGCAGCGGTGCGGGGTTGCGATCCTGCAGATGCATCAGGATACGCCGCCCGAGGTCGCGGACATCGCTGCCGCGCTCACGCAGATAACCATCGTCCATGCGATCGAAGACCTCGGCGTGCTCGCAGATCGTCTCGCGCAACGCACCAGGGGCCCAGTTGCCCGCCTGAATGCGGGCCAACGTGCCCTCGATCATGACATCGCTTTCCAGCATCATGCGCCAGGCATCGAACAAGGCGTGATCCTCAACGCTCAACGCGCCGGCGAAGCGTCTGGCGAGGCGCTCTAGGTCATCGCCAACGGCGGCGACCGCGCTGCGGAAGCTCTCCGCCTCCGCCTCTGGATCTTTGCCGTGCTTATCTGGAACCGCATCGAGATCGGCGAGCGGATAGACCACGACCGCTGTACCAATCGCGATGCCGGGGGAGGCCGGCAAGCCCTGGAGGAAGCGGTTGGGCAGGGCCATCGGGTCCTGCAACCGCGCAAGCTCACCGCTGACACGCGCGAAGGTGATGGCGCCCGCAAGCTGTGCCACCAAGGTGACGACGAAATTGACCTCGTCCTCACCGAAGCGGCGCGGCTCGCGCTGGCGCAGCACGAGCACGCCGAGGACCCGGCGATGCTGGATGATGGGTGCGCCGAGAAAGCCGCGAAACTGCGTCTCGCCGGTTTCGTGGATAAAGACGTAGCGGGGGTGTGTCGAGCCGTCGTCGAGATTCAGCGGCTCGGCCCGCTCACAGACCTGCCCGATCAGCCCCCGGTTGAGGGGTATGCGAACACGGCCTACGGCCTCGGGCTTCAGCCCATCGGTTGCGTGCAGGACATGCTCACGGGATTCGAAATCGGTGAGGTAAACCGAGCACACATCGGCACCGACCGCCTGCTTGACGCTATGGACGATGACGGCGAGGGCCTGCTCAAGATCAGGGGCCTGATTGACTGTCTGAACGATCCGGCGCAAAGGCTCGAGCATTTAGAGGCACTCAAGGCAGAGGTTTGGGAGACACGCCGAGCCGCTCCGCTTCGCAGGCGCTCGCGAACGGGCCGCAAAGCCAACTTCAACGACGCCAGACGCGGCTCGCGTGGCACGGACGAAGATTTGCCGCTAGGCCCGGCCACCGAATGAGGAAAACACGCCTTCAGTCTCAGCGAGGATCGGAGCACTCGCGACCGAAAGTACCTGATGGGTCACTAAGAGCCCGTGGCCGACCCAGCGCTCAAGGGGCTCGCTGGCGCAGAAAGGCGCCCCCCGCGGCGGTAGGCTCCTGGCGCTGCGGCGGTCCTTCCGGATAGAGCAACGGGGCAAGCTCTTCTAAAGCTTGCAAATAGACTTGGCGCTTGAAATAGACAACCTCGCGCAACGGCTGCCAATACTTCACCCAGCGCCAGGCATCGAACTCGGGCTTTTCGCTGTGATCGAGGCAGAACGCCTGCTCACCGCAATTAACCCTAAGCATGAACCAGATCTGTTTCTGCCCGATGCAGGTGGGCCCGCAATGGCGACGGATGTAACGCTTCGGCAGCCGATACCTCAGCCAATGGCGGGTGCAGCCCATCAGCTCAACCTGACAGGGCTGCAGGCCGACCTCTTCCTCCAGTTCGCGATACATGGCCTCGACCGGCGCCTCGTCATCCTGGATCCCGCCTTGCGGGAACTGCCAGGCATTCTGGCCAATCCTCCGCCCCCAAAACAGTCGCCGCTCATCGTTGCAGAGGATGATGCCGACGTTGGGCCTGAAACCGTCCGAATCGATCAAGGCGACGCACCCTGCTGATTATCAGCGCCATTTTCCATGAATATGACAGGTTGAGCAACTCGTGAGGACAAATCGGGCTTTGCCGATCCGCTGTATTTCCGGTAGCTTGTGCGCCATAGACTCGACTCTGCTTCCGCGCCTCATTCGGCCAGGAGGAGCGCGGTGCCCCTCGCAATCTTCGACCTCGACAACACGCTGCTCGCCGGCGACTCCGACTACCTTTGGGGGCGCTTCCTGGTTGCCCAGGGAGCCGTAGAAGGCGAGGAGTACGAGCGACTCAATGAGTCCTTCTTCCGGGATTACCGTTACGGATGCTTGGACATCCAGGCCTTTCTTCGCTTCGCTTTGCGCCCTTTGCGCGAGCATTCCCTCGGCGATCTGTTGGGCTGGCGAGCGAGATTTGTCAGCGAAATAATTGAGCCCGTCGTGCTGCCGATGGCCGAGGCCCTAGTTGACCGCCACCGCCAACGCGGCGATGATCTGATCATCATCACGGCAACGAACGAGTTCGTGACGGCCCCTATCGCAGCGCGGTTCGGCGTTCCGCACCTGATCGCGACAACCCCAGAGCGGATCGACGACCGGTTCACAGGGGAAGTCAGCGGGATCCCATGCTTTCGCGACGGCAAGGTGCGGCGGCTTGAAGATTGGCTGGCCGCGAACGATCGCGACCTCGCTAACAGCACCTTTTACAGTGACTCTCACAATGACTTGCCGCTGCTGGAGCAAGTCACGCATCCCGTCGCCGTCGATCCTGATCCGATCCTGGAATTAGAAGCGAGAAGACGCGGCTGGCCCATCGTCTCGCTGCGCGGCGAGCACTCGGATGAGGTTAGGCCAGCTCGCGACGACAGGGACACGCAAGCCTGACACTGTAGATCGGTTCGAGTGCACCAGACGATACAATCAAGGATGCCCTCCATCGCAAACGCCCGCCCGTCATGTCTACGTCATATTTCTGCAAACTAAAGGAAATAGAGCCGAGATACTATGGCTGTTCGCCATCCTGATCAGCGAGGGTCACATATGCCTGAATCCGCCTCGGCCCTGTCCGTCAAACGTGGAGAGCGGCTCTTCGTCGAGCTCGCCGCAACGGAGCGGGAGGTGCGCGAGGCCCAGGCGCTGCGTTATCGCGTCTTCGGCGAAGAGCTGGGCGCGAAGCTAAAAGGGGGCGACCAAGCCCTCGACATCGACGACTTTGACGCATATTGCCAACATCTGCTTGTCCGAGAGACGAAGACCGGGCGCGTCGTCGGCTGCACGCGGATTCTCACAGACGACAACGCTCGCCGCCTCGGGCGGTTCTACTCGGAGGGGGAGTTCGATCTCGGCAAGATCCCAAGCCTGCCAGGGCGGCTGCTGGAGGTCGGACGTACCTGTATCTCCTCGGAATTCCGTCAGGGCTCCGCGATTGCGGTCCTCTGGTCCGGACTGGCCGGGTACATCAGTTTGCACGGCTTCGACTACCTGTTCGGCTGCGCAAGCATGCCCCTGGGTGACAGCGATATTCAGGCCTCGGCGATCATGAATCGGCTGCGCCGGCAGGCGATGACCACACCCGATCTCAGAGTGACGCCGCGGCTTCCCTTGTTGACGACCCAATTACCTGACGATGTGCTCGACGCACCGCTTCCGACCTTGCTCCGCGCCTACACAAGACTGGGTGCCAAGGCATGTGGAGAGCCCTGTCGCGACCCTGATTTTTCCGTCGCCGACGTGCTCATGCTGCTCAACATCGACGAGCTCAACCCGATCTACTCCCGACACTTCCTCGAGCGAGCCGGGGATATCTCGTTTTGATACGGATCCTAGTTGCCGCCGCGAGGATCCTGCGGGCCTTCGCGGGATTGCTATTGGGCCTGTGCCTGACGGTCTACATCGCGCTCGCCGATGCCTTGGGCCGTCGCCCCCCGTGGGTGCCCCAGCGAGTACGCTGGTGGTATGGATGGATCGCACGCAGCCTTGGTCTGCGCGTCGAGGTGGAAGGTGTGCCCGCCAAGGCGGCATTGCTCGTTGCCAATCACGTCTCGTGGCTCGACATCCTGGCCCTCGGCGCCGTCGCCGAGATCTGCTTCCTATCCAAGGCCGAGGTGAGGCAATGGCCTGTTATCGGGTGGATGGCCTCGATAGCCGGCACCCTCTTCATATCCCGCGGCGCCAACGAGGCTAGCGGGCTGGCCGGAATCATGGTTGAGCACATTCGTCAAGGCCAAACCCTGGCGGTCTTCCCGGAAGGCACGACAAGTGACGGAACCGCTCTCAGGCGCTTCCACCCGCGCCTCTTCGCTGTCGGCCAGCATGCGGGGATCCGGGTCCAGCCGGTGGCCGTGCGCTATGGCACCGGGCCCGAGCCGGACCCCGTCGCACCCTTCGTCGGGGAGGACACCCTGCTGGCTCACCTGCTGCGCATTTCCGGCCATCGCGGCTTGACCGCCCAGGTCCACTTTCTGACGCCAATCGACAGCGAGAAGGCCGACCGGCGACAGCTCGCAGAGGAGAGCCGCAACGCGATCGCCGCGGTTCTCGGTCTCAGCACGGCCGACTCATCACCGCCGCGCAGAACCGCGGCCGCCGCGTCGCACAGCATCGCCGCACCACCAGCCGGCCCGATTGCGGCGCACCCATCACCCAAATGAGCCCGACGACCAACCCGGATCGGTTGCGGGTCGCCGTAGTCACCGAGACCTATCCCCCTGAGATCAATGGCGTGGCCAACACGATGCGCCAACTCGTCCGGGGCCTGGCCCGGCGCGGCCACGAGGTGAACCTGATCCGGCCCCGGCAGGGGCGAGGCCAGACGGCGAGAGATCAGGACGCCGTGCTCGAGACCCTGGTCCCGGGACTTCCCTTACCGGGATACCGGGGCTTGCGCTTCGGCTTGCCCGTCTATTCGCGTCTGCGACGGCTGTGGCATAAGTGGTCGCCCGATGTGGTCTACATCGCCACGCAAGGCCCTTTAGGCCATGCGGCACTGAACGCCGCCCGCGCGAGAGAGGTCCCGGCTATCACCGGCTTTCACACCCAGTTCGAGCAATACAGCCAGCATTACGGTCTGGGCATCCTGATGCACCAGATTAGTCAGACGCTGAAGCATTTCCACAATCGCTCGAACGCCACCCTCGTCCCGACGAGCGAGCTGCGCGACCAGTTGATCGACCAAGGCTTCCACAACGTACATGTTTTCGGCCGGGGCGTTGACACCGATCTGTTCACGCCGGCGCGTCGCAACCTGGCTTTGCGGGCGGGCTGGGGCAGTGACGCAGCGGGGCTCGTCGTCCTCTATGTCGGACGCCTTGCCGCGGAGAAAAACCTGGACCTGGCGCTCGAATGCTTCGCGGCCATCGCCTTGCAAGACCCGTCTGCGCGCTTCGTGCTCGTCGGGGATGGCCCGGGTCTTGAGCGCCTGCGCCGTGACTACCCGAGCTACCATTTCGCCGGACCCAGAGTCGGCGAGGAGCTTGCCGAGCACTATGCAAGCGGAGATCTGTTTGTCTTTCCAAGCCTCACCGAGACCTTTGGCAATGTCGTCCCGGAGGCGATGGCCAGCGGCCTCGCCGTCGTCGCGTTCGACTACGCCGCAGCGCATTCGTATATCGAGCGCTGGCGGAACGGCGTCACCGTGCCGATGGATGAACAGAGCTCATTCGTGTCCGCAGCGCTTGCCCTCGCCGCCGATCGCGATCGCCTCCGCGCGCTGGGGCACGCAGCACGCCGCACGGCCGAGGGACTGGATTGGGAGCGCGTGATCCAAGGGGTCGAAGACCAACTCCGAAACGTCATTCGCCAGCGCCACACTGCGGGACGCGGTCACCCGGAGGCCATGACAGTCACGACGCGTTAGCGGCCAGGGGACGAGGCGCTGACCCGGAAAGCTGACATGTCGTCGCGCCACTAGTCGTACCCAAGCCCTCTCCCAGGGGGTGGAGAACCAGCGTGGCTGGCGACTCCAGCGGCGCGCTGAAGCGAGGCAGGTCGAACCCTGCTGAGTCCGTCGAGACCTCCCGGTTGGAGCACTAGGATGGGTCGCCCGGCACAGGCGTCCCTACACGCAACAACGCGATGGTGATATTGTCCGGTCCGCCCCGCTCACAGGCGAGCTCGATCAGGGCGTCGGCCGCCGACTCCAGACCGGCCTCGACGGCCTCGAGGATTTGCTGAAGCCAGTCGTCGGGGACGGTGTTGGTCAGGCCATCCGTGCAGAAGAGGTAGAGATCCCCGCTGTGGATCGGCTCGGTGCCGCTCGACACCGAGACCTCGTGCGAGCTGCCCAGGGCACGGGTCAGCAAGTTATCGCCGATCCCATAGCTCCGCGCCTCGGCCAGCGTGCGGAAGAAGCCCTGATCCACGACATCCTGAATGAAGGAATGATCCCGGGTGATCTGCCGCAGCGCCCCACCGCGGAGCCTGTAGAGGCGCGAATCCCCGACATGTGCATAGGCCAGCCAGTCCTCGCCGACAAAGCCCATCACGACCGTCGTGCCCATGCCGCGGCATTCCTCGGCGGCACCGGCCTTCTCCCAGATACGCCGGTTGGCCTCCTCCACAGCGGATTCGGCATAGAGGGCGGCGCGCGATTCTGCGCTCCGCGAGGGCGGCTGCCGGCGAAACCGCTCCGCGATCACCTCGGCGGCCAACTGGCTCGCGACATCCCCGGCCCTTGCCCCGCCGATCCCATCCGCCACCACGATCAGCCCCAGGTCGGTCTCGACCAGAACGGCGTCCTCGTTGCGCGAGCGCACGCGACCACGATGCGTCCGCCAAGCCAGATCCAGCTCGAACTTACAGATCGCCACTTTGCGCATCGCCCCGGCGAGCGGAGGGTATGGGTATGAGACCGCAGCGGCCGCCCGATGAAGCACCGACCCAGGCGGGCTCTGATCTCACTGTTTCTTGGCCTGCTCGAGAATCGCTGCGAGCCGCTCCGGCTCGACATAGCCTGGCACCATATCGCCGGAGTCCAAGACGATGGCGGGTGTACCGCGAATCCCCAGATCCTGGCCCAAGGCGAGATGCTCATCAACCGGATTCGAACACTCCTTCGACGGGATTGGCTTCCCGGCCTTGGCGCGGGTCAGGGCCTCTCGACGATCCTCAGCACACCAAACAGAGACGGCCTCGTTGTAGGCCGCGCTGCCCTTCCCGGCCCGCGGATAGAAGAGATATCGGACCCGTATGCCCGCCTCGCCATAACCATCGATCTCTCGATGCAGCTTGCGGCAATAGCCGCATTCGATATCGGTGAAGACCGTGACCGTGTGGCGTGTCCGCCCTTCCGGATCGAAAATGACCATGCTGTCCTCACCGACCTGCTCGACGGCCCGCACACGTGCCGCGGCGAGCTTCGGCTCCGTCAGATCTTCCCGAGTTGCCAGATCGACGACGCGTCCGTCGACGTAATAGCGCCCGTCCCCTGTCACATACATCAGGTGGGTCCCAACGAGAACCTCGTAGAGCCCGCTGATCGGTGACGGGCTAATGCTGTCGATGCGCACATCCGGTAGCACGCGCGTCAGGGAGTCGCGGATGGCCGCCGGCGCATCAGCGAGGGCCACGAGTGCCGGCGTGAGAGCCAGGCCGGCCATGACCGTGCCTCTCGCAAGTCTCCATATCGCTTTCATAAGAGTTTCAATCTCTGAAGTTGGTGAACTGAATCGGCAGTTTCCAATCGATGCCGCGCAGGTGGGCGATGGCCTCCTGAAGATCATCCCGGTTTTTTCCGGACACACGCAGTTGCTCCCCCTGAATCTGTACCTGGATCTTGAGCTTGGTGCCTTTCAGACCCTTGACCATGCGCCTGGCGGTATCCGCATCGATACCCTGTTTGACGCGCACCTCCTGCCTGGCCGCGTTCAGCGTCGTCACAGGCGCCGCGATATCCATGCAGGCGATGTCGACCTTCCGCTTGACCAATTTCTGCCGCAGGATGTCGATCATCTGCTGCAGCTGGAACTCCTGCTCGGCGCGCAGCTGGATCGCGTCGGCGTTAAGATCGAAATGGGCATCGACACCCTTAAAATCGAACCGCGTCGCAATCTCCCGATTGGCTTGATCGACCGCATTGCGGACCTCTTGCAGGTCCACCTCGGCGACAACATCGAACGTGGGCATCTCTGGGCTCCTCCCTTCCGCATCTGCTCCGACCCGTCGTGATTGGCTCGGCGACGAATCACGATAGAGCAAGCAGTCGGCAAATTCCAACGCAGCTGCAGCGTTGCCTACTCAGGCACGGGGGTGATGTTTGGCATGGATCTGTTTCAATCGCTCACGCGCGACGTGGGTGTAGATCTGCGTCGTTGAAAGGTCGCTGTGACCCAGCAGCATCTGTACGACACGGAGGTCGGCGCCGTGGTTCAGCAGGTGGGTGGCGAACGCGTGCCGCAGCGTGTGCGGTGACAGCGGCTTGCCAATACCGGCGACCAACGCGTAGCGCTTGATTAGGAGCCAGAAGGCCTGGCGAGTCATGCATTCGCTGCGCCTAGTGGGAAAGAGGTATGGGCTGGCACGCCCAGCGAGTATGTCTTGCCGCGGGCCGCGGACGTACGCGCTCAGCCACGAGGCTGCCTCATCGCCGAGCGGCACAAGGCGCTCCCGGCCGCCCTTGCCGAGGATTCGCACGACCCCCTGCGACAAGCTGACCTGCTCTGGAGTCAAGCCGACGAGCTCCGAGACGCGCAGTCCGCTCGCGTAGAGCACCTCCAGCATCGTCCGGTCGCGGTGGCCACGCGGATCCGCACTATTTGGCGCGCCCAGCAGGGCCTCGACCTCGCTCTCGGTCAAGGTCCGCGGCAAAGGCCGCCCCAGCTTCGGCGCTTCGACGCGGGCGCTCGGATCCTCTTCGATCACCCTTTCGCGCAGCAGATGCTGGTAGAACTGCCGCAGGCACGACAGCCGCCGCGCGGAGGAGCGAGGCTTGCGGCCGGCAACCGAGAGCATCGTGAGATAGTCGAGCAGATCCGCGCGATGAGCCTCGCGGAGATCCCGGCTACGCTCCCGGCCGAGCCATGCGGCGAAGCTCCGCAGATCCGTCTCGTAGGCGGTCAAGGTATTGCGGCTCAGGCCGCGCTCCATCCAGAGCACGTCAATGAAGCCTTCAATGACCGGATGCGGCTCGCTCATCGCTGCAGCACGGCACCTTCGTGGCGCAGCAACCACCGTTTGACAGCGAGGCGACGCCCGCTGCGGTCCCCAGCGAAACCGCCGAGACCCTGCCGCGCGACGACACGGTGGCAAGGCACGACGATCGGACACGGGTTGTTCCGGCACGCCTGTCCGATCGCACGCGCGCCAGTGCCCAGCTCCTCCGCGAGCGCGCCGTAGGTCGTCGTCTCGCCAGCGGGGATCCGCTGCAACGCCGCCCAGACACGCCGTTGAAATGCCGTGCCGGCCAGGTTCAGCGGGAGCTCAATCCCGACACGCCCATCAGCAAAGTACCGATCGAGCCGAGCCCTCACGACAGCTGGCGGCTCGACCTCTGCGAGTAAGCCCAGACTCGGCTCGAGGTCCACGCCGATCAACGCCTCTCCGCGCCAAAGCACCGAGATCGGGCCAAGGGGTGTCTGGATCAGCGCCTGCATTGGTCAACCTCCTCACGCAACAGGCCAGTGGGTATCGCCAGAAAGCCGAAGGCCGTCCGGCCTCGGGCGCCCCCTGCGCTCACTCGCGACTGCGACCACAGCGCCAGCACAGCTCAAACCCGCCTTCCATCCACTCGCCGCAGCCAGCGCAGCACCACTCCGGGCCGACCGGCGCCACCGCCTCGGCGAGGAACTCTTGCAGCAGCGCGCGGGCGCGTGGTAGGTCCTCGTCTTCGAGGACCCACACGGCCGGCCAGATACCGGCCGGCAGCTCGCCGGCCGCACCCGCGAGGTAATCACCGAAGATCGCAGCGGGAATCCCCTGGCGCGCGAGAAAGTCGCACAAAAACTGGGCCTCGACACGATCACCAGCCTGGTAAAGTCGTCGCAAACGAGTACTCTGACAATCAGCTTATGGTGGGCTCCATCAAGCCGCCTGCTCGCAGCGCTCGCGCCTCGGGACGACAGCGATTCGGCGTTTGCGCGGATACACCTGGGACCGACGATTCGCCCTGGATTATCGCCAACCGGCGCCCATTTCTGAAGCGGGTCGGCGACGCTTTCGACCTGTAATTGGTGGTGACCTGCTATGCCGAGCACGATCCGCTTCACGCCGAATCTTACTCGGCACGTCGATTGCCCGGCCGCCGCGGTCGCGGGGGCGACTCTCCGCGAGGCGCTCGACGGCTACTTCCGCATGCATCCGCGATGTTCGCGGCTATGTGCTCGATGATCAAGGGGTGCTGCGCAAGCACATTGCGGGGGCGATTCATGGCAAAGTATCAGCAAGCACCTCCCCCGATCCTCTGCCTGCGCTTCGAGGATTGAGGCCCACGGCGGGCGGGGAAGCCCGAGAGATCGCGGAGCAAGGCTATGTTCACTGGGATCATCCAGGCCATCGGCGAGGTTCGTCGCATCGAGCCCCGCGGCGGTGACGTCCGGCTGACCATCGGTACCGGTCGGTTGCCGGTAGCAGATATGACTCTCGGCGACAGCCTCGCTGTGAACGGGGTCTGTCTGACTGTCATCTCGTCTGGTGCCGCAGAGGTCGGGGCGGATGTCTCCCGCGAGACGCTGTCGCAGACAACGCTCGGTGCGCTGGCACCAGGTAGCGCCGTGAACCTGGAGAAGGCCTTGACTCTCAGCACGCCACTCGGCGGCCACCTCGTCAGCGGCCATGTAGACGGCGTCGGCCAGGTTCTCGAGCGACGGGAGGAGGCCCGCTCCTCGAGATTGCATCTCCTGGCACCCGATGAACTGGCACGCTACATCGCGCCCAAGGGCTCCATCTGCGTCGACGGGACCAGCCTCACAGTCAATCGGGTCGACGGGAGCCGATTCGATGTCAACATCGTGCCGCACACCCTGACCGCGACCATCATCGGCGGCTACCGTCCCGGGACGCGCGTCAACCTTGAGGTCGATCTCATCGCCCGCTACCTGGAACGACTCGTCCTCGGGTCGCAGGCGGCGGCATCAGGGAGTGGGGGGGTCACGGCCGAGCTGCTCGCCCGTCATGGCTTCATGCCACCGCCCTAACAACCCACCAAGGTGTGTCCCGTAGACGGGCTACTGGGCATCGGCCGCGCCGGGGACCGGCCAGGCAGCCCAAGGACAGACGCTTGAACCCTTGAACGATCTTGCTTAACATGCGCGGTCTTTGATCGGTCACACGTGAGTTGGGCCCGAAGGGAGCAACGGAAATGACGACTGTGAGCGCCAAGCCCGCCGAGGTGCGTCGCGCTTGGTTTCTGGTAGATGCCGACGGTAAGACTTTGGGACGGCTCGCCTCGGAGATCGCCCGCCGGTTGCGCGGCAAGCACAAGCCTCAGTATACGCCGCACGTCGACACAGGCGACTATATCGTCGTGGTCAACGCCGAGAAGATTCGCGTCACCGGCAGCAAGCTCAAAGACAAGGTTTATTACCGCCACACGGGCTACGTCGGCAACCTGAAGTCCATCACGCTCGAGAAACTGCTCAACAAGGCCCCCGAACGAGCGATCGAGTTTGCCGTCAAAGGAATGATGCCGCGCAACCCGCTGGGTCGCGCCATGTTTAAGAAGTTACATGTGTACGCTGGGCCGACGCACCGGCATCAGGCGCAACAGCCCCAACCTCTGGAAATTTAGTGATTTCGAATCCCCATTTGGCAGGTGGCCACTGATATGGCGGAAGTTCAACACGCCGTCGGCCGGCGGAAGTCGTCCTCAGCCCGAGTCTTTCTTACGATCGGATCGGGAAATATCACCGTAAACGGGCGTTCGCTCGATCAGTTCTTCGGGCGCGAGACCGCCCGCATGGTCGTCCGCCAGGCGCTCGACGTCGCCGACATGGCCAATCGTGTCGATATCCGTGCCACGGTGAAAGGAGGCGGGACGACTGGGCAAGCCGGAGCGATTCGGCACGGTATCGCTCGGGCACTGGTCGGATACGATGAGACGCTGCGACCCCAGTTGCGTCGCGCAGGCTTCCTCACGCGCGATTCCCGCGAGGTCGAGCGCAAGAAGGTCGGCCTTCACAAGGCCCGGAAGCGCCCGCAGTACTCAAAGCGTTAGTCTTGAACCGCATCGCGTTTCGTATTGAACAGGCCTGTCTTGAAGCGTGAATTCGCCCAAGGGGTGCTCAGCGGCCCTGAGAGCCTTGCTTGAGCAGTTGCGTTACTGGGGGATCGTCTAGCGGCAGGACTACGGACTCTGACTCCGTCAACCTAGGTTCGAATCCTAGTCCCCCAGCCAATAGAAACAAGGCTTAAAGTTTGATGCTTTAGGCCTTTTTCTTTGCCTGGACTCGATGCAAGCGATGCACAGCGAATTCTGGCGTGAGCGCTGGCGGAACGGGGAAATCGGCTGGCATGAGCCGCGGGTCAATGTTCACCTCGAGCGGTTCTGGCCCAAACTCGGTCTGCCGGCCGACATCCGGGTCTTCGTGCCGCTCTGCGGCAAGAGCTTGGACTTGTTCTGGCTCGCCGGTCAGGGCCACCGGGTCATCGGTGTCGAGCTCAGCGAGATCGCCGTGCGCGACTTCTTCGCCGAGCACCGACTCAACCCGTCGGTTACCGAGGAACCGCCGTTTCGGCGGTATCGCGTCGATGAGCTCACGCTGCTTTGCGGGGATTTCTTTGCGCTGACCCCCGACCACCTGGGGCCGGTCGATGCCGTCTTTGACCGCGCCTCGCTGATCGCCCTGCCGCCTGGTCAGCGCCAGCGCTACGCCGCGAAGATCACCGAGCTCGCACCGCGCGCAATCAGCCTCCTGATCACGCTCGACTATGATCAGTCGCAGATGACCGGGCCGCCGTTCGCGGTGCACGGCGACGAGGTCAGGCGGCTCTACGCAGAGCGCTACGCGATTGCCGAGCTAGCAAGCTGCGAGCTGATCGACGACTCGCCGCGATTCCGCCAGCGCGGCCTGACGTCCCTCCGCGAGCATGTTTGGCGGCTCGACCCGCGTTAGCCTTGGCGTCGATTCTGCTGTGGTCGCACCTGATCGCCCGAAGCCAGAGGCCCGGGCCGATGCCGCACCCTGCCTTTGTTGGCGCTGGGGACCACTCGACGAGATTTAATGGGACTAGAGCTCGAGGCCATCGGATCCTTCCACGCTTTCCGTCCGCAGAGAACGGCCCAAGGCCGCCACCTGCTGAGCCGCGTGATTCAACGCGGCGGCGACGGCTTCGGCGACGAGCAGCTCAAGCCGTTCAAACTGACTCTCGCCGATGTCGCGGCTCTGGGCCTCGCTCAGCTCAGCGCGGAAGGCGGCGACCGTCTGTTGGGCAAGGTGCTCGGTTATCTTCGACATCGTAAATCCTCCCGCGGCTCATGCAATGGCCTGACAATGGCTTCAATCTGTCAGGGATCGGCGGCGCTGCCGGTCCCGGCGGCCATCGATTCCCAATACCGATCCACGTCTCGCTGGATCTCGTCGATCAGGTCGCCGCGCCGTTCGGGCTCGAACAGGTGCCGGAACCGGCCCTGCGCCTCCAGCCAGCGCTCGACGGGGACGCGGCGTCGCGGCAGCTTGGTGTGCACGACCCGGCCGTCCCGGTATTCCCTCAAGGGCCACACACCGGTCTGGACCGCAAGCTTGCCAATCTCGACGGTCCGGCGCGGGTCGTACTCCCAGCCCGTTGGACAGGGCGCCAACGCGAGCAGCAACCTTGGCCCGGTCAACGCCATGGCCTGCTCGACCTTCCGCGCTAGGTCCAGTTCGACCGGCTCCCGCGTAAAGGACAGATAGAAACCGTCCAGGTTGACGATCACCGGCAACCGCACCCGTGCATCCTCGGCGAGCCGGTAGGCGATCAGGACATTGTCGAGGACCTCCTGGCAGGTGGCGCAATGGATCTGCAGGAAGCCGCTGTCCCGGGCGGCGAGGATATCGTTGTGGTCCGGCTCCAGGGTGATTGGCGTCGCGAGGCCACGGGAGACGTTGATCAAGACGAACGGCGCGCGCCACCTAGAGACCGTGTAAAGCATCTCCATGCCATACAGCAGGCCCTGGCTCGAGGTCGCCGTGAAGACGCGGACGCCGGTGGCAGCAGCCGCACCGGCGGCCGTAATCATCGCATGCTCGGATTCCAGGACAACCAGCCGCGCGGGGCTCTCGCCGCGGGCGATCCAGTCGGCCAGGGTCTCGATGATCTCGGTCTGCGGCGTGATCGGAAACGCCGGTACATAATCGACACGGGCCAGGCGCGCGCCCCATGCCGCCGCGGCGTTGCCCGTCAGCAGTCGTCGGCTCATGGCGCGGCCTCCGCGAGCGCTGGCTCGGGGCGCGCGTCGATCGCGTGCGGCGGGCATTGCGCCATGCACACCAGGCAGCCTTTGCAGTGCTCGTAGTCGATGCGCGGCCGGCCGTCCTCGACCCGGATCGTGCCGTCCGGGCAGAAGGCCGAGCAGACCCACCAGCAGCCGTTGCAGCGATCGTAGTCGATGATCGGACGCAGCGTGCGCCACAGGCCGGTCGGCATGGCCTCGCTGGTCAGTCCGGCGTGGATCACCGGGGCGCTGATGCGCGCCTCCTCGAAGGCCAAGTCGATCCAGTCCGATGCCGAGGCCTCGTCGGCGGTCGGCTCAGCCGCCGCGGTGACGCAACCCGCGGCGCTGGCCACCTGCTCGAAGGCCGCCCGCGCGTGAGCCAGATTCTTGTCGATGATAGCCGGCCCCAGGGCGCCGAGCTCGTCACGGACGGCCTGCTCGAGATGGTCCAGTGAGACCAAGCCGATCAGCCGGGCCGCGGCGGCAGCGCAAACCGTACCGACAAAGGGCAGTGCCACCTGGTCCTCACTCGGCGCCCCAGCGGCAAAGCTGATCACCGGACCCGCTAGCGCAAGCCGCTCTCTCCAAACCGCCGGTGGCTCTGGGCTATCGATCAGCAGCACACCATGGGCGTCGAGCCCAGCCAGCACACCGGCCGCCGGCACCGGGACCAGCGACGGGTCCGCGACGACGACAAGATCCGGGCGCCGGATGATGCCGCGCTCGTGGATCGGCCGATCCGCGACACGGACGTACGCGAAGATCGGCGCGCCGCGGCGCTCAGCACCGTAGCGCGGCGCATCCTGGACCTCGTAGCCGGCGAGGAAACAGGCGGTCCCAAGGATACGGCTCGCGGTTTTCATCCCATGACCGCCCCGGCCATGGAACCGGACGCGCAACATGGCTCAGACGTAACCCGGCGCCGAGGAGAACAAGGAATAGCGCCGGTAGCCCATGGCCCGGCGCACGCGTGCCTCAGCCATCTCGATCGCGGCCTGGCGCGGCAGGATGCCGCGTGCCCTGGCATCCTCCAGAACCGTCTGGGTGTTGCGACGGACCTTCTCCTGGATCGCCTGCAGCGCGGCGCCCTCCGTCGCCCCTCGCCACTCCATCGCGGCGCAGATGACACCGCCGGCGTTGGCGATGAAATCGGGGACCACGAGCACACCGCGCTCGTGGAGGATGCGCTCGGCATCCGCAGTGAAGGGGATATTCGCGCCTTCGACGACCAGCCGCGCCTGAAGCTGATCAACGTTGTCCTCGTTGACGACGTCGGGCCGCGCGGCTGGCACCCAGATGTCGCACGGCAGCCCCCCCACGACGGCGTCTCGCTGCAGCGGCTCACCGTCCGGGGAATCGGCAACGCTGCCGCCCTCGTCCTTGATCCGGCCCAACGCGGCCACATCGAGTCCATCCGGGTTATGGATCGCCCCCCGCGAGTCCGCCGCCCCGACCAGCCTGGCACCGCGCTGGGTCAGGAACCGTGCCGCGTGCCGTCCGACGGCACCGAAGCCCTGCACAACGAGGCGCGCCCCGACGAGCGGAAAACCGCTGACGGACAGCGCGACCTCGGTCGCATTCAACAGGCCCCAGCCCGTCGCGCCGATCTCATCGAGGGGGATGCCGCCGACCTCCCGAGGCAAGGCCACCACCCGGCCGATCTCGTCTTTGATCCAGGCCATGCATTCTTCATCCGTCCCCATGTCCGGTGCGAAGATGTAGTCCTCCTCGTTGCGTAAGGCCTTCGCGAGGCCGCGGATCAAGACCTCCTTGCGCGCCCTGTCCATTCGCGGGTCGCCGAACAAGACCGCCTTGCCGCCGCCATGAGGCAGCCCGGCCGCGGCGTTCTTGAAGGTCATCGCGCGGGCTAGCCGGACGCATTCCTCGACGCTGACGTCCTCGGCCATACGCACCCCGCCAATCGACGGACCGCGGGCCACGTTGTCAACGACCAGGATACCGCGCAGCCCAATCGACGGCTCGTGGACCTGGACGATCTTGACCGGCCCGAGCGAATCGGCGAAGACGAAGCAGTTCACCATTGCGACCTCCACCGCTCCCAACGGAACGGTGTAATGCCTGAGCTCAGCATAGCCTGCCCGCGTCCAATCAGCACGCGGAGGGACAGCGACCCACGCTAGGGCGCCCTACCCCTCGCTGATGGGCTGGTTGAGGACCCACGGCGGCGGCTTGGCCGACACCCAACCCGAGGACATGTTTCCGCAGCGCGCCCCCGGAGGCACGACATGCGGCGTCGCATCGCGGCCTACCATGCGGCAGGTCAATCGTGCTGCAACGCAACAATGCTAGGCTGTGTGGCATCGATGCGCGTGGCCGCAGTTTCCGGGAGGCAGCATGGCGGAGGGCGGCGGCAAGACGACCACCCCGACAACGCAGAGCGGCGCCGGCACCGAGCCAACGCCCCACCGCGCCGCGGCCCACCCGGCCAGTCATCGGGCACGAGCGCCGGGGCCCGCAGCGATGATCGCGGCGCTCCGCACGCCGGCGCGTCAGCCCTTGCGCGAGGAGCAGGACGTCGAGGCCGGGCCGCGCTCGATCGTCCCAATGCCCATGGGCTTGGGCGCGCTGGACCGCCTGGTCCACGCGAATATGGGCCGTCTCACCGCGAACCTGTCACCGGCCTCCGTCGGCCAGGCCTTCGCGGACTGGGCCTTCCACCTGGCGATCTCCCCTGGCAAACAGGTCGAGCTGGGGGTCAAGGCGCTGCGCAAGGCCACGCGGCTCGCCACTTACGCCGCGGAATATGCCCGCGACCCGCAGACGCCACCGTGCATCCAGCCGCTGCCGCACGACCACCGCTTCGACGACGAGCGCTGGCGGGCCTGGCCCTTCAATCTGATGTATCAGAGCTTTCTGCTCACTCAGCAGTGGTGGTGGAACGCGATCGACGGCATCCGCGGTGTTTCTCGTGAACACGAGGAGCGCACCCAGTTCGCGGTGCGTCAGATGCTCGACCTGGTCTCGCCATCGAACTTTCCGGCGACCAACCCCCAGGTCATCGATGCCACGCTGCGCAACGGCGGCGCCAACTTCTTCGCGGGACTGGAGAATTTTCTCGAGGACACGCGCCGACGGCTGACCGGGGAGCCACCGGTCGGCGCCGAGAACTTCCGTCCTGGCGACGCGGTGGCGGCGACGCCGGGACGAGTGGTCTACCGCAACCGTCTGGTCGAGCTGATTCAGTACGAACCGAGCACCGAGCGCGTGCATCCCGAGCCGGTCTTCATCGTGCCGGCCTGGATCATGAAGTACTACATCCTCGACCTCTCGCCCGAGAACTCGCTGATACGCTGGTTGCGTGACCAGGGGCACACGGTGTTCTGCCTGTCCTGGCACAACCCAGGCGAGGCCGACTGCGACCTCTCGATGGAGGACTACCGCCGCAACGGCATCGAGTACGTCACGCGTGTGATCAAGAAGATCGTGCCGACCGGCAAGATCCACGCCGTTGGTTACTGCCTCGGCGGCACGCTGCTGGCGATCGAGGCGGCGCGCATGGCCCGCGATGGCGACGACAGCTTCGCCACCTTGAGCTTTCTCGCCACCCAGGTGGACTTCACCGAGCCCGGCGAGCTGGAGCTCTTCATCGACGAGAGCGAGGTCAGCTACCTCGAAGACATCATGTGGTCGCAGGGTTATCTGGACACCAAGCAGATGGCCGGGGCCTTCCAGATGCTGCGCTCCAACGACCTGATCTGGTCGCGCATGGTGAGCGAATACCTGCTCGGCGAACGCCAGCCGATGTTCGACCTCATGGCCTGGAACGCCGACGCCACGCGTATGCCCTATCGCATGCACTCCGAGTACCTGCGCCGGCTGTTCCTGCAGAACGACCTGGCCAATGGCCGCTACGAGGTGCACAGCCGCCCAGTGGCGCTAACCGATCTCACCGCGCCAATCTTCTCGGTCGGCACCGAGAAGGATCACATCGCACCCTGGCGCTCGGTCTACAAGATCCACCTGCTGAGCGACACCGAGATCACCTTCGTGCTGGCGAGCAGCGGCCACAACGCCGGCATCGTCAGCGAGCCGGGGCATAAGGGCCGCCACTACCGCGTACACTCCGCCACCGCGGAGGAGCCCTACCGCGACCCGGACACCTGGTACGCCAGCGCCCAGCAGAAGGACGGAAGCTGGTGGCCCGAGTGGCAGGCCTGGCTGGCCGCGCGCTCCGGCGACAAGGTGAGCCCGCCGCAGATGGGCAACCGCGACGTCGGGCTGCCGCCCCTTGCCGAGGCGCCAGGGAGCTACGTGCTCGAAAGGTAAGAAGACCGATCCCTGCTAACGATCATGGGACGAGGCGAGCCACCCCAGATGATGAAATGCCGCCTC
>CAZOWL010000012.1:0-60705 GCA_964583605.1 uncultured Chromatiaceae bacterium | reverse complement strand
CGCGCTCGACCTGGATGCCGTGCGGCGGGCCGTTGCAGGTCATGACGTAGGCGATCGGGAAGCGCACATCCTCCAGGCGTAGCGTGCGCACGGCCTTGAAGCCGAAGACGTTGCCGACCAGTGAGGTGAAGACATTGACGACCGAGCCTTCCTCGAAGAGGTCGATCGGGTAGGCGATGAAGGCGTAGAAGCGCTCGTCGTCGCCCGGGACATCCTCGATCGAGTAGGCCCGGCCTTTGTAGTGATCGAGATCGGTGAGGAGGTCGGTCCAGACCGTTGTCCAGGTACCTGTCGAGGATTCGGCCGCAACCGCCGCAGCAGCCTCCTCGCGCGGCACACCGGGCTGCGGGGTGATCTTAAAGCAGGCGAGGATATCGGTGTCCTTCGGGGTGTAATTCGGCATCCAGTAAGTCTCGCGGTACTCTTTGACGCCCGCGTTGTAGGTCTTGGCCATTGGCAAATGTCCTCAGTGTGCGAAGGGTGAAAAATAGGATTCGAGCTTGCGATACCCGCCCTCGACGGCCGCCTCCCGTGGCCTGGATCCGCTGCGTTGATCACAGGGCCAGCTGCAGCGCCACCAAGCAATCCGTGCCTCGGGTCCCCGTCGTTCCGGGTTGGTCACGACGAAACCTGACGCCATTATAAGCCCCAATAGTATAAATGTTATTCAGTAATTCTGATCGAGAACATAAGCTTGTGCTTATGGTTTTGCGGGCTCGGGGCTAACGATCATGGGGCGAGCCGAGCCACCCCGGACCATGACATGTCGCCTCGCCCCTGATCGTTCCCTCACCCCATCCCTCTCCCCGAGGGCGAGGGAGCGAGCGTGCTGCGCGGATTTCATTGTAAGCGGGCTCGTGGAGAGGCTGCAGGTCGGTTGCGTTGTCGAGGCGCCAAGCGGTGGGTCGGCACGCCTGGACTGCGCGGGATGGCTGCGGTGAACTTTTCGCTCCGCCAGCTGCGGGTCTTCGAGACGGTGGCGCGTCGCCTGAGCTACACGCGGGCGGCCGAGGAGCTGCACCTGAGCCAGCCGGCGGTCTCGATGCAGGTGCGTCAGCTCGAAGAGGAGATTGGCCTGCCGCTGTTCGAGCGGCTCGGCAAGACCGTGAGTCTGACCGAGGCCGGACGCGAGGTGTTCGAGTATAGTCGCTGCATCAGCCAGACCTTGCGAGATCTCGAGGAGGTCATCGCGTCGATCAAAGGGGTCGGGACCGGGCGACTGTCAATCGCCGTGGCGAGCACGGTCAACTATTTCGCACCGCGCCTTCTGGCTCACTTCCACCTGCGCTACCCCGGGATCCAGCTCGAGCTCGATATCGCGAATCGCGAGCGCTTGGTCCGGCTGCTGGACGTGAACAGCGTGGACCTTGTCTTGATGGGACAGCCGCCGGAGGAGGTCGACGTCGAGGCGGAGGTCTTTTTGGATAACCCGTTGGTAATCGTGGCGCCCGCCGACCATCCGCTCGCCGCAGCCAGCCGCATCCCGCTTGCGGCGCTGGCTGATGAGGTCTTCATCATGCGCGAGCCCGGGTCGGGTACGCGCCAGGCCCTGGAGCGGCACTTCGCCGAGCACGGGATACAGGCGCGCCAGGGGATGCAAATGACGCGTAACGAGGCCGTCAAGCAGGCCGTGCGCTCGGGGCTTGGCCTGAGTGTCGTGTCGCTGCACACGATCGAGCTCGAGGTCGAGACCGGTCGCTTAGTGATCCTCGACGTAGAGGGCTTTCCGCTGCTCCGGCACTGGTTCCTCGTCTATCGCCGAGGGAAACGTCTCTCTCCGGCGGCTCATGCCTTTCGCGACATGATCCTTACGGAGGCACAGTCGCTCGCGAGCCTGGCCCCGTTACCGGCGTTGCCCGGTCGGACTTCGCCGATGTGATCGAAGGCATCACAGCGCGGCGACCCGGGGCACGAGTCAAACCGTTCGAGCTCGGGATCGTCCAACGGTTGCGAAGGCGACCCGAGACGCGATCGCTTGGGCTACACTAAGCGATCGTTGTCGCGCTACCCAAAATAAGACATCCCGCATGCCTGACCAACCCCTCTCCAATACCGCTTTGGCCCCGCTTCGCTTCCCGTTGCTCAGTGCCGTCGATCTGCCCGCGGACCTCCGCCTGCTCGCTGAGGACGATTTACCCAACTTGGCCCATGAGCTGCGGACCTATCTGATTGACTGCGTCTCGCGGACCGGCGGGCACTTTGCGGCCGGACTCGGGGTCGTCGAGCTGACGATCGCGCTGCACTACGTCTTCAACACGCCGAATGATCGCATCGTCTGGGACGTCGGGCACCAGGCCTATCCGCACAAGATCCTGACGGGACGAAGGCAGCGCATGCTGACGCTGCGCCAGAAGGGGGGTATCTCAGGGTTCCCGAAGCGCAGCGAAAGCCCCTATGACACGCTTGGCGTCGGTCACTCGAGCACCTCGATCAGCGCGGCGATGGGCATGGCTCTGGCTGCTGCCCGCAAGGGCGAGCGCCGCCAGGTGGTGGCTGTGATCGGCGATGGCGCGCTTGGTGCGGGCCTTGCGTTCGAGGCGCTGAATCATGCTGGGGCGCTGGACGTCGATCTGATGGTGATTCTGAACGACAACGAGATGTCAATCTCGCCGCCGGTTGGTGCCATCAGTAAGCATCTGGCGCGCCTGCTCTCAGGAAAGCTCTATACGAGCATGCGCGAGGGCAGTAAGACGGCCCTCCGCGGCCTCCCTCACATCCGTCACTTGGTGGGGCGCTGGGAAGAGCATATGAAGGGCATGGTGATGCCGAGCACACTGTTCGAGGAGCTCGGCTTCAACTACATCGGCCCGATCGATGGTCACGATATCGGTGCCCTGGTCGGTACGCTACGCAACATGCGCACGATGCCGGGCCCCAGGCTGCTGCACGTCGTCACCCAGAAAGGCAAGGGTTACGAGCCGGCCGAGGGTCAGCCTGTCACCTATCATGGCGTGGCCCCGTTCGATCGCAAGACGGGTAAGCCCTATGCCAAGGGCGGCGGGCCGACCTACACCAGCGTCTTCGGCGATTGGCTGTGCGAGGCGGGCGAGAAGGACGAGCGCCTCATAGCCATCACGCCGGCGATGTGCGAGGGATCGGGGATGACCCGATTCGCCGCCTGCTTTCCCGACCGCTTCTTCGACGTCGGCATTGCCGAACAGCACGCCGTGACCCTTGCGGCGGGCCTCGCGTGTGAGGGGCTGAAGCCTGTCGTGGCCATCTATTCGACCTTCCTTCAACGGGCCTACGACCAGCTGATCCACGATGTCTGCCTACAGGATCTCGATGTCACCTTCGCCGTCGATCGCGCCGGGCCGGTGGGTGAGGATGGGCCGACGCACGCCGGCAGCTTCGACCTGAGCTATGGCCGGCCGATCCCCAATCTCTTGATCATGGCGCCGGCCGACGAGAACGAGTGCCGTCGCCTGCTCTACAGCGCCTATCATCACAGCGGGCCGGCGATCGTCCGATATCCACGGGGCAAGGGCCCTGGCGTCGCCGTCGATCCCTATGCCGAGCCAATACGGATCGGCGAAGCCGAGCAGCGCCGCCGCGGCCACGGGATCGCCCTGCTGGCCTTCGGCAATGTGCTTGCGGCGGCCGAGGAGGTCGGCGAGACGCTTGATGCCACCGTCGTCAACATGCGCTTCATCAAGCCGCTTGACGAGGCCCTGGTGCTCGAGGTCGCCGCGGGCCATGATCTGCTCGTCACGATCGAGGAGAACGCCATAGCCGGCGGTGCTGGCTCGGCAGTAGCGGAGCTGCTCGCTGCGCACGGCATGCCGGTCCGTTTGCTCAATCTCGGGCTGCCGGATCGCTACATCGAGCACGCAACCCAAGCGGAGCAGCGGGCGATGTGCGGGCTCGATGCGGCCGGGATCCTGGCGGCAATTAACGACGCGCGGCCGCACCAGGCCGGGCGCGTACCGACCCAGCGTGCGGGCCGGCTGTGATCTCGTCCAGTGCGCGCAGGCCCTGTTGAGGTCGGCCGATGAGAGGGGCGCGTGGATCGCAGCCTCCCCCCGAAGGCCCCTCAGACGCTCACTGCCGGCCCGGCGGGGTTGGCGGCGCGCCTCGCCGCTCATGGGCGCTGTAGGCCGCGCTTGAAAGACCGGGTAAGAGACGAAGGCGGAGAATGTGGTGTCGCACTGCGGCCGAAAAGCGCGCGGTGCGGTCGGTCAGCTCAGCTGGTTGGCTCGACCAAGGTCCCTGGGTAGTGCCTACGAATCCAGGACTCGACCTCGTCGGTGACCTGACGTGGGGTCTTTCCCTCGACGGGGATCGGCTCGCCGATCACCATGCGGATCTTGCCGGGTAGCCGGAGCAGAGAGCGCCCTGGCCAACAATCACCGCTGTTATGGACGATTGGCAGCACATCGACTCCCGTGCGGCACGCAAGCATGGCTCCGCCCGAGCTGAACGAACCGATCGTGCCCGGCGGCTGACGCGTGCCTTCCGGGTAGACGACGACGCTGATGCCGTCATCCAGCCGCCGCTTGCCGATTCGTAGGATCGTCTTCAGTGCCTGGGCGCCGTGGGCGCGGTCGATCGCAATCGGTCGCAAAAGCGCCAGCCCCCAGCCGAAAAAAGGCACCCAGAGCAGCTCCCGTTTCAAGATGGTCGCCTGTGGCGAGATCAGCAGCTGCAGGTAAAAGGTCTCCCATTGGCTCTGATGGTTGGGCATGACCACCACGGATCGGCCGGCAGGAATATTCTCTAGACCCTCCACCTCGATGTGCACGTGATTCAATCTGCGCAGGATCCACATGGTCGCGTGCGTCCAGAGATTCACGAAGCGGTAGCGCTGTTCGAAGCTCTGGAACGGGGCGGCTGCGATACAGAGGAGGCTGTGGCCGATGCCGATCAGGTTGTAGAGAGCGAAGAATAAAAGGCTGCGCAGCCGGATCGAGAGGTTGACCGGGACCTTTTGGTCAGAATCGATGGGCTGAGCCATGATAGAGGTGGAGCTGAAGAGGTATCACAACAATATGGCGCTGACAGGGCTGGCCGTCGATCAACGCCTCGTTACCATGAAGTCCGCGCAGCACGTTCGCTCCCTCGCCCTCTGGGAGAAGGATGGGGTGAGGGAACGATCAGGGGCGAGGCGACATGTCATGGTCCGGGGTGGCTCGGCTCGCCCCATGATCGTTAGCGCAACAATCCTCAGGATTATTACCTGACACGGCTTGATCTGCCAAATCGAGCAGGCGAGAACCGTTCTGCCTCTGGAAAATGTACAAATGTATACTATATACTCTGCTTCGGGTTAGGTGAGCGATCCAGAGAGTCCTTAATGAGAGTCGATATTTTTAGCTCAGTCATGGTCTTACATCGATCCATCGGCGGCGGAGCAGCAGGCGGTCAGGTCCCTTGCTAGAGCAATAGCTCGGATTCCGGGTGACACACGTGGGGCGAGCGCCGCCAGGACAGACACGTGAACGAATCTTCCGGTTCGTGCGTGAGCGACTGTTGGCCGGTCAGCCGCCAACGGTGCGGGAGGTCCAGCAGGCATTCGGATTCCGTTCGGTACAGAGCGCGCGGGGGCATCTCGAGGCGCTGGTGAGGGCAGGGCGGCTCGCTAAGGATCCGGGCAAATCGCGTGGCTATCGACTCGCAGGCGTGGGTGGCCTGTCCCGAAACAGTTTGTCCCAAAACAGCGGCCAAGAGACCGGTCCGGCTTGGCCGCCACTGGTGGTCCCATTGCTGGGCCGTGTTGCGGCTGGGGCCTTCGCATTGGCGGTCGAGGACCTAGAGGGCTATCTGGTGGTCCAGTCAGACCGCGCCGACGCCGATGACGAGCTGTTTGGCCTGCGGGTGCGCGGCGAGAGCATGCGCGATGCCGGGATTCTACCAGGTGATATCGTCATCGTGCGCCGCCAGCCAAATGCCGATGATGGCGCCATCGTCGTTGCGCTGGTCGGCGAGGAGGCGACGATCAAGCGTCTGCGCCGCCGCGGCGATTGCATCGAGCTCCATCCGGAGAACCCGGACTATCCCGTGATGACCCCGGACGCTGCCGAGCTGCAGGTGCTGGGGCGGGTCATCGAGGTGAGGCGTTACCTCGATTGAACAGCAAGACGGCCGGAATTGCGACCAACTGTATCGCAAAGGCAAAGAGCCATGTCCGCAAACCTGAGCACCTCGTCTATCGCCAGCTTCTCGGGCCTTCATCATGGGCTTAGGCGCAGTGCGACGCCGGCATCCTGGGGCTTGGCGGCCTTTGCTGGACGTTTCGCCGAGATCTCCGGTGGGGAGTCCACCGCGGCGCTGACGCTTGCTGTCGGGCTGATGACCGAGGCTCAGCTGCGCGGCGAGCCCGTGGCCTGGTTAGCGCGGTGTGGGAGCTGCTTTTATCCGCCCGATGTCGCAGCGACTGGGATCGATCTGGACGCCGTGGTCGTGGTGTGGGCACGGGGGGTGATCGAAGCGGTACAAGCGGCGGATTTGATGCTGCGCTCGGGAGGCTTCGGGCTCATCGTGCTCGATTTAGGCCAGGATGATCGCGTGCCGCTGGCCGCGCAGACGCGCCTCGCCGCGCTGGCGAAACGACACGAGACGGCCTTGGTGTGCCTGACACAAAAAGAGAGACGACAGCCATCTCTGGGCTCGTTGATCTCGTTGCGTGCCGATGCTGCGCGGGCGGGGCGCAGTGGTCGGCTATTCCGCTGCGAGGCGCAGATCCTCAAGGACAAGCGCCAGGGACCAGGGTGGACCTTTACGGAGGTCTGTCATGGCCCGGATGGCCTGTGTTGATCTGCCGGCCTTCCCGCTCCAGCTCCTGTTGCGGCAACATCCGGACTGGCGTGATTATCCGGTTGCGGTCGTCGACAGCGATCGGCCGCAGGGCCTTGTTTTGTGGATCAACGAGCGTGCCCGAGCGGCTCGCATCCTGACCGGGATGCGTTTCGCAGCGGCCCTCTCGCTGAGCGCGGACCTGCGCGCTGCGGCCGTGCCCAAGGCCCGTATCACGCGGGGTGTCAGGGGCATCGCCAGATGGTTGCGCCGGCATACCCCGCATGTCGAGCCCAGCGAAGGCGAGCCTGGTGTCTTCTGGCTCGATGCCTCTGGGCTCGAGGGTCTCTATCCCTCGCTCATGACCTGGGCGAGGGGCATTGAATCCGATCTCGCAGCACGCGATTTCACCGCGACCGTGATCGTCGGCTTTCGCCGCTTTGCTAGCTACGCACTGGCCAAATCCAAACAGGGTGTCCTCGTCCTTCACCATCCGCAGGACGAGCAGGCTGCCCTCCAGGTCGTGCCCCTCGAACGGCTGGCGATCGATCCGCGGACGCGGGACACCCTGGCCAAGCTCGGTGTGCTGAACATTGGTCAGCTGCTTGCGCTACCGGCAGAGGGTATCCGCCAGCGTTACGGTGAGGCGGCTTTCGATCTGCACCGCCTGGCCACGGGTGAGCTTGCCTTGCCCCTGCAACCGGAGCAGCCTGTCCCGCCGGTGACGGCACATCTGATCCTCGATCAGGCCGAGACCGAAGTCGAGCGCCTGATGCACTGGATCGAGCAGCAGCTGCCGCAGCTGCTCCATGAGCTGGCCGGGCGTGGCCAGGCACTCGATGAGCTCCGGATCCTATTTCGTTTCGAGCGGATGGGTGAGCACAAAGAACAGGTTCGCCCGGCCACACCGACGCTCGATGTCCACCAGATCCTGGAGCTGATCCGCCTGCGGCTCTCCGTGACCCGCCTGCCGGACGGTGTCGAGGAGCTGCGGTTGTTGGCCCGCGCCGCCGCCCCCGAGCGTGGCCAGCTCGAGCTGCTCGCCGAACATCCCCGCCGTGATGTCGAAGCAGCCAATCGTGCCTTGGCACGCGTGCGTGCAGCACTCGGTGATCAGTCGGTGGTGCGGGCGCGGCTCTGTGCAGGTCATCTGCCCGAGAACCGCTTTGATTGGGAGCCCCTATCTCGTCTTGAGGTGCCCCATCCTGCCCCGCTCCAGCAACGCCGGCTGGTGCGCCGCCTTTATCGGCGGCCGATCCCGCTCCCGCCGCGTCCCCGCCATGAGCCGGACGGCTGGATGCTGTACGGACTGGAGCAGGGCCCGGTGGTGCGAGTCTTTGGCCCTTACATCATCGCTGGCGGCTGGTGGGTGCGCCCGGTCCATCGTGAATACCATTTCGCCGAGACGCAGAAAGGTGAGCTCTTGTGGGTCTTTTATGACCGGGTCCGGCGGCGCTGGTTCGTGCATGGGCGGATCGAGTGAGAGTCAGCGAGCCATCCATCGAGGATAGAACGGCTAGCGAGATCCTGCCTCAGATCACCGAGTCGTGATGGTCGAAATCGGGATCGCTATCGGTATCGAAAGATTTCGTGGCCTCAAGGGATTTTAGTTGCCGGAGGCCTCAAGCCCCATGACTCCTCTCTGGTGCAAGAGCAACTTCTCATTCCTCGAGGGAGCGAGCCACCCCGAGGAGCTGGTCGAGACGGCGGCGGCGTTGGGGCTTTCCGGCCTGGCGCTGACCGACCGCGACGGCGTCTACGGCTTGGTCGAGGCCCATGTCAAGGCGCGCGAGCTCGGTGTGGCGCTGATCTCAGGGGCCGAGGTCTCGATCGAGGACGGCTCGACGCTGATCCTGCTGGCGCAGACGCGGGCCGGCTATGCCAACCTCTGCCAACTCCTGACCATCGGCCGGCGCCGCTGTGCCAAGGGCGAGAGCCGGGTCGGCTGGCGCGAGGTCTTTGCGCACGCCGGAGACCTGATCGCGCTCTGGGGCGGGGAGCGTGGGTTGCTTTGCGGCGAGGCCGAGCCCTTCTTCATCGCCCATCAGCTGTGCGAGGCCTTCGGCGATCGGCTCTATGCGCTGGCGGCGCGGCACCGGCGCGCCGAGGAGCCGGCGCGCGAGGCACGGCTGCGCCGGCGCGCGGCCCGCTACCGAATCCCGATCGTCGCCGGCACCGAGGTGCTCTATCACCGGGCCGACCGGCGCGACTTGCAGGATGTGCTGACCTGCATCCGCCACCGTGCCCGGTTGAGCGAGGCCGGACGCCGCCTCCAGGCGAATGCCGAGCACGCGCTGAAATCCCCCTATGCCTTCGCCCGGCTGTTCGAGGACGACCCGGGTGCCGTCACCTGCACCGACGAGATCGCTGCGCGCTGCCGCTTCAATCTCGCCGAGCTGCGCTATCGCTATCCCTCCGAGGCGCTGCCCGATGGCACGACGTCGGCCCAGCGGCTGCGCCGGCTGACCGAGGAGGGCGCGCGCGAGCGCTATGGCGAGGCGATACCCGAGGCCGTCGTGCAGCAGCTCGCCAAAGAGCTTGATCTGATCGACGAGCTCGACTACTGCGGCTACTTCCTGACAATGTGGGAGATCGTCCAGTTCTGTCGCCGCGAGCAGATCCTCTGTCAGGGGCGTGGCTCAGCGGCCAACTCGGCGGTCTGCTATTGCCTGGGTATTACGGCCGTCGACCCGGTGCGCCTTGGGCTCCTGTTCGAGCGCTTCCTCTCGCGCGAGCGGGCCGAGCCGCCGGATATCGACCTCGACATCGAGCACGCCCGCCGCGAAACGGTCATTCAGCACGTCTTCGCGAAATACGGCCGCGACCACGCGGCGATGGTCGCCAACGTCATCCGCTACCGGGTGCGCTCGGCGGTGCGCGACGTCGGCAAGGTGCTCGGCCTCTCGGAGACGACGCTCGATCGGCTCGCGAAGTTCCTGCCTCACTATGGCGCCACCGTCTCGGCCGGTGTGCTCAGCGAGGCCGGTCTCGACCCCGAGGTGTCGGTGCACCAGCACCTGATCCGGCTCGCGACCGAGGTGCTCGACTTCCCGCGACACCTCTCGATCCACCCCGGTGGCTTCTTGCTTGGCCACGAGCCGGTCTCGACACTGGTGCCGATCGAGAACGGCGCCATGGCGGAGCGCACCGTGATCCAGTGGGACAAGGACAGCCTCGAGGCCCTCGGCCTGTTCAAGGTCGACCTCCTGGGCCTCGGTGCGCTGCACCAGCTCCACCTGGGCTTTGACTTGCTGCAACGGCACTATGGCCGCGAGGAGGGCATGGCGAGCCTGCCGCCGGACGATGAGTCGACCTTCGCCATGATCCGGGCGGCCGATACCATCGGGGTGTTTCAGATCGAGAGCCGCGCCCAGATGGCGATGCTGCCGCGCTTGAAGCCGCGCACCTACTACGACCTGGTCGTCGAGGTTAGCATCGTGCGCCCGGGGCCGATCAGCGGCGGCATGGTGCACCCGTATCTACGCCGTCGGGCCGGCCAGGAGCCGGTCGTCTACCCGCACCCTTGTCTCGAGCCGGTGCTCGAGAAGACGCTCGGCGTGCCGCTCTTCCAGGAGCAGGTGATTCGCCTGGCGATGGTGGCCGCCGACTATGCCCCCGGCGAGGCCGATCAGCTGCGCCGCGACATGGCCGCTTGGCGGCGCAGCGGGCGCATCGAGCGCCACCGTGAGCGCCTGATTCGGCGTATGACTGCCAAGGGGATCGGGGTCGCTTTCGCCGAGCAGGTCTTCGAGCAGATCCGCGGCTTCGGCGAGTACGGCTTCCCAGAGAGCCACGCGGCAAGCTTCGCGCTGATCGCCTATGCCACGGCCTGGATGAAGTGCCACTACCCGGACGTCTTCGCCTGCGCGTTGCTCAATGCCCAGCCGATGGGCTTCTACTCGCCGGCGACGATCCTTGAGGACGCCAAACGCCATGGTGTCGAAGTCCGGCCGGTCGACGTATTAACGGGAGAGTGGGACTGCACGCTCGAGCCGAGCTCTAAGGGCCTGATGCGTTACGCGATCCAAATCGGTGGACGCTACATTAAAGGTGTTGGCCAGGCACACTGGCGGCGTTTGATCGCCGCACGGGCCAAACGGCCTTTCGCCTCGGTCGCGGATCTCGCCCGACGAACTGGATTGAATGGCGGCGTGCTGGAGCGGCTGGCCGAGTCGGGCGCCCTGCAGGGTCTGGAGCCACAGCGTCGCTCGGCCTTGTGGCAGGCCGCCGGGGTTGCACCGGAGGGTGAAGGATCACTGGACGTGACGACACGAGAGCCAAAGGTCGTCTTCGCCGGACTAGATGTATTAGAGAGCATCGACTGGGACTACCGCGCCAGCGCACACAGTGTCCTTGGTCATCCTTTGGCGCCATTACGCGAGCGGTTGCGCGGTCAGCGACTCCCGGATGCGGCGCAGGTGCGGGCGATGCGAGACGGCCGACACGTGCGCTATGTCGGCCTCGTCATCTGTCGGCAGCGTCCCGGCACGGCCTCGGGCGTGCTCTTCATGACGCTTGAAGATGAGACCGGCTTCGTCAATGTCGTCGTTTGGAGCCGAGTGCTCGAGCGCTATGCGCGCTTGATCAAGACCACTAATTTTCTCGGCATTACCGGTCGAATCCAGAATCAGGAACAGGTCTCGCATTTGATTGCAGAGTCCTTCTGGGACCCGCAGCCACTTATCCCCGTACAGCCCGTAGTGATCCGGAGTCGAGACTTTCGATGAGGACAATGCAATGCGCGAGACGGCCTGCCGACAGGCAGTTAAGCGGTACTCAGCCGGCAATAGACCGGCAAACCGCGCCTCTCAGCCATGCCGATTTTGCCAATAACCCCAATCGTAGCTCCAATACTTCTGAGGCATCAGGCCGGTGTAAAGTAACACACACCGGACGACCGAGTGGAATGTCTTGGCGGCACGGCCCCGCTCGATCCGGCGATGGTCCGTGGCATAGACTGGAAGGTCACGTCGGTATTGAGCTCGATACCCGGCGCGGTGCAGACGCCAGACGATCTCGGAATCCTCATTGCACGTTAAACGTAGATCGAACCCACCGACCGCGAACAATGCCTGGCGAGGGATCAGCAGATTGGACCCCGACGCCGCAGGAATGCCGAATGCCTGGCAAATGGCCTGGGCGCGGCCTATCGTCCGGTAATAGCGACGATACCGATCGCGCGACAACTTGGGACCATAGTAAACACTTGTGCCCGTCAATCGATCCAATCGCTCGAAATACTCGGGCGGAAAGACGATGTCAGCATCCGAAAACAACAGCCATTCTGTCGTCGCCAATGAAGCGCCCCGCTGGCGGGCTTCGGTGACCGTAGCGGGCTCACGCAGGACCAGCGTATTGTGAGGTCGGAAACCCTCGATAAGATCGGGCGTATTGTCGCGACTAGCGTCAACGACAATCAGAGCCAGGTTTTCAGGGAGGGAGGTGAGGAAGCCGACGATATTGTGGGCTTCATCGCGGGTAGGTAAGACTAGTGTGACGTCCGCAAGGCGCATTGAGACGGTCGGAGCTCCGGTATAGAGGACGGAGTTTCCCCGCCGCGGATCCCGCGCGGGCAGTCCAGTTCGGGAGCGGATGCGGCAGCCGCGCCATCATCCACGCCCCAACAATCTAGCTTCAACACGCACAGCTCATCACCGGAACAGGTAACGAGCATGCATTAAACGCTGGCTGGGCCCTAGCCGGTAGATTCGCCGGCGGCGCGGGGCCGCTAAAACGAGACTGCAACCGGGTTAGGAAGGACTCTTGGCCATACACAGACCGGGGTTTCCCGCGCTGTCCGCGATCACCGACGCTGCAGCCCGCGAACCAGAAGGCTAGGTCGCGGGTTGCAGATTAAAGAGATAGGCTATGGACTGACGGCAACTATTGGAAACGTGTTGTCGCTGCGATTGTTGCTGTCGGCGCCAGCGCCGACAGCAACCGCTCCTGCCGCGATAGCGGGCACCGCGGCGCCTGCCGCCATGCCACCGGCAGCGGCTCCCATTGGAGCCTGCGCTGGACGGAGCCCTGCGGTCCCCGCAGTCGCATTCTCAGCGATGGCATTGTAGGGCGCGACCTTGTGGGCCCCGTCCGCGACGGCGTTGGCCGGCACACAGGTGCTCACGGCGGGCACCACTAACAACTCGTCATCCTGAACAGTGTATTGGCAGCCATCAGCAAATGTGACCAATGTGCTACCGCCCTCGAGGACGAGCAGCCGATCGCCTTCATGCACTGACATGCCCTCGCGACCGACGACGTACTGGGCGCCCTGATTGACGACGGCAGTGCCAGTGATTCGCGCTAGCGTGCCGACAGGCTCTGCGGCATTGGCCGCGAGGCTGAATCCCACAGAGGCAAAGGCAGTGACCAACAGCGCTTGGGCTCGCGGGGTCGTGAACATGATCTTGCTCCTTGTTGGTTGAGCGCCACAAATCGGGTGAAGAAACCGCATACACTCGCAGCGAATGCTAACACATCATCACGGACTTGCAAGGCCTCTATTCCTGTATTGCGGTCATTGTGATTCGGAGGATTTCAGCGTTGTTGACTGGGTCGCGAAGGTGTTGGCAGAGCTCGCCCCATCGCCACTTTCCTCTGTGGAGGTGTCGCTGGTGATCCCGATACGGGCCGCGGCGCGCAGCTCTCTGATCTTGCGCAAGCTCATAGCATCCATCCAGAGCTCGCCGTCGATCTCATGCTCGAAGGGCCTCCGACCGGTCGTCACGAGACGAAGTTCCTGATACCGGCATCCCTCTGGGACAGCAAAGTCGAATGAAAAAGGGCGCCAGTCGCTGGCGCCGAGAAAGCGCTCGCTTTCCCCAAGTATCTCCCGCTCGGGCAGCAAGCAGCTGGCTTGCCAACGCAGGCCTCCGGCGGTCTGCAACCGCTCCGGACGCACCTGACCAGACACGCGGTAGTTGCCAGGGTCGAGAAACAACGGTTGCCAGAGGTGCTGGAAGCGCGCCTCGCGGCGAGTGAATCGAATATAGAGCGCGCGAGCCCCTGTAACCCCATATGTCATCGCATTCTGAATCTCGACCATTGGAGTGCGTCGGACGTGCCAGCCGAAGCCCGTTTGAGTTGGCTCTATCTCGAAGCTGCCGTCGAAGAGCAGGCCCAGATAACGACGTTCCTCCGGACTCAGGCCGTTCACCCAGACGAGGTAGGCCTCCGTGATCAGCCCCTCTCGCTGCAAGCGCGCGACGTAGGCTTCCCGTTCGCGGGGGCTGATCGGTGCGCCGAGAGCTGCGCGCCGTAACCCATAGAGGGCGCGGACCGTTTCCACGTCGAGTGCGCGGCGCGCCACCATCGCGAAGTACCCATCCCACCAAGATGGAGGCGATGCGGCCAGCGGCCGGATCGCCCCCTGCGTGCGCGCATCCTCGATCAACTGCAGCAGGACCGGAAAGACAACCCCGGTGCGGCGCGGGTCGGCCTCGAGGGCCTGCGACCAGTACAGGACTGCCGCTTGCACATCACCTTGGCGCGCGGAATAACTGGCCGCGCTGAGGAGAAGGTCTGGATCCGCGGGGGCCAGCCGAATGGCCTGAGCGAAGAGGGCATCGGCCCTTTCGGTGGCGTTCTGCCTATCGGCCAGCTGCGCGAGGAGACGCAAGGGCTCAGAGTCAGCAGGATTGCGGCGATAGGACGCCTGCAGACGCGACTCGGCGGCCTCTGGGTCCTGGCTCATTAGCGCCGCCGCTTCGGCGACACCGGCCTGCGGGTGGCTCGACGACCAAGCCAAGGCCCTGGCGGCTGCCCCGGAATCGCCCTCAGCGGCTCGGCTCGCATAGTGATCTGACATTCCGACGGCGGCGATTCTCCAGGTGATGAAGATGGCACCGACAATGAGCAGGATACGCCAGACCTTGATCAAGATATCACTCCCCAGAAGCCTTCAACGTGTAGTGCATTTCGGCAATGCGATAACGGTCCATTTCACGGATGATCTTGAAACGGATCCGGCCGTTATTATGCCGCCAGCGATGGTCATCGCGGGATCGACTGCTCAGCCGCAGCGTCGCTTCGGCCAATGCGGCCGTGTTGCTGACTGAGCGCCATTGCAGAGGGCCTATCGCGAGCCGCCTGTAAGGAACGTGACGAAAGAAATCGGCATAGAGCGAGCGGATGAAAGCGGCCCCACGACCCTCGTTGACTCGGGCGTCGGTTGTGAACAGGTTCGCGAATCCATCCAAGTCACCTTGTTCGTATGTCTCGACATAGCGGTCGATCAGCTTAGCCGCCATCGAGGTCGAGATCGGCTGAGTGTTCGATTTCTCTGTGGCGCTGTCCATGCCTGCTGACTGTGCCTGGGCCAGTGGCGTCTCGGCGGCGGGCCCCGGCGTTTGCTGCCCTGTGCGGGCCATCTGCGCCGCGCCGACACGCCTGTCGGCCCGTGATTCTGGTTCCGACCGAGATGAACGAGGTGGCTTGGTGTCTGCCACTGTATCGGAGGTATCCGCGAGGCTCGACGGCCTCGGTCGCGGAGCCGGATCTTCCGTCTTGCTCAGCGCCGGCTGTCGGGCGCTCGAGGCCGTTGCTCGGAGCTCATCGGACATGCGTTCGAGGTCTCGCGGAAGAACGGACGCGAGCTCACGCATAGCGTCGCTGTGCTTGGCCCGCGCTGCGGAGGCTGGCTCCACCTCGAACATCGGCGCCGGTTCTTGAGGCGATTCGGGGACGATACGCCGAGACGGAACGGGAATCGCCGGGACCATTCGGTGAGGCTCGATCGCGGTGAGGTCCTTGCTGGGTCCGGTCGAGAACTGAATTGGGCGCACCGGTACATCGACCTTGCCTTGCCCGCTCGTGTCGCCCTCAAAGCGGGTCGGTTTCCGAGTCAACTCTCTGGGAGCTTGCTGAAGCGGGGAGCCCCTTGGCAAAGTCGTTGGCGTTCCTGACCCCGTTCCGCGCTGGAACGACCTATTGGCGGGGTCACGCGGCGAATCCTCACTCTCAGGTCGCGCCCTACCCAAATAGGCCGGGGCTGGCGGCGGCCGCTCGGCTAGCTCCGGATCGATCTTTAGGTTCTGCCTACCGGGTCGCAGCGTTTGAACCGCCACCAGCGCAACCAGCACACAGGCGAGGAGTCCACCAAGCGCCCGTCGGACAAGCTGCCGCTGCCGCACCGAGAACGGCGCTTGAGCTGCCACGGAAGCGGCCACAACAGCGGGATGCGGCCGAAAGGCGTCCAGCTCCAACGCCCGCCGTCTTGTCCTTTCGGCTTCGTCTTGGATTCGCGCATCATATTGAGCCCGGGCCGCTGGCTTGCGGAGAATCTGGTACGCGGTGTTCAGCCGGACCGTCTCCGTGCCGCCGTCGAAATCTCTATCGTCGGGATCCTGGCGGTCCGGATGAAACAGGCGAATCAGGAGGTGATAATGCAGACGGATCGCGTCAGGCCCGGCCCCTGGCGCCAGTCCGAGTGCGCGGTAATGGTCGGCGTCGGGCGCCAGTAGCACGTGTCGGACAAAGAAGCGGGCGGCCTGCTCAATCTCCTCGGGACGAGCCCGGAGCCGGCTCGCGACCTGCTCTAGGTTGGCGGGGGCCAGCGCCTCGGCCATGGCGCCGAGCAGAGCTGCAAAATTCTTCGGCAACGTGCGGCGTGGGTCGGCCAGGAGGGGATAGCGCAGCGGTGCACGATAGTAGTCGAGCGCCAACAGCAGCAGATCGACTGGCATGAGCAGCGTGCATTAGGCGGAGGTCTGCGCCGAAAGGCGCTTCTTCTCCTCGTTATCGCCGTAGCCGTAGACGTAATGGTAGGCGTAGTCATAGCCGTAACCATAGCCATAACCGGAGCCCGCGCGGCCAACCTTCTGCAGCACGGCGCCGAGAATGCGGGCGTTCGCTGACTTGAGGCGCTTCACCGCGCCATCCAGCTCGCCCTTGCGGGTCGACCCGGGCGCGACGACGAAGATGGTCGCGCGTGCCAGATTCGCCAGCACCAGCGCATCCGCGAGGCCGATGACCGGTGGGCTGTCAAGGATCACGTGGTCGAACCGCTCTGCCGCTTGGCGCAACAGATCAAGCATCTTGGCGCTGGAGAGCAGCTCGACAGGGTTCGGCGGCAGGGGTCCGCTCGTGATCGTGAACAGCCGCGGGACCTGAGTCGGCTGGGCGATGTCGGCGGGCTTGACCTCCCCGGCCAGAAAGTGTGTCAGACCGCTATGGTTGCTCAGCGAGAAGAGTCTGTGCAGCGAGGGGTTGCGCAGATCGCCGTCGATCAACAAGACCTTGCTGCCGGTTTGAGCGAATGCGATCGCCGCATTGGTCGCGGCGGTTGTCTTGCCCTCGCCGGGGTTCGCGCTCGTGAAATGCAGCACACGGGGTGCCCCCTCGGCGGTCGAAAAGACCAGGGACGTACGCAAAGATCGGGCTGACTCGGCCAGGTGGCTCTTTGGGTCCACAAAGGTCAATAGACCGGCTGGGACATCGCTCGTCGCGGCCGCCTTCCCCGTGGCCAACGGGAAGACGCCCAGCACCGGGGCATCCAGGCGACGTTCCACCTCCTCTCCACCCTTGATCGTATCGTCGAGGGTCTCGAATAGGAAGGCCAGCAGGACGCCACCGAGCAGGCCGATGACCAGCGCTAGGGCCAGGTTCTTCGTTAGGCTGGGCTTGTGCGGGGCGCGCGGGACTCGAGCACGGTCGACGATCGATATGTTGTTCGTGCCGATACCGGCGACGATTCCGATCTCCTTCATGCGCTGAAGCAAGCCGTCGTAGAGTTGCCGATTGGTGTCCACCTCGCGCTTCAGCGTCTGGTAGTCGGTGCTGCGGTCTTGAAGGGCCAGGATCTCCTCCTTGATCTCCTGTAGTCGCAGCGTGAGCTGGGCCTCTGCGCGGATCTTGGCCTGATAGCTCGCCTTGATTGACTCGACGATCGACTGCGTCTCTTGGGCAATCGTTCGATCGATCTCGGCGATCTGCTGCCGGATCTGTTGCATCTTCGGATAGCCTGGCTTGTAGACCTTGAGGCCTTCCTGATACTGCCCCTCGAGATCCACCTTGCGGGCCTTCAAGATCTCGATGACTTTGCTGCTGAGCACCTTCGCCGAGCTGAAGGTGCCTTGCTGTAGCATCTCGCTGTACTCGGCCTCGGCGGCGATGCGATCGCCTTGGGCCTCCGTGAGCTCGGTGCTCATTTCCCGTAGCTGCTGCAGGAGTATGGACAGGCGATCATCGAGATTGACAATCTCCCGCTCCCGTGCGTACTCGATCAGCTTCTGTTCCGAGTCCTCGAGGGTGGCCCGCACCTGTTGCAGGCGCTCTTCGAGAAAGCCCTTCGCGTAGGCCGACGCGTCGAAGCGCCGCTCCAGGTTCATGTGGACGAAATTGTCCGCCACGGCGTTCGTTACAGTGGCGGCCTCAACGGGATCCGGGCTGTCATAATGGATGCGCACCAACCGCGAGTTCCTCACGGGAGCAACCGTCAACTGCTCGAGGAAGGCGGCCTCCAAGTCTGGCTCGTCGGCCGTGCCCGGACCGGCCGTGTCCTGGCCTCCGGCCGTCGCCGTGGTGATCCATTCCTGGATGCCACGCTTCAACTCTGCCAGGAAGGATCCTTCTTCTTCCTCTTCGGGCTGCAAGCCCAGTTGCTCGATGACTCGACGCGCCAGGCTCCTACTCTTCAAGAGTTCGTACTGGGTCTGGTAGAAATCGTTTGCGTTTCGAGCGTCCTCGGGCATGAGGTTCTGGTATTCGAGAACCTTGCCCTCTTCGCGGTCGATCTGAAGCAGCAGGGTCCCGCGGTAGATGGGTGTCGACAGGAAGGTGGCGAGCGTCGCGACGAGCACGACCAACGCCATCGCTATCAAGACCGTCCACCGCCGGCGCACCAGGATGGCCCAGTACTCGCGCAGATCGATGACGTCGTCGTCCTCGGACTCCGCTCGTGGAACGAGTCTGATCTCATCCAGCCGCTGCAAGGCCTGGCGCTGATCGGCGGCCAGCAGTGGATTGCTCGGGGATTGAGGTGCGGAGGCCGCTTCAACGCTGCTCATAGGATTCGCTCGCGGATAGGTTGCCGATCGGGCGGGGCTTCACAGATGCGTACCGGTGTCACCTAGAAGCCAATGGGACGGATGAAGCCGCGCACCGTGCCGGTCACGGTGCGGAGGAAGACGAGTCCGCCCGATTCGGGTACGACCACGCGATCATCGGCGATCAACCGAGGGTCGCGGAGCTTCCCCTTGTGGATTGCCTCCAGATCGATCACGTAAGCCTGTATGGCCTCTCCTCCCAGATGGCGAAACAAGATCACGTGATCGTCGTCTGCCACCTCGTTGACCCCTTCTGCCAGTGCGACTGCCTCAAGGAGCGTCGTCTTCGTCTTCAACGGATAGACTCCCGGCCTCCTGACAGCCCCAGCGACGGTGACATTGTGGCTCGCGAACTCTTCGACGAAGACGCTGACTTGGGGGTCTTGCAAATAGTTACGTCCCAAGGCCTCGGCGATGCGATCCTGTGCCTCTTGCGGTGTCAAGCCGCCAATCTGCACGGCGCCGATCAACGGCATGCCGATTCGCCCATCTTCGCTCACCCGATACTTCCTTGACAGCTCATCGGCCTGGAAGACGTCGACCTGCAAGAGATCGTAGGGGCCAATCCGATAGGTCGCCCGATCGCCGGGCTCCGGCGGCAGGCCAACGATCGCTGGGATCATGCCCTCGGCTGCGGCGGCGTTCTGGATCTCGGTTTCGCTCTTACCTTCATATGCCCCAGCGAACTGTTTATAGCCGGAGTAGGTGTCGCCTGTGCTCTGGCAGGCGCCGAGGCCCGGCAGGATCAAGACAATCGCTGCGATCCGCAGTGGCTTTGTCATGTGCATTTCCAAACCTCTTTCCTCGAACCGGGTCGACGCCGAATCCGATGGGCGGAAGCCCCGACACAAAGCATGAAAGGCATGAATCGTGCTAATTGTTCGCTCACCAAAACGGTCCGCAGTCCACGATCGAAGACACCGTTCGGCCGACGTTCGACCTAATCGACTGCGTATCCTATCAGCATCCGACGAACGGTGATCGCCTGGTCGCCAAGAGACCAAGCGAGGCGGCGATTGGCGGGCCGTCCTCACCGCGCCCCCTGCTGCGAGGGCTAGATCCTGGCCCCTGAGTACCGGCCAGCTCGTTACTGAACGGACGATTGCCGTGGCTCCATGCGGTTTCGCTATACTTGCGCCGGGGCGCGGTTGCTGGTCGTAAGCCCGCAAAGTAAAGGGAAACAGGATGCCAGGCAAGGCCATGTTCTGCACCGTGCGCGAGTTGCGGTGTCGCAACATCCTTATCCCACGCTGCCTGATCCCACGCTGCCTGAGTCGTGATGACGCCATGCCGTCCATGCAGCGGAAACCCTTTTGGGATGCGAGTCCCTGAGCCAAGATGCAGGAACCAATCGAAGAGCGGGGTCTGAGCGCTCCCCCTGATCTGCCGGATTCGTCCGATCGAGTCGGGAGGCTGCGCGAGGCGGTTGCGGCGTTGACCGTGCGTCAGGCCAAGCTTCTTTGGCTCGAGCCTCAAGGCCCATCAGCGTCAGCCGAGCTCGGGCTCACTCGGATTCGTCGCGTCGAAACGCGTTTGGGGGCCTATGCGGAAGCAGCGATGCAGCTGGTTTCCGCGTGTGGTGCCGGAGCCTCTGCGGCAGACCCCGGCACCGCGTTCCCGGCGCCTGAGCCAAGCCAAGCGACGCCTTCGTCGGCATCGGAGGGGATGCGGCCTGGTGGCGCGCGAGCGGCGCGGTCGCCTTCGTTGTCACCGCGCCGAGGTCGCCATCGATGGGTGTTAGCGATACTTGAGCTCGAGCTCGGGCGGCTTGCGGCCGGGATCGACGCGCTGCTCGCCGAGCCGACGGACAGCATCCTTGCCCGCGTCGATCGGCGTCTTCAGTGGGCAGTGATGACGCTCGGCGAGCTGAGTGCACTGGAGGGCTTGCGATGTGCAGCGGCGGAACGGCTCGCATCCCCTGCGCCGTCCTCGACCAGCTGGCCGGAGAGGTCTCGGCCACCGTCTCCGCGGCAAAGCACGCATGGGGAGCCAGCCGGGATTCCGGCGCAGCCGTCGCCAGAACGCGGCAAGCCATTCGCCAGGCGACCCGCGGAGCCGTCCGATTCGGGCACGGTGCCGGGCGCGGGGCGGGAGGGCTTTCTGCCTTTTCGCGGGCCCCATCCTGGCTCGAGCTCCCCGCTCGGCTCCTTGGAGGCGGTCTCCACCGGAGCGGGGCACGCCGATCTGGAAGCCCGGATCCGCGAGCTCAAGTCGTACCTGAACACAGTGCTTTTCGCGTCAGCGTGCCTCATTGCCGTGGTGCTGGCGTCCTTTTGGTGGCGGGTGGAGATCTCTTCGGCAAGGTCCCCCTCGGCGATTCCGCTTGCCGAGCCGGAGGTGCCCCGGATGCGCCCGCCGGAGTCGGGGCCCGAGCCAGGTTCCGCCGAATCCGCGTCCGCCGCGGGCGAGCGCGACGAGGATTTCGAGTCCCTCCGTGACCTGATTAAGGTACAGAAGGACTTGGCGAATCGAGTTGCCATCCTCGAAGCGCTCGTCGGGGAGATGGTCGCGTCGACCCGAGTCTCGCTCGATGCGCTCAAACGGAGCGTCATCACTCCGATCGACGAGGGTGGCGTGCCGACGCAGGTTCCGGCCGTCGAGGCGAGTCGGCAGCCCACGCCAACGATTGAGGAGGCGATTGCAGACGAGCCACCCGACTCGTTTCCTGGGCGCGATTCACAGGCGCTGGAAGACCTGGGCGCCGACGATGCTCCGGTGGCTGAGCGTGGTGCGGCGGCTGAGGACGGGGTCGAGTCTGCGGATGCGGCGGTTGTGATGGATTCGGATCAGCCCTTGCCGACGTCACGCAACCGTCAGCCTGCGGCGCGCCGTTCGGTTGCCCTGGACGTGCCGCGAGCCGATGACGCTCGGGAGCCATCGCCAACCAGAAAGAGCGAATCGCCGGTACTACCCGATCGCTCAGCGGACAGGCTAGACGCCCCGCGCGCTCTCCCCGCCGCCAAGGCCGAACCGGCAAGGCAGCGCGATCGCGATGACCCGCTCGAGGATGATCTCTTCCTTTTTCAAGACTGAGCTGGTTCAAGACTGAGCTGGATTGGTCGCGGCACTGATCGCCCGCGACACGCGCCGGTCGCACGATCCGCTCGTGGCGCACGCAGGCGGCAGGCGGCAGGGCTCGGCATTTCAAAGTGTCTTGAGATACTCGAGGACCGCGCGCCGCTCGGCCTCGGTTAGCTGATCGCCGAAGGTGTGCCCGGCGTTCGAGTAGCCGGGAAGAGTGGTGTCGTAGATGCGCACCCGCTGCCCAAGATCGCTCGCGCCGTCCTTGCCGTGCCCGAGCTCTGTGTACTCCCAGCCCAGGGCCTCCTGGTCGAACGGCGGCTCGCTGCGCGGGCGGAGCCAATAGGTCGGCCGGGCGCGACTGTCGAGGAGCGCGGCGATCGTCGGCACCGAGCCGTTGTGCAGGAAGGGTGCGGTGGCCCAGGCGCCGTCGAGCGGCGGGGCGATGTAGCCCAGCGCGGGCTGCGCTCGGGCGCGCTCGCCGTACCAGGACCGGTTGAGCCAGTCCATGAAGCGGTCGCCGTCCTCGAAGGCCTTGCGCGCATAAGCCGGGTCGGTGCCGACCTCATCCAGTGCCACGACGAGGTTCGGATAGACGGAGTCCTGGCCGTAGGTGCCGTGGCAGGTTGCGCAATGCTGCAAGAACAGCGTGCGGCCGCGCTCGGCGAGCGCGTCATCCACCGCGAAGGGGTACTCGGGGGGCTCGAGCGCCGCGATGAAGGCCCGGACATCGGCGAAGGCGGCATCGATCTGCTCGGCCTCGGCGACGTCGCGGGTGCAGACCAGCGACTTCATCATCATGAAGCGAACATGATCGCCTCGGCCCATCGCGTTGTAGAAGAGGGCGTGCTTCTTCGCCATCCGCCACCAGGGCGGGACGCTGACGGGCAATGGCTGCTCGGGCGGGGGCTCGATCAGTGGCTCCTCCGACCACTCGAAGGTATCGGGATCCTGGTAGGCCATGAGGGCCACCGTCAGGTTCGGGGCGGGATTGACGCCGACCGTGTCGGTGATCATGTAGGGCGCGATGGTCGTGATCACGCGCGCCCACTCGCGCCAGGCCGCGATCTTCTTCTCGCCGGCGACATAGGTGCCAATCGCATCGACCAGGTCGCGGGGGTCCTCGGTGAAATCGCTGTAAGGGTTTCCGAGGCCGATCACCAGGTCGCCATTGAAGGTTGCCCCGTGGCATGAGAGACAATTGGTTGCGACGATCTCGACGCCACGCGCGTCCTGGTGCCAGGTGAGGTAATAGGGCAGCTCCGCGTTCGGCCCGGTCCGGTCCGCAAGCCTGGGAACCGACTCCGGCGGCTGGGCCGCGCGCTGCCAGGCCGAGTACGGCATGCCGCACGTCATGTAGTGGCCCTCGACGATGGTCCGGTATCCGGCCTGCGGCTCGCCCGGCCGCTGCTCGGCTGCCGGAACAGGCCCCGGCTCGGCCTTGGCGACGGGCTCGGCGCGCTCGGCCGTACAGCCGATCGCGATGGCCGCGAAGGCGATGACGAGCATCGGTGTGATCATTGGTCGTACCCGCTGAGTTGCATGAAGCCTTCTCCGTCGACGGATCCAGCGTCCGAGTGCCCGCGCAGGCGCACCGGTCCCGCCCAGACTGGTGCCCAGAGGGTCGTCTCCGCATCGGGCGAGTCTGGGCGTAGCCGCAGCTCGAGGCCCTGCGCCGGCGCCTGCAATGCCCATTCGAGCGGGTAACGCGCCCCGCTCTCCGGGCTGGACCGGTAGCCGGTCGGCTCGAGCTTGACCCCGTTGTCCGAGAGCACCTGGGCGGACCCCGCCCCGTCGACAAGCACGCAGGAGGAGTCCGGATCCCCGGAGCCATCCACCCGGTGGGTGCGGACGCAGAGGAGATCGCGCCCGTCGTCCAGATACAGGGTAAAGCGGTCACGCGCGACCGGCCCGCCAGGAAGTGGCAGCTCACCCCAGGCGTGCTCGAGCGAGAGCACGCCTTCCACTCGCTTCTCTTCGCCGGCGATCCGCATCGCGCCCTGCGCCTTGAGTCGCGGCAGGATGTAGAGATGAAAGGGCGGCGAGCGGCTGGAGACCCGCCGATCGAGGTCGCTCGAGGGGATCGCTGTCTTGATGCCCTGTAACTCCAGATCGAGCGTGAGCTCGCCCGCGGACACCTTCAGGTGCCAATCGGCGACGTCCGTATCACCCCTCGTCTTATGCTCGAGCTGCCAATCCTCGAGCCAGATGCGCGCCGGCCCCGTCTCGGCGCCGGCCAGGCCTAACGCGGCGCGCGAGGTGCGCAAGGCTGAAATCGGTGGGCCGCCGTTCGGGTCGCTCAGCGTGAACAGCGCAAGATAGACCTCCGAAGTCGCCCAGGCCGATGGCCGTTGCGGTGCCTCTGGTGCCAGCGCCAGGCGCGCAAGGACGAGCTGAAGGCCCAGGTGCGCGCGCTCCCGTCCGGTCAAGGGCCCGGTCAAGGGCCCGATCAAGGTGCCGGTCAGGTACCACCACTCGGTGCGATAGGCGCTATGGGGGCCGTGATCGGCCGGGAGCACGAAGTCCCATTGCTGCGGGACACGCGGGAAGCCTCCGGTGTCGAGACTCTCAAGAATCTCCCGCGGAACCGCACTGACGCGCTCCGGTGGGGGTTGGGAACGCGTGTCCAAGGCGTACCACCAAAGGACAGCAACCGTCCCGGTAAGTAGGATCAGCAGGGCCGGCCAGGCGATCTGCCTCGTCAGTCTGCTCATTCTTCGCGTAGCGCCTCCGCCGGCTCGGTGCGTCCGGCGTACCAGGCCGGCCAGAGCCCGGCAAGTCCGGCCGCGCCCAGCGCCAAGGCCAGCGTCTCGAGGGGGATCAGCGGTGGGATCTGGGTCTGGATGGTCCAGCCAAAGGCGCGCTGATTGATGACCTCGATCAACACCTCGGCCACGGCCAGACCCAGCGGCAGCGCGAAGAGGCCGGCGAGGAGGCCGAGGACGGCTGTCTGTAGCAGTACGAGCCCGCGGATTTGGCCGGGGGTGGCGCCGGTTGCGCGCAGGATCGCAAGCTCGCGCCCGCGCTCGAGCTGCAGCGCGAGCAGGGCCGTCAACACGCCGACGAAGGCCACGCCGAGCGCCAGTGTGCGCAGCACGCCGGTGATCGCGAAGGTCTGATCGAAGATCTCGAGCGAGCGCTCGCGGATCAGGGCACTCGGCTCGATGCGCACCGGGCCGGCATCACCGAGCCGCTGGCGGAGCCGCTCGATCAGCGCCTCGACCGAAGTCCCGTCCGCGGCGAACACCGCCACCGCCGAGACACGGCGATCGTCCCACCAGCGATCGAAGAGCGCCCGGTGCATGAGTACGACGCCGCGGCTCGTTTCGTAGTCGTAGTAGACGCCGGCGATGTCGAGCTCTTGGATGCCGCGGTCGGTCCGCATGGCCACCCGATCGCCCGGTCCGACCTCATGGTGTACCGACCACGGCTCGCTGACGAGCACCGCCTCGCCGGCCAAGAAGCGCTGCCGCGCGGTGACCGGATCGCCTGCCTTGAAGGTCAGCTCGTCCAAGCTGGGCCGCGCCGGGTCGAGCACCTGCAGCGGTACCTCCGCAACCGGGCTGTCGACCTTCACCTCCCAGCGGGTCGCAATCCTCGCCACCCCTTCGGTAGCCTCGATCAGCTCTGGCACGCCCGGGGGCAGCGGCGCGTAATGGCGGGCCGCCACGCGCTGCGGTGCGCTCAAATAGACATCCGCGGGCAGCGTCTGCCCGAGCCAGTCTTCGACGGTCGAGCGGAAGCTCGTGATCATCACCTCGATGCCGACGGTCGCCGAGAGCGCGATCGCGAGCGCGATCACTGCGAGCCCCGTCCGTGAGAGCGCTGCGGCGACACCGCGGGTGGCCATCGCCGCGAGCGGACCGCCGAGATAGTGCGCGAGCCGCGCGAGCGCGGGTACGATCAGCAGGAGCGCAGCCGGCATGAGGGCCGCGCTGCCAAGCAGCAGGGCGGCCAGTCCAGCGAAGCCGATCGCGGTCCCGCCATCGCTTGGATAGACGAGCACGCCGGCGGTGAGCAGCATCAGAATCCCGGCCACTGCCAACCCAGGGACCAGACGGTGGCTGCGCTGCTCGATCACAGAGCGGCGGCCGGCCATGTCCGGCGCGGCACCTGCTGCGTCGATTGCGGGGCCGAGCGCGCCGATCAGCGCCGCCACGAGTCCGATCGCGGCGCCCTGAGCGAGCTCGGCGGTCGAAGGAAAGAGGCTGGTGACCGTCAGCACGAAGTAGAGGTCGTTGATCGTGCGTGTGACGAGCTCGACAAGCCCCTGAGCGATCGCGAGTCCGGCGACAAGACCGACGGCTGTGCCGGCGGCCCCGAGCAACAGCGTCTCGCCCACCACCTGCCCAACGATCTGTGCGCGCGTCACGCCGAGCGCGCGCAAGGTCCCAATCAGCCGACGCCGTTGGATCACCGAAAAGGTCATGGTGTTGTAGATCAAGAACGCGCCGATGACGATCGCGAGAAGTCCCATCGCCCGCAGGTTCGTGCGGAACCCGGAGGTCATCTGCTCCGCCTGGCGGTGCCGTGTCTCGGCGTCCTCGAGCGCGAGACCGGCGGGCAGCGCCGCGCGCAGCCGTTGGGCCTCGAACGGTGCCAGCTGCAGATCGATCGCGTCGATCCGACCGAGGTGATCGAGCCACTCTTGGGCGGTCGCGATGTCGACTAGGACCAGCCCGTCCACGGCGGCCTCGGGAGCGTTCTGCGGCTCGACGAGACCGACCACCCGCGCCTCGCGACTGTGCCCGGCGATGGAAAGCTCAAGTGCGTCGCCGACGCCGAGACCGAAGCGCCGCGCCGTCACGCCAGCGAGCAAGGCCGTATCGGGCTCGGTGAGGAGCCGCCCGAGCGAGTCCCCGTCGACATCGATCAGTCGCGACGCGGGGCCGACCGTGGCGAGCGGATCCACACCGAGCACGCGCAGCGTCTCGCCGCGGGTCTTGGCGAATCCCTCGACCACCGGCGCCGCGGCACGGATGCCCCACTCGGTACGCAGCTTGCGATAAAGCGCCTCATCGATCCCTTTGGGCGGACCGGCAATCTGGTGGCTGGCCCCGCCGGTGACCTGCTCCATCGAGAGCTCGAAGGCGCGCTGTGCGCTGGCCGTGGAAAGATCCACGCCCACCATCACGGCCACGCCAAGCGCCATCCCGACCAGTGCCAGCCCGAGCTGCAAAGGTTGGCGGCCGAGCCAGCGCAGGCTGGCGCGGCGCCATCGGGGCAGCTGGCGGCGCGGGATCATGGAGCTCAGGCCGGTTCCAGTCGACCGTCGTGCAGCCGCAGCATGCGGTCGGCTGTCGCGGCGAGCTCGCGGGAGTGGGTGACGAGGACGAGGCTCTGGCCGCCCTGGCCGGCGAGTCGCACGAGCAGCTCCAGGACGCCGGCACCGGTCTCCTCATCGAGATTGCCGGTGGGCTCGTCAGCAAGCACCAGGCTCGGCTGGTGCGCAAGCGCGCGCACGACGGCGACGCGCTGCTGCTCCCCGCCCGAGAGTCGGTCGGGAAAGGCCTGTGCGCGGGAGCTCAGGCCGACCTCCTCTAACAGCTGCAGCACCCGCTTACGGGCCTGGGCGTCGACGCCCTTGTCGAGCTCGAGCGGGAGCAAGATGTTGTCCTCGACGCTCAAGGTATCGATCAGGTTGAAGAACTGGTAGACAAAGCCGATGTGCCGGCGCCGCAAGATGGTGCGCTCACGCTCCCGCATCCCCGTCAGGTCGCGGCCGGCGATCCGCACCTGCCCTGCCGATGGTTGCGCGAGTCCCCCGATCAGATTGAGCAGCGTCGACTTGCCTGCGCCGCTGCGCCCGACCACGGCGACCGTCTCGCCGGGCGCCACGGCCAGGTTGAGATCGTGCAGGATGGTATGCTTGCGCCCGCCCTCTTCGTAGGCGTGCTCGACTTGCTTCAGCTCGACTGCGGCCGGGTCGGAGGTCATCAGGGCAGCCTCGTCAACCGCTCTGGGACTGAAGCCTTGTCGGCTGGGGCTGGATCGAGCGATTCTGGACACGACTTGCTAGGATTGACCGCACGACCTCCTCTTGTGCCCGCGCGGTTGTTACGCTGCCAGAAGGACGCCAAGCCGTATCCGGCACCTGCCGCGGCCAGGTCGGCGGGGCCAACTCGAGCCGGGCCGAGAACAGGATCAACCCCACGAGCAACGCCGGGTACCAGAAGTAGGCCAGGGTTGTCAGGATGACGTTGTCGGGTGCGAGGGCCACGATCAGCGGAGCGACCGCCATTGCGGCATAGAGTCCTAGCATCGTGAGGATGCCGCGCAGCGTGGCGATCCAGCGCGCCCTCGCGTTTTGTGGGTGAAACTGGCTGGGGCTTTGCGCAAGCGTCTGGACGAGGTGGGCGATGGTCCGAGTGGCCTTACGTTCCCCGTCGCGGGTCCGTCGAGGCTCCCGGCGGTAGGCGTAAAGGTTGCCCTGCCAGCCGTCTGCCTCGTGGCGAAGCCGATGCCAGGCGGACCCTAGGACGGTGAAAAAGTCCTTCGGCAGGTACTCGATATCCGCATCATCGGCCCGAATCTGTATCGGGATGCGACTGCCCCGTTCCGGGTCGAAGTCGAAACGTACCAGCGCCGCGCCGGACCGCGCCAGCACTTCGGTCAAGAAGGGTCGATTGCCGAGCGTCTTGACTCGTGATTGCAGTGGCTCTGGCGCGATCCGGTAGCTATAGGCGATGGTGAGGGACGGTGTCTGTGCGAACTGCCAATGCGGTGAGATCCCGGTGATCTGCTCGGCCAACCTATCGGGGTTTTCGCCGTCCACGCGGAGGACTGCCGTTAGGCCTGAGGAATGCGTGAGCGTGCGAGTCAAGCGGAACTGGGCATCTTCCGGGTTCTCGAGGACGAGATGCTCGGTAATGGCGCCCTCACCGTCCGATGGGCCCGGATGGACGACGGGCTTGAAGGCGATGCGCCGTTCGCGTCGGTTGCTCCCTTGTAGATCGACGTGCCGATCGCGCCTCGAGAATGGCGCGGCCAACGTTAGGATGTCGTGGTGGGTGAGCGGAGTCATGGTTTTCGCACGGACCGGCCGCTGTGGGTGGCGACAGATGAACGGAGGTCGTGGCTCATTTCGACTGCCTCGCGGCGAGTGTGTAAATCGGTTGTTAGTTATGGCGACCCGAACGCGGGATTGCGAGCCCATTGCCCGTCCCATCCGGTGCGGCCCGAGTCACACCGGAGGGCGCCCGCGCGGGACGACTTAGAAGATAGAGACTGCTCTATGCGACCTGCCCACCTATTTGCAATCCTAGATCGGGAGTTTCGGAGCACCTCTGACGGCCACCATACGCCGGTCATGCTGTGGGGGCCGCCGGGGGTCGGTAAGTCGCAGATCGTCGGCGAGGTCGCCGAGCGCCACCGAGTGCCCGTCATCGATGTGCGGCTCTCGCAGATGGAGCCGAGCGATCTGCGCGGGATCCCGTTTCGCTCCGGGGAGCATGTCGAGTGGGCTGTGCCGGCCATGCTCCCGGATGCTGACCGTCATGGGCCGCAGGGGATCCTGTTCCTCGACGAGATCACCTCTGCGACACCGACGGTGTCAGCGGCGGCCTATCAGCTGATCCTCGACCGCCGCCTCGGCCACTATCAGGTGCCGGTGGGCTGGGCCATCTTCGCCGCGGGCAACCGCCAAGGCGATCGCGGGGTCACCTATGCGATGCCCGCGCCGCTTGCGAACCGCTTCGCCCATTTCGAATTCGATGTGAACCTTGATGACTGGGTCGCCTGGGCCTACGCCCATGGTATCGACGAGCGCGTCATCGCCTTCCTGCGCTTTCGTCCCGAGCTGCTCTTCGATTTCGACCCGGCGCACAACCCGGTCGCGTTCCCGTCGCCGCGCTCCTGGGAGTTCGCTCACCGCGCCCTGCAGAAGTTCGGCGACCATCCGGATGTCCTCGCGGGTAGCCTGCAGGCGTGCGTAGGGCCGGCGGCCGGCATCGAGCTGCACGCCTTCGTGGAGAATCTGGATCAGTTGCCGGATGTCGACGCCATCCTGCGTGGGGAGACAGTCTCGGTACCTGAGCCCATCGACCTCCAGTATGCCGTGGCCTCCGCGCTGGTCGGGCGCGCCATTCGCGCCTGTGCCGCCGGTGACGGTAGCGCCGTGATGGGTCGGATCCTCGACTATGCGCGGCGCTTTCCCCAGCGCGAGATGGGCGTGATGTTGGTCTCCGATATGCACCGCGCCGTCGGCGAGGCGTTGTTCGCGGTGCCTCAGTTCTCGGACTGGGCCAACCAGGTCGCCGATGTGATGCTCTACGACGGTTGAGCCATGGGGGATCTCGCGGAAGACAAGCTGGCCGCGGCGCGCACCAGGCTGATCCTGGACAAGCCGTTCTTGGGCGCCCTGGTCTTGCGGCTCCCGCTGGTGTCAGCCGACCCCGCGTGGTGTCCAACCACTGCCACGGATGCGCGCAAGCTCTATTTCAACCGTGACTACATCGCGGCGCTCAACCTGTCCCAGGTTCAGTTCGTGCTCGCCCACGAGGCGCTCCACTGTGCCCTGTCCCACTTCCGAAGGCGTCAGCACCGCGACAAGTACCGTTGGGATGTGGCCTGCGACTATGCGGTCAACCCCCTGCTGCTCGGCGATGGTCTGGAGACGCCGCCGGGTGCCCTATACGCGCCCGAGCTCGAGGGCATGACCGCGGAGGAGATCTATCCTTGCCTCGACACCAAGGATGCGGAAGAGCCGATGGATCGGCACCTCTACGACGCGCCTGCCGCGGACAGCCCGCCGCCGCGATCGCCGCCGGATGACTCCGACGGTGAATCGTCCCAGGCAGCAGGCGATCGCCGAGATGGTGCCGACGGGCAGGGCGGCCGAGACCCGTCTCCCGATGACGAGCAGGATCCTGGCGGCGTCGGTGCCCGGGAGCCGCCACCGCTGAGCGCTCAGGAGCGCGAGACGCTGGCGGTGCAGTGGCAGCAGCGCCTCGCCGGCGCCGCCCAGCAAGCCATGCAGGCGGGCAAGCTCGGTGGGCAGATGGCGCGCATCGTCGACCACCTGCTGCAGCCACAGCTGCCCTGGCGCATGCTGCTCGCGCGCTATGTCAGCGCCTCTGCCCGAGACGACTACAGCTACGCCCGGCCTTCGAGCCGCCGCGGCGGTGAGGCCATTATGCCGAGCCTGCGTAGCACCCAAGTGGACCTGATCGTGGCGGTCGACACCAGCGGCTCTATCCGCGACGAAGAGATGGAGCAGTTCATGGCCGAGGTGAATGCGATCAAGGGGCAGGTACGGGCCCGTGTGACGCTGCTCCCTTGCGACGCGGCGATCGCCGAGGGAGCGCCTTGGTGCTATGAGCCCTGGGAGCCAGCCGAGATGCCCGAGTCGCTCGGTGGCGGCGGCGGGACTGATTTCCGGCCGGTGTTCCAATGGGTCGAGCAGAACGGACGTCAGCCGGACCTGTTGGTCTATTTCACCGATGCCGGAGGCGTCTTCCCCAAGGTCGCGCCGGCCTATCCAACGGTCTGGCTGGTGAAGGGTCGCAGCTCGGTCCCGTGGGGGCGGCGAATTCAGTTGAACTGAGCGGCCGCAATCCTATGGACCTCAGCAGCGAAGATACCCTAAGGCTCAATGTCCTGTTGGCATCCAAGCCTCTGGCGGTGCGCATCGATGAGTCGACGATGACGGTGCACGGTCTGGCAGAGCGGGGCGAGAAGCGGGTCACACTCAGCCCCAATTGCCGCGAGGAGCTGTACCTGCGCAGGGTGCGTGAGCTGATCTCGGGGCAGGTGCTGGGCTCGCCCGGCGGCTATCCCGTCTACTTGCGGCGCTGGAGCCGGATGGGCCAGACTCGCGACGAGAGTCTGGACCAGCTCCTACTGCTCGGGGAGCCAGAGGCCGTCGTCGCCGTCGTGCACGCGCCGGGGCTCACCCACGAGCTCGCGCGCCGTGCCTGGTGGGCGATGCCGACGGCCGCGAACGCTAGGTGCATGCTCGAGCGCGAGGTGGTGGCGCGGAGCCCCTTGGGTCGCGAGCTGGCGGCGTACCTGCTTGAGCTTCTGCCGTTCGAGACGGAGCCGACGGATGTGATCGATAGTGTGCGGCGATTGCTGCAGCCGGGACTCATCGACGATGCGGCGCGGCTCGCCCTCTGGCAGCGATCGCGCCAAGAGACGGCCTTCCTCGTGGGCTTCCTGATGGCGACCCCCGAGGATCTGCCCGAGCCGGTGGCGGAGCGCGCCGATCTCGCCATGCATCGCCCCTCGCTCGAACCCCTCGCCCAGGCAGGAAACGCCCCGGCCGCACTGTTGCTGCGGGTGCTCGGGGGCCCCGGCCAGAGCTATCTCGCGGCCTGCCAGCTGGTCCTTAAGAGACCGCTCAATCAGGACGTCGTCAGCCTGTTCCTGGACACCGTGGCCGGCTATTTCGTCAGCCTGCGTCCGGCTGGCGAGGTGGATGGAGACTTGGCGGCCCATCAGGCCGCTGCCGAGTCCCTGGTCGCGAGTCCCGATGCCGAGCCAGCGTTGGCCACATTGCTGCAGCAGGCGCCTGGGCTCAAGCCGGACCTGCGTGCCGCGCTGATTCTGAGCCGCCTGGGGTATCCGGTGGTGCGTCCTGTGCTCTCTGGTACGACGGCGATCGGCTCGCTCATGCGCCGCAAGCTCGAGCCGGTGTTCGCCCCGCTGGCGGCAGAGCTCGAGACGCTGACGCGTCCGAAAGGGCCATGACTGCGCCGCGAATCGAGCGCGGCGGTTGAGCTCTGGCGTCGGTTAGGAAAGAAGAGGAGCATGTTGGGCACCAAGCTCGGCCGGAGCGTCGGCTGGAGCGTCGACCTCCAGGTCGACCCCCCGAAAGGGCGAAAGCGGCTGCATCGCCTGTGTTTCGTCGCCCTTCAGGAATCCTGTCGCCCTCGAGGGCGACACTCCGGCCCAGCGAGACGATGTCTAACCGGCCATGATCGAGCCCTTGCGAAAGGCTAGCCAGATAGGTGCAAAGGATACGAGGCCAGTAGCCATGCCCCACGTCATTATCGATCCCGACTCGCATTCACTCGCCGAGCGCATCGCGCTGATCAAGTCGCCGAGCCGACGGCGCGCGCGATTCCCCGAGGGTTGTGTGACGATTGTCGCCAGCGAGGCGGACGCGTTGGCCGGCCGCGACGACGCGCGCAATCTGCTGCCCGCCGTGGTCTATGGCCCCTCGGCGTCGTCCGAGGGCCAGCGGCTCTACTACTTGGTGCGTTGGCTTTGAGGCGCGCCGACACCCGAGGGAGGTGAGCTGATGGACAAGCCCTTCTATCCAGCCTGCGAGGAGAACAAGGCGCCGATCCTCGCTGCGATCGCGCCCCGATTGCGTGACGCGCGCTCAGTCCTGGAGATCGGCAGCGGCACGGGCCAGCATGCGGTGCACTTCGCGGCGGCCATGCCGCATTTGACCTGGCAGTGCAGCGATGTCCGCGAGCAGCTAGCTGGGATCCGGCTGTGGCTCGCCGAGGCCAAGCTGCCAAATACCCCCGATCCGATCCCTCTGGACGTCGACGACGTCTGGCCTTCCGGTCCTTTCGATGCCGCTTTCAGCGCGAACACTGCCCATATCCTCTCCCTGCGGCAGGTGGGGCAGATGCTGCGAGGGGTTGGCCATCTGCTGGCAGAAGGTGGGTTGTTCCTTCTCTACGGCCCTTTCAGCCGTGGCGGCGCGCATAATAGCGAGAGCAATGTGTCATTCGACCGTTCACTGCGCCGGCGCGACCCGCTCAGCGGTGTGCGCGACCTCGATGAGCTAACCCCCCTCGCCAACGCCGCCGGCCTTTTCCTGGAGGAGGACATCGCGATGCCCGTCAACAATCGCACGCTGGTCTGGCGACACCTTGGCTAGTACGCGATCACAGCCGGACTCAACGCCGCCCGGCATTCCCTTCAGCGAGCGATGTCCGGTGTCCGATCCGTCGCCGCCGGTGGCGAGGGCGAAGCCGAGCCACGATCCCGAAGCGCTGGTAAGCTTTGGCGTCACCGAGGGCTTACCCAGAAACGTGTGGTCCCCTCTATGATGTTCTACAAGCGATAATGTCTTGCAGGCCGTACACAAAACTCGTCATTGCGAGCTTCGCGCTGCTGGGCATGCACCTGGTCGCCGCCGAGGTTGAGCCGCCGAGTCCCGTTACGCTTGCCGAAGTGAGGACCGAGACACTCAGCGAGCAGGCGATCCTTACCGCCACCTCGATCCCCTGGCGACGCACGAAGCTCTCGCCACGGGTGGAGGGGCTGGTCAACGAGCTGTTTGTTGACGAGGGGACCTTTGTTCAGGCCGGCGACCCCATCCTGATCCTCGACGTCCGGCTGGCCGAGCTGGAGGTTGCGGCCGCGCAGGCCCGAGTAGCTGAGGCGGAGGCCGCTTACGACGACGCGGTGCGTGTGCGCGATGAGCTGTTGGAGCTGAAGAAGGGCCGACACGCCTCGGAGACCGAGATTCAATCCGCGATCGCGCGTGTCGAGATGAGCGCTGCGGCGCTCAGCGGCGCGCGCGCCACACTGGCACGGATGCGGGAGCTCGAGGATCGGCATCGGCTCGCCGCACCCTTCGCCGGGATGGTGGTCGCGAAGCATGTGGAGGTCGGCGAGTGGTTGCTACGGGACGAGGCGGCCATTGAGCTGGTCGCAATGGATCGGCTGCGCATCCGCGCCGTGCTACCGCAGCGCGATTACGTCCGGGTCAGGAGAGGTGCGAGCGCGACGGTGCGATTCGACGCCTTGCCAGATCAGGAGCTCACCGGCGAGGTCTTGGCCCGGGTCGCGCTCGGCGACGAGCGCTCACGCAGCTTTCCGCTGCTGATCGATCTCCCGAATCCGGAGGGTCTGCTGGCGCCGGGGATGTCGGCGCGGGTGCGCGTCGACCTCGCGGGTGGTCTGGCCGAGGTGCTGACAGTCCCGCGCGATGCGGTCATCGCCAAGAGCGACGGCAGCCGTGAGGTCTGGCGCGTGCGGAGCGACGACGGCGTCGCCCGGGCCTGGCCGCTACCGATCGTGACCGGCCGCGCAGTGGGCGATCGGCTGGAGGTCCTCGGCGGCGAGCTCGCCGACGGCGACCGCGTCGTATTGCTCGGGAACGAGGGACTGCGGCCGGGTGAGGCAGTCAGCCCGCAGGCTCGAGCTGCCGAGACGGCAGCCGTTGATTAGCCGCTGGGAACCCCGCGGACGACACCTCGACGTGTCTTGGCAGTTCTCAGTCATCGAGACTGGATCGGACTGTTTCACGCAATAGACGTAGGGTACGCACCGCGTACCGATCACACTGAAGAGTCTGGGCTACGCATCGCGTACCGTTCAAACCGGATCCTGCCATGTTTCGTTTCGCGATCGAGCGCCCTGTCATCCTCACCGTTGGGATCCTGATCCTGACGCTGTTCGGGCTGCTCGCGATCTTCAATGTCCCGGTGCAGATGATCCCGGATCTCGATGCCCGCGTGATCACGGTCAGGACCCAGTGGCCGGGCGCCTCGCCGCAGGATGTCGAGAAGGAGATTGTCGTCGAGCAGGAGCGATACCTGGGCCGGATCCCCGGGCTCGAGCGGATGGTCTCGACGGCGAGCACCGGCGAGGCGGAGATCGAGCTCGAGTTTCCTTTCTCGATCTCGATCGAGGAGGCGCTGCTCAACGTCAACAATGCCCTCTCGCAGGTGCCGCGCTATCCGGAGAACGTCGACCAGCCGACGATCCGGGCCGAGGCCTTCTCGTCGAACTCCTTCATGTATTTCCGCCTCATGCCCGAGTCCGGCGCCTTCACAGAGGCCGATATTGTGCGCTTGCGGGACTGGGTCGAGGAGTATGTCCAGACGCCGATGGAGCGGGTGCCGGGGGTCTCGAGCGTCGAGATCCGCGGCGGCGCCGAGCGGCAGCTGCAGGTCTATGTCGACCCGGTGCGCCTGGCCGAGCGCGGCATTCGCCTGACCGAGCTGCGCGAGGCGATCCGTGCCCGCAATCAGGATGTCTCCGGCGGCGACCTGGACAGCGGCAAACGGCGCTACCTGCTGCGCACCATCGGGCGCTTCGAGAGCCCGGAGGAGCTCGAGGCGCTGGTGATCGCCGAGCGTGACGGCGCCTTCATTAGGCTGCGTGATGTAGGCCATGCGGAGCTCGGCTTCGCCGAGGTGCGCAGCTACGCCTACTCCGAGGGCAAGCCGGTGCTGGCCTTCGCGGTCAGCCGTCAGATCGGCACGAACGTCATCCAGATCAAGCAAGACATGCTCGAGCGGGTCGACGACCTCAACCGCACGCTGCTCAACCCAAAGGGGCTCAAGCTCGTGCGCACGGCCGATGACGTCGTCTATGTGACCGATGCCGTGCGCGTCGTGCAGCGCAACCTGGCGATCGGCGCGACGCTCGCCGTGCTGGTGCTATTTCTCTTCCTGCGCTCGGTGCCGGCGACGCTGATCGGGGCCATCGGCATCCCGATTTGCACCGTCGCCGCCTTCCTCGGGCTGCTCGTCACGGGGCGCACGATCAATGTCATCTCACTCGCCGGCGTCGCCTTCGCGATCGGCATGACGCTCGACAACAACATCGTCGTGCTGGAGAACATCGCCCGGCACCTGGCCCAAGGCCAGCAGCGGATGCGCGCAGCGCTCGAGGGCGTGCGCGAGGTCTGGCCGGCGGTCCTGGCCTCGACGCTGACGACGGTCGCCGTCTTCCTGCCGGTTATCTTCGTCGAGGAGGAGGCCGGGCAGCTCTACTCGGACATCGCCGTGGCGGTGTCGGCGTCGATCTTGATGTCGATGCTGGTCGCGATCGCGCTCGTGCCCGCCGCGGCGAGCCGTTTCCTCACCGTGCCCAGCGGCACGGCAGCTCGAGCCAAGCCGCCCAGGCTGAGCCGCATCGGGGCCGCGCTCGGGGGACGCATCACCGCCTGGGTCCATTGGCTCGTGAGCGGGCTCGTGCGGCCGCTGGCGGTGATCCTGGTCGTGCTCGCCGGAGCCGGCGCGATCATCTACGGGCTGACGCCGCAGGCCGAGTACCTGCCTGAGGGCGAGGAGTCGAAGGTCTTTACGCTGATGTTCGCGCCACCGGGCTACAACATCGACATGATGCGCCGTGCCTTCCAGCAGGTGGACGCCGACTTCTACCCGGCGGTCGGACAGGACCCAGCGCTCTTCGACCGCGGTGAGGCCGAGGTGCCGGCGTTGAACTTCACGATCGGCTTCGCGACCGAGAGCCGTGTATTCGTCGTCCGCGAGGCGACCGATCGCCGCCAGACCGAGGCGCTGATGGCGGTCGCCACCGAGAAGACCGCCGATCTGCCCGGCCTGCGCAGCTTCTCGAGCCGCGGGTCCATCTTCTCGAGCAACTTTGGCGGCACGCGCTCGATCAACATCGAGGTCAGCGGGCCCGACCTGGCGACGCTCTTCGCTGCCGGCGCGCAGGTCTTCGCCAAGGCCAAGCAGATCTTCGACAACCCGCGGGTACGCTCGGAGCCCTCGAGCCTGACCCTCGGTCAGCCGATGCTCGAGGTGCGCCCGGACTGGGAGCGGGCCGCCGAGCTCGGCATCTCACCGGGGGATCTCGGCTACACCGTCTGGGCCTACTCCGACGGGGCCTACGTCGATGAGTTCTTTCTCGACGACGACGAGATCGACATCTTTCTCTATTCGACGACCGGCGTCATCGAGCGACCGCAGGATTTGGAGCGGTTGATGCTTACCGCGCCGACCGGCGGCGTCCTGCCGCTCTCCTCAGTCGCGCGTCTCGCCGAGACCGTCAACACAGAGACGATCCGCCGGGTCGATGGCGACCGCACCATCACGCTGAGCATCATCCCGCCACGCGATGTACCGCTGGAGGAGGGGGTCGGCATCGTGCGTACTGAGATCATCGAGGGTATGAAGGCGAGCGGCGAGCTGCCGGAGTCGATCAACCTCAGCTTGAGCGGCGCGAGCGACCGGCTCGAGGCGACCCGTGAGGCCCTCAGCGGCAACTTCGCCGTCGCCCTCTTGATCGCCTATCTGCTGATGGTCGCGGTCTTCAGCCACTGGGGCTGGCCGCTGCTGATCATGACCAGCGTGCCGATCGGCATCAGCGGCGGCATCGCCGGGCTCTATCTGTTGAACCTGTCCGGCGCACATCTCGACAAGATCGGCCTCTACCCGATCCAGCAGCCGTTCGACATGATCACGATGCTCGGTTTCCTCGTGCTGATCGGCACCGTCGTCAACAACCCCATCCTGATCGTCGAGCGCGCCGTGACCAACCTGCGCGAGCGCGGCCTGGCCGTCATCGACGCCGTGACCGATGCGATCCGCGTGCGCCTGCGCCCGATTATGATGTCGATGGTCACGACCGTCGCCGGCCTCTCCCCGCTGGTCTTTAACCCAGGCGCCGGTACCGAGCTCTACCGTGGCCTGGGCGCGATCGTCCTATTCGGCCTGCTGTTCTCGACGCTGGTCACGCTGACCTTCATGCCGGCGCTCCTCGCGCTGGTTCTGCGGTTTGTCGGGAGACGAACATCCCAGCCGAAGCCGGCCGACACCGTGGAGCTGGGGCTGATCGCGGAACGGTAGGGCGGGAGAGCCTACCTCAGCTGAGGTCACGGTCTCTGAGGGTGCGCGACAGTCAGGCCCGCGAGCTCGGCACTGCGGCCGTGCGCGAGCCTCTGCCACCTTGCTCATACGCGTGCTTCAGGCCTTACTTGGACCGGCCAATGCGCGGATTACCAGCCCCCGACGCTACCGCTAGCCTGCGCATTGGAAGGTGATGCAGGCGGACATTGCGCTCGGTGACCCTCACCATTGCCCCATCCCCGATTTGGCTCCCGCCTCGGCTGAGAACCTCGTCGAGCAGCTCGGCGACGTCGAACCCTTCAAGTACTCGGCAAATACCTCGGGAACGGCGCAAGCCGCCGAGAGCCCTGCAAGACGTCCTGACACTTCTTATTGAACGAATCCCAAGGGAACGATCATGGGGCGAGGCGAGCCACCCCAGATGATGAAATGCCGCCTCGTCCCTGATCGTTCCCTCACCCCAACCCTCTCCCAGAGGGCGAGGGAGCGAAGGTGCTACGCGATTTTCATAGTAACGCTTGGCGTCGACACCGGAGATTCCGGTGGCGCCAGCCCGTGTCGTCAGGAAGGCACGAGCTTCGTACGGGTGAGACATTGCCTGACAGCCAACCTGGTTGAACCTCTTATGGTCGGCTTCGGGTCGCTTGCGACCAGCCCAGCTGTCGTGTCAGCAACCTGTCCAGAGCGTTGGCAAAGGCCTGCAGATCTGAGGGACCAAGAGGTCGGGGCCCGCCGGTTAGCTCGCCTGTATCGCGAAGGTCGGCCATCAAGTCTCGCAACGCCAATCGTTCCTTGATGTTTTCGGTCGTGTAGTGCTCGCCTCGCGGGTTGATGGCCTCAGCATCCTTTTCGATGATTTGGGCGGCCAGTGGAACATCGGCGGTGATGACCAGATCACCCGATCGTACGCGCTCCGCGATGTGTCTGTCAGCGACATCGAACCCGTGCTGTACCTGCACCGAGCGGATCAGTCTTGACGGCGGGGTGCGTAGCGGCTGATTGGCGACTAGCGTGAGGGGCACGCCGGTGCGCTCGGCGGCGCGATAGAGGATTTCCTTAATTGCGGCGGGGCATGCGTCCGCGTCGACCCAGATGTGCATGGCGATGTGCTCGGCAGGTAGATTCAGGGTTGGATACGATCTCGTGTATCGAGACTGTTCCGCTTTGTCGAGAGGGATCTAGCGGACGCTGACGGGCTTCCTCCCGAGTCTCCCGCCGCGTCCTTGTAACCCCACAGAGTTGCGGATAATGGCCATCAGCAGGCGCCAAAAGCCCTAACGATCATGGGCCGAGGCGAGCCACCCCGGACGATGACATGTCGCCTCGGCCCTGATCGTTCCCTCACCCCAACCCTCTCCCAGAGGGCGAGGGAGCGGACGTGCTTCGCGAATTTCATAGTAACGATCATGGGGCGAGCCGAGCCACCCGGAACTCCAGAAGAGTCAGCCAAGGTGGTCGCTGAAGCGGTCTTCCTCGTGGCTGTTACGCGGCGTTGCTGACAGCTCGGGCGACGATTGGGCGGACCCGGCCAGCTCGATCGTCCTCCGGCAGGCAACCCTGCAGGCAGCAGCGCGTGGGACAGATTGGCGCAGCGGCCGGGCCGTCGCGGGACATTCTGTCGCGTTGATCTGCGTCTCCTTATCTCGCGCCTCCCCCGTGAAGACCAGCCTCCAAGCCGTTCTCACGCGATCATCCGGGCACGTTCCGCTCCACCTCGTCTGAGCCCTGCGCTCCGCGGCCCTGAGCGCCGCGCTCACTATGCCCGGGGGGGTCCTCCCCGGCATGACAACACGCGTCACCTCGGGGCCCGATCCGATGTATCCGCCGTGATCGAGCGGCGTGGCATGCGGATTGCTGCTTCCCGGCGAACGTAGAGCCATCGGTCGCGATGACCGCGTTACCGGCTGATGAACGGCCACGCGGCTCACGCGGGCCCCGATCTGATGCGGAGGCTAGGAGCTCGGCAATGCACGATATGCCAATGGGTAATTTGGAAGTCGAGCGCGTCCGCGAGATCCTGCGCGGAGTCGCTTACCCGGGCTTCTCGCGCAACATCGTGGGGGCTGGGTTCGTCGGGGACATCGTCGTGGACGACGGATCCGTGCGGATCGAGTTCAAGCCCAATACGCGCGACGAGTCGAAGATCGAGGAGATGGAGCGGAATATCCATGCGGCGCTTAGGGACGCGAACTATGTCGATGTGCAGATCGATCGAGTCCGGCCGTTCGTGAGCGAGGTACCGATCTTTAGCGCCAAGGACCTGGCCAAGAAGCGCGGCCCACAGGGGTCGCCAGAACCCCTCGGCGGTGGCCGTAAGATGACGCCGCTGCAGGCCGAGATGCTGGAGGAGGGCGAGCTTCCGGAGGCCGATCTCTTGGCCATGGCCCTGGGCCGTGTCGATGTGGCGATGGCTGCGGGCTATGGTCCAGAAGGCCCGAAGCCGCTCTCCGGCCCACGGGAATCCTACCGCTACCAGAGCGAGATCAGGGTCTTGCAGTGGGACATCGATCCGCACGATCCGCGGGCCCAGACCCATCAGCAGGAGATCAAGCAGGGCGAGTGGGATTACCGCGTCTGGTGGCAGATCCACCCGGACGGAGAGCTGCTCTACGTGTCGATGCAGGCGATGCGCGAGGACTGGATCGAGCACGGCGCGGATGCCGTCCCCCACCCGGTCGGGCGCTCGGAGGCCGTCAATCTGGTCTTCGACGAGCGGCGTCAGGCGGTGGTGGCGATCTACGGAACGGTACGGGATTTCCGTCCGTTCGTCAATGCATTTGGGCTGGCCTACGCCAGCGAACGAGGTACCGACAGCGGGCCGGCAACTGAAGAGGCAGACGACCAATGAGAAACGGCAACGGTAACGGCAACGGCAAGCAATCACGCTGGTTTCGGGAGATGGACGAGCCGCGCAAGTGGGAAGACTTCTACCGGCGCCGCTGGCAATACGACAAGTCCGTGCGGACCAGCCATAGCGTCAACTGCTCCGGCTCCTGCTCCTGGGAGGTGTTCGTTAAGAACGGCATGATCACCTGGGAGCTGCAGAAGACCGACTGGCCCCAGATCAACGACGAGACGCCGAACTACGAGCCGCGCGGCTGCCAGCGTGGCATCTCCTCATCCTGGTACCCGTACAGCCCGGTGCGCCCGAAATACCCCTATGTGCGCGGCGTCCTGCTCGACTACTGGCGGGCCGAGCGCGCCGCCGGCCGCGATCCGGTGGAGGCCTGGGCCGCCATCGTCCGGGACCCCAATCGCACCAAGACCTACCGCAACGCACGCGGGAAGGCCGGTTGGCGGCGGGTGACCTGGGACGAGGCCACCGAGATCATCGCCGCGGCCAAGATCCACACGATCAAGGAGTACGGGCCAGACCACTTGGCCTCCTTCTCACCGATCCCGGCGATGAGCATGGTGAGCTTCCTCTCCGGACACCGCCTGTCGAATCTCCTCGGCGGGACCATGCTCAGCTTCTACGAGTGGTACCACGACCTGCCGCACATCATGCCGATGATCTTCGGCGACCAGACCGACGTGCACGAGTCCGCCGATTGGTACCAGGGCACCTATTGGATCGTGATGGGCTCGAACCTGCCGATGACGCGCACGGCGGATGCCCACTTCGCCTCCGAGCACAAATACAACGGCGGCAAGCTCGTCAACCTCTCGCCAGACTACTCCGACGTCACCAAGTTCGCCGATCTCTGGGTACCGGTCCGGCCCGGTACCGATGCGGCCTTCCTGATGGCCTGCATCCACGTGATCCTACAGGAGTTTCACGTCAATCGCCGCTCGGAGTATTTCTTCAACTATGTCGCGCAGTACACCAATCTGCCGTTCCTGGTGACGCTCGAGCAGGACGGCAAGCACTGGGTGACGGGCCGTTTCCTGCGTGCCAGCGATATCACCGAGTACGCGAAGGAAGAGCACGCCGAGTGGAAGCTGCCGCTGTTCGATACGGAGGGTAACCTGCGTCTGCCGGGCGGTGCAGTGGGCTTCCGCTGGGAGCAGAAGAAGACCGGGCGCTGGAATCTCAAGAAGGAGGATGTGATCACCCGCAAGCCGTTCGAGCCGATGCTCACCCTGGCCGACGGCGACTACGAGGAGGCGCAGGTCCAGTTCGCCGACTTCACGCACACCTACAACGTCGAGCTCGGCACGACGACCTTCCGCGGCGAGAAGGCCAAGGCCCTGCTTCGCGGCGTGCCGACACGGCTGGTCAAGACCGCCGACGGCAAAGAGGTGCGCGTGGCCACCGCCTATGACCTGATGCTCGCCCAGTTTGGCGTGGACCGCGGCTTCTCGGGAAGCGGCTATCCGAAGGGTTACGACGACGCCGATACGCCCTACACGCCGGCCTGGCAGGAGCAGGAGACCGGGGTCGATCGCAATCTCGCGATCCGGGTGGCCCGCGAGTGGGCCGACACAGCTGAGAAGACGAAGGGCAAGTGCCTCTTCATCACCGGCTCGGGGATCCTGCACTGGTATCACGGTGGCTCGCTGATCTACCGCACCGAGGCCATCATGGGGATCATGACCGGCTGCATGGGGGTCAACGGCGGCGGCTTCGCCCACTATGTCGGCACCGAGAAGATCCGCAACGTCGCCGCGATCGGCACGCTGGGCTTCGCGCTCGACTGGGGCAACATCCCCCGGCTGCAAAACTCGACCTCCTACTTCTACTTCCACACGGATCAGTGGCGCTACGACGGCATGAGCCTCGACCCCCTCTGGGCGCCGCGGGCCAAGCACATGCCGAAGGCCGGCAACCACTCGGCCGACATGAACTCCGTGGCGGTGCGCAACGGCTGGCTGCCCTTCTTCCCGCAGATCGACGGGCGCAACCCGCTCGACGTGATCCGCGAGGCCCGCGAGGCCGGCTGCCAGAGCATCGAGGAGGTGCGCAAGTGGGTCGGGAGCCAGTTCAAGGAGGGCAAGCTCAAGTTCGCGCTGAATAACGTCGATGCGCCGAAGAACCATCCGAAGGTGCTCTGGATCTACCGCGGCAACCTGATCGGGACCAGCATGCGCGGGCACGAGATCAACCTCAAGCACATGCTGGGCACGCACAGCAACGTGCTGGGTGGCGAGACACGCTCAAAGGACATGGTCAAGGAGATCGAGTGGAACGGTGAGGCGCCGCTCGGCAAGCTCGATCTGATCTACAACGTCAATCTGCGGATGGACTCCTCAGCGAACTACTCCGACATCGTGCTGCCGACGGCACATTGGTACGAGAAGTTCGACATCACCTGCACTGACCTGCACTCCTTCCTGCATCCGTTCACGCCGGCCCACGATCCGGCCTGGGAGACCAAGCACGACTGGGATGCCTTCAAGCTGGTGGCGGAGAAGATCAGCGAGCTGGCTAAGACCCATCTGCCCGACCCGGTCGAGGACCTGGTCATGACGGCGCTCTCGACCGACACCCCGGATGAGCTCGCGCAGCCGTTCGGTGAGCTCCGGGATTGGAAGGTCGGCGACAGCGAGCCGATCCCGGGCAAGACCTTCCCGAACGTCAACGTCATCACCCGCGACTACACCCGGATCTACGACAAGTACACGACGTTCGGCGATGCCGTCACCAAGCCTAACGGCTACGGATCCAAGGGCATCAAGGGCGATTTGGCGGAGGTCTACGAGCAGCTCAAGGAGAGCTATCTCGTCGGCGAGAAGGACGGCCGTCCGTCGCTCGAGCGCGCCCAGCAGGTCTGCGAGGTGATCCTGCGCATCTCCCCCGAGAGCGACGGCGAGGTGTCCTACCAGCTCTTCAAGAAGCTCGAAGAGCGTTGCGGCGTGCCGCTCTCGCACCTGGTCGAGCACGAACGCGAGGTGGCCCACCACCTGCCGGACCTGATCTCACAGCCGCGGCGTGCGCTCACCTCGCCGCACTGGTCGGCGATCGAGAACGGCGGGCGGACCTACGGCCCCTGGACGCTGAACATCGAGACGCTGAAGCCCTTCCACACGCTGACCGGGCGCATGGAGGTCTATTACGACCATCGCATGTTCCGCGACCTCGGTGAGGACTTCCCGACCTATAAGCCGCCAGTGGACATGGTCGCGATCGGCGATGTCTCGCAGGAGGACCTCAAGATGCCGGGGGCGAAGCTGTTCCGCTTCATCACCCCGCACCAGAAATGGGGCATCCACAGCATGTTCGGCGACTCCTGGCAGATGCTGAATATGTTCCGCGGCGGGCCGACCGTGTGGATCAACGACGATGACGCGCGCGAGATCGGCGTCAAGGACAACGACTGGGTCGAGATCTTCAACGACAACGGCATCCAGGTCGCCCGCGCCGTTGTGAGCCATACGGTGCCGCGTGACATGTCGATCGTCTATCACCAGTGCGAGCGTCATGTGAACGTGCCCTTCTCGTCGCTGGCCAGGGAGCGCGGCGTCACGGACCTGCGCGGCGGCAACAACAACGCCACCACGCGGATCATGATGAATCCCGCGACGATGGTCGGCGGTTATGCGAACTGGACCTACTGGATCAACTACCAGGGCACCAGCCCGTCCGAGCGCGACTGCGCGGTCCTGATTCGCAAGAAGCCGATGGAGAAGCGTGGCCGCAAGGTCATCTACCAAGAATCCCAGCTGAGTGTCGGAGCCTGATCATGCGTATCAAGAAGCAGATGGGTATCGTGTTCAACCTGGATAAGTGTCTGGGTTGTCAGACCTGCACGATCGCGTGCAAGAACGTCTGGACCAACCGCGAAGGCGCGGAGTACATGTTCTGGAACAACGTCGAGACCAAGCCCGGCGCCGGCTACCCGATGGAGTGGGAGAACCAGGAGAAGTACCGTGGCGGTTGGAAGCAGAATCCCGAGAGCGATCAACCCAAGCTGAATCAGGCCTCGCGGTTCTGGGAGATGATCAATCTCTTCTACAACCCCGTCTTGCCGCAGATGGACGACTATTACGGCAAGGGGCCCTTCACCTTCACCTACGAGGACCTGCACTCGGAGCAGCCGACCAAATTCTCGCAGCCAGTCGCGCGGCCCAAGTCGCAGATCTCCGGGGAGGAGGATATCGAGCTCACCTATGGCGTGAACTGGGAGGATAACGCCGCCGGCACCCATGAGGAGGGGACCGGCAAGCTCGACTACAACTTCAGTGACATGTCGACGGCGGCACGGCAGGCGCTCCTGAAGTTCCAGGACTCCTTCATGATGTACCTGCCGCGCATCTGCAACCACTGCCTGAACCCGGCGTGTGTCGGGTCTTGCCCCTCGGGCGCGAATTACAAGCGCGAGGAGGACGGCGTGGTGCTGATCGACCAGGACCGCTGCCGTGGCTGGCGCTACTGCGTCTCGGGCTGCCCGTACAAGAAGACCTACTACAACTGGCGGACCGGCAAGTCGGAGAAGTGCATCCTCTGCTTTCCGCGCCTGGAGACCGGGCAGCCACCGGCCTGTTTCCAGGCCTGTGTGGGGCGGATCCGCTACCTCGGCCCGCTGCTCTACGACCTCGATCGGGTCGCGGAGGTGGCGAACACCGAAGACGAGAAGCTGCTGGTCGCGCGCCACCGCGAGATCATCCTCGATCCCTTCGATCCCGTGGTGATCGCCGAGGCCAAGCGCCAGGGGATCTCGGACGAATGGCTCGATGCCTGCCGGCGCTCGCCGGTCTATCGGATGGTGAAGGAGTGGGAGATCGCGCTGCCGCTGCACCCGGAGTTCCGCACGCTGCCGAGCCTCTTCTATGTCCCGCCGGAGAGCCCGGTGGCAACGGCCAAGCCAAAGGGCGACCGCAAGACGATGGACATGGTCGGCGGGGAGACGGTGCTGCCGGATCTCAAGGAGTTCCGCATCCCGATCGAGTATCTGGCACGGCTCCTGGCCGCCGGCAACACCGCCGAGGTCGAGAAGGCCCTGGTACGGCAGTTGGCCTTGCGCGAGTTCCGCCGCCAGGAGCGTGTCGAGGGACGGACCGATGAGTCGATCCTGGCGCGCGTGGGCCTGACCGTGAAGCAGGCGCGCCACATGCACCGACTGCTCTCGCTGGCGCACTTTCACGAGCGCTTCGTCGTCGCGACGGCCCGCACCGAGGACACGGTCAATGCGCCTTACCTCGAGCGTGGCTTCACCGGCTATGACCTGATGGCGCCGGGTGCCGCGCCGAATCGACGCACCAGCTTCCACGGTAACAAGATGGGTGTTGGGAGCTAGCGATGATGGACGACCGGCAACGACCGATGCCGGGGTCCTCGGCCCCGGCCCATTGGAATCTGGGCGCCATCTATCGCGTCGTCGCCGAGCTGCTGTTGAGCCCGGCGGTGCGCGACCAGGGGCGGATCGACCGCGACCTGGCCGCGCTGCCGCCGGACGCGCCCCTCGTGGGGTGCATCGAGCGGTTCCTGGCGACGCCATCGGCGCACAGTGTGGATGAGTATACCCAGACGCTCGAGCTGCAGCCGCCCTGTCCGCTCTACCTAGGCGCTTATATCTACGAGGAGCCAAGCTCCTGTCGCGGGGCCGGGGCCTGCGGGCGCAACGGCTACATGATCGAGCTCGGGGCGCTCTACGAGCACTTCGGCTTCGACCTCGGGGCACGCGAGCTCAGCGATTTCCTGCCGGCGATGGTCGACTTCGCCGCCGTCAGTCTGGAGCTGCCCGAGCGCGACGGGATCGGATTGCGGCGGCGCTTCGTCGAGAAGTATCTGCAGCCCGGCCTGCCGCCGTTGCGTCGGGCGTTGCAGAAGTACGAGAGCGTCTACGACCTCCTGATCGAGGCGCTCGAGATCGCCGTCGATGAAGACCTGGAGCGCATGGTGGACGATCCGGTGTGGCTCTCCCCCGAGGTCCGGGTGACGATCCCGAAGCCCTCCGAGCGCATCTTGGCGACTGACATCACTCGGGCATCACGATAACTAGGCCATAACCAGGATGGAGCAGCACCCATGAACGACATACTCTCGACTAATAATCTGGTGTGGGGTGTCTTCCCCTACGTCGCGATCACGCTCTTCTTCGTCGTGCCGTTTCTGCGCATGATCTATCGCCCGTTCGGCCTGACAACTCGCCCGAGCGGCATCTTCATGGGCCGCGATGTCCTCGGCCTCGCGGCACATCTGCTCCACTGGGGCATCTTCCTGGTCTTCTTCGGCCACCTCGCCGGCCTGATTGGCGGCATCCGCGGCTGGGAGGGATGGGTCAACGCCTTCTTCTGGATGGGCACGCTCGGCGGGATCGCCGCGATCACCGGCTCGATCATCGCGCTGGTGCGCCGCAGCACAGTGCCCGAGATGCGGGCGATGAGCCAGCCCGACGACTACATCGTGCACCTATTCTTGATCGCGATCTTGGGAGTAGCGATCTATCAGGCCGTCATCAACCAGATCTGGGGCGTGGCCTTCACGGCCGGGCCTTGGTTCGCAAGCCTCTGGCGGTTCGATCCGCAGCCGGAGCTGATGGCGGGCGCAAGCACTCTGACCAAGCTGCACATCTTCTTGGCCTTCGCCTTCGCCGCCTATTTCCCCTTCACCAAGCTGATCCACGCCTGGACATTGCCGGTGAACTACTTCGTGCGGCCGTACCAGGTGATGCGCACCACGGCGCGGAAGTTTCAGGACCGTTGGGAATTCAAACTGGTCAGTGACAAGTCCTATATGACCTATTTGACGCTCGGGGTCGTCGGGCTGCTGGTGGCGATCGGCGCCATGCTGCCGGGACCGAGTGACAAGGGCCTTGTGATGCAGGATGCCTTCGCGATGGCCGACCCGGGCGAGGACGAGGAGCTGGAGCCACGCGGACGCGACGTGCTGATGGGCTATCCCCTCTATATCAGCCAGTGTGCGCGGTGCCATGGCCTCGAGGGTGAAGGCGACGGCGTCGGCGCGAGATCGCCGACCTTTGATGCGAAGCCTCGGGATCTGACGTCGGGCCACTTCCAGTTCATCTCGACCAACAACGGCATCGCCTCGGAGGCTGACATCAAGCATGTGATCGTCAACGGGCTGCAAGGCTCCGGGATGCCGGGCTTCGCGAGCCTCTCCGACGACCAGGTCGACTCTTTGGTCGGCGTCGTTCGATCCTTGTCGAAGGAACGTCTGCTGCCCGGTGAGCGCATCGCCGTTCCGCCCCGGCCCCCGGTGACCAACGCGTCGCTCGCGCAGGGCAAGCAGCTCTATGCCAACCTGTGCGCAGTCTGTCACGGTGAGAACGGCGACGGCGAGGGCGTGCTGAAGGCGCTGCGGACCGATGCCGCCGGCAATGTAGTGCCGCCGCGCAATCTGCGTATCGAGCCCCTCAAGGGCGGGCCGAGCGCGAAGCAGCTCTACTACCGCATCGCTGCGGGGATGCCCCGTGCCAAGATTGGCGATCGGATCGAGTGGCTGATGCCCAGCTATCCCTTCCTGAGTCCTGAGCAGGTCTGGGCCCTGGTCGATTACCTCGAGGCGGACATCCTGCCGCCAAACCAATTCGCCAAGGCAGACAATCGGTAGGGGGCGCATCCGCCGGGCGCTCGCTCTGGTCCAGGAGTCGGACCAGAGAAGGGGCCCCAACAGGCATCGGACTGGCGCGATGACGGGTGTCGGGCGCCTTGTTCTTCAGCCCAACCAGCACGGAGTCGACCGTTGCGCATCGAGCAGCTCAGTCGCCAGGTGGAGCTGGGCCGCCTGTTGCCGTTGGTGGTCAAGAACGCCGTTGAAGAGCTGCCCCCGGCCTACTTCTCGCTCGTCATGGCGACCGGGATCGTCTCGATCGCCAGCCATCTGCTGGGGCTGCACGGGGTGGCGATGGCGCTGTTCGGGGTCAACGTCCTCGCCTTTCTCGCGTTGTGGCTGCTGACGGGCCTGCGGGCCTTGCTCTACCCGCGGCGCCTAGTCGCAGACCTCAGCACCCATGCGGTCGGTGCCGGCTACTTCACCGTCGTGGCCGGCACCAGCGTCCTCGGTGTCCAGATGGTGGCCCTGGCCGACCAGGCTACGCTGGCCGCTTGGCTGTGGATGCTCGCGGGGGCCTGCTGGCTGCTGATTACCTATGGGTTCTTCACGGGGGTCATCGTCCGCGGGGAGAAGCCGCGCATTGATCAAGCGCTGAGCGGGGTGTGGCTGATTGCCGCGGTCGCGACGCAGTCGGTCTCGGTGCTCGGGACATTGGTGGCCGAGCAGTTTGGAGCCTACGAGGAGACCCTGCTGTTCCTGTCACTGGCCTTCTACCTGATGGGCGGGATGCTGTACCTAAACATCATCGCGCTGATCTTCTACAGGATGACCTTCGAAGGCCTGGCCCCGGAGCAATTGACGCCACCCTACTGGATCAACATGGGCGCCACGGCCATCACGACACAGGCCGGCTCGACGCTGATCCTGAACAGCGATGGATCACCGCTGCTCGTCGAGCTGGTGCCCTATCTGAAGGGCTTCACGCTCTTCTTCTGGGCCGCCGGTAGCTGGTGGATCCCGCTCTTGGTCGTGCTCAGCGTCTGGGCCTATGTGATCCGCCGGGTGCCGATGACCTACACGCCACAATTTTGGGGGGCGGTATTCCCGATGGGGATGTATACGGCGAGCACCTATCAGTTCGCGACGGCCTCTGGATCCGATTTCCTGTTCGTCATCCCCGAGGTGACCGTCTACGTCGCGCTGCTGGCCTGGGCGCTCACCTTCTTCGGGCTGCTCAAACAGTTGGTCCGGGGCCTGCTTCCTCGCTACAGCTGATCCGACCATGGTAGAGACTCGCGGATATTGTCCCCTCTGTATCTCCCGCTGCGGATGCATCTCGAAGGTCGAAGGCGGCCGTCTCGTAGCGGTCGTGCCCGATCCGGAGCACCCCACCGGGGGCAGCTTCTGCATCAAGGGCAGGGCTGCGCCCGAGCTCGTCCACAGCGAGCGGCGCCTGCTCCATCCCCTCAAGCGCACCCGTCCCAAGGACGATCCGGACCCCGGATGGCAGCGTATTTCCTGGGATGAGGCGCTAGATTGGACGGCGGAGCGCATGCGCGCCGCTGCCGAGACCCATGGTCCGGAGTCGGTGGTCTTCGGCGTGACAACGCCGAGCGGTACCGCCGTCGCCGACGCCTTCGGCTGGATCCATCGGCTGGCCCACGCCTTCGGCAGTCCCAACGTCCACTTCGCGACCGAAAACTGTAACTGGCATAAGGACCACGCCACGGCGCTGACCTTCGGCACGCCGATCGGGACTCCCGACTTCGAACACACGGGCTGCATGCTCTTCTGGGGCTTCAACCCCACGACATCCTGGCCGGCCTATGCCCGCGCGGCCACGGCGGCACGCCGCCGCGGGGCACGATTGATCGTCGTCGACCCGCGCCGTGCCGGGCTTGCCGCGGCGGCCGACGAATGGCTGGCTGTTCGGCCTGGCACCGATGCAGCTCTGGCGCTCGCGATCGCCGGGGTCATGATCGATCAGGGTTGGTACGACGCCGAGTTTCTTGCCGATTGGTCAAACGGGCCCTTCCTCGTGCGTGACGATGATGGGCGGTTCCTGACCGGCCGGCACCGGGGCGGCCCGGACGGGGTCCGGGTCCTGTTCGCCTGGGATGCGGAGCAGCAGTCTCTGGCGGCCTTCGACCCCGCGCGGGGCGCCTATCTCGGCGAGCGCCCGCGGCAGCCGGTCCTGCGGGGCGAGCTCCTGGTGCCGGATGAATCTGGCCCGGTGCGCTGCCGGCCGGCCTTCGAGCACTTCGCGGCGGCCTGCGCGAAGTTCTCGCCCGAGCGGGCGGCGGAGCTGACCGGGGTGCCCGCCGAGCAGATCCGCGCCACGGCGCGGCTCCTCCACGAGGCTCGGCCCGTCTGCTACTACCACTGGGCAGGCGTCTGTCAGCAGTCGCAGGCGACTCAGGCAGGCCGGGCGATCGGGTTGCTCTATGCACTGACCGGCTCGTTCGATCGGCCGGGGGGCAACGTGCGGTTTGCGACCCCGCCGCTCAACGATATCCTTGGGCTCGAGCTCTTGCCGTCGGGTCAGCTGAGGAAGGCGTTGGGACACGCCGAGCGCCCGCTGGGGCCGCCATCAAAGGGCTGGATCACCAGCCGCGACCTGGCCCGCGCCGTCCTCGACGGGCAGCCATACCCAGTTCGTGGCATGCTGAGCTTCGGGGCCAATCCCCTCCTCACCAAGCCACACACGCCGCAGCTGGAGCCGGCGCTGCGCGCAATGGACTTCTACGTCCACACGGACATGTTCCTGAATCCGACGGCGCATTACGCGGATCTCGTGCTGCCGGTGGCCTCGCCCTGGGAGCGCGCAGGCCTCGCGCCGGGCTTTCAGCTCGGTGCGCGGGGCTCGGCCTGGCTGCAGCTACGACAGCCGGTGCTGTTGCCGCTCGGGGAGAGTCGCTCAGATACGGCTATCGTTTTTGCGCTGGCGCATCGCCTCGGGCTCGATGCCCACTTCTTCGACGGGAATCCGACGGCCGGGCTGCGCCATCTCCTTGCGCCATGCGGGGTGTCGCTCGCGGATCTCGAACGGCATCCGGAAGGCATCGCTGTCCAACCGGCGGCGCGCACCTATCGGGATGACGGGCTCGCGACGCCGACGCGGCGCCTCGAGGTCTACTCTGAACGGCTCCTCGACGCCGGTGCCTCTCCAGTCCCCGCCTACTGCCCCGAGCCCCGGATGGCGCACGCCGAGTATCCGCTGCGCCTGACCTCGGCGAAGTGGCCGCACTTCTGCCACAGCCAACACCACGGGTTGGCGTCGCTGCGGGCGAAGATGCCCGAGCCGCTGGTCGAGCTGCACCCTGAGCTGGCCCGGCAGCACGGGATCGAGGACGGTACCTGGGTGCTGATCCGCTCCCCGGTCGCGGCGATGAGGGCGCGCGCCAAGCTCACGTTGGGGATTGCGGTTGACACGGTCTGTCCCCAGTACGGCTGGTGGGAGTCCTGTCAGGAGCTCGGCCTGCCAGGCTACGAGGGGCAGGGGAGCTATAACCGGCTGATCGACGACCAGACGTGCGATCCGCCGAGCGGCTCCAATGCCTTGCACGGGTACCCGTGCGCAATTGAGCCAATGTCTGCCATTGCCGGAGGAGAATCATGAATCCGCTTAGCTCGATCGCAGGCGTCTGGCTCGCGGGCATCCTTCTTTCGATCGTCCTGGCCGTGCTCGTCAATTCGGCAACGAGCGGACCATGGCTGGAGCTCGACCTACTGGCGTTTTGGCGCTGGGTGCATATCGTCGCCGGCATCATCTGGGTCGGGCTGCTCTACTACTTCAACTTCGTGCAGATGCCGGCCCTGCGTGCGGCGATGGCGGATCAAGGGGGGCCAGGTCCCGCGGCGATCGGCAAGTATGTCGTACCTCGAGCGCTCGTCTGGTTCCGCTGGGCGTCGGTCGTGACCTGGCTGGCCGGGGCGGCCTATCTGCTCGGGACCGGTGAGCTGGTGCACGTCTTCAGTCTCGGATTGATCGGCGATGGGGCCCCCGGTTACGGGCTGCGTATGGGGGTCGGCGCTTGGCTCGGGACCATCTTGCTAATCAACGTGTGGCTCGTGATCTGGCCGAATCAGAAGAAGGTCTTGGGCCTCGTGCCCGTCTCGGGCGACGCCGAGGTGGCCAAGGCCAAGCAGACGGTGATGACCTTCTCGCGCGTCAACGCCGTGCTGTCGCTCCCCATGCTGATGTTCATGGTGGCGGCCCGGCATGGACTGGTCTTCTGATCGCGGCAGCCGATGTCGGCGGCGCTGCCCACCGGGGGCGGCGCTTGCCGCCGGCCAGCCGGCTCGGTAACGTCCGGCGGATTCCAGCGACATAACACGACGCAGGTTGCCATGGACACCGAGCAGGTGCGCACCTTCATGGCGGTGGCCGCCCATGGCAGCTTTCTAGAGGCGGCGAATCGCATCCACGTCACCCAATCGACGGTCAGCGCCCGCATCCAGACGCTCGAGAACCTGCTGGGTGCGCGGCTCTTCGTGCGCAACCGGGCCGGTGCCGTCCTGACCCCCGCCGGCCGCCGCTTCCTGCGCCATGCCAAGAACCTGCTCCTCACGGTCGAGCAGGCCAAGCATGACGTCGGTCTGCCCAGCCGTTTCCGCGCAAGCCTGACGCTCGGGGCGCGTATTGCGCTGTGGTACGGCTTCCTGCCGTGCTGGACCGGTGAGATGCGCCGGCGGGCACCGGACGTCTCGATCCGCAGCGAGATCGGCTTCGAGGACGACCTGATGCGGCGTCTCGTCGAGGGGACCATGGATGCGGCGCTGATGTACACGCCGCAATACAGCATCGGGCTGCATATCGAGCATCTCTTCGATGAGGTGCTCATCCTGGTGAGCAGCGACCCGGAATACAAAGAGCCGGACGACAGCTACGTCTACATCGACTGGGGCCCGGCCTTCTACGCACAGCAGAGCGCCAGCTATCCGAACCTCGAACGGCCGGCCCTGCTCGCGAATATCGGTTGGCTCGGCCTGCAGCTAATCCTCTGCAACGGCGGTGCCTGTTTCGTTCCGGAGCGGATTGCCGAGCCCTACCTCAAGCGTGGACGGCTGTTCCTCGCGCCGAACAGTCCCCAGTTCCGTCTCCCGACCTATGTCGTCTACCCGCTCGAGAGCGAGTCGCCGGTTCTCGGCCTTGCCTTGGAGGTACTGCACAAGATCACCGAGGAGCTCTGAACCGTTCAAGATGGCGCTCAGCGAGGGTGAGGTGAGAGGTCAGATCTGAGCAAGATCCGTCGCTGCCTGTTGTGGCGCGCCACCCGCCCGAACGGTCATCACACTCGCTCGAGATGCGAGCGCGAGGCGTTTTTGCCGGGACAATAAAAAAGCCCGGCGGGCGCCGGGCTGAAGATCGTCTCAACGAGAGTGAGACGAGGAGGACACACCTGTTACGGCTATCCCGATGACACCTGTTGTGGCGCTGGCCCCTGTTGCGGCGGTGCATCGGCGTGCCGGAGATGCGGGAGGAGATGCGGGACGGCGGCCGTTACGGCATAGCTTGCTATCTTTGGTAATGCGTTGCGGCTTTGGCTTGCGCAGACCATAGGAAATACTTTCGCACGAGTTATGCCAGCATGTGGATGCCCATCACCAGGGCAGGCCCCAGCAACCGGCGCCACGGGCTCAGGCGTCTCTGCGAGGGCCCTGGCGGGGCCGATCAATGCTGATTTCACTGGGCACCCCCTCCATTCACGGAGCAGCTTGCGACCTCGATGCGCATCGGCATAGACCTGCGCGCAGCGCCGCCGCGCTCGTTGGGACATGCGACAAAATGGCCCGAATTGCGACCAGGTTCGGGTCACCCTGTTCCACTTGAAATCGGCTTCTCGCTATCGCATCAGGCTGACGCAGCGGAAGGCGCCGGAATCGAGGGTGTTGCAGAGCGCTAGTCTGCTGCGCAGGCAAACGGCATGAAAACTGCTGTAATCGCTCGGTAGCGAATCGCTCCGCGCCAGCGGCGTCCGTGCCACGATTGGCCGAGCATCGACCGCTCCATTACCGATACGACTATCAGATTGGTCCAACTGATGACACGAGAGTCCCCAAGTTCCTACGAGCCCTCCCAGGCCAAGCTCATCGACCGCTTCGGACGCCATGTGACCTATGTTCGCCTTTCGGTCACGGATCGTTGCGATCTGCGCTGCGTCTACTGCATGGCGGAGAACATGACCTTCTTGCCGCGCCAACAGGTCCTGACGCTGGAGGAGGTCGCCCGGATCGGTAAATGCTTCAGCGAGCTCGGTGTCACCAAGCTGCGCGTGACTGGCGGTGAGCCGCTCGTGCGGCCGAATGTCATCTGGCTCTTCCAGCAGCTTGGCCAGCTAGGAAGGATTCGCGATCTCACGCTGACTACGAACGGTACCCAGCTGACCCGCTACGCCCAGGCCCTAAAGGACGCCGGCGTCACGCGCGTGAATATCAGTCTGGACTCCCTCAAGCCCGAGCGTTTCCGCCGCATCACCCGTCTCGGGCAGATCGAGAAGACCTTGGCCGGGATCGATGCGGCCTGTCGCGTGGGGTTTGGACGCGTGAAGCTCAACACCGTGGTGTTGAAGAACCGCAACCACGATGAGGTCGTGGCGCTCGTTCGCTTCGCCATCGATCGCGGGCTCGATATCAGTTTCATCGAGGAGATGCCGCTCGGCGTCATCGGCGATCATGATCGCGCCGAGGCTTACTACTCGAGCGATGCGATTCGCCGGGACCTCAACGAGCATTTCGAGCTGCTGCCGACCATCGACGGCACCGGCGGACCATCGAAGTATTTCCGCGTCGCCGGCGAGAAGACGCGCGTCGGCTTCATCTCGCCGCACAGCCACAATTTCTGCGGCGACTGCAACCGGGTGCGCGTGACAGCCGAGGGTCGGCTGCTACTGTGCTTGGGTCAGGAGCATTCGGCCGATCTGCGTCGTGCCCTGCGGGCCAATCCGATCGATGATGAGCGCGTGAAGGCAGCGATCGTGGCGGCCATGGATCTGAAGCCGCGTGGTCATGACTTCGATCTCAGCGTCAAGCCGGTCATCTTTCGGCATATGAACAGGACCGGCGGCTGACGACGAGGGCATGCGCGCCGTCAAGCAGGATCGGATCAGCGCGCCGAGCCCTCGCGCGGGTGAGGCCTGTATGTAGTCGTCTCGGCTCGCGACCCGGCTGTTCACGGGTCAGCGCTCCGGCCAGGTTCGTTGCGTCTTCGTCGTTGGAGAAGGGTGACTCAGCTGGCTAAGCGAGCTCCGGCACGGTCCCGGCCTCGGCCCACTCCTTCAACTTGCGCTCGATTGTCTTACGGGATACACCGAGATTTCGTGCCGCGACGGTCTTGTTGCCGCCTGCGGCGATCAATGCATTGAGGATGTGCGTCCGCTGGACCTCTTCGAGGGATTGGGCCTGAGGTGACGCCTGAGATGAGCGTGGGGATGAGCGTGACGCGGACTCGCTATCGGCGGCTGCCAAGGGGTCTGCCTCAAGGAGGAAATCCGACGGGGGCTTACCGAGCAGTAATGCCCGCTCCATCACATTGCGCAGCTCGCGGATGTTGCCGGGCCAGTCGTATTCGACTAGGCGCTGCAATTCAGGCGAGTCCAGATGCGGCGTCGGCACACCCAGCTCCGCCGACAAGACGCCGAGGAAGAAGTGAGTCAGGCGGGGGATGTCGCTCTTGCGGGCGCGCAGTGGAGGGAGCTCAAGCTCGACGACATTGATGCGATAGTAAAGATCCTTGCGGAAGCGGCCGGCCAGGACCTCGGCGGCCAGATCCCGATTGGTCGCCGCGATGACGCGGGCGTTGACAGGGACCTCCTCATTGCCGCCGACCGGACGGTAGCTCTTTTCCTCGAGCACGCGGAGCAGCTTGGCTTGCAAGGCGAGCGGCATCTCGCCGATCTCGTCGAGGAACAACGTGCCGCCATCGGCATGCCTGAATAGCCCGTTGCGCGTCTGATGGGCCCCTGTGAAGGCGCCTCTGAGATGGCCGAACAGCTCTCCCTCGATCAGGTCAGGGGAGATGGCGCCGCAGTTGATCGGTACGTAGCTGCCCCGGCGCCTGCTGAGCTCGTGCAGCGCACGGGCGACCAGCTCTTTGCCGGTGCCCGTTTCGCCCTTGATCAGAACGGTCGAGGGCATTGGCGCGATCCGATTGATCGTGCGCCAGATCGCCTTGACCGTGTCGCTCTCTCCGATGAACCTTGCTGGGCCGAAGTCACGTATCTCGCTCTCCTCCCCATCAGGATCCTCCGCTCGAACGACCGGCTGTCGACGGCGGGCGCGCTCGATCATTCCGACGAGTTGGTCGACCTCGAAGGGCTTGGTCAACACCTCAACCGCTTCATCCGGGAGGACATCGGCGCCGTCGGGTAGCGCGCTGGGGCTGCTGAGCAGGACCATCGTGGTCCCGGTGTGGCCGTGTGCGCGAAGCTTCTTGATCAGGCCCAGGCCGTTTGTCGGCCCGGCCAGCTGAACATCGGCGATCAACACATCGAAGCGTGTCTCCTGCGCTTGGCATTCCGCCTCGAAGGCATCGGCAGCGGTCTCGATGTGGGCAAACCTCGAGCGAAGCACGCGCTCGAGCAAGCCCCGCGTGCCGGGCTCACCAGCGACGACCAGGGCGGAGCCGCTGAGCCCGGCGGTGGAGACGGGGTGGCAACGATCGCCGTGATGGCGATCCTCAAGGGGTAAGGAGCGCATGTCATCCTCCGGTTGCGTGGTGTTGGCTGTCGTTGTTGTTCTTCTGAATCGGGTTCCGACGGCTATCCCCGGGATCCCTATTTTTGTTAAGTTTAGGTGCTCCGACCCAGTGCGATTCGGCAGACGGATCGGCAAGGGCGAGCTCACCGGTCCCCGGCTCAGCGGCCTCTGTTCCCCCGTGCTCTTATTTTCTTGACGTTCTCTGGTGCGGGCTTGAAGTGGCGGTGGCCTCTTCATCTTATTCGCGGGGCGGCGGTCAACGGATACGTATCATTGCGTAATTGGAAATACGCTATTTGCTTAGCCTACCTTAGCTGAATCATCTTTCGCTTTGTACAATTCGGCTAGCAGATTAGCTGCGAATAGACTTTCTTTCAATCTGAATCCGGAAATCTGAATCCGGAAATGCCGTTGATCTATTCAAGTAATAACCTGCTAATATTGGAATATTGGCAAGTTAACACTGGAGGGCTTGCTGGCGAAGATATATCTCACGCCTTGATTCAGCTCGTTTGAATATCGGTTATCAGGATATCTGTTTTATTTTGAGCGACACAAATGAATTTTGCCGGGCTTTGATATCGGATGAGCCGATACGAATGTCGGTTGGCGTCCGTTGCCTTACTATGAAATTCGCGAAGCACGTTCGCTCCCTCGCCCTCTGGGAGAGGGTTGGGGTGAGGGAACGATCAGGGGCGAGGCGACATTTCGTGGTCCGGGGTGGGTCGGCTCGCCCCATGATCGGTAGTGGCGGTTTTGCGAAAAGCTCGATCGCCTTTTGGTCGATGTGCTCAACGAGAAGGTCCGCCTTATCAAGAGCGGGCCATGAATGGCATCCTCTTTAATCGAAAATGAAAAGCGGAGATCGAATGGGCTTGGCGTGGTCGCGCGATGAATACCGCCATTGCGCTGGTTGTCGAGATCGGGCACAAGACCAAATTAGCCGCCCGGTCAGACTCGTCGACGATCTCGACGCCAAGACCCGCGAGCAGGGCGATCTTGGCGTGACGATCAGCAGGCTGTCCAGATCGCCTCGGGGCCGCTCGTCGGGCCACGCCTTTACAATGAAATCCGCGCAGCACGTTCGCTTCCTTGCCCTGGGAAAGGGATGGGGGGGAGGGAACGATCAGGGGCGAGGCGACGTTTCCTGGTCGGGGGTGGCTCGCCTCGCCCCATGATCGTTAGTCGACTCACTGGCGGAGTATCCTCTAGTGCTCGGCCATCGTGGCAAGATTATGAGAAATAGATCGAAAAGTCAGGAAACCTTCGTCCTTCGGTCAGGAAATCACGAGGGCGCCGTGCCAGCTGGAAGATTGCGGGCCGGATGCGCGTTATAGCCGATCGGCCGTCGTCGGTAAGCTATGACCAGACCCCTTCCACGCGCCGTCCTGCTCGATATGGACGGGATCCTCTTTCACGGCGATCGGCCGTTGTCAGGGGCGGCGACCTTCCTCGAGCGTCTCGCAGCGACCCCCTTCGTCCTCGTCACCAACAACCCGATCCGACCGCCCGCGGAGATCGCCGCGCAGCTGGCGGCAATGGGTCTGCCGTGCCTTGAGCCGGCGGCGATCCTGACCTCGGGCGAGGCCACGGCCCGCTGGCTGGCGCAGAGGCGCCCGGGCTTCCGCTTCTTTGCCGTCGGCGCCCCTGGCCTGCACGCCGCGCTCAGCCAGGTCGGCACCGAGGACCCGGAGCGGGCTGACTTCGTTGTCGTCGGCGAGGGGCCTGGGCTCGACTTCGAGCAGCTGACGATCGGCATCAACCTGATCCTACAATGCGGCGCTCGCCTGATCGCGACCAACCCGGATACGACGGTCGATGCGGTGCGCGATGGCCGCCATCTGGTCCTGCCCGGAGGCGGCGCCCTGGTCGCCCCGTTTGCCGCAGCGACGGGCCTGACGCCGACCGTCATCGGCAAGCCGGAGCCGCTCCTCTACGAGATGGCCCTCGAACGGCTCGGCTGTCCGGCCGGTGCCTGTCTGATGATCGGCGACCGCCCGGATACGGACATCGCCGGCGCCGCGCGGCTCGGGATGTGGACGGCCCTAGTGCGCACCGGCCGTTTCGCGCCGGGCGCGCCTTGGCCCAGCGAGATCCCGGTGCCGGATTGGGACCTGGTCGACCTCGCCGCCCTGACCAAGGAGCTAGAGAAGAGGTGCCCTGACCTGCTCGCTAGCGCAGCGCCGAGCGCGCCCGGGTAGGCAGGCGATCGTCGGCCTACTCGAAGAGTCAGATGAGGCTGAGCCCCATGATGCTGTGGCTCCTGTCGATCAGCTTCATCTGGGCCAGATACGCGGCTCCCTCCTAGATCGTCCAGTGTTCCGGGAGCGGCACGAAATAGGGCGTGTCCGCGTTCAATGACGTCGGGTAGCCGCCGAAATGCGTGAGCACCATCGCGCGCCAGCGAACGGACGGCTCCTCACGCGACCACTCGTTCCGGGTCCACGGCGGGACTTGGCCTTCGCTGCACCGGAGCGCATTCTGATGGCCGGCGGCTGATCCCCACCGGGCAGAGTGTGCCAGAGTGGCGCTTGCCAAGCCGTTGTGCTCGGGGCACTCTTACCCAGGTTGGATATCCTCAGTTTCGGAATGGGGGACGGTCTATGTCTGCCGACGCCGCGCTCGAGCATTACAGGCTCGACGATTACCGTCGCTGGGAGGGTGACTGGGAGCTGATCCATGGAATTCCGCTAGCCATGACGCCGTCACCAGGCGTTACGCATCAGCGGCTGAGCGGGCGTTTCTTTGCCCAGCTCGCCCAGGCCCTCGGCAGCTGCACGGACTGTGAGGCGCTGTATGAGATCGACGTCGAGTTCTCCGAGGATACCGTCACGCGCCCGGATGTCATCGTCATCTGCTTCGAGCCCCACGGCGATCGCATCGCCCGCGCGCCCTCACTGATCGCTGAAGTCGTCTCGACTAAGACCGCGTACCGGGATGAGCGAACCAAGTTCCAGCTTTACCGCGACGAAGGCGTCGGCTATTACATCCTGCTGTATCCCAGCCAGGCCAAGGCCAAGGTGTACCGGCTGGTTGAGGGAGAGTATCTAAAGGTCGGGGATTTCCATCGGGAAACCTGCCCAATTGAGCTGTCAGACTGCACCATTGACCTCGATTTCTCCTCGTTATGGTCCTGCTAACGATCATGGGACGAGGCGAGCCACCCCAGATGATGAAATGCCGCCTCGTCCCTGATCGTTCCCTCACCCCAACCCTCTCCCAGAGGGCGAGGGAGCGAAGGTGCTAAGTAGAGGCCTAGGGTCAGGTCTTGCATTTTGCATTAAACAGGCTAGGCTTGGAGCATGGC
>CAZOWL010000011.1:0-61840 GCA_964583605.1 uncultured Chromatiaceae bacterium | reverse complement strand
TCACCGGCCACACCTACATCGTCTACGGCCCGCTGGCCAACGGCGCCATCTCGCTGATGTTCGAGGGCATCCCGAACTACCCGGATGTCTCGCGGTTCTGGCAAGTCGTCGACAAGCACAAGGTCGCGATCTTCTACACAGCGCCCACGGCGATCCGCGCCCTGATGCGCGCCGGAGGAGACCCGGTAAAGAAGACCTCCCGCGCCTCCCTGCGCATCCTCGGCACGGTCGGCGAGCCGATCAACCCCGAGGCGTGGGAATGGTATTACCAGGTCGTCGGCGACAGCCGCTGCCCGATCGTCGACACCTGGTGGCAGACGGAGACCGGCGGTCATCTGATCACCCCCCTACCGGGTGCGACCAAGCTCAAGCCGGGGTCGGCAACCCTCCCCTTCTTTGGTGTCGTACCGGCTATTGTCGACCCGAGCGAGGGCATGCTGATCGAAGGACCGGGCGAGGGGGCGCTAGTATTGACGCGCCCTTGGCCAGCGCAGATGCGCACTGTCTACGGCGATCACCAGCGCTATGTGGAGACCTACTTCCGCCAGTATCCGGGCTACTATTTCACCGGCGACGGGGCACGCCGCGACGAGGATGGCTACTACTGGATCACCGGGCGCATCGACGATGTGCTCAATGTCTCGGGCCATCGCCTGGGGACGGCCGAGATCGAGTCCGCGCTCGTGCTGCACCAGCACGTCGCCGAAGCGGCCGTGGTCGGTTATCCGCACGACTTGAAGGGTCAGGGTATCTACGCCTACGTGACCCCAATGGCTGGGGTCGAGCCAACGGATGAGCTGAAGAAAGAGCTTGTGGCCTTGGTGCGCGGCGAGATCGGGCCGATCGCCACGGTGGACGTCATCCAGTGGGCCCCAAGCCTGCCCAAGACACGCTCCGGTAAGATCATGCGCCGCATCTTGCGTAAGATCGCGGCGAACGAGATTGATACCCTCGGCGATACCTCGACACTGGCCGATCCGACCGTTGTCGAGGACCTGATCGGCAATCGCGCCAACCAGTGACGAAGACCTAGCCACGAAGCCGGCCGGCCAGTGGTCGGCCGGCACCTCAAGGAGAGCAGGCAGCGCCGCGCATTGACTTGACGTTGCCTGCCAGCATTTCAATGGCCGTGACGAATGGCGGGCCTGGCTGTCGCCGCGACAGAATCCGCCAGCCGGTCTGCCCCTTCGCGTTACTATCGGGTTGCGCTTCAATTCTCGTAGCGGGCGAAGCGCGACCTTAATCGCTCCCGGTGCGTGTCGTGCCGCAATCAGAGGTAACCTGTCTTGAGCTCGAGTCTGCGAGTGGGTGTCTTCGTCGACGCCGAAAACGTCCGTTACAACGGTGGCTACCAGATGCGATATGACGTGCTGCGGCGTTTCGCCGCGCGCGAGGGCGGGCAGCTGCAACGCCTGAACACCTATATGGCGTTCGACGCAGAACGGGCACGAGAGGACCAGGAGTACGCCAAGAAGGCCCGCTCCTACCAGCAGATGGTGCGCGACTTCGGCTGGAAGATCACCGTCAAGAACGTGCGCCGCTACACCGACGAGAGCGGGAACGTCACGACCAAGGCCAATGCGGACCTGGATATGGCCGTTGACGCCATGCTGCAGGCGAGCAAGCTCGATCAGGTGCTAATGGTGACGGGCGATGGTGATTTCCTCCAGGTTGTACACGCTCTTCAAAATCGCGGCTGCCGCGTCGAGCTGATCGGTTTCAAGAACGTGTCACGACAGCTCCAACAGGCCGTCGATACCTTCTACTCGGGGTATTTGATCCCGGACCTTCTGCCAGTCGCCTACGAGCCACGGAACGATTGGGGCAAGCCAGGCTCCTGCGTCCGCGGCGTCTGCACCAAATGGTTCCCGGATAAGGGTTATGGGTTCCTGCGCGTGCTCGAGAGGATCTCCCCGCACCTCTGGATCACCGACCCGCGCGAGGAGGGCTCGCCCTTTGTCAGCGTCTTCTGCCACGCCAACGAACTGGCTGACGAGGTGTCTGAGGAGCTGCTGCTCAGCCGCGAGACAATCCTCGAGCTGTATCTGAACGAGAGCGAGCAGAAGGACAACGGGTACGTCGCGAGCAACGTACGCCTGGCCTTCTCGGTCAATCGTTAGGGACGCGATATGCCTGTTCCGGCCGGGCGCGCAATGAAACGGCCTCGCGCGGGACGCCCGCCGGCGCCCAGGGACCGCTCGCGGCCGCCCTAAAGCCGCGAGAAAGGGTGAAGTAGGTCTTTGAAAGGGGATGGCCGATGGATTAGTTTAGGCCACCTTAACTATGAAATGCGCGAAGCACGTTCGCTCCCTCGCCCTCTTGGAGACGGTTGGGGTGAGGGAACGATCAGAGGTGAGGTGACATGTCATCATCTGGGATGGCTCGCCCGTGATTGTTGGGTCGTATTGAGTGATCCGGATCGCCACGGCCGGCCCTTTGCGCGGATCCATCCCCCTTCGCCGCGTGGGGGCGGCAGCGAGCGACTTCTGACGGTGCTCAGAGAGGACGCCTCATGACCACAACGCAAGCAGCGCTCAACCCATCCGGCCTCGCCTGGCGGCTGGTACGTGATCGCCTCATATCTGAAGACGCGGCGCGCAGCGCGCATACCGAGGCGCTGCGTCGCCGCGAGCCTTTTGTCCACTACCTCGTCCAGCAGGAGATACTGGATAGCCGCCGAATCGCAGTGGCTGCTTGCCATGAGTTCGGAGTTCCGTTACTCGATCTCGACGCGATCGACCTACAGGAACTGCCGATCAATCTGGTTGACGAGAAACTGATCCGCAAGCATCGCGCCTTGCCGATCTTTCGCCGCGGGACACGGCTGTTCCTGGCCGTGTCGGACCCGACAAACGACCAGGCACTCGACGAGATTCGCTTCAACACGGGTCTCACGACCGATGCCGTCCTCGTCGAAGAGGCGAAGCTCTCGGCCGCCATCGACAAGGCGATCGACGCTCAAGACACGACGATGACGGACATCCTGGACGCCGACCTCGAGACGCTCGAGGTCGGCGGCGACGAGGACGAGTCGCGCGAGACCGAGCTCAACGTCGACGAGGCACCTATCGTCCGCTACGTGAACAAAATCCTTGTCGACGCGATCACCTCGAGCGCCTCCGATGTCCATTTCGAGCCCTACGAAAAGAACTTTCGCGTACGGTTTCGTCAGGATGGCCTACTGCGCGAGGTCGCCAGCCCCCCTAACAATATCGCCGCGCGGCTCGTGGCGCGGCTCAAGGTCATGTCCCGCATGAACATTGCCGAGCGCCGGGTGCCGCAGGACGGGCGTATCAAGCTGAAGCTCAGCCGCAATCGCGATATCGATTTCCGTGTCAACACGCTGCCAACACTCTACGGCGAGAAGGTCGTTCTGCGTATCCTGGATTCTTCGGCCTCGTCCGTAGGCGTCGAGAATCTCGGGATGGAGCCCGATCAAGGCACCGCCTTCCTCGAGGCCATCAAGAAGCCCTATGGGATGGTCCTGGTGACGGGCCCGACCGGGTCCGGTAAGACGGTTACCCTGTATTCGGCTCTGAATCTCCTGAACAAAGCAGAAGTCAACATCTCGACCGTCGAAGACCCGGTGGAGATCCAGGTGGCCGGGATCAATCAGGTCAATATGAACCCGAAGACCGGCCTGACCTTTGCCGCAGCACTGAGGGCCTTTCTGCGTCAGGATCCGGATATCATCATGGTCGGCGAGATTCGTGACCTCGAGACGGCCGAGATCGCCGTCAAGGCTGCCCAGACCGGCCACCTGGTGCTATCGACGCTGCACACGAATGATGCCCCGCAAACCCTCACGCGCCTGGCTAACATGGGCGTAGCCCCCTTCAACATCGCCTCATCGGTGCTGTTGATCCTGGCCCAACGTCTGGCGCGCCGCCTGTGCCTCCATTGCCGGGCACCCGAAGAGCTGCCCCGAGAGGCCTTGCTCGCGGAGGGGTTCAGCGAGGAGGAGATCGCCGAGGGCTTCCCGGTCTATCGGCCCGTCGGCTGCGAGCGCTGCAACGACGGCTACAAGGGTCGTACCGGCATCTTCCAGGTCATGAAGATCTCAGAAGAGATCGAGCGACTGATCCTGGAGGGCGGGAATGCGATGCAGCTGGCCCAGCAGGCGCGTCAGGAAGGTGTCACAGATTTGCGCCGATCCGGCCTGAGGAAGGTGAAGGCTGGCATCACCAGCCTTGAAGAGATCAATCGCGTCACGAAGGAATAGCCAACATGGCGGTCGCTACACTACAGAAGCCTAAGACGGCACCGCAGGCCGAGAAGGCCGCGGTATTTGCGTGGGAAGGCACGGATCGGCGGGGAGCCAAGATCAAAGGCGAGCTGCGTGCGGCGAACCTGACCGCGGTTCGCGCTGAGCTGCGTCGTCAGGGTGTCAACGCCCTCAAGATTCGCAAGAAGGCTCAGCCGCTGCTCGCTGCGCGCAAGCGCAAGATCACCAGCGCCGACCTAGCCGTCTTCACGCGCCAGCTGGCGACCATGATGAGCGCCGGCGTGCCCTTGGTGCAGGCCTTCGACATCGTCGGGCGGGGTCATGACAACCCGTCGATGCAGGACCTACTCCTTGCGATCAAAGCCGATATCGAGAGCGGAACGGCGATGGCCGTCGCCTTGAGGAAGTACCCTCAATATTTCGACGACCTGGTCTGCAACCTCGTCGCCGCCGGCGAGCAGGCCGGTGTGCTCGATGTGCTGCTCGACAAGATCGCGACGTACAAGGAGAAGACCGAATCGATCAAAGGCAAGATCAAGAAGGCCATGTTCTACCCGGCAGCCGTCATCGGGGTCGCGGTGATCGTCACGGCCGTCATCATGTTGTTCGTCATCCCTCAGTTCAAAGAGCTGTTCACGAGCTTCGGCGCGGACCTACCCGCCTTCACGCTGTTGGTCATCGCCATCTCGGACTTCATGCGCGAGTGGTGGTGGGCCTTGGCGGCAGGCCTCGCCGCTGCGGGCTTTGCGATCGGCAAGTTCTTCAAACGGTCGGCCAAGTTCCGCGAGATCGTCGACCGCCTATCGCTGAAGATCCCGGTCATTGGTGCGATTCTCAACAAGGCCGCGATCGCCCGTTTTGCGCGGACGCTCTCGACGATGTTCGCGGCCGGTGTGCCGCTCGTCGAGGCCCTCGAGTCGGTCGCCGGTGCGACCGGCAATGTCGTCTATACGAACGCGGTGCTGCGGATGCGCGAGGACGTGGCTACCGGCCAATCGCTGCAGCTGACGATGCGCCAACAGGATATCTTCCCGCACATGGTGATCCAGATGACGGCGATCGGCGAGGAGTCGGGCTCACTCGACGAGATGCTGGCCAAGGTTGCCGACTTCTTCGAAGAGCAGGTTGACAACGCCGTCGATGCGCTCAGCAGCCTTCTGGAGCCATTGATCATGGTCGTCATCGGCGGTCTGGTCGGCAGCCTCGTGATCGCAATGTACCTGCCCATCTTCAAGCTCGCCGCAGTCGTCTGATGGGCGCCGACGGCACACCACCGAGCCGACCGATAGGTCCAGCTCCAGCGTGGCGCTCCACCGCCCGAGCGCCTCGCCGGCCAGCTCAACAGCCCCGTCGGTAGCCAAGGTGACCCAGCCTGTCGAACGATTCTGGGAGACCATCACCCTCGCCGAGATGTCCCCCGGCCAGTGGGAGTCGCTATGCGACGGATGTGCAAAATGCTGTCTCGAGAAGTTCGAGGACAAGCGCACGCGGCAGATCGAGTACACGAATGTCGCCTGCCGACTGCTCGACCTTGACAGCGCCCGCTGTTGCGATTATGCGAACCGCTCTCAAAGGGTCCCGGATTGCATCACGCTGACAATCAGTGTGCTGCGCGACCCTTATTGGCTGCCCGAGACCTGCGCTTATCGCTTACTTGCCGAGCATAAGCCTCTCCCGCAGTGGCACCCCCTGATCACGGGCGACCCGGGCAGCGTCATCAATGCAGGCCATTGCGTCTTGGGTCGGGTTGTCAGCGAGGCCGAAGTCAAAGACCTCCGTTGGCATCTTATCGATTGGATCCGTTGACCAGCAGCTGTCATCGCGGCATTCCCGGCGGGTCCTGCTCTGCGGACGCAGGGCCTCGCTACCGGCCGGCGCTACATCGCGGTGGCCCCGGACGATCGGCAGCACGAAGATCACGGCGCCCTGATAGCGCGTGGATCGGCACGTCGAGCAGGGTGAGGGGCCTGCATGCTGAGCTCTTCCGGTGGCCTTGTTAGGGCGATCCGGTCCCAGGAGGATTGCGGCCAATGATAGAACAGGCAACAACGGCGGATGTGACGACCTATGAGCTTGCTGAGCGACGCGGCCGTTGGCTTACCGGCTCGCTACGGGAGTTTCGCGGAGACCGTTTGCGCTTTCTCAGCGAGACGGCGAGGCTCGCACCGATCGTCAAGTTCCGGCTTGGCCCGAGACGGGTCTATCTGATCTCCGATCCAGATCTGATCCGCGACATGCTCGTGACCCAGCACCGGCACTTGGCCCGGGACCCGCTGGCTCGCCAGATCCTTGCGAAGACCCTAGGGATGGGCCTGCTGACCAGCGATGGCGATCATTGGAAACGCCAACGCCGTATGATCGCCCCCGCGCTGCACCGGCAGCAGGTCCACAGCTATGCGGACATCATGGTGGAACATGCCGTCTCCGCTACCGAGGGCTGGCGCGATGGGCAGGAGACCGACGTAGAAAGGGAAATGGACCGTCTTACGCTGTCGATCGTGACAGCGGCATTGTTCAAGGTCGACAGCATGGCGCATGCCGGAACCGTCGGCGACGCCCTACCGGCGCTGCAGGAGATTGCGACGCGCCAGTTCGATCGACCGATCCAGGTCCCGGAGTGGGTGCCGACCCCGGAGAATCGACGGCTACGCGATCTCTCGGGCAAGCTCCGCCGGATCGTCATCGGAGAGCTGCGCAAACGCCGCGCGGGCGATGCCGATAGTGACGACCTGCTGACAATGATGGTTCAGGCGACCGACGCGGAATCCGGCGAGGGTATGAGTGACCAGGAGATCTGCGACGAGGTCGTGACCCTCTATCTCGCCGGCCACGAAACCACGGCGCTGACGGTGACCTACTGTTGGTATCACACGGCGCGCCAACCGGCGATCGAGGCGCGCTTCCATGAAGAGATCGATCGTGTATTGGCTGGACATCCTCCCGGGATCGAAGACCTGGAGCGGCTACCGTACACGCAGAGAATCTTCAAAGAGGCGTTGCGACTATACCCTCCAGCCTACTTCATGGTGCGCGCCGTAGCCGAGCCGATCGAGATGGGCGGCCACCGCATCCCCGCCGGTAGCGTGCTGATGACGAGCCAATTCGCGATGCACCGCCACCCAGACCTCTGGGACGATCCGGAACGCTTCGACCCAGACCGTTTTGCCGATGACGCCGAGCGCGGCTGGCACAAGTTCAAGTATTTCCCGTTCGGCGGTGGCCCGCGCATTTGCATCGGAAACCAGTTCGCGCTCGTCGAAGGCCCGCTCATCCTAGCCACGCTGGGGCAACGGTTTCGCTTCGAGCTCCTGCACGGCGATCAGCAGGTCGAGCTGGAGCCGCAGATCACGCTCGGTCCCAAAGGCGGCATGCCCCTGCGCATACGGCTGCGCTCCACAGGCGGCGCGGCGCTCTGACGGCCGTGGCTGCCATCGGACCACCGCGATCGCCCAGTCAGGTCCAGCAGCAGCTCGCGAGATATCTCACGGTGCAGCTCATCACCCCGACCGACGGCCAACTCAGGTCATTCAGTGAGCCTAACGAGCAGGAGCACGCGATTCTCTGCGACCGGACGGCCCTAGAACGGGACCGCGGAGCCCTGCGCGGCCTCGGGAATTCGCGTGCTGTCAAAGACGTCGGGACTCTGCTTGAGGTCGCCGCGCATCGGTGCCAGCCGGCCCCGGAACCGCCTTCGTTGTCGTCGCGATGGGACGTCCCTCGCGCTGCATCTTCGTGGCAGCGGAGACCAACAATAATAGATCGGTCTGCGAGAGCTCTGGAAAGTGATTGCGCAGCTCGATGGCTATGGCGAAGCCGGTTACCTTGTGCAGACCAGCGCTGCCGGTCAGCATCGGCTCGATCAGCTGCCAGGCCTCCTCGAACACCGCCCGGATGTGATGATGGACGCGACGATCTGGCTGTCGTCGCCCCTGCGCGTCAAGGGAACCTGTCTCGTGTGTCATTCTGGAATCCAAGCGGACGTTCTGGTCAATACTCGCCGCCGTCGCGGCCGACCCACTTGCCTACAAGTAGCCGCGCCGCCGCGGGCTGCCTAGGGGCCACAGTGGCAGCATCGTACGAGCGTACCGCCTCAAATTCCGAGGATTGGGTCACGTCGGCGCTCGAGCGAACTGTCCGCGCGCGCTCGGCCCTGTCCTCGTCGATCTTCTGCGACTGACGATTCGCCAGCCCGGCCGCTGGGTTGGCGCCGGTGATCGTCCCGTCGAGCCGCCTAGAACATCCAACCCGTCGGATCCGGGTGTGCACACCTCTGGTCAAGATCCTTGATGCCCTTTACGCAACGAATGACGAGCCACACCACCCAGAACAGCAGAACCAGATAGCCGACAATGACGACCGCGGAGACCACACCGATGACGATGTAGAGCGCACCAATCCAGAACGTCCGTATCTGGAATTGGTAGTGGCTTTGCAGCCAATCCGGGGCATCGGCTCGGTTGACGTAGGCCATTACCACTCCAATGATTCCTGTGACGCCGAAGATGATGCTGATGAGATAGAGGATATAGACGACCTTCGCCGTTCCTTCTGTGCCCGGCCTCGTCTTCTCCAGTTCTTCGCTCATTCTTTCTTTCCTCGGTTAGGTCATCGTATTCGCCGTCGATCCGGCCCCTGCCGTGACTCGGCGTCTACCTGTCCATGGCCCGGGAGGACATCGTCTCCGCCTTCGTTGGCCACGATTAAGACCGGCACCCCTCTGCCCACCGCCGAACCGCTCTGCCGTTCAGCTTTCGTTTAGGTAGCCTCGCATATCCTGTCTCTGACAACGGAGAACAGCCTACTCCGTGGGTCACGAAGATCGGCTCAAATGCCTGTAGCAACTCCCTGTATCAACTCCCTGTATCAACTCAATGAGGTCACGAAATGAAAGATGCTTTCCTTAAGGGTTTATCCGCCGTCGCAGCCGTGCTGCTCATCGCCTCAGGTCCGGCCCTCGCACAGACCAACATGAATACGACGATCCAGGAGGGCCGCATCAACACGAATGACACCTATCAGCGCGGCCCTGTAAACGACAACGCGACGTACCAGCAAGGCCGGGATAGCGCCAATCGGACCCGGCAACGCGGCCACGACAACCTCAACCAAACTGGCCAGTTTGGCCACAGCAACTACAACGAGACACACCAACGCGGCTTCGCCAATCGCAGCCGTCTTACGAGGCGCTGATCGCCAGTAAGCCGCCACCATGGTCGGCCAGGGGAGCGCGATCGGACGCGCGTTCCCCTTCACGCCGCCATGACAGGTTGCTCCTGCTCCGTTACGACACAGGAATGAGACCATGAACAACAAAACCTTCTCCACGACGGCCCTGCTTCTGGCCCTATTGCCCCCGGCTCACGGCGTGGCCGTGGCGGCCGAAGCGCAGAGCCCATGCTACCGCGTCACCATTCAAAACGAGCGGGTGAATCAGGCCGTCGTCGAGCAACGCTGCGAGATGAATTTCAGCCGCACCGTACAAGCGGGTGAGCGCAATTCCACTGTGACGATTCAGTCAGGGGATGTCAATAACAACCGGGTCCGGCAGTACCAATACGACCCGGCAGGGTACCAGCCGCGACGGTTCCCAGACCGCCCAGACTGAGACCGATCTCCGCGGCGTTTCGCGGCAAGGCGCGCATCAAATAGCGGCGCCGTTGCGTCTTGGAATGGGCCGATCTAGCGAATAGGCTACCTCATGCGTGCAAGGGGGCTGTTGATCGGTCTACCCCCAACTTATGAAGAATGGCCAGGCGGCGGGCCATTCCATCCCCTTAAACGCCATACAATGGAGGAACCGTTGACTAGGTCTAGGTCTTTGCTCTTTCTCCTGCTGCTGCCCGGGCTCAGCTCGACGCAGGCGGCGCAGATGAACAGCAATTCGACGATCCAGTTGGGCAGCGTGAATATCAACCGCACCTATCAATGCGGTGAAAACAACACGAATTCCACCTATCAAGAGGGACGGGTGAATATCAACCGGACGGTCCAAGGATGCCCCATTCAAAGAAGAGGCGCGGCCAGGCATGCAGGCACGGCGAGCAGCGTACGGGCAGGCCTGCCAGGCCCCCGCGCGCGCGAAGCGATACAGACGATCCGGGCGTGGCGGCCAAGATGAAGGACAAGATGAACTGCGGCGTCGATGCGCTGCCCTTCGGAGATCGATTGCCGCCCGAGGCGGCCTCGGAGCCGTCCGCCGCCGGAGGCGAGCGGCTGGCTATCGCCTTTCTGCCGCGATGCGAGGCATGCAGATGACACCGAGATCTCTCCCCTTCGGCGGTGGCAGGCTCAAGGTGGTGACCCTGGCCTTCCTGCTCGCCACCAACGGTGCTAGCTGCGCAGGCAGCCGGACCTACCAGCACGGCGAGTCGACGACTGTGATACAGCAAAGCGGTGGCGAGGCGCGCAGCCGGTCTCAGGTGACGCGATACTCAAACGGACAAACCGTAGTCACGCAAGACGGCGTCAGCACCGACATCAGCATCCAGGGGCAAGCGGGAAGGGCAGCAGATGAGGCGCGCCTGTCAGAACCAGACCATCGCGTCGGTTCTTTCAACCCGTCTCCACGAGAAGAGATGGCCCGGTCAAGATGGCCCGGCGTGGGAGCCGAGCCCAGCGAGCCCCGATCCTCTCGAATGTCGGCTCAGGAGACGTTCAAGCAGCACATGCTAGACCGCATGCGTGCACCCTCACCGGCCCGTTGGCCCGAGTAGCCCGGCGCAGCCAGACTTCTTGAGCCGGGCCTCAACCCCGCGCCGAGCAACCGCGCAGAGCAACCGCGCATCAAGACACAACCGGCCCCTTCTAGCTTGCCTTGACATGTAACGCGTAGAGCATGTCCTCGTCGCCAATGTGGTCAATCAACCAGTCCTGCGTGATGTCCAGGGCGCGGTCGGCCAAATCCTGACTGGGTCCGATCATCGAGAGGTCCTGCTCGAGGTCCTCGAGGCGCTGAAAGAATTGAGCGTGAATACGTTGGTGCTCGCGGAGGCCAGGGTAGTCATGCCGGCGCATGAAGGCCTCCTCGGTCTCGAAATGCTGTTCGGCATAGCCGCGCATGAATGCCAGGACCTCGCCCACGGCGTCGCGACCCTTTTGATCCAAAATGGCCTCGTAGAGTCGATGGGCCGCGGCAAAGAAGCCCTGGTGTTGCTCGTCGATCTCATCGATCCCGACGCGATAGGCATCGGACCAATCACGTAACATAACAGTAAGCCCTCTCGCCCGAAGCCTCATCCGGTCCCAGACCAACCTTGGTACCGAGTGTCTCGCTCGGCGGCACCGGATGCAAGCCACCGATAGCCCGAGGGATGCGAAATCGGCGCTTCCCCAAGGCCCTGACCGAGTCACCGACGCGCTTGTGCGGCCGGCCGTCGTCTCGCCCAGCGCTCGGCGCACAGAGCCGCGACGGGGGGCGCGGGCGCGGGCGTCTAGATTACAATGCCCGCGGAGCGCGGTCGTTCTGCCGGTCTGATCGATCAGCCGCACGACCTGCCCCGGCTGGACTCGGCCTCGGCGCTTTAGGCGCCGAGCGGCGCCGATTGAGCGGCCCTGTTGCCCTTGCTGGACGAGCTTCGCGCCATCAATCGCCCAATGGTCACCAGCACTTACAACCTCCCCCAAGACAACTCCGACGACGAGACGCTCATCCGCCACTGGCTTGACAGCCTGGAGGCGCACTACCCAGTGGCGGCTCGCAAGGAGGTCGCAGGCGCCTGCGCCCTCCTCGCCCGCTATCGCAGCGGTCGAGTGCTGGACACCGGTGAGAGCTTGGTGCGTCACCTGCTCTCGACGGCAGATATCCTCGTGCGACTGCGCCTGGACTATCAAACACTGGTCGGTGCGCTGCTCAATGGCTGCCTGCACGAGCCGGAGGTCACCGACACGCTGATCGAGGGGCGCTTCGGCCCGGCGATCGGTCGCATGGTCGCGGACCTCGCCCGCATCGATCAGATCGCCAACGTCGACGCGATGATCGCCGCGAAGGATCAGGCGCAGCACGAGGAGAACCTGCGCCGGCTACTGCTCGGCATTGCCGAGGATGTGCGCGTGGTGCTCATCGTGCTCGCCGAGCGCGTGCATCTGATGCGCACGATCAAGGGCCTGGAGGAAGGCCGACGCCGCAAGATCGCCCAGGACACCCAGCGCATCTATGCCCCATTGGCCAATCGACTGGGCATCTGGCAGATCAAGTGGGAGCTGGAGGACTTGGCGCTACGCTATCTGGAGCCCGACGAATACCAGCGTATCGCGAAACTGCTCGACGGGCGACGCGGCGACCGGGAGGACTACATCGAGCAGGTCATCAGGACGCTGAAGACCAAGTTCGCTGACGCCGGCATCCGCGCCGAGATCACCGGCCGGCCGAAGCATATCTTCAGCATCTGGAGGAAGATGCAGCGCAAGCGCGTCGACATCGAGCAGATCTTTGACCTCCGCGCGGTGCGCGTACTGGTGGACGATGTGGCCACCTGCTATGCCGCCCTAGGCATCGTCCACGGGCTCTGGCGACACATCCCCAAGGAGTTCGACGACTATATCGCGACCCCGAAGGGCAACATGTACCAGTCGCTGCATACGGCCGTCATCGGACCTGAGGACAAGCCGCTGGAGGTCCAGATCCGCACCCATGAGATGCACCGCCACGCCGAGCTCGGCGTGGCGGCCCATTGGGCGTACAAGGAGAGCAAGGCGCACAATGCCGAGCTGCAGCGGCGAGTCATCTGGATGCGCAACTGGCTCGAGCTGAAGGACGAAGGCGCCGATGGCGGCGATATCGTCGAGCGCTTCAAGGCCGAGTTCGAGCCAGTCCATGTCTATGTTCTCACACCCCAAGCGAAGGTGATCGAGCTGCCTAAAGGCGCAACGCCACTCGACTTCGCCTATTCGATCCACTCGGAGATTGGGCACCGGTGTCGCGGTGCGCGCGTCGACGGGCGGATCGTGCCGCTGACCCACACCCTCCAGAGCGGGGAGACGGTCGAGATCCTCACGCAAAAGAACGCGAGCCCGAGCCGCGACTGGCTGAGCCCGCATCACGGCTATCTGAAGACCGCCAAGGCCCGCAACAGGGTGCGCCAATGGTTCAAGCAACAGGACTTCGATCAGCACCTAAATCAAGGGCGCGCGGCCTTGGACAAGGAGCTGACGCGGCTTGGCATCGCCGAGAAGCCCCAGCTCGACCCGCTCGCCGGCCGCTTCAACCTGCAAACCGGAGATGATGTGCTCGCGGCGATCGGTCGCGGTGACCTGGCCGTCGGGACGGTCGCCCGTCAGGTCGGCGAGCCGCGGCTCGAGGAACGGCGTGAGCCCGAGCCTAAGCCAACCCCCACCACCAGGGCCAAGGCGCGCCTGACCGAGGGCCGCGCCGAGGTCGTCGTGGAAGAGGTCGACGACCTGCTGACGCAGATGGCCCACTGCTGCAAGCCGGTGCCCTACGATCCGATTATCGGCTATGTCACCCGCGGGCGTGGGGTCACGATCCACCGACGCGACTGCCCCAATGTCCGCAACCTACCGGCGGCTGAGACCGAGCGCCTGATCCGAGTCCGCTGGGCCGACCAGCCAGCCGGCGCCAGCTATGCCGTCGATCTGCAGGTCCTCGCCTCCGACCGCAAAGGGCTATTGCGCGATGTGACCTCAGTCGTGTCCGATGCCGATATCGATGTCCTCGGAGTCGCGACGAGCTCGGACCGCAGAAACGACACGGCGAGCATGCGCTTCACGGTCGAGGTGCGGGACAACGCCCAGCTCGAGCATTTGCTCCTCAAGCTCAAGCAGATCCCAGACGTCTTCGATGTACGGCGGGCCTATTGATACCGGCCACCGGTCTTGTGGCGGACCCGATCGCGGCGCGCGGCGTCGCGTTATACTCCCCAGGCGATTTGCGTCCAAGGCCACATCACGCATCTTCCCTAAGGAGGCTTCGATGCGCCGACACAGTGACACCATCCTCGCTCCAGGCGGCCTCGCCGCGATCTTGATCCCGTCGCTCGCCGCGGCCTGGACCCCTTACGGCGCTGGACCACCCTGGGCGACGGGCACCGAGGCCAATCCCGAGGACGCGGCGATTGAGGCACCGGCAGAGCCGGATCGCGGCACAGCCACATCCGCACCCGGATTCGGGATGGCTCCGCCTCCGGGCGACTACGGGCCACCCTGGGCCGCGGGCCCTGGAGCCTACGGGTACCCTTCACCTCCTCCACCACCTTCTTGGTGGTCCGCTGATCAAGGCATTCCGCGCTCGACGCCCGACTCAGGGCCAGGGTATTGGCCTGCCTTCGGCGCACCTGGCTTTGGCGAGGTCGGCCCGCCTTGGATGGGTCAGTATGGTCCACCCTGGGGGCCCAGCCAGGCACCCAGCTATCCTGCTACCCCTTGGTCGCCAGATTCCCGTGGTGACGGTTACTCCCCCGAGCCCCCACCGGATCCCAGCGCCGAAGGGCCCGAGCCGCCGATGGGCTACGCCAGGCCACCAAGGCGGCCTGGCAGCTTGCGCATCTCCCAGCAGATGACCGACGAGGCCTATGTACTCGAGATCCAGCTCGATGGAGAACGACCGGAAGCGATACAGATCGAGCCTCAGGGCCGTGGCCTGCTGGTTCGGCGGGAGACCTCGGCTCAGATCGATGAGCGGGACACCTTCGACGACGGGCGCGGCTATGCCCGTCGCTATAGTTACTCGACTGGGCGAACCGCGCGCCGGCTCAATGTGCCACCCGACGGCGATCTCGCCGCGCTGACGCGTGAGGATGCCGAGGACAGCATCCGCGTCACGATTCCGCGGCGGCAACCTTAACTCCTGAGACGACCCAGTGCCGACGGGAAACGGACGTGCATCCGCGTCTGCCCGAGTCCGCCCGGCGAGCGAGCCATGCCTTCACGACGACCGTCCGGGAAGGCGCGCCCGGTCTTGTCGAAGCCTTCCTCACGTCGTGAGCGAGCTGCGATGCGGGTCCGTCTCCACACCATAGGCTGCCGCCTAAACGAGGCAGAGACCGAGCGCTGGGCGGCCCAGTTCCGACGCCGCGGCTTTGCGATTGCCACGGGCGAGGAAGGCGCCGACCTGGTCGTCGTGAATACCTGCGCCGTGACCGGTGAGGCCGTGCGCAAATCACGCGGTCTGCTGCGCCGGTCGCAGCGCAGCAATCCTGACGCGAAGCTGATCGTCAGCGGCTGTCTGTCCTCGCTCGGCCCGCAGTCACCGACTGGTATGGACGGCATCGATCTGCTGGTCACGAATCGTGAGAAGGATCGCTTGGTCGAGATCGCCGTCGACCATCTCCAGCTGCACACAGCGCCCGCTTCGCCCGTCGAGGCGCTGGACGCGGAAACGCTGTTCGTCCGGGGCCGGCAGCGGGCCTTCATCAAGGTCCAGGACGGTTGTCGCCATCGCTGTACCTTCTGCATCGTCTGGCAGGCGCGCGGCGCGGAGCGCAGCCGCCGCGCCGGCGAGATATGCGACGAGGTCAATCGCCTTACCGCAGCCGGCGTTAAGGAAGTCGTGTTGACGGGCGTGCGCCTCGGGGGCTACGGGCGCGGCACGGATCAGGACCTGACCGCCCTGGTGCGCTGCCTCCTCGACACAACCCCCGTGGAGCGCATCCGGCTGGGCGCCATCGAGCCTTGGGGCATACCGGCTGGATTCTGGGAGCTACTCGGCGAGCCGCGGCTGATGCCGCACCTCCATCTACCGTTGCAGAGCGGCTCCGAGCGCCTGCTGCGGCGCATGGGACGCCGTGGCACCGCCGCGGCATTTGCCAAGCTGGCTGACACAGCGCGCCGCGCGTCTCCGGATCTCAACCTGACAACCGACATGATCGTCGGCTTCCCCGGGGAGACCGAGTCCGACTGGCGCGCGACCCTCGATCTGGTTGCAGCGATCGGGTTTGGGGATCTACACGTCTTCACCTACTCGCCGCGGCCAGGCACCCCAGCCGCCGCCTGGCCCGACGCCGTGCCCACCGCAACGAAGCGCGCCCGACGGGCACAACTGCTTGAGCTCGCCAAGCTTCAAAGGCAGCGTACGTTGCGCGCCTTCGTCGGACGCCAGATGCCCGTTTTGCTCGAGGCGAGCGGCCCGAAGGAAACCGGCGGCGATGGCTTCGGCTACACCCCCAACTATCTGCCAGTGCGCCTCACGCGGGCCGCTGACGCGCCTCCTGTGAACTGCATCGTCCAAGTATCGCTGCGGGGGCTGGCCGCAGGCGGCCGCGCGCTGGTTGGTGAGACACTCAGCCCGAACAGAGGCCACACGGCAGAGGGCGCGCGTTGCGGATAGCGACGTCACACCCAGGCCCGGGCCGGTATCGAGGAATGCATGGACCTGGCCGAGGCTTCGAATTCAGGAACGTCGCGCTAATAACCCTGCACCATCATTGCGCGCTGCTGGTTATCTCGGGCCGTATCAACATAAGCGAGGGATAGCCCCAGCTCGCGCGTCCAGTTAAGCTCGATGTGCCAGCTCTCGGCGGGCGACCAGAAATGGACCGCCCGGCCCTCTCCGCGGCGGATCGCAGCGAGGCGGCGCGCCGGCGTGTCCGCATGCGCGCGGAAACGGCTCTGATCGCGCCCAGGGCCATACTTGTCGCGCAATAGCCTGTAGAGATCGTCGTAGCGAAGCTGGCTCGCCAGGCCGTACCGGCGGAGGACCTTATAGATCCGATTGCGAAACGCCAGCACGTAGAGGTCGTCGCGCCCTTCACTGTATATCAGCGCCTGACGCTCGCCGTCCTCCTGACGAACGAGCGGCTGTGGCGGCTGGCGCAGCAGGACATTGACATCCCCACCGAGACAGTAGCGGCCGAAAACCAGCTTGAGACAGGACTCCTGGGCCGCAGCAGCGGGCGCGATCGTCGCCGAGATCAGCAACAAGAACGCGGTGACCAGAGTCACGCGCCCACCATAGGGTCTCTGGCCGGGCCTGTTCCTGCCCGCCGCGACCTTACTCCGCGTGCCCAGCGTCGTGCGCCGCAGCGAGGCTAGCATCCAATGTCGCCCACACCGGACAGTGATCAGACGGCTTCTCCATCGCCCGGATCTCGTAGTCGACCCCGGCATCGAGCAATCGTTCCGCCAAGGGCCGGGTCACGAGGATGAGATCGATGCGCAGCCCGCGCTTGGGATCGCGCTCGAAGCCGCGGCTGCGGTAGTCAAACCAGCTGAACCGGTCCCCGACCTCTGGATAGCAAATGCGAAAGGCATCGACAAGGCCCCAGTCGCAGAGGGCCTGCAGCCACTCGCGCTCCTCAGGCAGGAAGCTACACTTGCCGGTGCGCAACCATCTCTTGGCATTATCGGCACCGATGCCGATGTCGAGATCCAGTGGCGCGACATTCATATCGCCGAGGACCATCAGCATCTGCTCAGGCGAGAAGCTCCCGCGCAAATGGGCAAGGAGATCCTGATAAAAGCGGCGTTTCCCGGGGAATTTGACCGGATGGGCACGACTCTCGCCTTGCGGGAAGTAGCCATTGAGCACGACGAGCTCGCCACCTCCCGCCAGCCCGTAGCGCGCACTGATGGCTCGGCGCTGCGCCTCGGCCCCGTCCAACGGTAGGCCGTTGAAGACCGCGAGCGGCGCCTGCTTGCTCAACAAGGCCACGCCATAATGCGACTTCTGACCGAACCAGTGGGCTCGATAGCCGAGCTCCGCGACCTCCTGGTGCGGAAAGGTCGCATCGTCCACCTTGGACTCTTGGATGCCGATGATGTCCGGGTCGTGCCGCTCCTTGAGCGCGGCCAGCTGATGGTCCCGGGCGCGGATTCCATTGATGTTGAAAGAGATCACCTTCAGCACGTCGGTTTCACTCCAGGACCTCAAGGGCCTCTCTGCGACCCGTCTCCCAGCCATGCCGATAGGCCCGGCCCCAAGGCAGCATCTCGTGTCCGGCAATGATATCCGGCGCATCGAGCTCCACACCCTCCGGCAGCTCGGCGCGAAGGTCTCGCTCGCGAAAGCCTTCTATCATGCCGTTGGCATAGCCGCGGTTGTACCAGGCCTGCAGGTCGTCGCTGCGCTCGAGGAACCCGGCGGTCTCATCATACAGGCGAGCCAGGAGCATCCTGAGATCTGGCAACAGCTCGTTGCGGGGCATTGTAAGAATCGCCTCGTCTCCAAGATCGGTGGGGACAGCCCAGGCTAGCATGTCAATCTGGACGCTCCAACCTTCGAGCCCAGTCGCGGCCTGCGGCCGACTCGGCGATAGACGCTGGCTCGGCTATCATCGATAGGGTTTCCACTACTTCCGCCTCACCGGGAGGACCTGATGGGATTAGCCGAGCAAGATGGCCAACGACACAATTACGCCGAATATCTGACGTGGCCGGACGACGCCCGCTACGAACTGGTCGACGGCGCGGCCTACCTTATGGCCCCGGCACCTGCTCTGGCGCACCAGGACATCGCCAGAGAGATCTACCGGCAGCTCGCAAATGCCTTATCTAGCTCCGCGACGCCGTGCCGACCTTTCATCGCCCCGGTCGATGTGCGCCTCCCAAAAGTCGATGACGCAGACGATCGCATCGATACGGTTGTGCAGCCCGACGTCTTGGTGGTCTGCGATCCCAACAAGCTCGATCGTCGCGGCGTGCGCGGCGCGCCGGACCTAGTCGTCGAGGTCCTCTCGCCAAACACGGCCTTTCATGACTCGCACCGCAAACGTCAGGTCTATGAGCGCGCCGGTGTGCGAGAGTACTGGCTCGTCCATCCGAGCGATCGCATCGTCACTATCTACCGCCTCGAGCAGGGACGGTTCGGCCGACCGGAGGTGCAGGAACTAAACGGCGAGACAAGCGTTAGCCTGTGGCCCGACATCAGGATCCGTTGGAATGCGCTCGTCGCTCGCCTGCCCCCGCCCGAGCCGTAAATCCTTTTCTCAACGCGCCCCGGCTCTGGCCTGAGGCCCGGCGATGCGGCGCCAGCGGTGGCGTCCCGCGTCGTCAGATCGCCGGCGTCGACCCGTCCCTAGCGGGATTTAGGAGCCAGCAGCATAGTTCGCAATATCCCACGCCGGCAACGCGCCCAGACGTCCATGACCGACTGCACGATCTCCCAGCCCCATGGCAGGGCTCCTCTCTATGACTCGTGCGGATGTGAGGGCCAGCACCGCTGGGCGCCACGCATGCGATGATGTGCGCGACCAAGGATCGTTGGTTGAACGCCGACGGCCAGCGCGCTAGTCTCCGCATCTTTTCGACCATGGACCTCGATCGCGCATGATGCCAGTCCTCGCACTCGATTTCGACGGCGTGCTCTGCGACAGCGCTGCCGAGACCGGGACGGCCGGCTGGAAGGCCGGCGGCGCCATCTGGCCGGATATGGTGGCCGAGCGCCCACCAGAGGAGATCCTCGCGGGCTTCCGCATGGCGCGCCCGGTCATCGAGACCGGGCACGAGTCCATCCTACTGATGCGCCTCTTGCTGGACGGCGAGGCTCCGGAGATACTGCTGGAGCGCTTCGGCGAGCGCGCCCCGGGGGTGGTGGCGCGCAGCGGGCTCGACACCGCCGCGCTCAAGGCCCTGTTTGGCGAGACACGCGAGCGATGGGCATCCGCCGCGGGGGATGCTTGGGTTGCGGAGAGCCCCCTCTACCCGGGCGTCGCCGGCTGGCTGCGCGGTGTGCCGACGAGCGCCGCGCTCTACATTGTGACGACCAAGGAGCGGCGGTTCGTCGAACGCCTCTTGACCGGCCACGGGATCGATTTCCCGAGCGCGCGCATCTTCGGTCTCGACGCGGGCCGCCCCAAAGAGCAGATCCTCCGCGAGCTCGTGGAACATCATCCCGGGCAGACGGTCTGTTTCGTTGAAGACCGACTTGCGACGCTCAAGCGCTGCCGTGCCGATGCTGGATTGGGTCAAGTGGCCTTGCGTCTGGCCGAGTGGGGCTATAACACCGAAGCCGAGCGCCGCGAGGCGCTGGAGCTGTCCATACCCGTCATGACGCGGCACGATCTATTGCGAATTTTCGATTCAGGAGGGTCACCTTGACCAGCGAGCGTTACACACTGAACTCCCAGCTGGCGCAGATGCTCAAGGGCGGCGTCATCATGGACGTCACCACGCCGGAGCAGGCCCGCATCGCCGAAGAGGCTGGCGCCGTGGCGGTGATGGCCCTAGAGCGCGTACCGGCCGACATTCGCCGCGAGGGTGGCGTGGCACGCATGTCCGATCCGGCCATGATCAAGGAGATCAAGGACGCGGTCTCGGTCCCTGTCATGGCCAAGGCCCGTATCGGTCACTTTGTCGAGGCGCAGCTGCTACAGGCGCTCAAGATCGACTACATCGACGAGAGCGAAGTCCTCACGCCAGCCGATGAGGAATGCCACATCGACAAGACTCAGTTCTCGATCCCCTTCGTCTGCGGCGCACGTAACCTGGGCGAGGCCTGCCGACGCATCGCCGAAGGGGCGGCTATGATCCGCACCAAGGGCGAGGCCGGGACCGGGAATGTCGTCGAGGCCGTCCGGCACATGCGCACGATGAACCGTGAGATCCGCACCGTTCGAGAGATGCCGTTGGAGGAGCTGACTGGCTTCTGCCGCGACCAGGGCGTCCCCTACGAGGTCGCACTCGCCGTGCGCCAGGCCGGCCGTTTGCCGGTCGTCAATTTTGCCGCCGGCGGCATCGCGACACCGGCCGATGCGGCGCTGATGATGCAGCTCGGCTGCGACGGTGTATTCGTTGGATCGGGCATTTTCAAATCCGGTGACCCGGCCCAGCGGGCCCGGGCGATCGTCCAGGCGACGACTTATTACAATGACCCCGAGAAGGTCTTAGAGGTGTCGCTCGACCTCGGTGAGCCTATGGTCGGCATCGAGATCCCGACGCTCGCAGCCGATGAGCGCCTTGCGCAGCGCGGCTGGTAGTCGTCGACCTGCCTGCGACCACTGTTGACGCCATGGGACGCATAGGGATCCTCGATCTCCAGGGCGGCGTCGTCGAGCATATCGAGCACCTTGGGCGTCTCGGTGTCGCGGCCGTCCGCGTCAAGAAGGAGCCGCACTTCGACGAGCTCGCCGGCCTCATCATCCCGGGCGGCGAGAGCACCTGCCTGGGCCGGCTGCTGCGCATCACCGGGCTCGAGGAGGTCATCCGCCAACGCCATCAGGCCGGACTGAAGCTCTGGGGCACCTGCGCCGGCGCCATCCTGCTGGCCCGGCGGATCATCGGCGAGTCACCCTATCTCGGGCTGATTGATATCGACGTCCTGCGCAACGCCTTCGGGAGCCAGCTCGAGAGCTTCAATATCTCGGCCGCTGTGCCCGCCGTGTCAGCAGAGCCCGTCCCCCTCACCTTCATCCGTGCCCCGAAGATCACGCGCCTCGGGCCTGGCGTGCGCTCGCTGTTACAGATCGGCGATTACCACGCGGGCGTCGAAGACGAGACCGTCCTCGCCACCGTCTTCCATCCGGAGCTCACGCCGAGCCTCGCCTTCCATCGCTATTTCGCGATGAAATGCGGCATTCAGACCCATCCTTTGCCGGAAACAGACTGGCACCCCGAGGCTTGGACTCGACACGCTATACCACCGAAATAGCCTCGCTGGGCGAGCCGTCGCCCGCCCGCTCGCGGTCGCATTCGCGGGCACTGGCGAGCCGCGACCGGCGTTCTAAACTTGGGGGAAGGCGTGGCAAACACCACGTCTGCTCCATTGGGTCACCAGCCGCCTCTGCAGGAAGAAACGGGATCGATTATGAGCAACGTCGTTGAGATCTTGGCCGATGAGGCCGAAGAGCTAATGCAGTATCAATGCCGCAGCATCGGCAAAGAGCTGCTCCATCTACCCGGTCCGGACTTTATCGATCGGACCTTGATCGACTCCGACCGCAAGCCCGGCGTCCTGCGCAGCTTGCAGACTCTGTTCGGCCATGGCCGACTAGCGGGAACCGGCTACCTGTCGATACTGCCGGTCGACCAAGGCATCGAGCACTCTGCAGGCGCCTCCTTCGCGCCCAACCCGATCTACTTCGACCCGGAGAATATTGTCCGCCTGGCTATCGAGGGGGGCTGCAATGGCGTCGCCTCGACCTTGGGCGTGCTCGGTGCAGTCGCTCGCCGTTACGCCCACAAGATCCCATTCATCGTCAAGCTCAATCACAATGAGTTGCTGAGCTATCCTAATTTCTACGACCAGACCTTGTTCGCCGACGTCGAGCAGGCCTTCGACATGGGTGCCGTAGCAGTGGGCGCGACGGTTTACTTCGGCTCCACCGAGTCACGACGTCAAATCCAAGAGATCAGCGCGGCCTTTCAGCGCGCCCACGAGCTGGGCATGGCGACCGTGCTCTGGGCGTACCTGCGCAACAATGCGTTCAAGCATGAGGGGACCGACTATCACACATCGGCCGATCTGACAGGCCAGGCCAACCATATCGGCGTGACCATCGAGGCCGATATCGTCAAACAAAAACAGGCCACCAACGACGGCGGCTTCACGGCGATCGGCTTCGGCAAGACCCATCCGCGCATGTACGAGGTGCTGACTGGAGCACACCCGATCGACCTGGTGCGCTACCAGGTCGCCAACTGCTACATGGGTCGAGTCGGGATGATCAACTCGGGCGGACCATCAGGTAAGGATGACCTCCATCAGGTCGTGCGCACTGCGGTCATCAACAAGCGCGCCGGCGGCATGGGCCTGATCACCGGCCGAAAGTCCTTCCAGAAGCCGACGGACGACGGCATTCGCCTGTTGCATGCGGTCCAGGATGTCTACTTGTCAGACGCGATCACGGTCGCATGAGGAAGCGGCTGTTCAGCCGTAGTGAGCTCGCCATCGACCACCGTGACGACAATCCCCGCCCCATGGGCGGGCTCCCGCGAGCGGTCCACGACGAGCCAGGGCTGGGTGACCGTCGTCTCGCGGGCAAGACGTTGGAATCCTTTGCGTTCTCGGCGGTTCCACCGACCATATCGGTTCAACAAGTCACCGAGCATCGCCGAGCGCACAGGCCTCGCCGGTGCCAAGCCAGAAGCCCAGGCTCTTGCTCAAGAATTCCGCCCAAGGCATGTAGTGCGAGCCGTCGCACGAGAAATTGAGACCGACGATACCGTTGTAGATGTTGAGCGAGCCCGAGCGCAGATAGATGTTCTCGTCCATGAAGCGCAGGTCCCGGAAGGTGCGGAAGACCTCGCGCACGACATCGAGCGGGACGGCGGCATCCTCGGGATAGGGGCGGCGAGAATAGGCGAGGCAGGTCGCCGGGTCCGCGAGATCCTCGTAATCGAGCAGCCGGTAACGAAAGGGATCGTCGACGAGCCAGAGCGTGGCGCGGGAGCTCGAGAAGTGCAGCTTACCGTGGAAGACGCCATGTGCGGCAATCAGCTCGACGACCAGGTCGAGGATCTCGTCGATCCGTTGATCCATCAAGCTCTCGACGCGGTGCTGCTGGAAGAGCCCGCCGCGGATCGCTGGGTCGCCTTTGAGCTGAAGCCATTGTTCGGGCTGCACGTAGAGCTCTCGGGTCAACGGCAGCTCGCGAAGATCGAAATCAGCGCCTAAGAAGCCGAGCAGGTGCCCCTTCTCGTCCTCGATCCGTTGGACAGCCGTGAGCGACGGGCGACGGGCATTCCGACTGATGTAGGCCGGCGACAGCGCGAAGCGGGCCCCGGCCAGCGAATCCGCGAGGTAGGGTCGATCGCGCCGATCGCGCCCAAGATGCTCGGGCAGCAATCCCTGGCCCGAGATGTTCGACGTGATCTGCCGCGCCGCAGCGTCCAGGAGATAGAGGTATTTGCACGAAGGCAGGCCTGGCAAGGCCGCGGCCAATATCGGCTCGAGTGCAGACCGATCCGGCCAGACCTCACGGCAAGGTGCGACCAGCCGCTCAAGGGAACTCCCGAGCTGACCCTGCAACAGGATGCGTTGGCGCGCTACAGCTTGCTTCAGTGCCTGGCTCATCGAATCGGTCCCCTAGGTAGCGTCCGGTTTAACGGAAGAGTTGCAGCTTTCGCCAAGGATGGCCGGACCAGGTCACGACGCCGCGCAGGCCTGCGGCATCGATTGCGTTGTGCACGCCGGCCACGGCAATCAACTCCGGGCCCGAGAACACAAGCGGCACATAGGGCCTTAGCCAAGGCGGGATACCCGCCTCCTGAAAGACATTCTTGAGCGAGCGATGCGGAGCCCGGGGCGCGCGCCTGAGTCGGGCACCTGCGACAGCGAAGCGCACCGTAAACGGCTCGGCTAGTAGCGCTCCGGCAGCGGAGATGCGCTCCAGCGACAGCTGCCCAAGGCCCGGCGGCAGCCTGAGATCGCACCCGGTCCAAGCCAGCCTGAGGTCCCCGTCTGGCGGCGTAGGCAAGGGCGACAACGCGAACAAGCGCCCGCGATACCGCCGCACCTCACCGCCAGCCCACACGACCAAAGGGACGGCGTCGCCACGGGCATCCACGACCTCGGCGGGGACCCTGGACAAGCAGGCCTGGCTCGGCACCGGCAGCCCGCAGGCGCGGAGCCAATAGCGCAGAACGGCATGGCGAAGCTCGGGCGTCAGCCGCCTCAAACCGGCGATCGACACGGACCAACCGCCATTCCCCGAAAGCTGCGCAACATGCTGAGCCGCGGCCTGGTCGACGATCTGAGCCGCTTCGGCACAGTGCCCGGCCGCCCGCGCTATCGTGCGGGTCGCCGCTGGCCAGCGTTGCCGGAGCAGCGGGATGATCTCGTGGCGCAGGCGATTGCGATCGTGGTCGAGCCTGTCGTTACTCGGATCCTCGATCCAAGCCAGTCCGAACCGCTCCGCATAGTCGCGCAACTCGCTACGCGTGACGTCCAACAGCGGCCGCACAAGATAGCCCTTCGCAAACGCAGCCGCGCGCGGCATCCCCGCCAATCCGTGCACTCCGCTGCCGCGCAGAAGCGCAAGGAGCAAGGTCTCGGCTTGATCGTCCTGGTGATGCGCCGTCAGCAACAGATCTTCAGCGTCGATCAACTCCGCGAGCGCCGCGTAGCGGGCGCCACGGGCCGCCGCCTCCGGGCTCTCTCCGCGAGCCGCGCGCGCCTCGATCGCACGGCAGCAAAGCTCGATGCCAAGGCCCGCGCAGACCGTCCGGCAGTGCTGCACCCACGCCTGCGACTGGGCTTGCAGGCCGTGATCGAAATGGATGGCGCGAAGCCCAAAGGTGAACTCCCCGCGCAGATCGGCGAGCACGTGGAGCAGGACCGTGGAATCGAGACCCCCGCTGAAGGCGATCCAGCCGCGACGCGCCTTAGGGAACCGGGACACCTCGGCCAAGAGCTCTTCAGGCCTCAGCACAGGCCATCGTCCCTTACAATGAATTTCGCGAAGCACGTTCGCTCCCTCGCCCTCTGGGAGAGGGTTGGGGTGAGGGAGCGATCAGGGGCGAGGCGACCTTTTATCATCTGGGGTGGCTCGCCTCGCCCCATGATCGTTAGGAAGGGCTCAAAAACACTCTGCAGGTTGCGGCAAACAGAAATAGCTACGAAAAAAGCGAAACACGCGACAAAGTGCCGCCTTTCCTGTAAAGATCATTCCACTTCGCGTGTTTCGTCGCTCAAAGAGCTGTATCACCTGTTGTTGAATCACGTGTCGTTACACTCGGCCACCTACTCCTTGAAGCGGCCGTAGCCCGCCAAACGCTGGTAGCGGCTTGCGATCAGCTCGTCGAGATCGACCGTCGCCAGCTCGTCCAACGTCTTCAGCAAGGTACTCCGTAAGGTCTCCGCCATCGCTGGGACATCCCGGTGCGCCCCTCCGAGAGGCTCTGGAATGATGGCATCGATCAGCTCCAGCTCGAGGAGCTTGTCCGATGTGATCGCCATGGCCTCGGCGGCCAGCTGCGCCTTGTCGGCACTCTTCCAGAGGATGGAGGCACAGCCTTCGGGTGAGATGACGGAATAGGTGCTGTACTGGAGCATCAGCACCCGATCGCCGACACCGATCGCCAAGGCCCCGCCGGACCCGCCTTCTCCGATGACCGTGCAGATGATGGGTGTCCGCAACACAGCCATGGCCTGCAGATTGCGGGCAATTGCCTCGCTCTGGCCGCGCTCTTCGGCACCGACGCCTGGGTAGGCGCCAGGCGTGTCAATAAATGTCAGGACCGGCAAGCCGAACCGCTCGGCCAGCCGCATCAGCCGCAGCGCCTTGCGGTAGCCCTCCGGACGCGGCATCCCGAAGTTACGGAGGATCTTCTCCTTAGTATCCCGTCCTTTCTGATGGCCGATCAGCATCACCGAGCGACCTTGAAAGCGCGCCACCCCACCCACTACGGCGTGGTCATCGGCAAAGGTCCGATCACCGTGGAGCTCCTGGAAGCCGTCGAAAAGACGCTCGACATAATCGAGGACATAGGGTCTCAATGGGTGCCGCGACAATTTCGAGATCTGCCACGGCGTGAGGGACGAGAAGATCGACTCCGTGAGCGCCATGCTCTTGTTGCGCAGGTGCTCGATATCCTCGGCGAGGTTGAGAGCGTTGTCGTCACCCACTCGCCGCAGCTCGTCAATCTTCGCCTCCAGCTCGGCGATAGGCTGCTCGAAATCTAGGAAATGTGGATCCATGGCGGACGGAGTTTATCGCATCGTCCACGACGACGATAGGTCGAGCAAGCCAGGGCCAACGCGGCTCCGCTCATCGGATCAATGATGCGGCCCGGTCGACCACCCAGGCACGCCACTCGCCCAGCGACGAGCTTGAGCGCCACAGGCCCGCCTGCAGCGCGACTGAAGAGGCGTCAAACCGCCGCGCCACATCGAGCACCGGGGCAAAGCTCGGCGACACGAGCGCGAGCACCACGACCCCTGCCGCCATGGTCAGCGAAGCCCAGGGAGAACCGAGGCTGAGAGGCTTCATCGCCGTCCCGAACGAGCGTTTCACGCGCGTATTGAGGAGATTCACGCTCGCCAGCTCATCGAGGCAGAGATGCGTCAGATAGCCCAACCCCATGAAGGCCGCACTCATCCAAGACTCCCAGGGCGTGCGACCAGCGAGCCAGTAGGCGAGATCGGCCGTTGCGAACGACACGAAAAGCACCGCCAGCCAGGAATGCCAAACCCCCCGGTGGACGGTAAAGCGCGCGAAGATCTCGAAGACACCGAAGCGCACCAGCACGAACACCAGGCTCCAGACCAGTGCCAGGTCGACCAATGCGAAGCGATCGATCAGTGCAAAACAGGCCCCGAATGCGAGGGCAGCACCGAGCATCGAGAAGAAGGCGCGCACCGGCGTAGAGCCATCGGAATCGATGTCCGGCAACAGCCCACCGACCACACCGACGAGGAAATAGACCTGCGCCTCCCCGGCATCGGCCAGACCGACGCCGTACAGTCCGACCGCTGCCGTACTGCTGACCACGGCCGCACCATAGAGATGGGTCACGAAGTTCGCCATACGCGGGACCTTCCAGCACGCACCACCGCAGAGCTCGCTCGCGATGATAACGCAAACTGGTTGTGTTATCTGGTGACGAGAGAGGATGCTCGCTTCAGCAGCCTGCTCAAGGCGTCCCGCCGAACCGCGGCCATGCGGGCGTTTCAGTGCGCTGCGTCAAAGGGCTATATAAGTCATTCGCCTAAAATGGATATACGCATCCTGAGGCGAGCCTGATGTCGCAGCGAGACGGTGTACCCGTCACCTTCAGCCCCCATGTGCAGCGCCCCGACTGGGATCCGTTGCGCATCATTTTCCATCAGATCCGCCATGCGCTACGGCGGCTGATCGACACTGGCGAGACGACCCAGATCGATCTGCGTGTCCAGCCGTTTGGCCCAGGCGACCTGGACCGGCTCCTCGCTTGGCTCGGCCACGGTGGGGTCGAGGCGGTGATCAGCGCGATGGGCCCGACACGGGTCTGGGAGAGCGCGTTGGCCGGCGTCTGGCTCGTCGATCACCGCAGCGACGAGGACGAGCGCCTGACACTGCAGATCGAGGTCACCCGCTTCCCCGAGATCCTGCGCTCCCCGATCGAGGATCTCGACGAGTCGCTCGCGAGGCTCGATGCGCATCTGACCGACGCACCCGAGGATGCCCTTTGAACGCGCCCGTTGCCGAAAGAGGAGGGACGATGGTCGCTGACAAGACCTTGAGCGAGCGCCTGCGCGAGAGAGGCGTCTCGCGTCGCGGCTTCCTGAAGTTCTGCGCCGCCACGGCCTCGATGATGGCCTTGCCACCGAGCCAGGCGCCCGCGATCGCCGCGGCCCTCGAGCAGGCCCGACGCCCCTCGGTGATCTGGCTCTCGTTTCAGGAGTGCACGGGCTGCACCGAATCGCTGACGCGGAGCTACTCGCCCACGGTCGAGGAGCTCATCCTCGACATCGTGTCGCTCGACTATCATCACACCCTCCAGGCCGCCTCCGGAGAGGCCGCCGAGCTGGCTCGAACGCAGGCCATGCAGTTGAGCTGGGGCGAGTATCTACTGGTCGTCGACGGCTCCTTGCCCGGCCCCGACGCCAATCCCGGCTACTCGACCATCGCCGGGATCAGCAATATGGAGATGCTGGCCGAGACGCTCGCCGGTGCCGCCGCCGTCATCGCCGTCGGCAGCTGTGCCGCCTTCGGCGGCCTGCCCCACGCCCGGCCGAATCCGACCGGGGCCGTGGCCGTGATGGACGTCGTGCATGACAGGCCGGTGATCAATGTGCCTGGCTGTCCGCCGGTGCCGATGGTCATCACTGGCGTCCTCGCTCAGTACCTGACCTTTGGCCAGCTGCCTGAGCTCGACGAGTACCAGCGGCCGCGGGCCTTCTTCGGTCAGGCCATCCACGACCGCTGCTATCGACGGCCCTTCTACGACAAGGGCCTATTCGCCGAGACCTTCGACGACGCCGGCGCCAAAGCCGGTTGGTGTCTCTACCGGCTCGGGTGCAAGGGTCCTAGCACCTACAATGCCTGCGCGACGATGCGCTGGAATGCGGCGACCAGCTGGCCGGTCGAGGCCGGCGCCCCCTGTCTCGGCTGCTCCGAGGCCAACTTCTGGGATGCGGGCGATTTCTACCGGGCGCTCTCGGTACCCGCCGATATCGCGGGCGGCACCATCCTGGCCGCCGGCGCGGCGGGGGCGGTCGCCGGTGCTGCAGCGGCCACCTTGGCGAAGCGGCGCGTCGCCGCCGCCGCCGCGAAGCGCGAGCCCGTCACGGTCGATGAGCTGGAGGCGAAGCGATGAGTGATCCGATGGACTTCCTGCTCTGGGTCAAGGGTCCGATGTTCAGCGTGGCCCTAGCCATCTTCGCGCTCGGGACGCTGGCACGCCTGTTGGAAATTTTGCTGCTCGGCCGAGCGCCCAATTACGCCACACCGCGCGGTGGCGATTGGGGGCCCGGCCTCAAGACCATCCTGACCCGCTTTATCGCCGACCCAGGGACGCTGCACCGGGCCCCGTTCAATGTCTTGATCGGTTGGCTTTGGCACCTGGGCTTCATCATCGCGCTGCTGTTCTTCATCCCGCACATCGAGCTGATCCAGGCGTTGGTCGGCATCGGCTGGCCAGGGCTGCCCAACCCAGCGGTGGATGCCATCACCGCCGTGACCTTGGTCGCGCTACTGGCCACGCTGGCTCATCGATTGATCCATCCGGTCAAACAGCGTCTGAGCACCGTCGAGGACTATCTGATCTGGACGGTCACCTTCCTGCCACTGCTGACCGGCTACCTAGCCTATCACCGGCTCGTCAACCCGTATCCGCTCGCGCTCGGGCTGCACATCCTGGCCGCAGAGATCTTCCTGATCGTGCTGCCCTTCACGAAGCTGATACACATCTTCACGGCCTTCATCGCCCGTTGGTACACGGGTGCCGCCTTCGGCCGTAAGGGGGTACCGTCATGAGCGCGCTGTCGTTGGAGCGAGGCCTACAGGCGTTTCGCGACGAGATCGACGCGCCGGTCGCGGCCTTCTTCTCCAGCTGTGTTCACTGCGGCCTCTGCGCCCAGGCCTGCCCTTTCTATGTCGAGACCGGCGATCCCAAGTACACGCCGATCCTCAAGCTCGAGCCGTTGCGCCTCGTCTGGGAGCGGGACTTCACGCTCTGGGGCAAGGTCAAGCACGCGCTCGGACTTTCGCGGCGCGTCACGGATGCGATGCTCGAAGAATGGGAGGAGCTCCTCTACGACTCCTGCACCATGTGCGGACGCTGCTCGATGGTCTGCCCGGTCGGCAACGATCTCCAATACATGATCCGCAAGGCGCGCGAGGGGATGGTCGCCTCAGGCCATGCGCCGGAGGGACTGATCGGTGCCTCGGTGCGGGCAATCGAGACCGGGAGCCCGATGGGGCTCAAGTGGAAGACGTTGGAGGTACAGATCAAGCACGTCGAGTCGAGCACCGGCCTGACGGTGCCGATCGATGTCGCCGACGCGGACTACCTGGTGCTCCTCTCCTCGATGGAGATCATCAACTTCCCCGAGTACCTCGAGGCACTGACCAAGATCTTCGATCACGCCGAGGTCAGCTGGACGCTCAGCACCGACTGCTTCGAGGCGACCAATGCCGGCGTGCAGATCGGCTCGAAGGACATCGCCGCGACCTTGGTGCAGCGGGTCGTCGACGCCGCCGCGACGCTGCGGGTCAAGAAGGTGATCAGCCCCGAGTGCGGCCACGCCTACACCGCGGTCCGCTGGGAGGGCCCGAACCTCATCGGCCGCCCCTACCCGTTCGAGGTCTACCACATCATCGAGGTCCTCGATGAGCTGCGCGCCGCAGGGCGGCTCCGTACCGAGGGCAAGGAGGGTGACCGCCTGTCGATGCACGATCCCTGCAACCTGGCCCGCAAAAGCGGGGTCATCGCGCAGCAGCGGCGCCTGATGGGTCTGGTCGCGGAGGATTTCGTCGAGCTCAAGGAGCATGGCCGCTTCCAGTGGTGCTGCGGGGCCGGCGGCGGCGTCAGCTCGAACGAGCGCGCCGACGAGCTCAAGCGCGCCGCCTTCAAGCGCAAGAAGGCGCAGATCGAGGAGATCGAGCCGCAACGTATGGTCACCATGTGCGCCACGTGCCGCACCCAGCTCGAAGAGGGCCTCGAGGACTTCAACATGGACATCCCGGTCGTTGGCCTCACCGAGATGATCGCCGAGCACCTGGTTGACGAACAGGCTTGAATATCGGTTCAGAGATAATCGCAGCACTCGCAGGTCGGGTGAGCGCAGCGCAACCCGACAATAGTGGTCAAATCGCACCAGTCGTTTCTGGATCCTTCCCGCACCCCATCCCTCTCCCAGAGGGCGAGGGAGCGAACGTGCTGCGCGGATTTCATCGTAAGGCCGCGCACCGACCGTCCGTTAGCGAAGGCTGAGAGCAAGCTTCGGGACGATCCGCACGGCGTATCGGCCCCGCGACTAGAGAGCAAGTCCCATGAGTGAGCGTATCGTCGTCGATCCCATCACCCGCATCGAGGGCCATCTACGCATCGAGGCGCAGATGGAGGGCGACAGGATCGCCCAGGCCTACTCCTCCGGCACCATGGTGCGCGGCATCGAGACCATCCTCAAGGGCCGCGACCCGCGCGATGCCTGGGCCTTCACGCAGCGCATCTGCGGCGTCTGCACGCTCGTGCATGGGATCGCATCGGTACGTGCCGTCGAGGACGCGCTCGGCTACGACATCCCGCCGAACGCCCAGCTGATACGCAACCTGATGATCGGCGCCCAGCATGTGCACGACCACGTCATGCACTTCTATCACCTGCATGCGCTGGACTGGGTAGACCTGGTCTCGGCACTGAGCGCGGACCCCAAGGCAACCTCCGAGCTGGCGCAATCCCTGAGCGCCTGGTCGAAGTCCTCCCCGGGCTATTTCGCCGATGTGCAGAAGCGGATCAAGAGCTTCGTCGAGGGCGGGCAGCTCGGCATCTTCGCCAACGGCTACTGGGGCCACCCGGCCTACAAGCTGCCACCCGAGGCCAACCTGATGGCCGTCGCCCACTATCTGGAGGCCCTCCTCTGGCAGCGCGACGCCGCCAAGATGCTGACGCTCTTCGGCGGCAAGAACCCACACCCGAACTTCGTCGTCGGGGGTGTGACCTCGCCGATCGATCTCAATTCGGACTCGGCACTGAACGCGAAGCGCTTGGCGCAGGTGCAGACCTTCATCAACCAGATGCGGATCTTCGTCGACCAGGTCTATGTCCCCGACACCCTGGCCATCGCGGCCTTCTACAAGGACTGGGCCGAGCGCGGCGAGGGGCTTGGCAACTTCCTGTGTTACGGTGATCTGCCCGCGACGGGCGAGTGGGACCCGGCCACCTTCCTGTTCCCGCGCGGCGCGATCCTGGGCCGCGACCTCAGCACCATCCACGAGGTCGACCTGAACGCCGAGGATGAGATCCAGGAGTTCATCAGCCACTCCTGGTACGACTACCGCGGCGGCACCGAGCAGGGTCTCCACCCCTACGACGGCGAGACCAACCTGAGCTATGACGCGCGCGGCGGCGTCGCCCCGCCCTATCGCCACCTCGATGTCGAGCAGGGCTACTCCTGGCTGAAGTCACCGCGCTGGAAGGGCCGACCCGTCGAGGTCGGGCCGCTCGCCCGTGTGTTGATGCTCTATGCCTCGGGCCATGAGCCGATGACAGAGCTGGTGGACATGACCTTATCGCGGCTCGATCTACCAGTCGAGGCCCTCTTCTCGACCCTCGGACGCACCGCCGCCCGCACGCTCGAGACGAAGCTCGTCGCCGACGCGCTGCAGGGTTGGTACGACGGGCTCATCGGCAACATCCGCGCTGGCGACCTCCGCACCTTCAACGAGCGCCTCTGGGAGCCGTCCTCCTGGCCCAGCGAGGCCCGCGGAGCCGGCTACATGGAGGCCCCACGCGGCGCCCTCGGCCACTGGATCGTCATCCGCGATGGGCGCATCGCCAACTACCAGGCCGTCGTCCCCTCTACCTGGAACGCCGGCCCCCGAGATCCACAAGGCCAGCCTGGCGCCTACGAGGCCGCGCTGCAGCACAACACGCAGCTCGCCGACGTCCACCAGCCCGTGGAGATCCTCCGCACGATCCACTCCTTCGACCCCTGCATCGCCTGCGCCGTGCATCTGTGCGACCCCGAGAGCAAGGAGCCGATCACGGTGAGGGTGACCTAACAGGATGCGCCGGCTGCTCGTCGGCCAGGTGCCTGATGCAGACAGCACAGCCCGGCTGTCGATTCCGCGAGATACCATGCTGACGCGGCTAAGCCGAAGACATTTTCTCGATCCGCGCCATCGCCGTAACCGGGTGCTTCGGCGGTGATTCAGTCGGCCCTCTGAAGCAATCGATCGACGCATCTCTGGCCGATCCAGGCGCCAGGGCCTCCCTGCTCGATCGCGCCGGCCTATACTGTAAGCTCTGCCCAGCTTCCTGAACCCTTGGCGCCGACCAGGCCTCCGCGGCCGCGAGCCCATCCCAGCTACCAAAGCCGACTCTCATGACCGATGAGCAACTCCTCCGCTACAGCCGGCATATCATGCTGCCGTCATTTGGGGTCGAGGGCCAGGACCGACTGCTCGCCGCGCGGGTCCTCGTTGTCGGACTCGGTGGGCTCGGCTCGCCAGTGGCGATGTACCTCGCGGCAGCCGGTGTAGGCACACTGACCCTCGCCGATTTCGATGCCGTCGACCTGTCCAACCTGCAGCGCCAGATACTGCACACGCACGAGCGCGTAGGCTTGACGAAGGTCGAATCGGCTCGGCGCGCGTTGCAGGCCCTGAACCCCGACGTTGAGCTCAGCGTCATCAAGGCCAGCCTGACCGAAAAGAACCTGCCCGAGATCGTCAAAACCGTCGACCTGGTCGTCGACGGCTGCGACAACTTCGCCACCCGTTTCGCGGTGAACGACGCCTGCTTCGCCGCCGGCGTGCCGCTCGTCTCGGGCGCGGCAATTCGCACCGAGGGCCAGGTAACGGCCTTTTCGGGGAGGCCCGGTGGCCCTTGTTATCAATGCCTCTATCCCCGCGACGGTCAATTCGACGAGACCTGCTCAGCCAACGGCGTGCTGGGCCCACTGGTGGGGATCATCGGCAGCGTTCAGGCCACCGAAGCGATCAAGATCCTCATTGGTCTGGGCGAGCCCCTGTATGGCCGGCTGCTCGTGCTCGATGCCCTGACGATGGACTGGCGCCGCCTGCGTCTCAGCGCTGACCCGAGCTGCCCCTTGTGTGCCCCGCGCAGGGATGCCTGAACGAGACAAGGCACTCAAAAATTCCTCGCGCCGTCACTCAACATGTTGCGCAGCGGGTAGTTACTGCCTAGACTTTCTACAGATTCTGCATCTAGACTCGAGCCGACCAGGGGCAGGACGGCTTGATGCGCCCCAGAGCGCCGCCCAGCCGCGACCGTGTGAGGGGGCAATGCCGGGGCTATCGGCCGGACAGAATGGGGTAGCGATTGTGTGACCGCCAAGCGCATGCGCACTCGCCATCCCGCGACCAACATCTGTGGGGGGGAGCGCGTCGTGGCGGGGACAAAGCCTTTCTTAACGGACGCCCTGGATGCATCGGGCGAGCCCGATCGTGGCCGACGCCAGCTGATCGCCAGCTTGGCGGCCCTCCCCGTCTTGCTGGCCGCGCCGAACGGCGCGGCGCAAGCTGAGCCTCCTTCTTCGCTGCATGTTCAGGTCAACGACTACATCCAGCGGCTGCGGCGCCAAGGCAAGGTCGCCAGTGACGAGCGCACGGCTTGGTCGGTCTACGACTTCACGCGGCGCATGAAGCTGGTGGCGCTCAACGAGGACACTCCACTGCAGGCCGCCAGCATGATCAAGCCGTTCGTCGCTCAGGCCTATTTCTTTCTCGTCGAGAGCGGCCGCGCGCGCTACACAGCCGAGGTGTACGGCTTGATGGAGGGGATGATCCGGCGCAGCAGCAACTACGCCACAAATCGGCTCATCGACCTCGTCGGCGAGCAGATGGGAGGGAATGGGCCGCGCGATGTCGAGCGGGTATTGAAACGCTTCGCACCCGCGATCTTCCAGCAGACACGCATTGTCGAGACCATCCCGGCCGGCGGCCGGACCTATCGGAACCTGGCCTCCGCCCGCGACTACAGTCGCTTCCTGTACGCCCTCTGGAACAACCAGCTACCCTATGCGGCCGAGCTGCGCGCGCTGATGTCGCTGCCAAACCGAGACCGAATCGCCCGCAGCGTGGCCACCATCCCCGACTCGGTGCGCGTCTATCACAAGACCGGCTCAACGGCACACCTATGCGGTGACATGGGGATTATCGAGGCCCACGATCGCAATGGCCGTCCCTACCCGTACACCTTCATCGGGATCATCGAGAAGCGGAACCGGGCTGCGTCTTATGGCACCTGGATCTCATCTCGCGGCAATGTGATTCGCAACGTCTCCGACCTCGTCTATCGGTCGCTGCGCGAGCACCATCGTTTGGTCTAGCGTCCTGCTCCGCCCGGTCTTGGGTGCTGCAGCACGAAGACTCCGTAGCCCGACGCTGTAGGGTCCGCTGTGCGGACCGTCGGCGATAGATCTACCGGCGCGCAATGGTCCGCACAGCGGACCTTTTCTTCGCCGAGCTGGGGCTCGGTGCTCCCAGGACCCTTTTTCGCCGAGCTGGGGCTCGCCGTTCTCGGGTTCTTTATGAGGCTAGTAGCGGCACGAGGACACGGCCTCATCGGTTATCGTGGCTCGGATCGGCAAGCGGCGGCTGTCCGGCGAACAGGTCTGCAATCGCTGGCGAGCTGATCTGTTGAGGGAGTGGAGTCAGGCCGAAATGGCGATAGGTGGCGGCGGTCGCCACACGACCCCTTGGCGTGCGCATCAGGAACCCTTGCAGGATCAGGAACGGCTCAAGGACATCCTCGATTGTGCCACGCTCCTCGCCGATGGCCGCGGCCAGGCTGTCCACCCCGACCGGGCCCCCGTCGAACTTCTCGACAACGGCGCGAAGCAGACGCCGATCCATATGATCAAAACCCTGCTGATCGACCTTCAGCAACTGCAGGGCCCGATCCGCGATCTCCAGGCTGATGCGACCGTCGGCCTTGACCTGCGTGTAGTCTCGGACCCTGCGGAGCAGCCGATTGGCGATCCGTGGCGTGCCACGCGAACGCCGCGCGATCTCGGCCGCGCCGCTCGGCTCGGTCTCGATGCCGAGGATGCCGGCCGAGCGCAGGATGATCTGGGCCAGGTCCTCCGCCGCGTAGTACTCCAGCCGAACGACGATACCGAAACGGTCTCGCAGCGGTGAGGTGAGGAGCCCGGCACGCGTCGTCGCACCGACGAGCGTGAACCGAGGCAGATCTAGCTTGATGGAACGTGCGGCAGGACCCTCGCCGATCATGATGTCGAGCTGAAAATCCTCCAACGCCGGGTAGAGCACCTCCTCGACTATTGGGCTCAGGCGATGGATCTCGTCGACGAAGAGCACATCGCCAGGGTCGAGATTGGTCAACAGCGCGGCCAGGTCACCTGGCTTTTCCAGCACCGGGCCCGAAGTCTGGCGCAGGCTCACGCCCATCTCGTGGGCCACGATATGGGCCAGGGTCGTCTTCCCGAGCCCCGGTGGACCGAAGATCAAGACATGATCCAGCGCCTCACCGCGCCCACGGGCCGCACCGATGAAGATCTCCATCTGCTCGCAAGCGACCGGTTGCCCGACGTAGTCGGCAAGCCGACGGGGCCGGATGGCGCGATCCACGGCCTTGTCGTCAATGGCGGCCTCTGGGCTGATGAGGCGATTCGGCTGGGTCATGCTGGAACACTCAAACATTCAGAGGTCGGCGGTATCCCCGCCGACCAAAGATAAACCAATCAGCCGCAAAAGGCAGCGCATCGCGTTGCGACCGGGCGCTAACGATCATGGGGCGAGGCGAGCCACCCCAGATGATGACCTGTCACCTCGACCCTGATCGTTCCCTCACCCCAACCCTCTCCCAGAGGGCGAGGGAGCCAATGTGCTTCGCGAATTTCATAGTGAGGGCTCGTGTCTTGAACCTGTCAACGAGGGCCGATTGTCGGGTTTGCGACAGGCCCTCGGCCGCCCGCACCACAGCATAACCGGATTCTCGTTCTGGCATAGAGCCTGCTTGGAGAGCCCCTGACCCATCGCATCAGGAGCCACCATGAAGGCCAAAGACATCGCCGCGCTGCTCGACGAGCCGGCCTGTGTCCACAACAACAAGGGCAAGTCCGGCTGTGCCCGGCTGAGGCCCGGGGCGACCGCTGGCGGCTGCTCCTTCGACGGGGCCCAGATCGCGCTGCTCCCGATCGCGGATGTCGCGCACATCATCCATGGCTCGATCGCCTGCGCTGGCAGCTCCTGGGATAACCGCGGCACTCGCTCGAGCGGACCGACGCTCTATCGGATGGGACTCACCACCGACCTGACGGAGCAGGACGTGATCATGGGCCGCAGCGAGAAACGGCTGTTCCATGCCATCAAGCAGGCGATCGACAGCTTCGACCCACCGGCGGTCTTCGTCTACAACACCTGTGTCCCGGCCCTGACCGGCGACGATGTCGCGGCCGTCTGCAAGGCCGCCGAGGCACGCTGGGGCAAGCCGGTCGTGCCGGTCGACGCGGCGGGCTTCTACGGCACCAAGAACCTGGGCAACCGCATCGCTGGCGACACCATGGTCCGCTACGTCTGCGGCCGGCGCGAGCCGGATCCTCTCCCCGCCGGCATCGAGCGCGACAGCTTCCGTGTCCACGACATCAACCTGATCGGCGAATACAACATCGCCGGCGAGCTCTGGCACGTCTTGCCGCTCCTCGATGAGCTCGGCCTGCGCGTGCTCTGCACGCTGTCCGGGGACGCCCGCTTCCACGAAGTTCAGACGATGCACCGCGCCGAAGTCAACATGATGGTCTGCTCGAAGGCCATGATCAATGTCGCCCGCAAGCTCCAGGAGGCCTATGGCACGCCCTGGTTCGAAGGCAGCTTCTACGGCGTGCGCGATGTCTCCCAGGCCATGCGCGATTTCGCCCGCCTGATCGATGACCCGGATCTCGCCGCACGCACCGAGATCCTGATCGCCCGCGAGGAGGCCGCCATCGAGACCCAGCTCGCCCCGTGGCGGGAGCGGCTGCAGGGGCGCAAGGCGCTGCTCTACACGGGCGGCGTGAAATCCTGGTCGATCATCGCGGCCCTGCAGGACCTCGGCATGGAGGTCGTCGCCACCGGCACGCGCAAGTCCACCGAGGACGACAAGGCACGCATCCGCGAGCTGATGGGCGAGGATACCACCATGATCGAGGACGGCAATCCGCGTGGATTGCTCGACATGGTCCGTGATCGCGGGGCCGATGTGCTGATCGCCGGCGGCCGCAACATGTACACGGCGATCAAGGCGCGCGTGCCCTTCCTGCATATCAACCAGGAGCGGGAATTCGGCTATGCCGGCTATGCCGGCATGCTGGAGCTCGCCCGCCAGCTCTGCCAGACCATCGAGAGCCCGGTCTGGGCTGCGGCCCGTCGCCCGCCACCCTGGCGATCGGGCCCCGAGGAAGCCGTCGTGGAGGTGTAACAACGATGCCGGAGATCATCAAGCGTAACAAGGCCCTGTCGGTCAGCCCCCTGAAGGCCAGCCAGACGATCGGCGCGGCACTGGCCTTCCTCGGTCTGCGTCGGGCGATCCCGATGCTGCACGGGTCCCAAGGCTGCACGGCCTTCGCCAAGATCTATTTCGTCGGCCATTTCAGCGAGCCGATCCCGCTGCAGACGACGGCGATGGATCAGGTCAGCTCCGTCATGGGGGCCGACGAGAACGTCGTCGAGGGCCTGCGGACCCTCTGCGAGAAGAGCGCACCGGACGTGATCGGCCTGCCGACGACCGGTCTCGCCGAGACCGAAGGCGCCGATATCCACCGTGCCGCCAAGGAGTTTCGCCAGCAATATCCGGAGTATACCGGGATCCACATCGTCCCGGTCTCGTCACCCGACTACAAAGGCTGCCTCGAGAGCGGCTTCGCTGCGGCGACGCAAGCGATCATCGAGACCTTGGTGCCACCGGCGGCGCAGGCGGGCACCAAGCCCGGGCGCCGGCGCGACCAGGTCAACGTGCTGGCCGGCCCCAGTCTGACACCAGGCGACCTAGAGGCCCTCAAAGAGCTGATCGAGTCCTTCGGGCTGCGGCCGCTGGTCGTGCCTGATCTATCGGATTCGCTCGACGGTCACCTGACCGACTTCGATTACAGCCCGCTGACTGTCGGCGGCACGCCTGCGCGCGAGGTGGCACGCCTGGGTGAGGCGCGTGCCACGCTAGTCGTGGGCGGCTCGATGACGGCCGCTGCGGACAGCTTGGCCGAGCGCACTGGCGTACCCGACTACCGTTTCGCGCATCTGATGGGACTCGACGCCGTCGACGATCTGGTCGCGACGCTCGCCACGATTGCCGAGCGGCCGGTGCCGAACCGTATCGAGCGGCAGCGTGCGCAGCTGCAGGACACGATGCTCGATGGCCACTTCATGCTCGGCATGGCCCGCGTGGCGATCGCTGCCGACCCGGATCTCCTAGTCGGCTTCAGCGAGCTGCTCGCGGGCGTCGGGACCGAGACGGTCGCAGCCGTCGCGTCGGCGAATGCGCCTGCGCTGCAGCGGGCGGCCTGTGATCAGGTCAAGATCGGCGACCTGGAGGATCTAGAGCGGTTGGCCAAAGCACGCGGCGCGGAGGTCCTGATCGGAAACTCCCATGCCGCAGACAGCGCCAAGCGGCTCGGCATCCCGCTGCTGCGGGCCGGCTTCCCGCTCTATGACCTGGTCGGCGGCTACCAGCGCACCTGGATCGGCTATCGCGGCACTCGGCAGACGCTCTTTGATCTGGCCAACCTGCTGCGCCACCACGGGCGCGGGGAGATCCATCCCTACCGCTCTCGGCTCAAGCAATGGCCGGCCGCCGAGCGGGGTGTCGCGGCCTGATTGCCGCCGCTCTGGGAGCCCTATGACATGGCATTGGAGCGACGGCTGAAAATCCTCGCGGGCGGCCGCGAGGTGTCGGACCAGACACCAACGGTCCGGGTCGCCTTTGCGTCGAGCGATATGCGTCAGGTGGATCAGCACTTCGGCGCGGCGACATCCTTCGCGATCTACGGCCTGAGCCCGGAGCAGTATGGCCTGCTCGAGGTGGCACAGTTCGAAGCACCCGCAATGGACGGCAATGAGGATAAGCTCGGCGCCCGCATCGCGGCGCTAGAGGGATGCTCTGCCGTGTACTGCCAGGCCGTGGGCGCCTCCGCCATCGCCCAGCTCCTCTCCCACGGTATCCAGCCGATCAAGGTGGCCGCCGGCGCGTCGGTCCCGACCTTGATCGAGGGGCTGTGCGCCGAGCTGCGCGAGGGGCCCAGCGCGTGGCTCGCCCGGGCGATCAGGCTGCGCGCGCCCAAGGCCGATGCGCGTTTCGACGCGATGGAGGCCGACGGCTGGTGGGAATGATGGCGAGGTCTAAAGGCGACGGCCTACCGAAACCTGTTCTGCGCGACCGGTCCACACCGGGCGCCGATATGCAACCATCAACTCAGAGAGGTTCACGAGATGCCAGAGCAAGAGCTGACGATCGCCGCAGGGGATCCGATCCTGGAGTCCGAATTCGCCGTGGAGCTGGTGCGCCAGGTGCGTGCCATCGATCCCTACGGCACCTACGACGGCTGGCCGGCCCACAAGGTCCTCGATCCTTTCGTCTTGACCAAGGAGCGACTGCGCGAGCTGCCCCTGATTGGCGATCCGGATGAGATCGTCGTCGCCCGTCTGACCGCCTTCTACAACGCCATCTCGGCGATGATCGAGCGCGAGTGCGGGCTGCGCGCGTCGCCCGTGATCAGCCTGAGCCACGAGGGCTTCGGTCGGGCGCTGATCATCGTCGGCAAGCTGGTGGTCATGGATCGTACGCTGCGCGATGTCCATCGTTTCGGTTTTCCAAGTGTCTCGAAGATGAAAGACGAGGCGGATAAGCTCCTGTCGGTGGCGTTGGAGATCATCGGCGCGCATTCGCCGGTCGCCGGCCTATGACGGCGCCGAGCGAGGCGCGCGTATCGGGCCGCCACGAGGTCACGCATTCATGAGCGAAACAAGCCAGATTACCGGTATCACCCGAGGCGGCACCGTCTGGGTCCCGTCCTTCATCAAGAGCCTCGATCAGGGGCACTGTATCGGCTGCGGGCGCTGCTACAAGGTGTGCCCGCGCGATGTCTTCGAGCTGGTCGACCGTGAGGACCTGGATCTCGAGGATGGGGATCTCGATGACGACGACGGCTTCTCCGATGACACCAGCATGGTCATGAGCCTCAAAGACATCCTCGACTGCATAGGCTGCGAGGCCTGCTCACGCGTCTGTCCCAAGGGCTGTCTCGCCCATGCGCCACACTCGCTCGCGGCCTGAAGGCGCGGGAGTCGCTGACGCCTTCGTCCGCCCAGGCGCGTCGTCCTTACTCTGAGCCGGGCGGGTGGTCGACGCCCTCTGCGGTGGGATCAGGCGCCCCTGGCCGCATCCTCGGCCGCCAGCATCTCATCGTAGAGGGCCCAAGCCGCGGCCGCTTGCTGTTCGGTGAGCTTCTCGATCGCGTAGCCGAGATGCACGACCACGAAATCGCCGACTGCGAGCTCCTCGTGGGCAAGCATCAGCAGGCTGACGTCGCGTGTCGCCCCCTTGGCCTCGCAACGGGCGACAAGGCCCTCCATGGTTTGGATCTGCATGGGGATTCCGAGGCACATGAGTGCGGCTCCGAGGTGCTTGGTGCTTGCTCCGGGATGATGGAGGCGTAGTCGGCTAACGGCGGATCTGGGCGACCCAGGCCAAGGTCGCTGCGCCCTCGGCCGGCACCTCGACCGACCAGGAGGCCAACCGGGCGGCCTCCTTCGTGTGAGGCTGGCTCTCCTCGATGATCCGCCAGTCTCCGGGGATCGTCTCGAGGACCTTCACCGTCACCGGCTCGGGCTTGGCGTTCTTGAGCTCCAGCTCGAAGGCGGCCTCGTAGGCATAGTCGAAGGCGCTAGTCCCCGAGAGCTTGCGGAAGGCCATTTGCTTGCGTCGCGCCGTGACATCGAAGCTCTCGCCGAGAGTGAGACTCACAGTCTCGTTGACCGGCGTGTGCTCGATGCGGTCCTCGCCGATGAACTGAGCCTGCCCGCAGCCATCCTCCGTGTAGACGCGTATCACGCCCTCTGGCAATGGAATGCCCAGGCTCCCGTCGCGATTGACAAAGCGCACTCTGGCCTCGACCTCCAATCGCTCCCAGCCGTCCGCGGCCGGGGCGCGATAGGCGTAGGAGCCTCCCTTGACGACTAACTCCCGCGTCACGGGCACCCCGGGTGCCGTCAGCAGCGCCACCTGCTTGGTCTGCTGATCGAGGATGTCGGTGGGACGCGGCAATGTGTAGAGGTGGTACTCGAACAGCGTCTCCTCGGTTGGGAGCGCCTCGGCTGCCATCGCAACGCGGCTGTCCATCAGTGGCTGCGGTGCGGCTGGCTGGACCTGGTTGACCTCGCCTGCCACAAGCTGCACCTGCGCCTTGCGATAGGCGATCCCGCTCCGGTTGGTGAGCGTGACCCAGCCGTTCATGTCCATCGTCGCCCCGTCCGCGGCGAGGCTGGCCACGTAGTCGGCCTGCCAGCTGAGGCCGCCGGTCAAATAGGAGAGATCGAACATCCCCGTGCCGGCCTCGATCGCCTCCAGATGCAGGACCAGCGTCGGCTGATCGCGGAGCGTCTCCGGCACGTCGGGAAAGGCTAGGTGGCCGACGACACCGGTCTCGATGCGATCGGGATAGCGTAGGACGACCCCACTGTTGGCCGCGAGCACTGCGGCCTGCTCGACCGAGCGCTCTCCGGCATCGTTCGTGCGGATGACCTCCACGGTCCGCCCGACATACTTCTTCAGGAGACTATCGGCCGTGAGCAGATCGAAGTCGAAGCTCTGCTCGAGCAGCTGCACCGGCACCTGACCCGAGCTTTCTGTGAACAGCGCCGTCTCGGGGCGAATCTGGCTCGACACCGAGCGCCAGGCCAGGCGGTTCTCGCCGGCCTGCAGCGTCACCTCGCGCCGATCCTTGACCAAGGCGAGATCCTCGTTGTAGAGGGTCACAGCCAGTCCAAGCTGTGCGGTGTCCTCGACGCGCTGCTCGTCGGGCGAGGCAGCCAGAGCGGCCACGGCAAAGAGGAGGACGCCAAGGCCGGCACCCACCCGGTGCGGGCTAACGATCATGGGGCGAGGCGAGCCACCCCAGCCGATGACATGTCGCCTCGCCCCTGATCGTTCCCTCACCCCAAGCGAGAGACTGAGAAGTTGCTCCGCGCGTTTCATCGTAAAGACTCCCATCGGCACGCATCGGTTGAGCCTCTCTTTCGAGCGAATCATAGATGGCTCTCAGATCCTTGTTGAGGGTTTCGCTAGGAAGCCGACCGAACGACAATGCCGGCAAAGATAGCCGCGATGGCGACCAGACGAAAGCCCGAGCGCGAACAAGAGCCAGACCGGTCTCGCCGGCGTCGCAGCGCGGCTTTCACCATCGAAGGCCTGGCGCCAACTTGAATTCACGCACGGGGAGCCTCAGGCAGTTGATTCGCAATGCGGCGGTGCGGCCCACGGCGCAGGCCCACGGCGCAACTTGGGGGCCGTCGTCACAGAGGAGAGCTCATGCGCACGAGAGCCAATTCGATCACCGCCGCGGCGGAGCGCGGCTGGCTGGGAGGACGCGGCGTCCAGATCGGGCGGCTGGGCGGCGTCCTGGTGACCCTCGACTGGAGCCTCCTGATTGTATTCGCGTTGATCACCGTTGCCCTGTCGCTCGGCCCGTTCCCAACCTGGCATCCGGATTGGGGTACCTTAACCGTCTGGTCGACGGCCGTCACGGCCGCCGTGCTCTTTATCGCCTCGGTTCTCGTCCACGAGCTCTCCCACGCCGTCGTCGGGCGTCGGCTCGGCATCGACGTGCGCCATATCACCCTCTTCGTGTTCGGCGGCATGGCCCACTCGGAGAACGATGCGCGCGGCTGGGGCGCGGAGCTCGCGACGGCGGTCGCGGGACCGCTAGCCAGCCTCGGGCTTGGGATCGCCTTCCTCTTTGTCGGGGGCTTCGTCACCGGCCCCGACAGATGGGTTCCCGAGGATCCGATGCTGACCTTGTCTCAGGCCGGCCCGGTGGCAACCATCTTCTTCTGGCTCGGACCGGTGAACATCCTGCTCGGACTGTTGAACATGATGCCCGGCTTCCCGCTCGACGGCGGCCGCGCCCTTCGCGCAGTCCTGTGGGGCGCCACCGGCGATATCCTCCGAGCCACCCGCTGGGCCGCGGCGGCTGGGCAAGGGCTCGCCTGGCTTCTGATCGCGAGCGGCGTGGCGATGATCCTGGGCGTCGAGGTGCCCGTGCTCGGGCGTGGACCGTTGGCTGGGCTGTGGGTCGCGGTCGTCGGCTGGTTCCTGAACAAGGCGGCCAAGGTGGGCTACAAGCGGCTCCTCGTACAGGAGCGTCTCGGCGACCTACCAGTGACAGACCTGATGGATACGAGCGTTGCCGCGGTGCCTCCCAGGATGACGGTCGCAGAGCTCATCGATACGCACACGGCCCGCGATATTCCATCGGCGTTCCCTGTCATCGACGGCAACCAGCTCTGCGGCCTCGTGTACCTAGCGGACGCGCGACGGGTCGATGCCGAGCATCGCGCCACCACCTACGTGGATGCGATCATGACCCCGGCTCGTAAGCTGGTCACGCTGCCCCGCGGGGCACCCGCGGTCGACGCTCTGCGCCGCCTGACAGAACGCCGAATCAAGCAGATCGCCATTGTCGACGACGGCCGCTTCCTCGGGCTCGTGACGCAGCACGATATCATCAGATGGCTGTCATCACCGCGGCGTACCCGAGATGACTCCGGGGCGGCTGCGGACAGTCCTTAGCCGCGTCGCCCCGCAGCCTGGATGGAGCGCACCGCGATCCAGGATCAGGCGCTGTTAGAGATCCGGGTTTAGAGATCCGGATTGTCGCTAACGACACCGTAAATCTCGGGTGGCTCGTGATTGGTGAGCTCGGCCTCGAATGAGAGACTGAGATCACTGTTCCCGTCGGCCAGCCCGTGGTAGCGATTTACGCGATCCCCCATGCCGGGTTGGACCGCGGTCACTCCGGTCCCGAGGCCATCACTAGGGCGAATCGCCAGGTCCGCATTGCCTTCGCCGAAGCCCTGATAGATATCTGTTGCGGCGGCCGTCGCCGCAAGCAGTGTTGTCGCAAATGTCGCTGCAAGCCGTTTCATGTCTCTCCTCCCGATCGTTCATGATGATCGGCGCCTCTCGGCGGCGGTTGCCTGCTTCAATCGTCGAATCAGCAAGGCCTGATATAACCATAGACCAACATGTCGACTAGATTACTCGGAGATTACGAGGAAATGACGAAGAGGCCAGCCTGGTCGCGTGCAACTGCATCGAGAGATCGCACTGAAAGCCTTCGTTCAGGCTCATGTGTCATTGTACACGGTTGAGGACCATTGATGGGCAGCCGCGCGCCGCGGCCGGGGTGACCTGGTCTCATCCATTCTTCGACGATGCGATGAACGACTGGATCGTCTCCGCCAGGCACGCTGGCCTGCCCCCTCCGCGTTCGAGGAAGGCCTCTCTTAGGTCACCGGGCCTGATCGGCCAATGCCAGCCCAGCGCGCCCGCACTTCGCTCCGGCCAGCCGCACAGCGCTCGCTACCGCGGCCCGCGCGGGCAACCGGCGGATAAGGCCATCAAGAACACCCGCGTTGAAGACGTCGCCGGCACCGAGGGTATCCTCGATCCGCGGCGGCCTATATGCGGGCATGAGCTCCACGCCGTGCCCACGGACGAGGTAGCTCGCACCCTCCTCTCCCCAGGCGACGACGCACAGATTGGCCGTGGTGCGCGTCATGAGGTCCTCGAGGAATGCGACGGGCTCGACGAACCCGGCGCCTTCAGCATAGCCCTTACCCGCAAGCACCACCTGTGGCTTGTCAAGCAGGCATTCCATTCCTGGCCACGACTTCTCAAGCTCGAGGGACATGGGGAGGTCGGGGCGCTCGGCGCGGATGCGGCCCATCATCAGATTGGTCTGCTCGGGATTGCGCCCTTCGAAGTGCGCCCAGCCGACCGCCCCGAGCGATACGCGCTCGAAGCTCGCGGCATCAAGCTCCGGGAGATCACGAAAATGTATGATGGTTCGACTCCCGGTAGCCCGGCTCAGGGCGATGTAGGAGGTCGGCGTCGTTCCGCCTGGCACACGAACGACGTCACCAATGTCGACGCCGTGTCCAGCCAGATCCGCAAGCACGATGTCGGCGGCCGGGTCATCGCCAAGCGTGCCGACCCACCGGCATTTGTGACCGAGCTGGGCGAGCACGACGAGGCTGTTGGTGACATTCCCTCCGCGCGCCCGGCGGTGGGCCGACGCCCGAATCTCGCTGTCCTCGATCGGATAGGCCTCGACCTCGTTGATGAGATCGAGTGTCGCAATGCCCACACCCAGCAAGGTCCGTTGCACCGGCAAGCTCCGCGTTGTCATATTTACAGATCGCGAGGCTCGAGTAGACAGGGGCCGTTCATCACGCAGCGCGTTAGAATCGCCACAACGCCGGTCACCTCGGGCCCCTGAGCCTCAGAGGCGTCCAGCTTATGCGATTGCGCGCCATCCCCGCGAGCCGATTATGACCGAGCGAGCCCCATCGACCGACCGAAAATCAACATGGCTAGCATCGCCGCTGGGCATCCGCTGACAGCCGCGGCCGGCGCCGAGGTACTTCGCGCTGGCGGCAATGCCTTCGACGCCGCGCTAGCCGCGATGTGCGCCGCATGCGTCGCCGAGCCGGTGCTGGCCTCGCTCGGCGGCGGAGGGTTTCTGCTCGCCCGCCCGCGCGGCGGGGCAACCCAGGTCTTCGACTTCTTTGCCCAGACGCCGCGCCAACGGCGAGCAGACGGACAACTGGATTTCTATCCGATCCTCGCCGATTTTGGGGATGCGACGCAGGAGTTCCACATCGGTCTCGGAGCCATCGCCACGCCTGGCGCGATTGCTGGCCTCTTCGCGATCCATCGCCGACTCTGCCAGCTGCCAGTCCGGGATATCCTGGCTCCAGCTGCTCGCCTCGCCCGCGAAGGGGTCGTGATCAATGCCGTGCAGCACGGGATTGCCCAGATCGTTGCGCCGATTCTGCGCGCCAATCCGGCCGCACTCGCCCTCTATGCCGATACCCACCAGGCCGATCAGCTCGCCCCGATCGGCACGCGTGTGCGCTCACTTCAGCTGGCCGATGCCTTCGACGCCCTCGCAGAGCATGGGCCAGAGCTCTTCTACCGTGGCGACTGGGCCCAGCAGCTGGCGCGCGATTGCCGCGTCGGTGGCGGGCATCTGACCGCTGAAGACCTGGCCGGGTATCAGGTTCGGATCCGTCCGGCCCTGATGCATCGCTACCGCGGCGCCGATATCTACACCAATCCGCCACCATCGCTAGGCGGCTTTCTGCTCGGCATCACGCTGAGCCTGCTCGAGCGGATTGAGCTGGCTCGCCTGGGGCACGGTACCGGCCGGCATCGCCACGTGCTGGCTCTCGCCCAGGACGTTACTCAGAGGTTGCGCCTCGAGCAGGCGACCGTCCTCGATACGCTGAACGGGGAGCTTGATCCGGATATCCTCGCTCGGTATCACCGCCTCATTGACGGTGCTGCGGTCTTCAGCCGCGGCACAACCCAGATCAGCGTCGCCGACTCGGCCGGCAATCTCGCCAGCCTGACGTTGTCCAATGGCGAAGGCGCGGGCTACGTATTGCCGGGCACCGGGATCATGCTCAACAACATGCTCGGCGAAGAGGATATCAACCCGCACGGCTTTCACCGCTGGCCGACCGATCAACGTATTCGCTCGATGATGGCGCCGACCCTCCTCTCTCTGCAGGATGGCCGCTGGCTCGTGACCGGCTCTTCCGGCTCGAATCGGATTCGTAGTGCCATCCTGCAGGTGATCAGCAATGTCGTTGATTTCGGACTCGATATCGAACAGGCCGTTGCGGCTCCGCGCGTGCACTGCGAGCAGGGTGTCTTGAGCGTGGAGCCCCCGGTCCCGGCGAGCACAGCCGCCGAGCTGGCCCGGCATTGGCCGAACCTCAGGATCTGGAGCCGAGCGAGTGTCTTCTTCGGTGGCGCGCACAGTGTCGCGGTCGCAGCCGATGGACACACGACCGGGGCTGGAGACCCTCGGCGCGGCGGCGTCGCGCTGGAGGTGTAAGCATTCCACCGCGGTTCTCAGGTTGCCGCAAGGGCACACCACTCAGCTCAAGGTCTGTCACAGTCACAGCCCGAGCTGCTCGCAGAGCTTGGAGACATCGATCGAGCGGGCATTATCGACCTCGATGGCATAATCCAGCTCCTCATTCGCGAGCGGTTCCTGGTCGACAAGCTGCCTGTCCAAGACCCGGGCATCCGCCTCCGATGCATCCCGTCGTTCGCGCCGGCGCGCTTCGAGCCGTTGGCGCAGTACGGTCTCTGGCGCACGGACCCTAAGGATGCAACAGCGGAAGCCGAGTCGTTCGGCGAGCTCGATAAAGGTGCGGCGTTGGACTCGGCGCAGAAACGCCGCATCGACGATAGCGTGCCGCCCCGATTGCAGAATGGTGCGGGCCAAATCCAGTAGGCGGTCGTAGGTCCTAGCCGAGGCGGCCGTCGTATAGATGTCACCCACGCTCACGGCCGAATCCGCATCCGCCCTGAGCCCGTAGAGGCGTTTCCGCTCGACGTCGGAGCGGATATGGACGGCCTCCAAGTGCTCCGTTAAGACGCTTGCGAGCCAGCTCTTGCCTACCCCGGAGACACCATGTGTCAGGATCAGCATCGGGGTCAAGGTCTGCGTGTAACCCTCCGCGAGGGCCAGGTACCGGGCGAGCTCAAGGCGATCGGCGTCGGCCTCCTCCCTCGAGCGGTGGGCCTGGCCAAGGCGGATCGCGATCACCTTGGCTCGCACCATGGCGCGGTAGACCTTATAGAAGGTGAGGAGCGGCAGCCCGCCATAGTCCCCGCCGAGCTGGAGGTAGCGGTTCAAGAAACGGCGCGCCAGCCCGGTATAGCCGCTCTCATCGAGGTCCATGACCAGGAAGGCGACCTCGCTGATCGTGTCGATCCAACGCAGCGTCGGGGCAAACTCGATCGCGTCGAAGATCACGACCTCGCCGTCGAGGATAGCGATGTTGCCCCGATGCATGTCGCCGTGGCACTCGCGGATATGGCCTTCCTCCCGTCGGCGATCCAACTCCGCGATCCGCTCCGCAGCCTGCTTCCGTGTCCAGGTCGCAAGGACATCGATGCGCGGTTGCTCGCCGCTCCCGAGGCGTGGGCGAATGTGCGTGAAATTGTCCAGCATCGGCCCAAGCACGGCCGGCGGGGCTCCGTAGCCGGAATCCGACGCGGCAATCGGGATCTGCTCATGGAAGTCCGCGACGCGCTCTGCGATCGCATCCACGAGGTCGGCCGTGACCGTCTGCCGATTGAGGAGCGCATCCTGGGGGAAGCGACGCATCTTGACGGCATATTCGATCGCCGGACCTGCGCCACCGACGCTTGGCAGCTCCGGCGTGCCCGTGATCGGTACGACACCGAGATAGATCTCGGCAGCCAACCGCCGGTTGAGGCGGAGCTCCTCGTGACAGAAATGCTCGCGCCGCGCCAACGTCGAGAAGTCCAGGAAGCCCAGTTCCAAAGGCTTCTTCAGCTTATAGGCGTACTCGCCAGCCAGCAGCACAAGCGAGATATGGGTCTCGATCGACTCAACCTGGTTGACGCGATGTCGGTAGACGCCGGGCTGCCGCAGCGCTCGGCTTAGCGTGTCGAACTCGTGCAGAGACATTGCCCTGAGGCCCTGGATAACGAAGGCGTGAAACGGGGATGCGGCCCGGGGTTGATACGGACGGACAGCTTCAGTAACCTTCGGCCGCCTAACCATCATGGCACGAGGCGAGCCACCCCGGACGATGAAATGCCGCCTCGTCCCTGATCTTTCCCTCACCCCAACCCTCTCCCAGAGGGCGAGGGAGCGAACGTGCTTCGCGAATTTCGCAGTAACGAATCCTTGTCTCTAGTGTAGAGAATCTTGTCATGACCATCGAGCGTATCGTCTTTGCCGTAGCCGGCGCCTTCGTCCTGGGCTCCGTCATCTTGTCTCAGGTCCACAGCCCTTACTGGCTCTGGTTCACAGTGTTCGTCGGCGCCAACCTGTTCCAGTCGGCCTTCACCGGTTTCTGCCCGCTCGCCGTGATTCTGAAGCGGCTCGGCCGCGAGCCTGGCGCGGCCTTCTGATCGTCGCCAGCGGGCCTGTCTCAGGGCAGGCCCGAGCGCTCCCGCCCCATTCCGCACTCCCTCATCACGCAGGTCGCCTCATACGGGCTCGGCCCAGAGGTCGTGCTCCCCGGTGGCCGTAACCTGCACCTCGACGAAATCGCCCGGCGCGAGATCCCATGCCCCGGGAACGATGACAACGCCGTCGATCTCCGGCGCATCGCCCTGGCTGCGGGCAATAGTCTGCTCGTCGCCCACCTCATCGACTAGGACGGTCATGCGCTGGCCGAGGCGCTGAGCCAGCTTGGCGCGGCTAATCTCGGCCTGCTCGGCCATCAGGACGGCGAGCCGCTCCTGTTTAATGTCCTCCGGGACCGCGTTCGGTAACGCGTTCGCAGCGGCACCGGCGACCGGCGAGTAAGCGAAGGCCCCGACGCGATCGAGCTGGGCGTCGCGCAGGAAGGCGAGCAACCGTTCGAAATCCTCCTCGCTTTCACCGGGGAAGCCAACGATGAAAGTGCTGCGCACCACCAGGTCCGGGCAGAGGTTACGCCAGCGGGTCAGTCGCTCGAGCACGCACTCGCCTGCAGCGGGCCGCCGCATCGCCTTCAGCACCGCTGGACTGCCGTGCTGCAACGGCATATCGAGGTAGGGCAGGATGCGGCCCTCGGCCATCAGAGGAATCAGCGCGTCGACCTGCGGGTAGGGGTAGACGTAGTGGAGTCGGATCCAGGCCGGCAGCTCGCCCAGGGTGCGAGCCAAGGTCAGGATATCGCTCGCCAGCGGCCGGCCGCGCCAAAAATCGGGACGGAAACGCCGATCCATGCCGTACGCACTCGTGTCCTGCGCGATGATGAGAAGCTCGCGCACGCCGGCCTCGGCAAGACGCTGGGCCTCCTCGAGCACGTCGCCGATCGGGCGACTGACCAAATCGCCGCGCAGGCTCGGGATGATGCAAAACCGACAGCGGTGATCACAGCCCTCGGCAATCTTCAGATAGGCATAGTGGGCCGGCGTGAGCTTCACGCCTTGGGGCGGGAGCAGGGATAGGAAGGGATTGGCAGGAGGGGGCAAACGGGCGTGCACAGCCGCCATCACGGCCCCGAACGCCTGTGGGCCGGTAACGGCCAGCACCTCCGGGTAGGTCTCCTGCACCAGCTTGGCCCGGGCACCCAGACAACCTGTGACGATGACTCGGCCGTTCTCGGCCAACGCCTCGCCAATGGCGTCGAGCGACTCGTCGACCGCTGCATCGATGAAGCCGCAGGTATTGACGATGACCAAATCCGCGCCGGCGTAGGTCGGAGCGACCCCGTAGCCTTCTGCGCGCAGGAGCGTCAGCAATCGCTCCGAATCGACCGTCGCCTTCGGGCAGCCAAGGCTCACGAAGCCAACCTTGGGGATCCGGCTGGAATCACTCATCATCTTGCATGGTCGCGCCAGAGTCGGAAGTCGGCAAGTCGCGGGGGCACCTTGCCGAGGTGACGACAATAGCAGATCGCTCGTGGCGCAGCCTCAACTCGCGTGCACGATGAGCCCTGCTAGCTGCGCGAGATGATTGCGCTCGAATCGGCAATCAACGCCGATATCCATGACAATTTCGGCTTGTTCCGAGCCACGCGCGTCTACTATCCTCTGCGGCCATGAAATCGATACTCGTTGCCAACCCGCGCGGCTTCTGTGCCGGCGTCGACCGGGCGATTGCCATCGTCGAACAGGTGCTCGAGCGCTATGGCCCTCCCGTTTTTGTCCGCCATGAGGTGGTCCACAACCGCTTCGTGGTCGAAGGACTGCGCCGCCGGGGGGCGGTCTTCATCGAGGATCTCGAGCAGGTCCCCGACGGCGCCACGCTGATCTTCAGCGCGCACGGCGTCTCGGCGCAGGTCCGCCAGGCGGCAGAGCGGCGCAAGTTGACGATCTTTGACGCCACCTGCCCATTAGTGACTAAGGTGCATCTGGAGGTGGCGCGACATTGCCGCAACGGCGCAGATGTCGTTTTAATCGGGCATCGGGGTCATCCCGAGGTGGAGGGAACCATGGGTCAATGCCCGCCCGGCGGCGCCGTACAACTCGTCGAGTCTGCCGCCGATGTCGCCGAGCTTGAGGTCCGCGACCCAGCGCGCGTCGCCTACGTGACGCAGACGACCTTGTCGGTGGACGATGCGGCCAGCATCATCGCGACACTTCGTGAGCGATTTCCCGCGATCCAGGGCCCCAAGAAGAGCGATATCTGCTACGCGACCCAGAACCGTCAGGACTCGGTCCGCGACCTCGCCTCGCGCTGTGACCTGATCCTCGTGGTCGGATCACCGAACAGCTCCAATTCCAACCGCCTGCGCGAGCTGGCCGAGCGGAATGGCTGCCGCGCCCAGCTGATCGATGGCCCCGAAGACATCCTCGACGAATGGTTGGAAGGATCCCCGCGGATCGGGCTCACCGCTGGGGCATCGGCCCCCGAAGAGCTCGTCGAGCAGGTGATTGCCGAGCTGAAGAATCGGGGGGCGGGTGAAGTCGTGCAGCAGGATGGGATACGTGAAGAGGTCGTGTTTCCGCTGCCGCGGCCGCTCGCCGACGCCTTCTCGCCACGCTGACTGGCCGCTACCACATCCTCCGTCGCCTCAGGTGGCGCACCTCCTGTGAGCTCGACCCTGGTCGTCGGCGGTGGCATCATCGGCTTGCTTACCGCCCGAGAGCTGGCGCTAGCCGGGGTCGATACTACCCTCATCGACATGGGTCCGACGGGCCAGGAGGCCTCTTGGGCCGGCGGCGGGATCCTCTCACCCCTCTACCCGTGGCGCTACGCCGAGGCCGTCACGGCGTTGGCGAAGTGGAGTCAAGCGCGTTACCCGTCGCTTTGCGCGGAGCTGCAAGACGAGACGGACATCGACCCAGAGCTTTCGCGCGACGGCCTTTTGATCCTCGAGATCGAGGAGGACCACGACCAAGCCCTGGAATGGGCGCGCCGGCACGACATGGCGATGGAGATGCTGCCTCGTCAGGCCATCGAGGCCCTGGAGCCCAATCTCGCCTGCTGTCCTGAGCACGCTCTGTGGCTCCGTGACATCGCCCACGTGCGCAACCCGCGTCTCACCAAGGCCGTCCGGCGTGCCATCGACAGGCGTGTGCGTGTGCGCGAGCACGAGGAGGTCGTTGAGCTATTGGTCACGGATGGAGGCATGCGTGGCGCGCGAACGCGCTCGAGCGAGTACCGAGCGGAGCGAGTCGTGGTCTGCGCCGGCGCCTGGACTGGTAGACTGCTCGCCCACATCGGGCATGCGCCGGAGATCCAGCCCGTGCGCGGTCAGATGCTTCTTTTCCACACAAGACCAGGCCTGGTACGGCATCTGGTCCTGGCGGGCAGTCACTACGCCATCCCACGCCGAGACGGTATCCTCCTTTTTGGCAGCACGCTCGAGCACGCCGGCTTCACCAAGACGACGACCGCCGAGGCCAAGGAGCGACTGCGCGAGCATGCCCTGACCCTCTTTCCCGCGCTCCAGCGTGCCCCGATCGGCGAGCATTGGGCCGGGCTGCGTCCCGGCTCACCGCACGGCATTCCCTATATTGGTCCCCATCCCAGCATCTCCGGTCTCTACGTGAACGCGGGTCATTTCCGGAACGGTCTGGTCATGGCACCGGCATCAGCGCGACTCGTGACCGACCTGGCCCTCGGCCGCGAGCCCATCGTCCGACCTGAGCCCTACGGCCTCAGTGCCTCACGCTGACCTCCAGCACGGCTGCGGCGCGATCGCGCAAGCTTCGCGCTCCGATGAGCCCATGTTGAGCGACCTCTCGCCATCACCTATACTTTCGCGTCCGCCTAGCCGATGTAGCTCAGTCGGTAGAGCAACTGATTCGTAATCAGTAGGTCGGCGGTTCGAATCCGCCCATCGGCTCCAATAGCATCAATGTGTTGGACGATTCCCCGCATCCCCGTCGCCGTATCCGCAGGACGTTTGTAGTCGTGCGGTAGCCATTCGGACTGCGCCAGCCGTAGATTGTGCCGACCCAAGGTCGGCGGACCCCCACGGTCACCAGCGCTGGAACGTGGCCCGCTCGCCCTCACCCCCCGGCCTTCGACAAGAGACCCGCCCATTATCCTGCGCCCCGGGCGTCCGCTCACGGAACCAGCACCAATCACCAATGGTTCGCCCCGGCTCTACTTGCCGCAGCAAGCGCGGCACTCAACCCGTAGTCCACCGACCGACGCAATACTCACTAGGAGGCTGTCCGCCTTAGGGTTCTGATGGTCAAACCGGTCACGTTTTAGGCGATTTACGAAGCCGTACGCGAAATTCAGCGGTCTCAGCGGCTGCGAACCCTTCAACCTAAATCCGGCGGTTGAACCGCGCCATGAGCGGCAACTTGCGGCCGACGAGGGGAAATCGGCACTGGGGCATCGCACCCGATGGTGACGAGTTGAACTGCTCCGCAGTTGAACAGAGTTGCTCAAAATCAGCGCCTTGCGTGATTTCTCGCTTCCCCAACTGCTCTTTCTAGGATGAAATAGGCCACGCGGGGTAACCCGGCGTGGCCTTCTTCTACGCCGCATCCGGCAAGAGACTCGCCGGGACCGACCTCACCGAGGCGTGGGGTTCAACAGGTGACGTGCAGGATTGCGTTGACGTCTCTCGGCTTCATGTCGCGGAGCCGATCGCAGAGCTCGGGCGTCGGCCGTGCAATGACTTCGATGCCCTTCTCTTCGGCTGCCGCGTAGAGCTCAGGCGCAATTGGCAGCTTGCCGTAGAGACCGGTGCCGACGAACAGCTTCTTCCCGTGCCACGGGATCGACTCGTCCGCAGACAGGGGAGTGTGGCCATAGGCTTCGCGATAGGCCTTCGATGGCTTCTTGCTGCGCTTACGAATCTCGCCACGCTCGATGACCAGATCATAATCGTAGCGCTCGCCTTCGACCTCGATCTCACCAAATGTCGGCATGTGCAGATTCATCAGTGTCAACCCGGTATCCAACCCTCATCCAAGTATAGTACCTGCCTGCTCCTACATTGCCTCCAGCCGGCCCGCTGCCTGACTCGCCGACTGGCTGCAGCCGGTCGTCGCGCGAGTCAATCGGCGCTGTGCTCGCCGCCAGGCCCGCCGGGAGTTCCTACCAACAGATCCCGAAACGGACCGAGATAGCGCCGGTCTGGCCCCGGTCCGCAATGGCGAAGGCGACCTCAGCGCCGTTTCCGGGACGATCTGGCCCATGGCGTTGCGATAGGCTCCAGTCTCCGCCGCCTTGACCGCGGTCCCATGGGATCTGCAATGCTTAGGGGCAGTGTGTGACGCCCTCGTCAAAGTCCAGGGCAGCGAGCATAGGCAGAGGCTTCATGAAGTAGCGAACGCCAGCTACTTGATGTACCTTGAATTTTAAGGGAAATGTCAAGAAGATCATCCAGTGCATGCCCCTCGCTCTAAGCGCATCGACGGTTAAGTCTTGGTTCCAGTATCGGTGTCCGCGCAAGACCCGATACGAGACCCTATCGGGCAACGAGCGCGATGCGATTCCGATCTTGCGCGATCTGGTGACGCCCCCCTGGGCGCAACTCGGAAATCGGTTCGAGCGCCGGGTCGTATCGATGCTCGCGGCCAAGGCCGATGTGCTCCGACCAACTACCGGCGAGGATTACCTCTCTCAGGCGCTTTCGATCGCCTTTTTGCAGGGCACACGCCCCGAGGAATATGCATCGCAACTCGTCTTGGATCCCGACAGGCGGCTGCGGGAACGGCTGAAACTCCCAGATGATGTCGAGCTACGGCGTTCTTATTCGGATCTCGTGCGACTTGATCGGAGCGGATCCACGCCGACGTTCCAGGCGATCGACATCAAAGCGACCGAACGCGCGACGCCATTCCATAAGGCGCAAGTTGCCTTCTACGGTCTCCTTCTCCAATCGATCCTCGTTGCACTTCGCCCTCCCGGAACCCTGAGTGACGCGGGGCAAATCTGGTGTCTACCTCCCGGCAGCAGGGGTGAGGACGGCGGCTACCGGGTCGAGGAATTCCAGCTGGAGCCCTACCAACGGCTCGTGGCGGACTTCTTTTCCAATGAGCTCCCCGCCATCGCCGACAGCGTCGTCTCGCCCACCTGGGACAACACCTTCTTCCACATCTACTTCAAGTGCGAACAGTGCGAGTATCTGCGCCAATGCTGTCAGGCCATTCGCGACGAGCTTGTGCCCGCGGAGCGTGACGTCTCGGCGGTCGCGGGCATCTCCGACGAGGCCAAGCGGACCCTTGTCGGCCTCGGTATTCGCACCGTCGGCAGGCTTGCCGAGGCCCGCGGGCTGCGAGCTTCGAGCGCCGGCAGTTGGGCCCTGCGGCGCCGGGCGGAGCTGCTCACCCGGCGGGCCCAGGCACTGATCGCCGGGCAGGTCCAACGCATCCCGGGCGTCGCCAGCTACCTGATGCCGCCCCGGATCGATGTGGGTCTTTACCTCCTTGTCGATGTCGATCCCGTCGAGGATAACCTGATCACGCTGGGGTACCTTCGCAGCGAAGGCGGCGAGAGCCGGTACCTGGTCGAGGTTCTGCCAGATGGAAGTCCGGATTCGGAGAGCGAAGCGCTCTGCAGGGTCATGGGCCAACTCATCGCAGACCTCTCGGAGATCGATCGTCACAATGCGGAGCACGAGGACGAGCCCGCGAAGCAGATCCAGGCTCACATATTCGTCTACGAGCCCTCCGAGGCCGCCGGACTGCAGGATGCCGTGGCCCGCCACCTCGAGAATCCTTTGGTCAGAACCGGCCTGCTGCACCTGATCCGGATGTTCCCACCGGAGGACGTGGTGCCGGAGCCGGAGTTCCGCGGCATCCATCACCTTCCAGCCACCGCCCTGCGCAGCGTCGTCGAGCAGGTCTTCGCCTTGCCCGTCATGGTGTCGTACGACCTGCGCCAGGCGACCTGCGTCCTGGCAAAGACCAAGCCGGGCCTTTCCCCGCCTTACGCGCCCGTGCCCCCTTTCCGACGTCCCTTCTCCTCGCGGCTATCTATCGACGTATGCCGGGATCTGCGAGATGGGAGCATCGAATCCGCGGCGGTGCGGCAGGATGTCGTCGCCCGTCTGAATGCCATTCGGGCGCTGGCCGAGTGGCTGATGCGGGAGAACGCGGCGGCGCTCCACCGCGCCGGCGACCACGCCTTCCTGCGCCTGAACAAGCGGCCGTTCCGCTTCCAAGCAACGCTAAACCCGCTCAACGCCGTCGACCTCGACCTGCTGCGTGCCTTCGAGCTCTTGGAGAACCGGGCCGGCATGCTGGACGCGCTGGTCTCCCTTGCACAGCCTTTCAGCCAACGGCGGGACCGCGCGCGCTGTATCGCGCAGATGACGCTGAGACGACATTGGAGGACCGATTGGGGTCGCTGTTCGCTTCTCTTCTCCGTGCCCCCGGAGAGCCGCGAGAACGAGTTGTCGTCGGCCAATCTCGATCTCATTCTGACCGACGATAACCCGGACCTCCGCTTGAACCCCGAGCTCTGGCCCTTGTTCGAGGTGCGGATCGCCCCCGAGCGTCCCGACTTCGCCAACAGCGGCACGCTCCTGGTGGATGTTGCCGCCGACGTCTTCGAGGGCGACGATTTCCAGCGGCTGCTGCGCGAGACCGGCGAGCAAGGGTGGTTCCTGGATCGCACCTTCAAGGACTTCACCACCGGCAGGGCCGCGGAGTTCCTGGCCTTCCTCGGCGAGACCACAGGATGAACCTGGGGAATTGCCTAATTCCCTTCCTGAGCGCCCCAGGCGTCGATCCGCGCCCCGCGGGCCGGCAACGCTGCTCAGCCCCATTGCACCACGCGCAGACCATCAATCCGGGAGAATTCCCGGACGTTGTTGGTCACGAGTGCCGCCGCCAGCGCCAAGGCATGGGCGCCGATCAGGAGGTCGTTCGAGCCGATCGGGCAACCGGCCCGGTTGAGCGCGCGCCGCAGCCGGCCGTAATGTCGCCCTGCCTCGGCGTCGAACGGGACGATCTCCAACGGCAACAGGAACCGCTCCAAGCGCTCCATGTTCTCCTCGACCCTAGCGCTGTTCTCGACGCCGAAGCGCAACTCGGCGTAGGTGATGGCCGAGATACCCACTTCGCCGATCCGATAATCCCTGACGCGTGCGAGGACCTCGGGCCGCTTGCGGTTGATCGCGTAGATGCAGATGTTTGTATCCAGAAGGATCCTCACGCGATCGGCTCCCGCTCCTGCATCTCCGGCTGGTCGCGCGTCAGGGTGAAGTCCTCGGGAAACTCGCTCAGGGCATCGAACATGACCTGCCAGGGGTCGTCTTTGGGCAGCAGCACGACCGCGTTCCCCATCCGCTTGATCACGACCTCGTCGCCTCGGAAGCGGTATTCCTTGGGCAGACGCACAGCCTGGCTGTTGCCGTTCACGAAGAGCTTTGCCGTTTCCATCCTCTGCCACCCTCTTGATGTATATACGTGTAATATATACCCGCATTGCCGCCTGAGCAAAGCAACTCTTGCCATTGGCTCAAAGGCCCCCGCCGGCGACAACAATCCTCACGGCCCCCGTTGAAGACGATGTGCCAGGGCACGGCCTCCAGTAACCCGACAATGGCGATGCAGCACCGATGAGTGTCCGCGAGGACATCCTCCAGTTCCTGCGCGCCCCGCAGGCGTTTGCCAGCAACCTGCCGGCCGGCGACGGCCAGCTCTGGCGCCAAGGACTGGAGGCGTTCGCGCAACCGCAGATCGCCGAGAACGCAGCACCGGGGTCTGGTCTTGCTTTTTGCCTCCTTCGCTTAGTGCCCTAGTTGCCCAATGTGATGCCCAAGTCACGCGCATCTGCTGGGAAACCTGGCCGCAGCGACGATGAGCTCAAGCGCAGCGCGCGTCCCGGGCGCCCAAAAGACTTTACCCGCTTGCTGTCGCGCGTTCCTCCTCCGATGGCTGCGCCTTGGCGTTGCCCCGGAACATGCGGACCGCCAAGTAGTCGTCAGTCGCCTAGAATTCGCAGTAAACCTGGTACGTCCCTGAGGTATGCCCAATAAATTATTAATATAAACAGATAACTAGAAAGTAAACCTATAACGGAAATGAACATGCACGGGGTTTGGTGGTCCACAACGGGCGACCAAACCTGCGGATGACCCCCCATGCATGCCCTGACGATTCTACAGCGTTGTGTTGCGCCGTTGCTGGCCGGCATCCACCGTCGGCGCTTGGCCGTGCTGCTTGGGGCCGTGGCGGCGACAGTCAGCGGCCCACGGCTGACTTTGACCGAGATTGGCCGACGCTTCGGCGGCGGGTCGGACCTGCGCCATCGCATCAAGCGTGCCGATCGGCTCCTGGGCAACGCCCATCTTCGCCGTGATGCCAAGCACATCTACACGGTGTTGGCGCGGATGCTGCTCTCGGGCGTGGCCGAGCCGCTGATCGTCATCGATTGGAGCGATCTGAAGGAGGACCAGTCGCCACATTTGCTGCGAGCCTCGCTGCCGGTGGGCGGTCGCAGCCTAACGTGGTATGAGGAGGTCCACACCCAAAGCAATTTGGGCAACCGCCAAGTGCAGCATCGGTTCCTGCGGCAGCTCAAGGCGCTGCTGCCGGCGACGGCGGAGCCAATCATCGTCGCGGACTCCGGCTTCAAGGTGCCGTTCTACCGCGAGGTCGAGCGGCTGGGTTGGTGCTGGGTCGGGCGGGTGCGCGGGCGCGACTACATCAAGCTCAAGCACCGCTGGCGCAGTTGCAAAAAAATCTTCAAGGAGGCCACCACCACGCGCTCGGCATCGGCGAGTGGGTGCGCAGCAATCCGCTGCGCGCCGCCTTCGTGCTGGTACGCAAGCCCAAGCTCGGACGCCGGCCGAAGACCGCCTCGGGTAAGCGCTCGCGCTCGAAGGAGAGTCAGCAGGCCGCCCGCAATGCCCGCGAGCCGTGGCTGCTGGTGGCATCGACCCGGCTGGCCGACTGGCCGGCGAAGCGGTTGGTGGCGGTCTATCGACAAAGGATGCAGATTGAGCTGAGCTTCAGAGACATGAAGAGCCAGCACTTCGGCGAAGGGCTGGAGTGCAGCGCCTCAAGCGGCACCGCCCGCTTCACGGTGCTGGTGCTGATCGCATCACTGGCGGCGATCCTGCTGTGGCTGATCGCTACCGCCGCCGAGCGTTGCGGCCTGCACGAGCGTCTGCGACCGGGCATTCGCAAGCGTCGCGCCTACTCGCGTCTGTTCTTGGCCCGGCTGCTGCTGACCCTTGAGGTCTGCCGCACGAGCATCGCCGAGCTGGTCGATGCGATCGGGCCGCCGGATCAATCAATGGATCGCGAGTGACCATGATGCGCTGCTCGCTGGATGACCGTGGGGCGGTCAGATTTGTGGGGATACCTCAGGGTAAGTCCCCAATTTCCCCGGTATTGACTGCTATTCGCCGGATCACGCCAGACCCCTTGCCAGTCCATGCGGACGGGAGCTAAGCCGCATCGGCTTGGCGGAGTGCCCCACGCTGGGCGAGCTTGCGGTGGAGGCTCGATGCGCTCAGCTCAAACCCGTTTCGCCAGCACAACGCGCCTGGCTCGAGAAAGCAATCGGCGAAGAATGCGGGGTCCTTGAGCGGGCGCACCATCTCCCCATCCCGGTCAAGAAGCTCCGTCAAGTCGGGAGACCGATGGCTGCAACCAAGAGCACCGCACTCATCCCCGCAACGAAGGCCCCGCTCTCCACTAAATAGACCCGCAGCGTTGCCTTGGCCGACGCCGTGCGCTGAAAGAGCAGGGCTACGAACGCCAGCACGATGGGGTAGACGAGCGCGGTAATCGTCGCCTGGATGACCCAGAGGGTTTCGAGCCGAGAGAGCTGTTGGTCTGCCTCGTTGCTAACGATCATGGGGCGAGGCGAGCCACCCCAGATGATGAAAGGTCACCTCGCCCCTGATCGTTCCCTCACCCCAACCCTCTCCCAGAGGGCGAGGGGGCGAACGTGCTCCGCGAATTTCATGGTAATGCCTGGAATTTCCAGCCCCGGCAGCACAATCAGCTCCAGGTGTTGTAGCACCGCGACCCCGCAAACGAGCGCGAAGGGGAGTAAGCCAAACCGGACCGGGTGCTCGGTGCCCCAACTCAGCAGGAGCGTAAGAGACGGGTAGGCGCGCTTGTAACGAGCCGGATTCGTCCGGTTCCAATCCCTTATCCAGCGCTCCACGCGATACGAGAGCCGATTGGTCGGGGTCCTGAGGACTCGCCAAGACCATCCCCTCATCGTCTTGAAGGCGGCCCAAGCCTGCTTCCCCTTGTCGGTGAGCTTGCGCCAGATGCGTATCAATCGGTTGCGAGTCTTAGGCAGCGCCTCGTTCATCGACGCTCTGTTCAACTGAGGTCCAGGGACTTTTGGCCGACAGGGCTGCTACCCCGTTGTGTCCTTGCCCGCTCATTGGTTGCACCAATCCGCACCCGACACCCGTCTGCACCACCTGTTACAGCGCCAGAAGGCGATCCAAAAAGCCCTGGCTGGGCGTCATCTGCGCA
>CAZOWL010000010.1:0-62700 GCA_964583605.1 uncultured Chromatiaceae bacterium | reverse complement strand
GGGCGATCTCGGCGCGCTGCGGCGGGTCGGCCTCGCGCACCGCCGTACGAATTGCGCACGGCGTGGAGGAATTCGGTGTCGATCGGGTAGAGCCAGGGCAGCTTCAGGGCGCTGCGGGCGGCACCGACGCATGAGTCGGTCACGGTGATGCGGTCGATCTTGCCAAGCTCGCCGTCCCCATTGAGATCCTTGCCGACGGTTCGCTCGTCGACATCCGCAACCGTGATCTGATCAAGATTCTTGACGTTGGCCTCTACGAGGGCGAGATTGGCCTTGTAGACGTCTCGGGAATACTTGCCGTCGACCGCGGTTCGGAAGGGCTCCCCCAGCCGGATCATCAGGTCATCCGTGTTCCCGTTGGTCGGCCAAAAGGTGCTCGGCAGGGGCTTGTAGTTGAAGGCGACCCAATGGCTCCCGTCCTTGGCGAAGCCCTCGGCATCGAAGGCCTCCGCCGCCAGGTGGAGATCCTTGAGGTCGGGGATATAGCCCTTGAAGCCCGCCTCTCTCAGGCGCGGTGCCAGCTTCGAATAGTTGTCCTGCGCGATCCAGTCGAGGATCTCCGCGTCGGAGATGGCCGCGACACGCTCGGAGCGATCCTCGAAGAGGTTCTTGATGCGATTGGTGAGCGCCGCGTCACTGAAGCTGTATTCGCGCTGTAGCACACCGTCGTCCATGGCGTTGGGTCGGCCCTTGATGTTGTCCTGGTGACAGACGTAGCAAGGGTTGTGCTTGCCCTCGGTGCGCGTGTAGCACATCGGGGGCACCACTGCCTCGCGGTTGTACACCGTGTGGACCGGGTGCACGGGCGGCTGCGATGGGATGACGGCGTCATCCTCGCGCAGCATCGCGAGTACGTCGTCGTGCGTGTACAGCTCGTGTGGACGCTTTCCGCTCGTGCTCGCCGATCGCTGGGCGGCCTCTCCATCGACGCTACCGTCGCCGCTCGCGCCCAGAGCGCCGACCGTCCCAGCGGCCACGACGATACCGGCGAGCCACCGCCACCGCGCGGATGCGCGCCACCGCAAGTTCCCCGCACCTTGCATTGCCACCCCCCGTCGTCGGTGCATCGCTAAAACCAAGCGCGATGCCAGGGGGAAATGTGTGACAGCGAGATCACAGATCGGTGACGATTCAGTATATATAACGCCTCAGTATACGTGGGATTTCTGATCCTGGAAGGCTGCGACGCCAGCACGCTGCAACAGCGCCGACTGGCTTGCCGCCGCAGCGGCGGCAAGAAGACCCGCCAGCGAACGCCTCGTTGGGCGCGGCTTGGCTCACTCGTCGCTCGGCATGCCGGGCAGGATGTCATTAGGGGCTCGGCAGTCAAACCGTTGATGGCCTGCAGCAACGAGGTCGGCTGCGCGGTGCTGCTTATCGTAGGCGAGGGCTGGGGCCTGGAGCCGCACGACGGGATGGTCGTCGGTGTGTTGATCAGATCAGGTCCAGGTCAGTCCGGTGCGGTTCAAGCTGAGCGAACAAATACGGGAGGCCGGTCAGGCATGGACCGACTCGCTGCACCTCGCCGCCGAGAGCTTCTTGTTCCCGAGCCGAAGACGTCAGTCGCAGCACCTCTCGACACGGCATTACGCTCGGATCTCCCGGAGAGGGTGCCCCTCCTAGGGCTCGACCCGGCAGACTGCGGCACCCATGCCCAGGCAGATGCTCTGGTCGGAGGGAAGGAATCCGCTCCGCCCACAATCCTCAGTGGCGGCGGCTTGTCTAACGATCATGGGGCGAGGCGCGCCACCCCAGATGATGCAAGGTCGCCTCGCCCCTGATCGTTCCCTCACCCCAAGGACGACCCGCCGCGATGAGGCCGGATAGGCCATCCATGGCCAGCCGCTCTCAGACCGAAGCCTGCTGCGGAACAGCACTGCCTCGAGCCGCCCAAGACCCGGCTGAGCCGGACGCGGCCGACTCGCAACGCGAACGCGAGCGATCAGCGCCGTAGGTGTGCCCAAGGAAAGCTGGACACGGGCATTTGAATCTGGACCTCGTCGCTGTACGAGTACTGCTGCGCATGGCCCTTTAGCGTAATATAGTAAGTCTTCAGTCCATTGAGCTCTCCTCTAAAGGCTTCAGTAATCGTTACGAGTGTGAAAGGATTGTGTTTGACCGGATGAAGTCCGTCTGTAGAGCTGACTTCAGACCAGTCGAGACTCATTCCGACATTCCCCTCGAGTACGAAATAGTGAATCCCATTGCGTACGGCGACCTCGCCTCGGTGGTCATGGCCCGAGAATACGGCAAGCACTTGGCCGTCCTTTTCTAGGATACTCCGCACGGCATCGGCATTCTTAATGGTATGGTCTTCGGTACCATCGCGATGCAGCACCTGATGTGTGAACACGACGGTCGGTAGATCGCTCGCGGCCAGATCGGCCTCGAGCCAATCTAGCTGTTCTTGAGGGATCCACGCATCCCTCCAATTCCAGAACGCCGTGTCAGGCGTCTGCAAATCGAACGGCCGATGCGGCGGCTCCACTGTATAATCTGCATCCAGCACTACGCCATGGATGCCATTGTGGTCGAATGAGTAGTAGGTCTGGCCCGGCGGAATCGATGTGTTCTCGATGTTGGCGAGCAGAACTTCTCTCTCGACATTGTCGAATTCATGGTTGCCGAGCACATGATACTTCGGGCCGCGGAAGCGGCGGAGGATGCTCTCCACCTCGTCGAGGTTCTGCAAGGGGTCCTTGCCCTCTACTAACATATCAACGAGATCGCCCAGCTCGATTATGAAATCGGCGCGGCTGCGGTTCATGGTGTTGACGAAATACTCGGTCTTTGCTAGCGCGCCGGAGTATTTCCGGGATGTGCTGTCCGGCTTATTCGTGTGATGGATATCTGTGATCACGCCAAAACGAGCGACTGGTTTGCCAATATGCGCAAATGGCTGGGCTGCGGCCAGACCTGACCAGGCCAGGGCACAGCATGCAATGATGGATAACGCCTTCATCTCTGCACCTCATAGCTTTGATATAAAAACACGTTGAACGACCTCGCGCGAAGTCTTTCTTTTGACTTTCGGGACGCTCGGCGAATAGCTTTGGACACCCGCCAAGCGTTCGCTATTATGGCTTTTCGGTGTTGCGGATGAATGACGTCCCGCTGAACGCTCCTTCGTGTATTGTCTCAGTTGAACAAGCTGAGCCTTAAATCCCGCGCCTCCTGCCTTTCTGGAGCAACTCGCTCCAGCCGCTGCAACAGATCCCAGACCACACCGGGCTCGTTCCTGCGCAGGCTTGCCGCAACGCCGAGCAGCGGACGGTAGGCCGGCGAGAAATCGGGGCTCGTCCTGAGGATGGCGAGCAAAGGCACCTCCACCTGGTCGAGCAGCTTGATCGGGTCCCGAGTGGGGCGCGTCTTCGCCCCGAGGGTAATGAATTGGTCCCGAGCGGCCCAGTAGGCGACCAAACGCTCCGAGGCCGGCGCCCGATCGTCCCCAGGCGCGCTGGGTAGAACGTCATTGGGCTCGGCGGTCATGCCACCGATGACCTCCAGCAGCAGGTGGGCCGCTCGGCCGTACTCCTGATAGGCGAAGGCCGGGGCCTGGAAACGCACGACTGGATGGTCGTCGGTGTTGATCGCACCCGGGCCAGCGAACGCCGCGAGCGCCATGCCCCGGCCCAGAAACGCACCCGGCAGCGCTAAAGGCTCGTCCAGCTGCACGCGCCGCAAGGCCTCATGGAGCGATCTGGCTCGCACCCGGTTTGTCAGCCAGTCCGGCTTCAGTCGGATATCGCTGTTGCTGCCAATCAGGCCCAGGATCGGCGCGTCGACGCTGTAATGGGCGAGCCACGCGCTCGCATCGGGAAAGACCTCGAGAAAGGTGCGCACGATCGTATTCAGGGTCGCCCGATCCATTTGATAGAGCGGCAACCATTGACAGAAGAGACCGCGTTCGGTCAAGCGCGCCTGGATGGCGCGGAAATGCTCGCGGGTGTAGAGGCTTGCCGCCCCGTCCCTGGCAGGATGGAACAGGTCGGCGATGACGACGTCGTACCGGGTCTCCACCGCGGCGACAAACCTCCGAGCATCGGCTATCCGAATCCTCAGGCGCTCGCTGGACTCGATGGGTCCGGTTGCCTCGGCGAAGTGCGGCAGCGCCGCGACCACCTCTGGCACCAGCTCTACGCCCTCTGCCTCGAGCCCCGGATGCTCCAGCGCGGCAGCGAAGGTCACACCTGCCCCCAGACCCAGGAACAGGGCCCGCCTAGGCTCAGGGTGCAACAACAGCGGGATATGGCCCTCCCGACGATCGGAGTAGACCGAGGATGTGCCGCCCATTTGAAAGCGATCGTTGACCTTCAAATGGCGATGGCCGCTGCGATCACTGACCACGGAGACCGATGCCATCACCCCGTCGCGGTGCGCCAACAACTCACCGCCGCTGGGGACCGTCACGATACGCAGGGGAAGGGGCGCGAGCAGCAGCATCGCTGCCGCCCCGGCGGGCACCAGGGCGACCCTTGGGAGGCGCCGGCTCAAGGGTGGGAGGAGGGCCAGATACCCGACTGCAATCAGCACGATCGTCGCCTTCGCCCCCAGGCTCGGCAGGAGTAGGACCCCGAAGAGCAGTGGCGCTAGGGCCCCACCGAGGGTGTTCGCGGCCACTGCGGTGCCGATGGTGTGACGCGGACCCCTAAGGCCCTGCGTGAAATGGCTGAACAGGGCGCCCATCGCCAGGGTTGGCGGGAGGAAGACGACGCCGGCCAAGACGACTTCGGCCGTGAAGGTGCCGTGGCGGCCAAGCCCCTCGGCAAGGCGTATCCATTTAAAGGTCGACGGGGCAAGGAGGAGAGCACCGGCCGATCGATGGAGCAAGCAGGAAGGTCGTGACCAGGACGCCGAGCGCCGCCCCGAGCGTGTTCGCGCCATAGACCCCGGCCACGACCCAGCCGTCCTCACGGACCCGGGACAGCCATCGTTCGAGGGCGGGAAGCGTTGCACCCATGGCCGCAGTCGCGGGCAGCAGGCACAACAATGGCCACCCGAAGGCGAAGAGCCAGTGTTGCAAGGGCGCAGGTGCGGGCCCCAAGTGCGCGGCGGCCCAGTGCCCGGCCGTTGGTAGCAGCAAGGCCAGGACCAGGGCCCAGAGGCCGATCAACACCTCGAGACCCGCATACCAGGTGGCGGGGCGCTGTGTCCGGCTCAGCCAGGGGTGGAGGAGCCATGCACCGAGCGCCATGCCGGTAAAGAACGCGGCCAACACCCCGAGCACGGACAGGATCTCGTGCCCCAGCGTCCCGGCCAGCGCGTGCGTCCAGACGATCTCGTAGCCGAGCCCGGCAAGGCCCGAGCAGACGGCCACGACGAGGAGCAAGCCTTGGGCAACGGCCGGAGAAGACGGGCGAAACGATCGAGTCATGGTGCGCGTATCAATGCAGGGCGACACGACCCCCGGAAGCAGCGCATCATCGGGACTGGAGCGTGCGGCCCGACGCTAGCGAGCCCATCTGGTCGCGAACGGCCCCCATCCCTGTGGGGCCATCCTTACAATGAAGTCCGCGTAGCGCCTTCGCTCCCTCGCCCTCCGGGAGAGGGTTGGGGTGAGGGAACGATCAGGGGCGAGGCGACATTCCATGCTCCGGGGTGGCTCGCCCCATGATCGTTAGTGCCTCGGAGCGAAGCAGCGGGGACCTTCAGTCGACCACTTTGATGAAGATCGGGTTCGAGTAGAACCAGAGGTCCGCGTAGGCCTCGGCCACCTCGTCCAGCTTGCTGGTGGTCGCATTGCCGAGCTTGCGATCCAGGACATAGTCTTCGATGTCCCCGATCAGGTAGCTGGCCAACTCGTCACCGCTCATGTTGTACAGGTTGGCCTCGGCCTCGGAGTCGGCCAACGGGTTGCCGTGCTCGTCCGTCTCGTAGGGCACGCCCGCCGGTAGGTTGGTGCCGCGCAGGCGAAGATACATGTCCCCTTCCGGCTTGAACCAGAAGACGCGGGTCATGTTGCCATAGCGCTTGCGGCCCCGGTGCTCGAAGGTCGCGATGATCCGCGTGGACTCGTTGGTCTCCTTGCAGTAGGGGATGTCGGTCTCGAGGTCGCGGGTATCGCTAGCGGGGCAGCCGTCAAAGTTGGCAGGACGCTCAACATAGCCCGTCACGTCGCCGCCGATCAGGTCGATGTGATGCAGCACCGGTTCATTGAGCGGCTGAGAGATGCCGATCTGGGCCAGGGACGGGTTGTCCATATCGAGCGGGCAGTGATTCGCACCAGCCGGGTCATGCGCTTTGATCTTGACCATCACCGCCTTGCCACGCTTAACCTCTAGCGTTTGGCCCATCATGGCCTTCTCGCCCAGGCTCTGCGCGGTGAAGTCCAGCGCGTCGATCAGGTCGCCCATAACGTGCCAGGAGGCGCCGGATCGCGCCCCGTCGAACACCGCCTGGATCGGGTCGGGATTCGATGTGTCGATGTAGGTGTAGTTCTTCTGGTACTCGCCGGGCCAGAAGTCGCTGCCGCCGGTGCTCCAGTGGTTGTGGAAGTCCGAGCTGGCGAAGTTCCACCAGTTGCGGCCCTCGCCGAGCAGGGCGTCCCAGAGACCGCCGACCTTGGCGCTGTAATAACCGGATCCGCCATAGGCGCCGCCGCCATCCGAGCCGGTGCCGAACCCACGCGACCCGGAGGTCTGGTGGCCGGGCGCCCCCTCATAGCCGATGGCGACATCGGGACCCGCATTGTTCCAGTTGCGGAAGTCGGCGATGGTGTAGCTGTTGGCGCGCTCGATGTGGGCCGGGACCACCCAGGCGTCGCCGAGTCCCTGGTCCTTGAGGGCCTGCATGAACTCGACGGCGGCAATCGCGTCCTCAGCCGTATCGTTGGTCTTGCTCAACACTTCGCCCGCCAGCAGGCTCGACTCGCCGTCACGGCTGGTGTCGTCGTCACTTCTGTCGTAGCGGTACTCAAACTCGCTGACCGCGGTCGCGGTATCGTCGTACTGATAGATCGACGTGGAGCAGTGCTCGTGACCCGGGACGTTCCACTCGAGGCCGGAGATGATCGTCTTCTCCGGCAGCATCGCACGCCACTCGAGGATATCCGGATAGACGTAATCGCGCAGGCTCTGCCAGCGCCACATCTCCTGGTGGCCGCCTGAGAACTCCTCCTCTCCGAGGATCGGGTTTTCCGGGTAGACGGCCGGGTCGTCCCAGTATTGGCCGTTGCCATCGCGGTTACGCTCGCCGCCGTGCTCCGAGTTCGACCACCAGTCGAGGCCCTAGTCGACGTTGGATTGCGTCACCTCGGCAAACGTGTAGCTGCCGTCGGTGTAGTAGGTGTGCTGATGGAAGTCACCGGGCATCCATTCACCGGAATTCCCCTCGCCCGCCGCGAAGGCCGGCGCGACCAGCAGGGCATTGATAGTCATCGCGCCGCCAAGCGCGGCGGCAACGGCCGCCGGGAGGGCGCGGGTCTTGCTTCGTGACGCGTGTCTCATCGATCGTGCTCCTCAGGTGATCCAAGGCCAAGGCCAGCTTTGGCGTGTCAGGTATCGCCCGCTGGCCGACATGAAGCGCGCCGACCCCGGCTTGCCCATATCGCGGGAGTCGTCCGCCGGCTTGCTTCGCACGCGGTATTCCACCGGACTACTGCGGTCATTCGATGACCGGCACATGACGAACCCATGAAGAGTAAACGTTTGCTGATCCAGGTCAGAACGGGCGCCGATACCGCTGGCGCTTCTGCGGCAGGCGCTGTTCGGCTAGGCTGCCTCCAATAGCTACTGCGCGCGTCCCCAGCCTAATGTCAGGCGGGACGCAAGACATTCCTGAGAGAGAGGCGTGGCCACAATCCGCTGAAAAGTTGCCTTGACAGTAGGATTCCCGGCTAACGATCATGGGACGAGCCGAGCCGAGCCGAGCCGCCCCGGACCATGACATGTCGCTTCGCCCCTGATCGTTCCCTCACCCCAACCCTCTCCCAGAGGGCGATATAGCAAACGTGCTTCGCGAGATTCATTGTGAGCCATGCTCGGATGGCCATTGGCGCCTCTGCGTTGCCCCGATGATGGACTGGACAGACCGCCACTTCCGTTTCTTCGTGCGCCTGATCACGGCGCACACGCGCCTCTACACGGAGATGGTCACGACCGGCGCCCTGATACACGGCGATCGGCAGCGCTTCCTGCGGTTCGATCCGGCCGAGCACCCGGTGGCTTTGCAGCTCGGCGGCAGCGACCCGGGTGAGCTGGCCACCTGCGCCAGGCTTGGACGGGATTGGGGCTACGACGAGATCAATCTGAACCTCGGCTGTCCATCCGATCGCGTGCAGTCGGGCCGATTCGGCGCCTGCCTGATGGCGGAGCCACAGCTCGTCGCCGACTGCATCGCGGCGATGAAGGACGCGGTCCGCATCCCAGTGACCGCCAAGCTCCGCCTCGGCATCGATAACCAAGACAGCTACGGGGAGCTGACCGCCTTCGTCGGGGCCCTTGTCGAGGCCGGCGCCGATGTGCTGATCGTGCATGCACGCAAGGCCTGGCTGCAGGGGCTGAGCCCGAAGGAGAACCGCGAGGTCCCGCCGCTACGCTATGACTGGGTCTTCCGCCTGAAGGAGGCCTTTTCCGACACGCCGATGGCCCTGAACGGCGGGGTGCAGAGCATTGCTCAGGCCGGCGAGCTGTTGGGGCAGGTCGACGGCGTCATGATCGGCCGCGCCGCGTACCAAGATCCCTGGATGCTCGCCGACGCGGACGAAGTGATCTTTGGCGATCCGCGGCCGCGACCAACACGCCATGAGGTGCTGGAGGCCTTCATCCCCTACGTGGAGCGCCAGCTGGCCGCCAATGTGCCCCTGAGCAGCATCACGCGTCACCTCCTCGGCCTGTTCCAGGGCCGCCCGGGGGCCCGTGCCTGGCGGCGACACTTGAGCGAGCAGGCGCATCGTCCTCTAGCAGGCACCAGCGTGCTGCGCGCCGCCGCGGCCAAGGTGCTTTAGGACCGCTCGGCGCCGCGGGCTCGGCAGTTCCCCGCTGGCGCCCCACGAACCATGGACTGGCTCGCTCTAGCACTGCTCTGCGCCTTCTCCCTGGCCTCGGCCGATACCGCCACCAAGGCCTGGCTGCGCGACTATGGGGCGCGTGAGCTCGTGCTGGTGCGCTTCGCGCTGACTGGGCTCTTGCTCACGCCACTGCTCGTTGGGCTGCCACCGCTCAGTGAATTGCCGACGGCATTCTGGTACTGGATCGCCGCACTATTGCCGCTCGAGATCCTGGCCATGGCCCTCTACATGGCCGCGATCCGGGATCATCCTCTCGCAGGCACCCTGCCCTACTTGGCCTTCACTCCGGTCTTCGTGATCCTCATCGCTTACTGGCTGCTCGGAGAGGAGGTCAGTCCCCGGGGCGCCGCTGGCATCCTGCTGGTCGTCACCGGTTCTTGGCTCCTGAACAGCCAGGCCGCGAACATCCGCGACTGGCGCACCTGGGTCGCCCCCTGGACCGCGATCCTGCGAGCGCCCGGATCCAGAATGATGCTCGGGGTCGCCATCCTATACGCGTTCACTGCAACGATGGGGAAAGGGGCGATGCGGTATCTCGCGCCGCAGCAATTCGGCGCCTTCTATTTCCTGTTGCTCGGTCTGGCGACGCTCGGACTTGTCGGGGCCCACCAGCCCAGGGCGCTCAGTCGCGTGTGGCGCCGGCCCTGGGCGGTCCTCCTCGTCGGCGCCCTCAACGGCATCATGGTCTACACCCATTTCCTCGCCCTGCAGGGCGTCGAGGTGGCCTATATGATCGCCGTCAAGCGCACCAGCCTCGTGATGGGGGTGCTCTATGGCGCCTGGCTGTTCCGTGAGACCGGCCTGCGCCGGAACCTGCTCGCAGCGGGTCTGATGCTCGCCGGGGTGTTCCTGATCGCCGCCTGACACGTGGGCGACATCCTGTTCGGCGGGACAGCCAGGGCCATCGCACCAGCTTCGCGCACGATTCAAGATCGTGAGGCCTGATCAGTCGGCTGCGCGCGCCCGTACAGGGGTTGCAGGTTGATCCGGGTGCCTGCGCGGGGTGCCGTTTGCGCCGCGTGCGAAAGTGCTCCGCCGGTCAGGGCGTGCCCGACGAGGCAGCAAGCAACGCCCACCTCGGGATGGATCGACCCCTTGCAAATCGTTACACTTGGCCGCGTGCCGCGAGGTGGGCGTGTCTTCAGGCTGCGCTTGGGGACGGATCAAGAACAAGTGACGCGGATCAGTCGCCGGAACCGTTGAGATAAGGGGATGAGCCGGCCAGTTGGCCCGAGTACCGACCGAGCCCCGATCGGTCTGGAGAGGGCAGCTTGCCGGGCAACCAAGAGCGCTTCATTGGCCACCTCTCCTCCATTCCTTTATTCGTGTCGCCCTCGAGGGCGACGCTCCGGCCCAAGTCGCTGGCAGTGATCAAGCTCCTATTGCGCCGCAACCTACGACATGGCGCGCGCTGCTATCGCGAGCGATCGGCTTCTGAGCCCAGGGGCCCCCGCCCCGACGCGGGCACTCGGGATCGCCTGCCCCGGTAAGGTCTAAGAACGAGCTCAACCGCTGCCTTCTGACCTAGGAGGTCTTCCCTATGATTCCGCTGCTCGACAGATTGACCGCGCTCGATACCCCGGTACGTGTCGGCATTATCGGTATCGGCTCTATCGGCAAGGGCCTCGTATTCCAGACTTTTCACACCCCGGGGATGGCTCCCGTTGCCATAGCTGACATAAGGGTCGACCGAGCGATCGAATGCGCCGAGTGGCTTGGCCTCGATTTTCAGATTGTTGAGAACCGCACCGATCTCGAGCAGGCCATAGACTCAAACAAGCTCGCCGTCTGCGAAAGCGGAGAGCTTGTGGCATCGGCCGGGCCAATGGATGTGTTGATTGAATCCTCGAATGCGGTCTACCAAGGTGCGGTCCACGCGCAAACCGCTCTCGAGACCGATAAGCACGTGGTCATGATGAATTACGAGGCCGAGCTGATGTATGGCCCCTATCTTCTCGAGCTCGCGAAACATCACGGCAGGGTCTACACCTGCGCGGATGGCGATCAGCCAACGGTCATCAAGAGGCTTATCGACGGCATCACCCTGTGGGGATTCGATATCGTGATGGGCGGCAATATCAAGGGTTTCCTTGATCGGTACACGAATCCGACCAAGATCGCCCCGGAAGCGGACAAGCGCAACCTAGACCACAAGATGTGCAGCTCCTATACGGACGGCTCGAAGCTTTGCGTCGAGATGGCCGTCTTGGCAAACGCCATTAATGGCCGGACCACGCAGCCTGGTATGCTAGGCCATAGGGCTTCGAGCGTGCTCGATATCTTCGAGCTGATCGATTTCCCCGGCATCTGGCAGAAAGGCGATCGTCCGCTGGTCGACTATCTTCTCGGAGCTACCCCGAAAGGCGGCGTCTTCGTGATCGGTCATACCGACGACCCGTTTCAGCAGTACACCCTGTCCTGGTTCCCCCCCGACATGGGGCCTGGACCCTTCTACGTCTTCTACCGGCCTTATCATCTCGGCCATATCGAGGCCATGCACGGCGTGGCCGAGGCCTACCTGGACAACTCGGCACGACTCCAGCCGCGCTTCGGCATGAAGACCAACGTTTATTGCTACGCCAAGAAGGACCTCAAGCCTGGCGACCTGCTCGATGGCATGGGCGGCTATACGAACTACGGGCTAATCGAGAACATTGAGGACAATGTCGCGAAGCCTGGATTACCACAGCTCCTCTCAGAGAACGTCCGCGTAGCACGCGACATACCGAAGGACCAAAAGATATTGCTCTCGGACTGCGAGTTTCCTCATTCCGAGCCCGCGAGCCTGCTGTATCAAGACGCGTTGCGCATCACCGGTGACAGCCGATGACTCCATTGGAATCGCTCCAGTCGCTGACACGATCTGCCAGGTAGGATGGTTTATGAAACCGGCCCCCCACTACCCGGCGCGAGGGGGATGAGACTTGTTTGCGCATCTTTCGCGGGAGCTCGTTGCGTTCCAGGCGCCCTAGTGCATCCGCGACAGCTCGGCATAGCGCTCTTGAGCCCGGTGGGCTGGAATCGTGAATGATGCCTACGGAGATCCGTTTCGGGGCCTTCGCGCGCGAGATATCGGTCCACCAGGATCGGATCTCGTACAACAACATCACACCGAAGGTGTGGCGCGACGCCGACGGTCACGAGATCCCCTACCGCGCACCAAAGATTCGGCTGCGACCGATCGACGCCTATCGCCTGATCGGTCCCTACGTCAGTGTGCGGCTGACTGAGCAGCTGCGTGCCGTTGTTCCGCTGGCGGTCTACCTCATGCTGTTTCAGGCGCTCGTGCTGCGCCAGGACATCGCCGACGCCTGGGCCATCACGGGCGGACTGCTCGCCGTGATCATCGGCCTCATGCTCTTCATCGAGGGCTTGAAGGTCGGGCTAACGATCATGGGGCGAGCCGAGCCACCCCGGATGATGAAATGCCGCCTCGCCCCTGATCGTTCCCTCACCCCAACCCTCTCCCAGAGGGCGAGGGAGCAAACGTGCTGCGCGAATTTCATAGTAATGCCATTCGGCGAGATGCTCGGGACGGTGTTGCCGGCGAAGGCCCACCTCAATGTCGTCCTGCTAATCGCCTTCCTGCTCGGCATCGGTGTGACGTTTGCCGAGCCGGCCATCGGGGCGCTGAAGGCGGCCGGGCAGATCGTGGAGGCTCAAGCGGCACCCTATCTCTATGCCCTGCTGAATGACTGGGCCGAAGCGCTGGTCCTGGGCGTCGGCATGGGCGTCGGACTCGCCGCCATCCTCGGCACGCTGCGCTTCCTCTACGGCTGGAGCCTCAAGCCTCTCATCTATCTGACGCTCATCCCGACACTCGGGCTCACACTCTATCTCTTGACGGAGCCGGAGCTGCGCAAGACGCTTGGCCTCGCCTGGGATTGTGGCGCAGTCACAACCGGACCCGTCACGGTGCCGCTGGTGCTCTCGCTCGGCATCGGCATCGCGACCGCCGCGGGCAAGGGACAATCCTCCCTGTCCGGCTTCGGCATCGTGACCCTCGCATCCCTGTTCCCGATCATCAGTGTCCAGATACTGGCGGTCTACGTCTCGCTCGTGATCAGCCCGGAGGAGATCGTGGCCGCAGCAACGCAGACAGCCGCAACGGCCGCCCCAGCGGCCTGGCACGGACGCAGTCCCTGGATCGAGACACTGAACGGATTGCGTGCGATCGTTCCGCTGGTCCTGTTCCTGTTTCTCGTCATGCGGCTGGTGCTTCGCGAGCGGATCCAGAACCCCGTCAACATCGCCTACGGCATCACCCTTGCGGTTCTTGGCATCATCGTTTTCAACCTCGGTCTGACCTACGGCCTCGCGAAGCTCGGCAGCCAAGCCGGGGGCTTGGTGCCGGCGTCATTTGCCGAAATCGAAGCGGTACCCAATGCCCCCTTATACGACCTTGGGCTTGGCTTGATGATTTGCTTTTCGTTCGCCTGGCTCTTAGGCTTCGGCGCTACGCTCGCAGAACCGGCGCTGAATGCCCTAGGGCTCACGGTAGAGAACCTGACGAATGGGGCCTTCCGCAAAGGGACCTTGATGGTCGCGGTGTCACTCGGCGTCGGCTTCGGACTCGCCTTGGGTGTGGCCAAGATCGTGTTCGGCTTCTCGATCGCCTGGCTCCTTGTCCCAGGCTATGCCCTCGCTGCCCTTCTCACCTATTTCTCGAGCGAGGAATTCGTCAACATCGCTTGGGACAGCGCCGGCGTGACAACCGGACCGGTGACCGTGCCTCTCGTGTTGGCAATGGGCCTCGGTTTCGGCAGCGCCGTGCACGCGATCGAAGGATTTGGCGTGCTGGCGATGGCGTCAATCTGCCCGATCTTGTCGGTGTTGGCGACAGGCCTCTGGATCCGGTGGAAGGTCTGGCGCAAGCACCACCGTTACGATGAGTCGATGCACGTCGTGGAGACCAGAAAAGGATCCGTGACTTGACCACGCGCGAGATTGTTGTCCTGACCGACGTCGCATTGATCACGGCAAGCGTCCAGCGCGGCATGGCCGACGAGATCGTCAAGGCGGCGCAGGAAGCGGGCGCGCAAGGCGCCAGCATCCATTACGCACACGGCCGGGGTGTGCGCGAACGCCTTGGGATCTGGGGGCTTGCCGTTGAGGCAGAGAAGGAGGTAATTAACATCGTTGTGTCAACCGATCAGGTAGACCGGGTGTTCGAGAAGATGTACCTCGCAGGAAAAATGGATACCCCTGGCATGGGCTTTATGTGGGTCACGCCCCTCGAGAAGGCCGCCACCTTCGTACCGCCCGAGATAATCGCGCGGCTAACCAAGTAGACACCGCTCAAGAATAGACGGACTCGGCATGTCCGAACTAATGCGTCACAAGCGGCCGCACAAGGTCATCACCTGTATCCTGCCGAAAGGAAGGGGGCTGCCATTGCTGAAGCTTCTGACCGACGAGCACGGCCTAACGGCGGTCGACATCCATTACGCCCGCGGCCTTGGGCGCATCACACCTCTGCGCCACCGCGGCATTGGCGAGACACCGGAGAAGGAGGTCCTAACCGTCATGGCCCCGGCTGAGGACGCAGACGCATTGTTCGAGCAGATCTACGAGATCGCCGAGATCAATCGACCGCATGGCGGGTTGATCTACATGCATGCGCCTACAGCCGCCACGCCGTTCCGACTGCCTGATCTCCCAGAGGAGGCCTGATCGGAAACGGCCCCGAGCATTCCGCAGGTCGGCGGGGAGAGCCCCGCTCACAACCGACGCGCAATGATACGGAGCAGGTAGACGCGATCCACCGCGAAGCTGGGGCACCTATTGCCACGCCCGTTCACCCTCGGGCCAGCAGCTCTTCCTGAGTGGCGATTTGGTTTAGTCGCGTCAATCTGCGACGGGCGGGAAGAGCCCGTAATGATAGGCCCCTTCAATCACGCCGCTTGTGTAGTAGCCATTAAGCCCTTGGAACCGCCCCTTCGCAAAGTAGACCTTAAGGCTTGGATTCTCCCCCATTGCCCGCTTCACGTTCTCCACGAGCTGCTCGTCCGCATTGCGGACCAGTACACCTGAGAATCCCGCCGTGAGAGGAAAGATGTCGTTTCCGCTGTCCCCGCAAAAGACGACGGACTCCTTGGCCACGCCGAGACTCTCCGCCACGTATTCCAACGCCGTCTGTTTTGTCGCACTCGCCGGTAGGACATCGAGCAGGCCCTTCCCGGTCTGAGAGTCGTGGCTGTAGATGATGACCTCGTCAAAGCGCCCCTTCACGCGATCATCAACATCCGCCAGGATCGCGTCCCGTCTATCGTGGTCGACATAATAGCTCTGCTTGAATTCATTCAAGTGCACCGCCTCTTGCTCGGTGATCCCTGAGACATCGGCCACCACCGCCTTAATCTCCGACGCATCCCACCGCGGGCTCGCGTGCCGCACGTGCTCAGCCCAACCGCCGTCGAGCCGCCACTCGCCTGCTTTGTACTCTCTGATCGACGTGCCTACGTCGCCAATCAGAAAGTGCGGATAGCGAATACCATACTCGGCGATCGCGATTTCGGTGAGGGGGAGATTGCGGCCCGTGACATAGACGACGACGACGTCGTGCTCCGCCGTCAACCGATTGAAGAGATCAATCGCCCCATGATCACCTTCCCAGCGGCCGTTGGGAAGCAGGGTCCGGTCGAGATCCGTTGCCAGGATATTCATTGTCGCAGCCTCCTTTTCTTTCGGGTTGAGCAGGCAGTGAGAGCCCGGACGTAATTAGAGAATTTGAGTGGGCTCACTCTTTGCGGGGGCGTCATATTCTTGCAGTGCTGCACCCTCTACCCGCTCAAAGTCGGGATCGAAATCGCAATCGAATTTCCCACGAAACGCCGGATCTCGATCCCGATCCCGATTTCGATCTTCACGACTCGTCGGTGCCAAGCAGGGCCTCACTAGGGGGACTCCATCACGGTCTCATCTACTCCCCCAACGCTATGTAAGACACGGAAGCCGTGCTCGCGGAGGTCCGCCTCGAGCGTCGCCGAACAGCCTTCGCCATGCCATTTCAGGTGCAGCAGATGCTCTTCACTGCGACAGATCTCGAGCTTTCCATCGAATGCCTGCGATGTATTGCGAAAGCGGATCAACCGCAGCTGGTCCTGGACGATCGCACGCCGCAGGCCCTCCTCTGCCTCTTCGACGCTGAGATTCGTCCGATTGATCTCCTTGTGTCCAGCCGCGCCACCGCGATCCGCCGCGGCATAGTCATTCTTGCCGGCGAATAGATCTAGATACCAGACCTGGGGGATGCCCGGCATGAACATCTGGATCGCGCGCGCGAGCCTCAACCTGCGTTCGTCCTCGCCCAACGCGCTAAAAAATGTGGCGTTAACTTGATAGTACGCGATCTTCTTGCCGTCCGGGCCATAGAGGTTCTTGATTCGGCCGCCACGGTCCGTGATGAGCTTCATGACCGCATCGATCTGCTCGTCGCTCAACAAGCCGGCCTTCCAGACCCCATGCACGTCACAACCGCGCAGGTCCAGCACCGGGATCCCGTCGTGACAGCCGAGCATATTGATCGTCAGGATCTTTCTCTCGAGGATCTCCTCGACCCAATGCAGCAAATGCCGAGTGGTTGCCCGTTCCAGCGCGTCGATCAGCAAGCCTGGTAAGAAGAAGTCGTAAATCGGATAACCCTTCGCGGCCACCTCGTCATGGAGCCGGCAACCGTATTGCGCGTGTATCTCTGGGAAGATGATCAGGTCGTATTTCTCCGCGATACCTCGAAGCCGTTCGAGGTAATCCCAAGTCCCAGGCCTATTGAAAAAGTTGACCCGACCGGGCTCCTTATGGAGATAGGCGAATGCATCCAAGCGGATGATCTTCGCGCCATAGTCGCGTAGCTTGCGCAAGGTCTCTTCGTAGAAGTCCCAAACGAGCTCCGACTTGGCGTTCACATCCATCTGGCCAAGGTAGTCACAGCACCTCTCGGCGATCGACAGGATGGCCTCCTTATAACGAGCGAGATCACCAAAATCGAGCTCATCCAGGTTGACTTTCATTCTGATGGCCCCGTTGACGGTCTCAGCAGCCCTGCTCGCCTCCTCTTCGGAGAGCGCCGCGATTCCCGCCAAATCAGCCGGCGCGATCTCACGATAGCACTTCTCCTGATAGAAGGTATTCCAATAAGGCCGGTGAGTCCCATCCGGAAAGGGCACATTCAACACCGGCAGTCCCGGCTTACGCATGAAGAGCTTCTGCAGATATTCGGGCTTCGGGACCACCTGCCCGTCAACGCCGGGCTCGCCGTGCTCATGCCAGAACTCGTTCCAATCGACAAAAAACGCCTTATAGGACGACTCGTCGCCGTGCTCCAAGAGGTCTTGGAATTGGGGGGAGCGCACAGAAAGATGGTTCAAGATCAGGTCGAACTTGAACATGATGTTGAGCCTATTCAGCTCGTCAAGATCCTCAAGCGCGACGAGCTCGGGATTGTAATTGTAATCGACAACAGAGAAGCCGCGGTCGAGATCGCTATTGAAAAACGTTGGAAGTATGTAGAATAGCGAAAAGGCCCGCTCAAGCTCAGGCTTCTTCAATAGCCTCACGATATCGGACAGCTTTCCACCGATGCTGTCCGGATAGGCATTCAACATCACGCCCTTCGGCAGGGCGCGGTTGATCGATATGGATTCGGCCGTCATTAGCGCCCCCCGTCATCTCTCCGTTCGTTGCTTCTCTTTCACAGGAATTGGACCTGGCGACTACAGCGTCAGCCACCGAATAAAGACTTAGAGATCGGTACGGTTGGGCGCAATCGGCTCCCCCACAATCATCGAGCCGTGCCCCAGACCAGGCTCGGTCATCCTTGCCAAAGGGACCCGCAAGTACTGCACGTGCGCCGCGCGAATCTGGAAGCGCCGCCCAGACGCCGCCCAGACGCCGCCCAGACTCCGCCCGTCGCCGCAGCACGCGTTAGGCTTACAATGAAATCCGCGCAGCACGTTCGCTCCCTCGCCCTCTGGGAGAGGGTTGGGGTGAGGGAACGATCAGGGGCGAGGCGACATTTCATGGTCCGCGGTGGCTCGTCTCGCCCCATGATCGTTAGCCCATCGGTCGGTCCGTGTCTGAGCCCGCATTCTACCTACCATGACCAATAGGCAAAATACCGGCTATCAAGGGTATTCGACGCCCAGGACCCTAACAGCCGGATCATCTGCCGCCGGCCCCCTGGGCAACCTTGACCGAGGACACCCGGCTCGAGGGTCCGGGCTGGTATCTTATCCTACTGCCGGACATGGACGACTTCGAGGTAAGTGATCCTTCCGCCTTGGCCTAGCGATCAGCCGGTTGGTCCTGCGTCGTTCAATACCGATTGCCCGAGGCCGCGCTCGTCAGCGCTACCAAGCGGTTGGGGACAAGCTTGGAGGGCTGCATTCGCCTGCGTGGCCTGCTTCAATGGCGCCACCGACACAGCGGCGGCTCCGAATGGCACTGATGGAGCCCCGAGGAAGCAGCGACGCTAGGTCTGTCGTCTGGGCCGCTGAACGACTCAGCGACGCGTGAAACGCGAAACATCACGACCGGAGGTGAAGCGATGACGATCAGACAGATTGGAGCGGCGGCCGTCCTCTTGGGCCTGGCGACGGCCGCGCTGCCCGCTTTGGGCGATGGTACCCTGAACACGGTCAAGGAGCGGGGGTTCGTCCAGTGCGGCGTCAACACAGGACTCCCCGGTTTCTCCAGTGCCGATGAGAGGGGCAGCTGGACCGGCATTGACGTCGATGTGTGCCGGGCCGTCGCCGCCGCCACCCTCGGTGATGCCGACAAGGTCCGCTTCACGCCGCTGACGGCCAAGGAGCGCCTCACCGCAGTTCAATCAGGGGAGGTGGATCTCCTGTCGCGGAACACGACCTGGACGCTGACGCGCGATACCTCTCTCGGTGTCCATTTCACTGGCGTCACCTATTACGACGGCCAGGGCTTTCTTGTCGCCAAAGAGCTCGGCCTCAAGAGCGCCCGCGAGCTAGACGGGGCAGCCGTCTGCATCCTGGCCGGAACGACGACCGAGCTGAATCTGGCCGACTATTTCCGCACCCACGGCATGTCGTATGAGCCGGTCGTGTTTGATACAGCCGACCAGACCGCCCGCGGGCTCGAGGCGGGCCGCTGCGACGTGCTGACGAGCGACCAGTCCCAGCTCTACGCGCTGCGTCAGAAGCTCTCGGAGCCGGACAAGGCCGTCGTGCTGCCCGAGATCATCTCCAAAGAGCCGCTCGGTCCAGCGGTGCGACAAGGCGATGACAGCTGGTTCAACATCGTGCGCTGGACGCTGTTCGCGATGATCAACGCCGAGGAGCTCGGCGTCTCGTCCGCCAACGTCGATGAGCTGCGGACCAGCCAGAACCCCGAGGTGCAGCGGCTGCTCGGGCGGGGAGGGATCAAGGGCTCGGCGCTCGGGCTCGATGATGACTGGGCCTACCAGGTGATCAAACAGGTCGGCAACTATGGCGAGATCTTCGCCCGCAATGTCGGCGAGGGCTCACCACTCAAGATCGAGCGTGGCCTGAACCGACTCTGGAAAGACGGCGGGCTCCAGTATGCGCCGCCGATCCGCTGATCGGGTGCCGATCGTTGAGCAGGCCGCGACGGGAGGCCAGAGCCCGCGTGCCCAGGAAGCCTGATGGACAGCCCGGCCGGCGACGGTCATGGACGGGCTGGAACGACCCGCGGCTGCGGGCACTGCTATTCCAGTGCCTATTCTTGGCCGCGATCCTGGCCGCGCTTGCCTACATCCTGGATAACACGCTCGTCAACATGGAGAGCCGCGGGATCAGTACCGGCTTCGCCTTCCTCTCCGCCGAGGCCGGGTTCGGCATCCTGCAGACGCTGATCGACTACTCGGAGACCTCGACGTTCGGCCGGACCTTCGTCGTCGGCCTCCTCAACACGCTCCTCGTCTCGGCGCTCGGCATCCTGCTCGCGACCCTGATCGGCTTTCTGATCGGCATCGCCCGCCTCTCGAGCAATTGGCTGATTGCGCGGCTTGCCGCGGTCTATGTCGAGATCTTTCGCAACGTGCCCCTGCTGCTGCAGATCTTCTTCTGGTACTTCGCCGTCCTGCGGGCCCTCCCCCTCCCGCGCGACAGCCTGAGCCTCGGTGAGGCGCTATTCCTGAACCTGCGCGGGCTCTATCTCCCCCGGCCGATCTTCGAGCCCGGCTTCGGGGTGGTCGCGGTGGCGCTCACCGCCGGCGCGACCGCCGCATTCTTGTTCGGACGCTGGGCACGTCGCCACCGCGAGCAGACGGGCCGGAGCATCCCCGCGGGCTGGATCGGGCTCGGTCTCGTGCTCGTGCCGCCGAGCCTGACCTTCCTCATCACGGGGATGCCGCTCGATTGGGAGGTCCCGCGGCTTGTTGGCTTCAACTTCCGCGGCGGCATCACCGTCATCCCCGAGCTCGCCGCATTGCTGCTGGCACTGTCGATCTACACCGCGGCCTTCATCGCCGAGATCGTACGTGCCGGCATCCTGTCCGTGCCAAAGGGCCAAGGCGAGGCCGCTGCGGCACTGGGCCTGCGGCGCGCCGAGGTGCTGCGGCTCGTGATCGTGCCGCAGGCGTTGCGCGTCATCATCCCGCCCCTGACCAGCCAGTACCTCAATCTGCTCAAGAACTCATCCCTGGCGACAGCGATCGGCTATCCGGACCTAGTCAATGTCTTTGCAGGCACGACACTGAATCAAACCGGCCAAGCGGTCGAGGTCATCGCGATGACGATGGGCGTCTATCTCACGTTGAGCCTGCTGATCTCGCTGTTCATGAATTGGTACAACGCGCGCATCGCGCTGACGGAGCGCTGACGTGCCCGACAAGGCAGCCCTGGCGAGTCGGCCACCGCGGCGTGCCGGTGGCGCGTTCCGGTGGCTCCGCCGCAACCTGTTCTCATCGCCGGCCAATACCGCGCTGACCCTGCTCGGGCTCTATCTCGTCTTCCTGGTGGTGCCGCCCTTCATCGAGTGGGCCATACTCAATGCCGATTGGGTCGGGAGCAGCCGCGAGGACTGCACAAGCGGCGGGGCCTGTTGGGTCTTCATCGGCACCCGTCTCAATCAGTTCCTTTACGGTTTCTATCCTGAGGCGGAGCAGTGGCGAGTCAACCTCGCGCTGGGGCTGCTCGCCGCATCGATGGTCCCGCTGTTCTTCAGTGGCTTCCGCTACAAGCTGCCGCTCGCCGCGGGTCTCGTGCTCGGCTACCCCGCTGTGGCGTTCATTCTCTTCTACGGCGGGGCCTTGGGGCTGCCTGTCGTGCAGACCCATCAATGGGGCGGGCTGATGCTGACGCTCGCCATTGCCATCGTCGGCATCGTGCTCTCACTGCCAATCGGCATCCTGCTGGCCCTCGGGCGCCGCTCCGGGATGCCGGTCATCAAGGCCGCCTGTATCACCTATATCGAGGTCTGGCGCGGCGTGCCGCTCATCACGGTTCTCTTCATGGCCTCGGTGATGCTGCCGCTCTTTTTTCCCGAGGAGGTCACGCTCGACAAGCTGTTACGGGCCATGATCGGCATCGTGATGTTCCAGTCGGCCTACATGGCCGAGGTCGTCCGTGGCGGATTGCAGGCGATCCCGAAGGGCCAGTACGAGGCCGCTCGGGCCTTGGGCCTCGGCTATTGGCAGACGACGGGCCTGATCATCCTGCCGCAGGCCTTGCGGCTCGTGATTCCAGGTATCGTCAATACCTTCATCGCGCTCTTCAAGGACACGACGCTCGTGCTCATCATCGGCCTATTCGACCTACTCGGCATCGTCCAGCAGGCCTTCGCTGACCCGGCCTGGCTCGGCTATTCGGTCGAGGGCTATCTCTTCGCCGGCCTGATCTACTGGATCTTCTGCTTCGGCATGTCGCGCTGGAGCCAGCGACTCGAGCGCGAGCTGGGCGGCGGCAAGGGATGATCCCTCATGGCCGGACCCCTCGCGCTCAATACCGCCGCGTGGCCCGCCTCTCGAAGGCCTCGCGGGCCTCCTGCGGCATCCCCCACGAGTAGCGTGTCAGTATCGTGCGGTACAGGTCTCCCCACGCGGCCCCTCCCTCGTCGGTGAGCTGCGGCGCCTCGCGACGCAGGAGCCGGGCGATCTCAGAGACATTGTGGTAGTCGGGCCAGAGCTCGGCGGCCTCTGCGAAGGCCGCACGCGCGCCCTCTAGGTCGCGCGCCAGCAACCGCTCGAACCCGACGGCCTCGAGCTCGCGCGCCCTCTCGCGAGGATCGGTTTGCGCGGGCGTGATAGTCGTCGGCCGCGCCGGGACCGATTCGGAGCGGAGCTGCGCGACCTCGCGGGTCACGTTGCGCTCGAGGGCCTCGAGGCTAGCGGAGACGGCCTCCGTCACCGCGCGCACGCGCTCCGGGTCGCCAGGGTCGGCCTGCAGCTCGGCCACCATGCGCTCGAGGTCGGCCAGCTCAGCACGCGTGTTACGGGCCAGGTCCTCGACCCGTTGGCCGATCTTGAAGGCACCGGCGACCTCGACTTCGCGCGTCTTGAGGATCTCGATCAGATCGTCCTGAAAGGCGAAGAAGGCCCAGACGATCAACGCGGGCCATAGCAACGTGCGGATATAGTCGAGAACCAGCCGAGCGAGTGGGTGATCCGCAGGAGGCGCTTCCGGCATAACTGGGGGCTCCGAATGGAAGACGGTGCGCGATCCACGCAGGTTTGTAAGATCCAGGATAGACCAGAACAGCTGGTCCCGTGTCATTGCCCCGAGACGAACGCATCGGCTATCCTCCTCTGTTCGCTGGCCGTCTCGGCTGTGCTCCAACCCCGATACTGTGGATGACCGACTCTGACTATCTCCGCGATGGCGCAGCCATCTACGCCCGCTCCTTCGCGACGATCCGCGCCGAGGCACAACTCGCCCGCTTCTCGCCTGACGAGGAGCGCGTCGTCGTGCGGGTCATCCATTCATGCGGCATGACCGATATCGCCGAGACGATCCGATTCACCCCCGACGCCGTATCGGCCGGCCAAGCCGCGTTGGCGACCGGACAACCCATCCTCTGTGACAGTCAGATGGTCGCGCATGGCATCACGCGCGCCCGCCTGCCCGCGGCTAACGACATCGTCTGTACCCTCACTGAGCCGACGGTTCCGAAGCTGGCCCAGACGCTTGGGACGACCCGCTCGGCGGCGGCCATCGAGCTTTGGCGGGAACGGCTGCCCCGCGCCGTTGTCGCGATTGGCAATGCCCCGACCGCCCTCTTCCATCTGCTCGAGATGCTCGACGGCGGTGCCCCCAGCCCAGCCCTGGTGATCGGCATGCCGGTTGGCTTTGTCGGGGCAGCCGAGGCGAAGGACGCGCTGGCCGAGCGCTCAATCCCTTCGATCATCGTGCCCGGCCGCCGCGGCGGCAGTGCCATGGCCGTCGCCGCGATCAATGCCTTGGCCAGCGACCAAGAATGACGCGCCCCGGCACCCTCTATGGCCTCGGTGTCGGACCCGGGGACCCAGAGCTGATGACGCTGAAGGCACTGCGGATCCTGCAGGCCGCACCCTTGGTGGCCTTCTTCGCGAAACGTGGCCGGCCCGGCAATGCCCGCACGATCGTTGACGCCTACCTGCGCGCCGACCAACGCGAGCTGCGCCTGGAGTACCCTTTCACGACCGAGGTACCGGCACGCGAGGACCGCTACCGGGTGGAGATGGACGCGTTCTACGACTCCGCGGCCAGCCAAGTCGCCAGTACCTTGGCCGCAGGAGAAGACGTCGCCGTGTTGTGCGAGGGCGACCCATTCCTCTACGGTTCCTTCATCTATCTCTACGATCGCCTAACCAGGGATTTCCGCTGCGAGGTCGTCGCCGGCGTAGCCGGCATGAGCGGCTGCTGGGCGCTGGCCAAGACACCGATCACACACGGCGACGCCGTACTCACCGTTCTGCCCGGGACCCTGACCGAGGACGAGCTGGCACGACGCCTCGCCGATACCGATGCGGCGGTGATCATGAAGGTCGGGCGCAACCTGCCGACGATCCGGACCGCCTTGGCGCGGGCCGGGGCGCTCGAGCGAGCCGTTCTCGTCGAGCGCGGCACCATGCCCGGCGAGCGTGTCGTCCCGCTGGCCAAACTCTCCGGCGACCAGCCAGTCCCCTATTTCTCGGTGGTGCTGGTTCCCGGCCGCAAATGGCTGAGATGAGCGGACAGCTGGCGATCGTAGGGCTCGGTCCAGGTGCCAAGGATCTGGTTTGCCCGCGCGCCGCAGCCGCCCTGGCCGCCGCGACCGACCTGGTCGGCTACGGTCCTTATCTCGCGCGCGTCGCAGATCAGCCTCATCAACGCCGCCACGGCTCGGACAATCGCGAGGAGCTGAGCCGTGCGCGCCTCGCGTTGGAGTTGGCTGCGGCCGGCCGCTCGGTCGCCCTGGTGTCGGCCGGCGATGCCGGCGTCTTCGGGATGGCCGCGGCGGTCTTCGAGGCCATCGACCACGGCGAGTCCGCCTGGCGCGACCTCGATGTCGCCGTCCATCCCGGTGTGTCGGCCGTGCTCGCCGCCGCGGCGAGGGTCGGCGCACCCCTGGGCAATGACTTCTGCGTCATCTCGTTGTCGGACAACTTGAAGCCCTGGTCGCTGATCGCGATGCGCCTGGAGGCGGCCGCTCGGGCCGGTTTCGCGCTCGCCCTTTACAATCCGGCGTCCAAGGCGCGGCCCTGGCAGCTCGGCGAGGCCTTCCGGCGCCTCCTCGCCCTTCTACCAGCCGAGGTCCCCGTCGTCTTCGCCCGCGCTGTGAGCGGCCCCGACGAACGGATCCTAATCACCACGCTGGCCGAGGCACGCGCCGACCAGGCCGATATGCGCACACTGGTGCTGATCGGCACCCCCGAAACACGCGGGATTGCTCGCAGCGAACACCCCCCGTGGCTCTACACGCCACGCTCGGTGGGCCGGGAGCGGCGGGCATAGTGCTCCAGCCACTGATGGGCCGCACCAACATCCGGCACGATCTGGCCGACGCCGGGCGAGGGCGGACGCTCCACGATGATGACCGCCACACCCGCCAATCGCGCCGCCTGGAGCTTGGCCGCCGTGGCCGGGCCACCGGCGTTCTTGGTCACCAGGGTGTCGATGCGGTAGGAAGCGAGCAACGCCCGCTCGCTGCCGACGGAGAAGGGACCCTTCGCCTGAATGAAGGTGCTGCGCGGAGGGCGCTGCTCGGGTGGCTCGACGCTGCGCAGAAGGAAGAAATGGTGCGGCGCACTGATGAACGCGGTCAGCTCGGTCTTCCCGGTGGTCAGGAAGACGCGACGCGGGGAATCGCCCAAGGCACCGGCCGCGGCCTCGAGGCTGGATACGCAGGTCCAGCGGTCGCCGGGCTCAGGGGTCCAAGGCGGGCGCGAGAGCACCAGCAGCGGGATGCCACTCTGCCGGGAGGCCTCGGCTGCGTTGCGCGACATGCCGGCCGCAAAGGGGTGCGTCGCATCGACGATCAGCTCGATGCCTTCCTCTCGCAGGTAGGCCAACAGCCCAGCGACGCCGCCAAAGCCGCCGCGACGACAGGGCAGGGCCGGCAGGCGCGGCGCGCTGGTGCGACCGGCCAGCGAGTAGACGGCGGCAAAACGGTCATCACACTCCAACCTCTGGGCGAGCGCCATCGCCTCGGCGGTCCCGCCGAGCAGCAGGATGCGCGTCGAGCTCGATCTCGTCATGTCTAGCGCGCCAGCGGCACCATGGCTCAGCATCATAGGGGTCGGTGAGGACGGCGTCGAGGGCCTCACTGCCGAGGCACGGCAGCACATCAGCGAGGCCAGCCTCGTCGTCGGCGGACGCCGGCATTTGGCTCTGGTGGCGCCTCTGGTCAGCGGCGAGACCATGACCTGGGCCTCACCGCTCACGGACAGCCTGCCGGCGCTTCTGGCTCGACGGGGCCAACCAGTCGCCGTGCTGGCCACCGGTGACCCCTTCTACTTTGGCGTCGGGGCGACGCTGGCACGTCAGGTGGCACCTGATGAGATGCGCGTGCTGCCGCAGCCCTCCTGCTTTGCGCTCGCTGCAGCCAGGCTGGGCTTGGCGCAACAGGACTGCACCCTGATCTCACTTGCAGGCCGTCCCCTGCCCGCGCTGCGATCGGCGTTGCAGCCGGGGGAGACGGTGCTCGTGCTCTCGGCCGATGCCGCGACGCCGCGCGCGGTCGCGACTGCGCTCGCCTCGTGGGGGCTTGGCGGCAGCCGCGTCACGGTACTGGAGGCGCTCGGTGGGCCGCGCGAGCGCATCCGAGTACGGCCCGCCCGAGACTTCGATCTCGACGACGTCGATCCCCTGAACCTGCTGGCCATCGAGGTCGTCGCCGACGCCGAGGCGATCGTGATCCCCAAGGCTCCGGGGCTCCCCGACGACTGGCTGGAGCATGACGGGCAGCTCACCAAGCGCGAGATCCGCGCCGTGACGCTATCGAGCCTGCGACCGATGGCCGGGGCCTTGCTCTGGGACGTCGGCTGCGGCTCGGGGTCGGTCTCTATCGAGTGGCTGCTGGCCCATCCGCGCACCCGAGCCATCGCCATCGACTCGAGCCCCGAGCGTGCGGCCCGAGCGATACGCAACGCCGAGCGCCTGGGCGTGCCCCGCCTCGAGATGCGCTGCTGCCGCGCCCCGGCATGCCTGGCCGATCTACCACCACCGCAGGCGGTGTTTCTCGGCGGCGGGATGCGCGAGACGGCCCTGATCGATGCCTGCTGGGCGGCGCTCTCCCCTGGTGGCCGGCTCGTCACGAACGCGATCGCGCTGGAGAGCCAGCAAACTGTGACCGCGGCCTGGCAGCGTCTCGGCGGGACGCTCACGCGCCTTTCGGTCGAGCGCCTCGGCAACGTCGGGCGACTGCACGCCTTCCGGCCGGCGATGCCGGTTCTGCATTGGACGGTCGTGAAGCCATCCTCGTAGGGTACATACAGAGCGGATTCATCGAATCTTTTTGCACCGGAAGAACCGATGTCTGTCCATTTCATCGGCGCCGGCCCCGGCGCCGCCGATCTCATCACGGTCCGCGGCCGCGATCTGCTCGCGCGCTGTCCGGTCTGTCTCTACGCCGGCTCGATCGTGCCGCCGGAAGTGCTTAAGTACTGTCCCGCCGGCGCGACGCTTGTGGATACGGCACCGCTCGATCTAGACACTATCGAGGAGAAGATCCGTTCCGCGCATGCCGCCGGTCTGGATGTGGCCCGCCTGCACTCTGGGGACCTCTCGATCTGGAGCGCCGTGGCCGAGCAGATCCGCCGCCTGCGGCGCCTTGGTATCCCCTATACGCTGACGCCGGGGGTGCCGGCATTCGCTGCCGCCGCGGCGGCGCTCGGCAGCGAGCTGACGGTGCCTGAGGTCGCACAGAGCCTGGTGCTCACACGAGTGGCGGGGCGCGCCTCCAAGATGCCGCCGACTGAGACCTTGGCCACCTTTGCCGCGAGCCGCGCGACGCTCGCGATTCACCTGGGGATCCATCGACTCGCAGAGATCGTCGAGACGCTGACGCCTTTCTATGGCGCCAAGTGCCCGGTCGCGGTCGTGGCCCGGGCCTCGCAGCCGGACGAGGTTATTCTGCGCGGCACGCTCGCCGATATCGTCGCGACCTTTCGCGCCTGCCCGCAGGAGCGCACCGCCTTGATCCTTGTCGGCCCGGCGCTGGCGGCCACGGAGTTTCGCGACAGTGCCCTCTATGACGCTGACTACCATCGCCGTTTTCGCTCGCGCGACGGAGACTGACCACTGTCACGAGGCTTCGGAGCCCTTTACCCGCTGGCCTTTGGTGACCTCCGGCCCATGAGTCCTTCGATCCGCTTGCGGATGTCGCGCAGGCTGAGGCGTCCGATCGGCTGGCGGCTCGCGACACGCGCGGCGTCGGCCGCATCGAGCCGCTCCTTGACGATCCGCGCGAACCGCTCGGCGAGCTCGGGCCGGGCCGCGAGCAGCTTGCGCACACAGTCGAGGTCGATGCGGATCAGGGTCACGTCGCTCTTCGCGCGCAGCTCGAGAAAAGATGGATCGGTCGTCAACATCGAGGTGATGCCGAAGTAGTCGCCTGGACTGAGGGTCTCGGTGACCTTGCGCGTATTGTCCGGGAGCGTGATCGCCGCCTCGACCAGACCACCCGTGATCACGTAAAAGGCGTCGCTGAGCCCGCCCTCGGCCAGGATGACGCGGTCGGCGTCGAAGTAACAATAGGCGCTGCGCGCGGCGACCTGCTCAAGCTCCACCTCGGTCAGTTGACCGCCGACGTCGAGCCCCTTGAGGGCCAACAGGACATTGGGCGGCTCGGCGCGCACTGGCTCGGCGCGACGCGTACGCAGCTCATGGACCTCGGGTGCCGGCGCGATGCCGGCCTTCTGGAGCGCCCAATGGATCTCCCGGAACAGCTCCTCACGGGCACGGAACACCGCAGGATAGTTTCTCAGATGCACCCAGACCATGTAGCTGTACGGGACCGTCGTCGCATCAGCCAACCGCACCACCGGATGCGGGACCTTGAGCACCGTCTCGCAACGCAACGCGGCATCGAGGATCAAGGCCGACACGAACCGCGGATCGGCCTCGGCCGGCACCTTGACGAAGTACCAGGGGGCGTAGAGGTGCCGTGCGCCGTGCAGGTTCTTGAGCGCCTGGCCAGCCATCTGGGAATTCGGGATGACATGGGTCGCATTGTCCCAGCCGCGCAGATGCGTCGCCCGCCAGTTGACATCGATGACCTGTCCGACGGTACCATCGCCCAGCTCGATCCAATCGCCCAGGTTGAACGGCCGCTCCACGCCGAGCGCGATCCCGGAGAATAGGTCGCCGAGCGTGCGCTGCAGGGCCAGGCCCAAGACCGCCGCCGCGACGCCCGTCGACACCCAGACACCGGTGAACGAGTAGCCCTGCTGCCACAGGAAGAGCCCCAGGCCGAGCAACATCAAGACGGCGTAGATCAGGCCGACGACGAGCTTGGGCACGCGCTCGGAGAGCTCGTCCGCGGCACGCGCTAACAGCCTGGCCTCGATCAGCCGGGCGAGTAGCCAGCCACCGACGAGGTACGCGATGACCAGTGTGGTCGTGGCGATGGCACCATCCGGCGCCTTGAGCCCGACCTGCTGAGTGGCGACGTCGATCAGCGCCCCGAAGACGACGACGACGAGGGGGACCAACGCCAGATCGATCAGCGCCAGCCATACGGGGAAGCGCCGGGCGAGTGCCCGGCCCTGGAAGGGGCGCTTACCGAGTCGCCAGAGGAGGAAGACGCAGGAGACGCCCAGCAGGATGTGCCAATGGGCCTGCGCGAGCCCGTGGAATACTGTCATCCTCGTGTGCGCTCGCGTTCTGATCGATGCCAGCGAGACACAAACGATCCCTAGAAAGGCCCCCTCGCGTCACCGCACCATGGCGCAAGGATAACCCAGCTCGCGGCGGGCAGCGGGTGTGCCTTGCTCCGCACCGCCATCGATGCGAGTCAGCCGAGCAGCCGTTCCAAAGCGGCGACGATCCGCTCGCCGGCATGCCCATCCCATTTCTCCGGGATACCGCCCTTGGGCCAGTTCCCGCCGAACAGCCGGTCCAGGGCCGGCCCGAGCTTCGCGGGGTCGGTGCCGATCAGCGCATTGGTGCCCACCGTGACAGTCTCGGGCCTTTCGGTCGTGTTGCGCAGCGTCAGGCAGGGGACGCCCATGACGGTCGTCTCCTCGGTGATGCCGCCCGAGTCGGTGATCACGGCCATCGCGTGGCGCACCAGGTAATTGAACTCGAGATAGGGCTGCGGCTCGACGAGATGGAGACTGGCCGGCAGCTTCGTCAGCTCACGGAGCGTCTTGGCCGTGCGCGGATGCACCGCAAACACCACCGGCTGCCCGCGCGTGCCCTCGCCGATCGCCGCGAGCATCCGCGCCAGGGCCTGGCTCTCGTCGACATTCGCCGGGCGATGCAGCGTGACGACAAAATAGCCACCCGGTTGCAGCCCGAGCTCCTCCCAGAACGCCGGCGGTTGCAGCCGATCCATGTTGGCGATGAGCGTATCGATCATGGTATTGCCGACGAAGATGATGCGCGCGTCCTCGACACCGGCACGACGCAGGTTCTCGTTGGCGAACTCGCTGGTCGTGAAGAACCAGTTGGTGACGGCGTCCGTGACCATGCGATTGATCTCCTCCGGCATGGTCCAGTCCCCGGAGCGGATGCCACCCTCGACATGGGCGACCGGGATGCATAGCTTCTGCGCCGCGATGGCACACGCCATCGTCGAGGTCACATCGCCGACGACGAGACACATCGACGAGGGGGTCTCCAACAAGAGTCTCTCGTAGCGCACCATGATGGCCGCGGTCTGTTCGGCCTGGGTACCCGAGCCGACCTCGAGATTCACATCTGGTGCAGGGATCCCGAGCTGCGCGAAGAAGTCATCCGAGAGTCGACGGTCATAGTGCTGGCCGGTGTGCACCAACCGGTAACGCAACGGCCCGCCCGCGGCCCGGCGGGCCTCCAGCGCGCGGATGATGGGCGCTATCTTCATGAAATTCGGGCGCGCGCCCGCGATAATATCGATCAGCATGAGGGTTCCCTTTCTGAACCTCGGGTCCGGGGCATGCGGCAGGCACCTCGATCGCTTCACCCTGAGGTAACGGGCCGCTCTCTCGCCAGCAGCGGTGTCGCGTGGCCGAGCCAACAGATGCGCTGGGCGTCAAAGCCGGCGCGTGCGGCCGGTGCTGCCACGGTGCGCATCCTACATGAATGCGCCGGCAGTCGGTCGCATGTCGTCCCTCGCCGAGCCGACGAGTTCGCCTACGCGTGTGCCGAGCTGCTGTGTGCGGGTCTCTCCGGCGCAGCGCCGGCGCCGAGATCTGGCTCACGCTCATGAAGCGTCCTACTATCGCCTTGTTGACCAGAGCACCGCCCAATACGCGGAAAGATGACTGTCCGATTCATCCATACCAGTGACCTACAGCTCGGCATGACCCGCTGGTATCTGACCCGGGATGCACAACATCGGTTCACCCAGGACAGGATCGATGTGATCCGGCGTCTCGGAGCCGCCGCAACCGAGAATGATGCCCAGTTCGTCGTCGTAGCGGGGGACGTCTTTGAATCGAATCAGGTCGCGGCGCAGACGGTCAGGCGCTCGCTCAAGGCCCTCGAATCGATTCCCGTGCCGGTCTTTCTCCTGCCGGGTAATCATGACCCTCTGGATGCCGGATCCGTCTTCAAGCACAGAACCTTCACCGATCACTGCCCCGGCCATGTCCGCGTGATCCAGGATTCGAAGCCGCAGCCCGTCCCGGGTGTCGAGCAGGTCGAAGTGATCGGCGCGCCATGGCTCAACAAGCATCCGCTCAGCGATCTCGTCGCCCAGATGGCGGCCGAGCTGCAGCCGGCACTTGGCCTGCGCGTCGCGGTCGGCCATGGCGCAATCTCGACCTTGTCACCGGATGCGCTCAACCCTGCCCTGATCGATCTGGACGCCGTGCAAGCGGCTCTCGCCGCGGACAAGTTTCACTACCTGGCGCTTGGCGATCGACACAGCGTCACGGAGCTCGCCTCACGGGTACGCTACTCGGGTGCCCCAGTAGCCACCGACTTCGATGAAGTCGACCCGGGGAAGTGCCTCCTCGTCGAGCTGGCGCGCGATGAGGAGCCCGGGGTCACGGCGATCCCGGTCTCGGACTGGCGGTTCGTGAGCCGTGATTGGGATATCGACGGCGCGGCGGACATTGCCGCCTTCTGCGCTTGGCTCGCCGGCTTCCAGACGCCAGAGCGCACCGTGCTGCAGCTTGCATTCACCGGCACCGTCTCCATTGCCGACCACGCCGCGCTCCTCGAGGCTCGCGCGCAGGCCGAATCGCTCTTCGCGGGCGTGCGCTACCACGAGCGCTTCACGGACCTCGCCGTGATGCCGATCCAAACGGATGCCACCTCGATCGGCCTGCACGGCTACGAGCGCGCGGCGTGGCAGGCGCTTTCCGATCAGGCGCAACGCGGCGATGCGGCGGCCCAGGATGCCCTAGCGCTCTTCTATCGTCTGGCCAGCGAAGAGGCCTGACGCGGTGCGGATCCGCCGCATGAAGCTGGTCAACTTCAGGGGCGTGGCGGAGCGGGAGATCCGGCTTGCCGATGGTGTCACGATCGTCGAGGGCCTGAACGAGACCGGCAAGAGCTCGTTCCAGGACGCCCTCGATCTGCTCTTCCGCCGCAAGGCCACCGCCTCGGCCTCCGAGGTGCTGGACGCCATCCCGCAGGGGCAAGACGTCGGACCGGAGGTCGAGGTCGAGCTGGAGACGGGACCCTACGCCTTGGTCTTCCGCAAGCGTTTTCGCCGGCGTCCCGAGACCGTGCTGCGCATCCTCCGGCCGCGCTCGGAGCAGTTGGTCGGCGACCAGGCCCATGAGCGCGCGAACGAGATCCTCGACCTGACGCTTGACCGAAACCTATGGGAGCGGCTCCGCGTGAGGCAGCACGAGAAGCTCGAGCCGGCCACTGTCGGAAGCGCGTCTGCGTTGATGTCGGCACTCGATCGCCTCTCTGGGGAAGGCGGCCAGCCCCCCAGTGCGAGCCCAGTACTAGGCAGGGCCGAGGCCGAGTACAAGCGCTACTTCACGCTGCGCCGCGGCGTGGAGACCGGCGAGCTGCAGGCGGCTAGGAGGGCCGCCGATGAGGCACAGCACGATTTCGCAGCGGCCAGCGTCGAGCTGGCCGAGCTGGAGGGGCGCATCGACCAATTCGAGCGCCTGCAACAGGGGCTCGGGCGGCTGGAACGGCAGTTGGTCGAGGCCAGGGCTGAAGCTGCCAAACATGCTGCGGCGCTCAGGGGATTCGAGTCCGTGAAGCAGCGCGTCGACAAGGCCCAAGCGGCCTATGCCCAAGCAGAGACCGTCGAGACGCATGCTCGAGGCCGTGTCGCGGAGCGTGCCGCGCTCAAGGCCCGGGCCGACGAGGCAGCGAAGGCCCTCAAGGCCGCCGAGGCCCGGCACGCGGAGGTCGCGGCGGCGTTCGCTGCTCTGAAATCCGAGCACGATCAGCTCGAGCAGTCATTGAGCGAAGCGAGGCAGGCCGAGGAAGCGGCGCACGCTGAGCTGACGACAGCGCGGCGCCGTCTCGCCTACCTCGAAGCGAGCGATCGGAGGACGCGGGCTCAGGCACGCATCCGGCGCATCGATGAGCTGCACAGCCGCATCGAGGAGGCAAACGCGGGCGTTGCCGCAAACTCGGTCGACGAGGATCGGATCGGCCGGGTCCGTGATGCCGATCGAGCGCGCCGTGAGGCCTTGGCGGCGCTTCAGGCTGGCGCACCCGAGATCGCTATCGAGGCGCTGCGCAGCTTCGAAGCACTGGTCGATGGCGAGCCGGTCTCATTTGCCGCGGGCACCCATCGGGCATTTCCGCTCGCGGAGGAGCTCAGGCTCGAGCTGTCGGGGGTCCTTCGCCTCCGCGCGCGGCCCGGCGCGAGCCTGGCCGATCTGCAGCGTGCTCGCGACGGCGCGCAGGCCCACCTCGAGCGGCTGCTTGCTGAATGCGGCGCGGACAGTGTCGCCGGCGCCGAACGGCGCGCTCGGGAGCGCATACGGCTCTTGGAGGACGCGAAGGACGCCTCGACCGAGGCGAGGACACTGCTCGCAGGCGAGACCATCTCGACAATGCGATCCGAGCTTGCGGGCCTGATCGCACAACTGGACACCCTTGCCACGGAGATCGGGAGCCTCGAGGACGTGGAACGCGACGCGGCGATCGAGGCAAGCGCCGACGCGGAGGCGGTGCATCGCCAGGCGGCGGAGCGTCGCGAGGCGATCGAGATCCGGCTTCGCGCCCTGACACGGCCGCACGCCGAGGAGGGCGAACGTCTCCGCCACGCCGGCAGCGCCCTCGAGAAGGCGCACGATGAAGCGCGCAATGCGGTGGCCGCCTTGGCGGAGGCACGTGAGCGCACCAGCGACGAGCTCGTCGACAAGACCCTTTGGGACGCCGAAGCGACCCGGCTGCGTGCATTCGCCGATCTACAGGAACAGCAGCGCGGCCTCGCAGCGCACCACGAGGACACCGTGCGTTCACTGGCGACGAACAGCCACTAGGTGTGCGAGGCCCTGCAGCACAAGCTCAATGAGCTGCGGCAGGAATTCGCCGGCATTCGCTCGCTGGTCGAAGTGGGACGCGAGAGAGGGCTCTTCGAGAAGGCGCAGATCGCCGAGGATCGCGCCCGTGCCTGCGCCGAGACCTTCGCGCGAATTCAGGCTCGCGCGGCGGGGGCCAGGCTCCTGTTGGAGACCCTCTCACGGTGCCGCCAGCAGGCCTACGAGAGACATCGGGCGCCGTTCCGCGCGCGCGTCGAGAGGTTGTCCCGCCTGGCATTCGGCAAGGAGGTTGAGATCGAGCTGGCCGACGACCTGACCGTCTCCCGGCGCACCATGGACGGCATCACACTGGCGTTCCACCAGCTGAGCGCCGGCGCGCAAGAGCAGCTCGGGCTCGCGTCCCGCCTCGCGACGGCGATGCTGCTCGGCGAAGAGGGCGGGCCCGTGTTGCTCGACGACACGCTCGGGCACTCGGATCCGGAACGGCTGCGCGGTCTCGGCGCAATGATCTCAGCCGCCGCTGCCCAAGCCCAGGTCGTCGTCTTCACCTGCCAACCGGAGCGCTTCGCACACATCGGGGGGGCAACGACCGTTCGCTTATAGCCCCATGGACCTGACCGGCTTCTAGCGCAACTGCCTCGCCAAATGGTGGATGGCAGAGGCGAATGCGCGCGGGGAGGGCGTCGATTACGAACAGGCGCGCGAGGCCATCTACGGCATGCCCTACGGTGAGTGGAAGGACAAATACCAACTCGAGGCGACGGCTGAGCAGAAGGCGCGCTTCGACGAGACAAAGCCCCAGCACGCCAAGATCAGCGGACATAATTGAGGCCGCGTGCGGGCGATAGCGCAGTCCCAGCGACCAGAGCCTGCGACGCAGCGCAAGCTCGGCCTCTGTGCCGCGTGCCTTGTTCCGGCGTTTCGCGTCCGCTGCCTTCGGCGTGGCCGGTCGAAGCAAGTCGAACCGCGGCGCGATTCGGCGACCGCTCATCAGAGGAGCCACTCAGGCGAGTGCCCGCTCGAGGACCGGAACGATGTCCGCTGTCCAGCGCGCGTCGACCTTGGCGCGGTTGCTCAGCCTGCCGGGGCAACGATCGTGGGGATCGAGATCGCACGTTAGTGCGTAGCAGAAGTCCCACCGCTCGGTCTGAGGATGAAGACAGGCGGCGACGACATCAAACTCATCAGCAGAGTAGTAACGGGAGCAGGGGTCGCTTTTGGCTGCACGAGTGCGCTGAAGGTCGAGCCGATAGGTTCCGTCAGCGTACGGCCTGCGCAGGATGTTTTTGCATTCGATAAGGATGGGGCGGCTCCCGCGCAGCGAGACACGCACGTCGGGTCTGCCGTCCTCTTCGATTGGCGTGCAATCCGTTATGGCTGGCAGTCTGCCTAGCTGCCGGACTAAGTGTGCCTCGGCGACCCAGCCGCGTACGGCCATCTTAAGCCGCGGAGCGCTGGCGATCAGATCGAGGATCTCGCTCTCCGTGAGCCGAAATTCAGTCGACAGCTGGTGGATGCCGGTGGTTCCGAACAACGCTCGCTGCTCTGAGTCATCTTGCGGCACCCTCAGATGCTCCAGCTCTGCCATCTTGTCCGCGAGCAGGCCGCGGTGCCCGGCATCGAGTCCTTTCGCGGCCCGCTCGAACCGTACATAGCGCAGGAAATGCTCCGGCAGGCCGCCGACCATCACCTCGGCGGGCTCTTCCAGCCCGTCCTTGGAGCGCTTCTGCCGCTCCCAGACATACCATCCGCGATCAAGGATGGCACCGACATGCTGCTCTTTGAATTCGATCGAGATAAAAAACCGCGTTGGACTGTGTAGCACGGGGTCTGCGGCAACGAAACAGCCGCGCTCCAGATTGATGCCGAAAAAAAGCGTTGTGTACAAGCCGTACGGATCCTGCCAAAGCTCGTGCAGCGCCCCGATCTTGGGCCCGTACTTCACTTGGAATCGATGCTCGTCGACGGGCCGGTTTCGGGTACGGCGGCTGTTGGCGAAAAAGGCATAGGCGAGAATGCCCAAGCGCTCACCATCCAGCGCCTCGAAGCTAATGCGAAAAGGGGCCTCGGCGGGACCGGAGCAATGCAGGATACGGCAGCCAGCCCCATCCAGGGCGGACAGGATGAATTCCAGCAAGGGCGCTTTCTGGCTTCGGCTTACAGTGTAGCGCCGATAGGTCATTGTCGTGCCGACTTAGGTGGATACGCTGCGGAGTATCGCTCTGGAGCCTTTTCCCGTGCCCGGATGTGGGGCGTGCTTGCCGACCAGCTGACGATACTTGTCGGCAACCGGCTGCGGCGGCGCCGGTGGCGGGGGCTCGCCGCGGTAAGGTGGGATCAGCATCGCAGCGCCCTCGATATGGCCAGGCTCTCCGAGCAGGCGATGGCGCATCCGTCGAGCGATCACTTCGGCCAATGCGCAAGGGACCGCATTGCCTAGCTGCTTCTGGACCGCATTGATCTTGCCCAGCACCTCATAGTCGTCCGGTATGGTCTGCAATCGGCACAGCTCGCGCGCAGACAACCGCCGATTGCGCCAGTGGAAGGGGCCAGTCGCTGGACCTGGCTGTGCTGTCAGGGTCCAGGAAGGTTGGTCCTTCGCGAGCTTCAAGAGGAAGTTCCAGAATCTACGTCGCCAGCCAAACAGCGGCTCGCCTGCGCCGCGGTCAGTGTGATAGAGATAGTTGCACCCCTCAGGGATCGAGGGCAGCAGCTCGGCCCATTTGCCGCGTAGACCAAGCTCCGGGTTGTCATCGTCCTCCAGGTCGCCAATAGCGTCCCAGGCGGTTCGGTACACCGGCTGGTCGAAGGCCAGTGCCAGTTGGCCGCTTCTTAGCGCATCATCAGCCGGGCGGTGCGTGGGGGCCAGCAGGCCAAACCGGGAGCCGTCGCGCGCCCCGACCAAAAAGGCGCGCTCGCGCATCTGCGGCACACCGAAATCGGCCGCGTTGAGCACAAGGAGCTCGACACCATAGGCGGTTCCCTGCTCACGGTTGATGGCCGCAATGATATCGCGGATCAACTGGATGCCTTCATCTTTGCCGCGGAAGGCCAGGCCGGCGACATTCTCCATTAGGTAGGCGCGAGGCCTAACATCTCGCAACACACGCAAGTAAGCCTCAACGGTCGATGCGCGAGGGTCCTCCAGCCGCCGCGCGTCACCGGTGGCCCAATAGCCACATTTTGAGAACGGCTGACAAGGCGGGCCGCCAATGAGTACGTCCGCCTCGCCGGGCTGAAGCCTTCCGTACTGCAGAAGCTCGGCTGACGGCACATCGTGGATCGAGCGGTGGATCACGGGCCACTCGCGGTTTGCACGCAGCGTAGCAAAGCAATCGTCGTCCATCTCCACGGCTACCCGGCTCTCGAAGCCGGCCGCCTCGAAGCCGAGGTCGAGCCCGCCCGCACCCGTGTATAGACTGATTGCGGTCCGCGCCCTGCAAGGTTTCTGGTATGGCTGTGTGTCTCCGGCCCTAGGCATGTTAGACAAGTCTTACCCGTTCCGACGCAAGAGGTTTCCCCAAGGATCCGAGATTATCTGGCACCGCGCAACCTCCCAACAGCCGACTCGCTGGGCTCCCATCCCGTGATCGTGATGGCCGAGCCTTGTGCCTTGTGGAGAGGAGCGCAGTTGGGGCAAGGAGCGTTGAGCCCAACGACCACGCCATCGCGCGCTCGCGGCGTGCGCATTGGACGCAGGTCGCCGCGCGCTATCCGCAGAGAAGCGCGGCGATGCCCTCGGTCGGCCTGCGTACCGGACATACTGTAGGCTGGGCGGCCGGACGCTGGACTGCCCAAAAATCGTTCACACGTCGTTTCTTCATTTGGGGATCGGGGTAGCCGTCGCAGGTTGTCGGCACGGCCACTTGGCAACCTGTCGCCCGGCTGGGGTATGACTGCTGTAGCACCATACGCAGTTGCCGGCTAGGTGGTGGCCAGCGGGGCACGTCGAGCGCGCGAGCGCGAAGCGCACCGGATACAGCACACGCAGCAGCCTGTGGCACACAGGCCATTCGGGAACACCTCGTTCGCCAGCAATGCCGAGGTCTGCAATCCTGCATTCCCCACCTGGACAGAGCAGCACTTGCGAACGGCCAGAGCGAGTCCACATCAACAGAGGCTTCGGCTGGATGTCCGAAGTATCTTCTTTGACGAACCCAACAAGAGGTAACTTTGCGATGACCGAGCTGAGCCAAGAGCGCTGCGAAGCCTGTCGCGCCGATGCCCCTAAGGTGACGGGCGAGGAGCGGGAGACCCTCGCGAGAGAGATACCGGAGTGGTCCGTGGAAAACCGTGACGGAATTGATCAGCTCGAGCGGCAGTTCACCTTTCCGGACTTCGCTCAAGCGCTGGCATTCACCAATCGCGTCGGCGACCTTGCCGAGCAGGAGGGCCACCACCCGAAATTGACGACTGAGTGGGGTCAGGTGGTTGTGACCTGGTGGAGTCACAAGATCAAAGGCCTCCACCGCAACGATTTCATCATGGCGGCCAAGACCGATCGGCTGCGCGACGCCGCCTGATCAGCGCAATCGCTTGCGACTCCACGCCTTATATCCGTCTCACACAACAGCCGGACTACCTGGGTGCCCTGTGCCCATCGTGCGCTACGAGTGCGCGGATCGGTGCGTCAAGGTGCGAGCGGCTGCCGTCATCGAAGACGAGCTCGAGCGGAACGCTGTCCCCCGCCCTGAGAGGCTCATGCAGACCGATCAACATGATGTGCAGGCCGCCCGGCTCCAGCGCGACCGTCTCGCCCGCCGGAAGCGGGATGCGATCGATGCGCCGCATGCGCATCATGCCGTCCTCCATCCGGTGCGTGTGGAGCTCGACGACGTCGCAGACCCGGCTCGCGGCGCCGACGAGGGCGCGATCCGATGCGCCCTCGTTGGTGAGACGCAGGAATACGGCGCTGTTTGGCTGACCGGGCGGAAGTGCCCGGGCGTAGGCCTCTTCGAGCCGGATCGCGCCGCTGGCGCCCTCGGCCTCAACCGCAGCGGCGAAGAAGATCGTCATAGCGATAGTGAATAGGGATCTTAGATCAGACCGCATGTTTGCTCCTGCTTGGTTCCTGATTGGCTCCTGATCGGCTCTGGCCAGCCGCCGACAGCAACGGGCTGGTGGATGATCGAGACGGCTCGCGGCCAATCTCAGCGGTCGAACAGCTCATCGAAGAAGGCCTGCATCCGTTGCCATGAACGGGCGTCCGCCTGGGCATCGTAGCGCAGGTTCTCGATCCCGTACTCACCCACGTCAGGGTTCGTGAAGCTGTGCCGAACGCCCCCGTAGAGGTCCATCTCCCAGTCGGCGCCGGCGGCCGAGAGGGACTCCTGGAATCTCGCCACCCGATCTGGCGGTGTGAAGTCATCAGCGTGGCCGTGCAGTACCAAGATCTTCGCGGCGATCTTGTCATACGCGGTTTCGGGGGCGTTCGGCAGGGATCCATGGAAGCTCACGACCCCTTTGATCGGTGCACCGCCGTAGGCCATCTGCAGGACGGTGCCACCGCCAAAGCAGTAGCCGATCGCCGCCACCTGGTCAGCGAGCAGCATGTCGCTGGCCTCGAGCTGCTCCAGACCGCGTAGCGCCCTCTGTCGCCACCACTGTGGGTCCGCGGTCACCTCACCCATCCAACTACTGGCTTGGTCGGGGTCGCTCGTGACGCGCCCGTGACCGTACATGTCGGCGGCGAAGGCCAGATACCCAAGCCCTGCCAATTGGCGCGCGCGCTGCTTGGCGTAATCATTGAGCCCCCACCATTCATGGATCAGCAGCACACCGGGGCGCTCGCCGGTCGTGGCATCGTCCCAGTAGAGATAGCCGGTCAACGGCGTCCCGTCGTCTTCGTACTCGACGGTCTTGGTCTGGATCTCGGCGTTGGCCACCGCGGAGAGTAGCATCAGCAGGATCAGGGTCTTGCGCACAGGGGCCTCCTAGTCAATGACGGGAAACGGGCATTCTGCGTTTCTCGCTACGATGGTGTATGCCGCGCCCAGCGAAGGGCGGCTTCAGGTTGGGTTTTTCAGTCCCGCTTGGTCCGTCCCTGTGGGCAGACGCAGACGCCAGAGCAGCCAACCACCGATGACGAACAGCAGGGCCAGCGACAAGATGCTATCGCGCGGTCCGGCGCCGGGGACGACCAACGGCGTCAGGGCGATCAGCATCGGACCCAGCAGTGTGGCGAACTTGCCGATCATGTTGAAAAAGCCGAAAAATTCGGCCGTCTTCTCAACCGGGATCAGCCGCGCGAACAGCGAGCGAGACAGGCTCTGCACACCGCCCTGGACGAGGCCGATGGCGACCGCGAGCACGTAGAAATCAAGGGCATCATCGAGCAGCCACCAGGCATAGACGATGGCCATCAGATAGACCCCGAGCCCAATCAGGATCGCCCGTCGCGGCCCGATCCGTTTGCCGAGCCAGCCAAAGAAGAGGGCCGCGGGGAAGGCGACGAACTGCGTGAGGAGGAGCGCGGCGATCAACCCGCTCTGATCGAGCCCGAGCACGCGATCGCCGAAGAAAACGGCCGTCTTGATGATGGTGTTGACGCCATCGATGTAGATCCAATAGGCGACCAGGAACAGGACGACCACACGCATTCGCCCGATCTCGCGCAGAGTCTGCTTGAGCTGCACGAGGCCTTCGCGCACGGCGCGCCCCGGGGGGGCCGGATTCGCGGTCGGCGCCTCTTTGACCCACAGCAGGAGCGGTACCGTGAAGGCCGCCCACCAGACCGCCACGGAGAGAAACGACGCCCGGACCGCCGCCCCGGCATCGGCGAGACCGAGCCATTCTGGACGCTGCACCATCACCACGTTGACGGCGAAGAGCAGTCCTCCGCCGATGTAGCCCAACGCGTACCCGTAGGACGAGACGAGATCGAAGTCGTCTTCCTGCGAGACATCCGTCAACATCGAGTCGTAGAACACGTTGGCGCCAGAGAATCCCACGGTGCCAAGGGCGTACAGCGCGAGACCCATCGGCCATTGGCCGGCATGGACCCAGGCAAGCCCGGCGGTCATCGCCACACCAAACAGCGCGAAGAGCGCCAGAAAGCGCTTACGGCGGCCGCTGCGGTCGGCGATGGCGCCAAGAATCGGGGCGGCGACAGCCACCACCAGGCTCGCAACGGCCAAGGCGACGTTGAACCAGAACTGGGCCGTCTGCGCGCTCAGCTCGCCGCTGATGGCGCTGAAGAAGACCGGGAAGAAGCCCGCCATCACCGTCGTCGCAAAGGCGGAGTTGGCCCAATCGTAGAGGGCCCAGGCCAGGACGGGGCGACGCAACAGGACCGGTGGCATAGGCGGCAGGCCTTAAGCGCGGATCCGAAGGCGTGGATGATAGCGGCCTCACGCGCGCTCGCCAAATCCGGAGCCGAAGTTGGCGGAGCGAGCATCGTGCGTCCCGCCAAAGCCGGGCCATTGCGGCTGACAGGCCCTCTGCTAGAATCCCCCCAACCGTCACCGACACACAGTTCGTGGCGATGCGCCGTGCCAACAACCCCGATTATCGCGCCAACCCAGCCATCCAAATGCTGCGCCGCAGCGCCGTCGGGGGGCAATGGACACCAGCTTCTCCCGCCAGCCGGCGGGGCTTCCCCGCGACAGGGCGCAGCGCCCGCTCCACGACGAGGGCCTCCAGTGGCTCATCGTCGACAAAGACGGCCATCCAGCGTATCTGATGCCCAGCGTCGCCGCCGCGACCTACCTCGCCCAAAGCCAGGAGGATAGACGCGGGCGGTTGACCGCAGCTCGTGGTTCTCGAGCACGCGTCGACCTGGAGGTCGACCCTCCCGCGGATCTTGGTGACCAACTTGCCCTAGCGGTTGTTGACGCGTTCGTTACCATGAAATTCGCGCAGCACGATCGCTTCCTCGCCCTTTGGGAGAGGGATGGAGTGAGGGGACGATCAGGGGCGAGGCGACAGTTCATGGCCCGGGGTGGCTCGGCTCGCCCCATGGTCGTCAGCGGCCATCATCACTCGAAGACGTAGGTGCCCGGGGCCGCGCAGATCGGCGGGTGCTCCGCGGAGCCAAGCACACGCGGCGCGACCTGCGGCCCGCAATGGTCATGAAGCCATTTTCCCCAATCCGTCCACCAAGAGCCCTGCTGCGGCTCCCGGGCAGCAAGCCACTCGTCTGGCGGCATATCCCGCTCGATATCGGCCACCCAATAGCGCCTGCGAGACTTCGCCGAAGGCGGATTGACGATGCCTGCCACGTGTCCCTCGCTCGACAGGGCGAAGCGGACGGGGCAGGTCAGGTACTCCCGCGTGCGATAGCTCTCCGTCCATGGCACGATGTGATCCTGAATGCAGGCGACGGAGTACAGCGGTGGCTTGATGTCGCTCAGATGGAGCCGGCGACCATTGAGGAGCAGCCCTTCATCCGAGACCAGGCTGTTGTTGATGTAAAACTCGCGGAGATAAAAAGATAACATGCGCTTCGGCAAGCGTGTCGAGTCGCTGTTCCAATATAAGACGTCGGATTTCATCGGCGCATCCCCGTACAGATAATGCCGTACGGCGTGATGCCAAATCAGGTTATCCGAGCGCAGCAAACGGAAGACGGTCCCCACGACATTGCCATCGAGGAAGCCATCACGGTCCATCAAGGCTTCCGTAAATCGTAACGGCTCTTCCCCAGTGAATAGCCCGAGATCGCCCGGGTGCGAGAAGTCAGCCAAAGAGGCCAACAGGGTCCAATGTCCCACTGGGCTTGCGGGAGACTTGTCCTGGCCCTCGACAGCCTTGCTTGATAGCCAGGCCATCAGCGCCGAGAGCGCCGTTCCGCCGATACAGAAGCCGACCGCGTGTACGGCATCCGCGCCGGTGATCTCACGGGCCGTGTTAATCGCCTCCAAGGCGCCATCGAAGACATAGTCTTCAAAACCCACGTCGCGCATCGAGGGATCGGGGTTCTTCCAACTGACCGTGAAGACAGTGAAACCTTGATCTCGAAGCCAAGCCATCAGGCTCTTTTGTGGCGAAAGATCGAGGATGTAATACTTATTGATCCAGGGCTGTACGAAGACCACTGGAACGGCATGCACCGTTTCCGTCGTCGGGGCATACTGAATCAATTCCATCAGGCCGTTGCGATGTACAACCGCCCCCGGTGTCACCGCCAAATCTTTGCCGACCTCGAAGCTCTCGCGGTCGGCAATCGGAACCATGCCGTGCGATTCCTTCTGATCCTGTAGCCAGTTGGCGTAGCCGTGCTCGAGGCTCTCGCCCTTCGTCGCGAAGAAGTGCTTGACGGCACCGACGTTGGCCCAGAAGAAGTTTGCTGGCGCAAGGGCGGCGGCGACCTGCTCGGCCCAGAAGCGACAACGATCCCGGTCCTCGCTGTCGAGGCCCGGGGCCTGATCGACATACTCTGTCACCCACTTCAGCCACGCGTGATGATACTCGCGCAGCACGCGGCTGTTGCGGTGCGCCGTGTCGCAAGCCGCCGCCTGATAGTCAGTGAGCTCCTTCGAATCCTGACTCAGCGGAGACGGGGATTTCATCGTGCGCCCCAGCTCGTCGAGGAAGCCACGGTTGATCTCGGTGGCAAGCTTCATTAGGCCCGCGGACAGGCCTTCATAATCGGTCGACCAGGATTGTGCGAGGCGGAAGAAGCTCGTCGAGATCTGGAATGGATCAAACTGATTGTTTGGCGCATTCATCTCAACCACTCTCTATCTGGCTCAGGATCTCTGCCGCTGTGGTCTCGCCGCTTAACATCTCTTCAGGTATCGTCACGCCGAAGGCTTCTGAGATATAGGTCTGCAGATTCACCGCCGCCATCGAGTCCCAGCCAGGTATGTCATCGAGGACGGTTTCCTCGTTCAGCTGCAGATCGGTTGCCTCGGGGAAGACCTCCTTGATGCAACCGCTAAGCTTGGCCATCGCCTCTGCTCTGTCCATTAGGTGCCTCCTACCATGTCGTTATTTGGGGAATCAATGAATGTAATGTCGAGGTCAAATCCGAATCAGGTTGGCGCCCCAAGAGAGTCCCCCACCGAATGCGACCGTCACGACCAGATCACCCGCTTTGACCCGGCCAGCGGACAAGGCTTCGTCAAGCGCAATGAGCACAGAGGCGCTGGCCGTATTACCATAGCGGTCCAAATTGACGAAGAAGCGATCGTGTGGCACGTCGAGCTGGTCGGCGATCTGATGCAGGATGTTTATATTGGCCTGGTGGCTGATGAAGAGACTGATCTCTTGGGGCGGGATCCCGGCATCTGCGAGCACTTCGCGAATGACTTCGGGTCCTCTTCTGGTCGCAAATTCAAAAACCGTGCGGCCATCCATTCTGAAACAGGCCGAACGCGGGTTCGTGATCTGTTCGAAGGGCAGCATGGTGCCACCGCTTGGCACTGTGATGATCTCGGAACCGCCGCCATCGGTGTGCAACACCGACCGCACGACGCCACGCTCCTGGTCACCTGGCTCGAACAGGATCGCTCCAGCCCCATCTCCGAAATAGGGGAACGTGGAGAAATCTTTCTTATTGAGTATCTTCGTGTAGAGCTCGGCGGCGATGAACAAAATGCGCTCATGATTGCCAGATTTGATTAACGAATCCGCTAGATTAATACCATACACGCTTCCAGAACAGACCGAATTGATATCGAACGCGAATGCCCGACGCGCGCCAAGCAGATGCTGGACTCTCACAGCCGTTGCCGGTTGCATACGATCCGGCGACGATGTCGAGACGATGATTCCCTCGATGTCCTCCGGAGCGACCTTGACACGTTCGAGACATGCCTGAGCCGCGCGGCACGCGAGGTCGGACGTGCACTCGTCAGGTGCAGCGTTTCGCCGAGAGAGTACCCCGGTCTTTTGCGAGACCTTTTCAATCGCCGTTGCCGGAAACCAATCCAGATCTGCGTTACGGACCTCTCTCGCCGGCAAGTAGCGACCTGTCGAGGCAATGACGGTGTTTCTCATGATGACCCTCATTTTTCGGCTGAAAGCGGCGTAGCGAAGAATCCTTGAGGGACCAAATATCGCGCATGTGAGTCGGGTTGTTGCAATGCAGCAAACCCATGAGTCAAACCCATGAGTTGTCGGCCTGACGCAAATCCTCGCTAGATGGTCCAGCCCATTTGCAGCGCGTACCTCAAAGAGCAATCGACAATGACGCCGACCGCCTTCAACTGGTATGGCGGCAAGGATAGCTATGGGACCTACGATCGGCAAGCGCCAGGCTGACACGCGACTGTTCGAGGGCCCGCAACCAGGCGGTCATATTGCTTAAGAAAATTCTTAATTGGCGATAGTCTTTTGTCATAAAGCTAACCCTCTGTCGCAGAGCTGACATTGAGCCTATCGCCAAGATCGCTGTAATGCATACGTAAAGGTTCCGAAGCGATCGGCAGGCTCGACCGAGCAAGACGACCTACTGAGCATTCACGAAATACCCGACCGTTGCCGATCTGCCACCATCGGACGTACGGGTCTGCGCAACAGAATGCCGGCCTCGGACTGGCAATTTCGATCCTTGGAAATGGGGCGACTGCCAGCCCTTCAAAAGGCCTGGATAGTCTGATGGGTTGACCGATGCCAGCCGCCGATCGCGCCCATACCGCGCGCAACCCGCTGGCTCGCGCTATGGCACGCCCGGTCGATCAGGCGGCGCCCCGAAAAGCGGAGGGACAGGAGGCGACCATCGGCGCCCAGCCTCGACATCCGGCCGTCCCGCGCAACGGCGTCCTGCAGGCTTCCTGTGCCGGATGTGGGTAAGCTGCCACGAGGTCCGCGTGTAAGTGAGCCAGGTGTAGGATAGTATCCTGAACGCTGGCAAAGGCGACACGGTTCGCTCCATCACCCGCGTCCTGCCCCTTGCCGACCGCTGCCGCCCTCCCCAGCTGAGCCCGACCCAGAACCGAAACAACTCCCGAACAGCGAGATATGTGATGCCCGACATTGACCCGCTTGCGGCCCCATCGAGATCGACGCCGGCAACCCACCAACGCGGTCAGGACAAGGTGTCCCGCATCCCGGTGAAGTTGGATCCTCACACCACGCCGCCGTTGCGCAAACCCGCCTGGATCCGGGCGAAAGCCCCTGTTGGGCCCGATGTCATGCGCATCAAGCGTCTCCTGCGCGAAGGCCAGCTCGCGACCGTCTGCGAGGAGGCGATGTGCCCGAATCTGGGCGAGTGCTTCAGCCATGGCACGGCCACCTTCATGATCCTCGGCGACCTCTGCACGCGCCGATGCCCGTTTTGCGATGTCGCCCATGGCCGCCCACAGCCCGTGGATACGGGTGAGGCGGACCATCTTGCAGGGGCCATCGCCGGCATGGGCCTGCGTTATGCCGTGATCACCTCCGTCGATCGGGATGACCTGCGCGACGGCGGCGCGGGACACTTTGCGCAATGCGTGCGCGCCGTGCGGGCGCGGTGCCCGGAAGTGCGGATTGAGCTCCTGGTGCCGGATTTTCGCGGCCGAGAGGCCTTGGCGTTGGCGGCCTTCCACGACGACGCGGTGCCAGATGTGTTCAATCATAACCTCGAGACCGTGCCTCGGCTCTACCGCCAGGCGCGGCCCGGCGCCGAGTACCGTGGGTCTTTACGCCTTCTCGCCGACTTCAAAACGCGCCACCCGAGCGTACCGACTAAGTCCGGGCTGATGCTGGGCCTCGGCGAAGAGCACGACGAGGTGCTGGCCGTCCTGCGCGACCTGCGCACCCACGGCTGCGACATGCTGACAATCGGCCAGTACCTCGCGCCCAGCCGTGACCATCTCCCCGTCGTTCGTTACTGGACGCCGGCCGAATTCGACGAGCTTGGCCAGGTCGCCAGCAGGCTCGGGTTCTCGCATGTCGCGAGTGGCGCGATGGTGCGCTCGTCATATCAGGCAGATCGGCAGGCCGCCGGCGTGCTCGACAAGACACGCGACGTCGTCGGTGATGCGGCACGAGGCAGGACAAGGTGACTCGCAACGAGCGGGCGCCAGCCAACGCCGGCGAGCCGGGTTGCGACCTGCTGCTCGACGTCGGCAACACCTCGCTGCGATGGGCGTTGTGGCGCGATGGGTCTCTTGGCGAGATCCGCTCGGTGCGCCACTTCGGCGGGCTTCCGGTTGACCTGCATGCGGCCTGGGACGAGCTAGCCGCGCCGCGGCGTGTACTCGTCGCCAACGTCGCGGGCGAGACCATGGCCGACCGGCTCACGCGGGTCTGCGAGGGCCGTTGGCATGTCGCCCCGCGCTTCCTGCTCGTGCAGCAAAGGGCATTCGGAGTGAAGATCGCCTATGCTGACCCGAATGCGCTCGGCATCGATCGCTGGCTTGCGCTCGTTGCAGTGCACAAGCAATACCGCGCTGATGCATTGATCGTCGATGCGGGTACGGCAATCACGCTGGACGCGCTCCGCGCCGACGGCCAGCACCTGGGCGGCCTGATCCTGCCGGGCGTCGAGACGATGCGCGACGCCCTGCTACGCGGGACCCATATCCCGCGTCTGCAAATCACTGATCCCGGAGATGGGCCTTGGGCCGCTGATACAGCCACAGCGATCGGCACCGGCACCGTTGCGGCGCCGGCCGCGCTCGCCGAGCGCCTCCATCGTCTGCTCGCCGAGCTGACCGGGAGCCATCCGAGGCTTCTTGTGACCGGCGGCGATGCCGATCGGCTGCTCACGGCGTTGCCCGAGGCGGCCGAGTCAGCACCCGCTCTGGTGCTGCAAGGGCTTGCGATCGCCGCGGCGTGAGCATCGCCGCAGAACCTCTCGGTTCCGCGGGTTGTCAAGCGCCCAAATCAGTGCCCGCCGATCGAGCATCCCGCTCTCGAGTCCGTGCTGAGCCGTGCGCAAACAACACCGGCAGGCAGCACGCAGCCCGGCTCGTGGGCCCCGCAAGCCCGCCGGTGGTGAGCGGGCGCCTTGCAGCGCGCGCGACCCGATCCTAGTCTATTGAATGCCTGGTCCGTCAAACGGCGTCCCGCTCATCCCCTCTCCCATTCGAGATCGCATCCGCCCATGACAGCCTCACCCCCACCCGCAACCCCCCGCCGCGCTGAGCTCGATCTGGCGGCCGTGCGTGCGCAGTTCCCGATCCTCAGTACCCTGGCCCATGGCCAGCCGCTCGTGTACTTGGACAACGCCGCCACGACGCAAAAACCGCGGCAGGTGATCGAGGCCATCAGCGACTACTACCGGCATCATCACGCCAACATCCACCGAGGCGCCTATCACCTCTCGCAGGAGGCGACCCGCCTCTACGAGGCAGCGCGGGAACGGGTAGCGCGCTTCATCAATGCCGCCGAGCCCGCCGAGTGCCTGTTCACGCGCGGCACGACCGAGTCGATCAACCTGGTCGCCGCATCCTGGGGTGCCGCTGGGCTCAGGCCCGGAGATCAGATCATCCTCTCGATGCTCGAACATCACTCGAACATCGTACCCTGGCAGCTGATCGCCGAGCGCACAGGCGCCGAGATCCGCGTCATACCCATCAACGACGCAGGCGAGCTGCGATTGGACGAATATCGCCGGCTCCTCTCCTCTCGCACGCGCCTGGTCGCCGTGAACCACGTCTCCAACGCGCTGGGCACGATCAACCCGATCACCGAGATCATCGCCACCGCCCACGAGGCGGGCGCCCTGGTGCTGATCGACGGGGCCCAGTGGGTGGCCCACGGCCAGACCGATGTCCGGGCGCTCGATGTCGACTTCTACGCCTTCTCGGGACACAAGCTCTATGGACCGACCGGAATCGGCGTGCTCTATGGCAAACGCCGACTGCTCGATGCGATGCCCCCGTACCAGGGCGGCGGTGACATGATCGAGCACGTGAGCTTCGATGGGACAACCTTCGCCGAGCTGCCGAACAAGTTCGAAGCCGGCACACCGCATATCGCCGGGGCCGTCGGCCTGGCAGCGGCCATCGACTGGGTGACGGCCATCGGCCTGGACACGATCGCTACCCAGGAGTTAGTCCTTCTGCAGCGCGCCACCGAGCGGCTCACCGCGATCCGCGGCCTCGAGATCAAGGGCCAGGCGCGCGAGAAGGTCGGCGTCGTCTCCTGCGTGGCCGTAGACCCGCCGATCGCATCCCTCGATCTCGGTGCCCAACTCGACCTCAAGGGCATCTGTATCCGCACCGGCCACCATTGTTGCCAGCCAGTGATGGAACGCTTTGGCGTATCGTCAACGGCCCGCGCCTCATTTGCCGTGTACAATTCGCTGCAGGAAGTCGACTCGCTGGCCGACGCATTGGACGAGATCCTCGAGAGGGCGCGCCGGCGCGCGGCGAGCGCCCGTGGCGGCGCGTCGGTAACTGCCGGGCAGACCGCCACCGGCGCCGAGCCGATCCACTACCCGAGCGCCGCCGGTGAATCACCAGAGGCAGCCGCCGAGGAGATCGCCGATCTCTTCGAGATCCTTCCCGACTGGTCGCTCCGCTACCAACAGCTCATCGACATCGGCCACAGCCTGCCGGCGATGCCGGCCACGTTGAAGACATCGGACACCTTCGTCCCCGGCTGCCAGAGCCTGGTTCATATGGCGGCCCGCCTTCGACCCGGATCCGACGACGTGATCGAGTTCCTGGCCGACAGCGACGCCGACATCGTCCGCGGTCTAATTGCCCTGCTGCAGAGGCTCTACTCCGGTCAACGGGCCGCGGCAATCCTCGGATTCGACGCCGCCGCCTTTTTCGAGCGCATCGGCCTCGATCAGCACCTCACGCTCAATCGCCGCAACGGCCTAACGGCGATGGTACAGCGGCTGCGTCAGCTCGCGACCCAAGGGGCCAAGGGCGGGCTCCCTAGCCGATGACGAGTCGCTACTAGATTGCGCTCAGGCGCAGATTGCGGTAACTGTGGGCTCGTGATAGCGATATCGATTGCGACGCTCGCCACTCAGCGGTCTGACGATCGTGGGGCGAGGCGAGCCACCACGGATGATGAAATGTCGCTACGCCCCCGATCGTTCCCTCACCCCAACCCTCTCCCAGAGGGCGAGGGAGCGAACCTGCTGCGCGAATTTCTCAGCAAGGCGGGGACTCGCCAGCACCCGTTCGACATTGGTACGAATGCTCAGCACTGAAGATAAGTCGCAGCCTGTCAGGCACGGGGTGGCCGACCTTGTCGCGCTCGCGCGCGGCAAGCTCTCTGACCCGATCCTGTTGGATTGGGCGCTGCAACGTTACCAGGACGCAGCCAGGCACCAGCCCGAGCTCCGCGAGGCGATGGAGGAGCACTGGCTCGACGAGCTCTCGCTGCGGCGCTGGCTGGATCTTGAAGATGAAGACCTCCTGATCCGCCTGCTGGCAGAGGTCCCCAACGAGCGCTTCGCCCCCGCGGCCGAGGCGCTCGCCGAGCGCTGGGAGGGCTGGCAGGGTCGCTTGGCCAATCACGCCGCGGCCATCCTGGCGACGCACCGTCCCGATCTGGCCGCCAAGCGCTTCGCGGCGCGGCTCGAGCGCGATCTCAGCGATGATGACCTGGTGCTTGCAATCATCGGCGCGCTCGAGCGGCTGCCGCCCGAGCAGGCACGAGCCCTCGCACACAGACTCGTGCGGCGACTACGCGAAGGCCGGCGCATCGACGTAAGCGGACGGGGGCTCGCGCTGGATGAGCTCATTTCGGGAGCCTTCAACCTCGACCGCACCCTGGCCTTGGATTTGGCCAGAGAGCAGCTTGCCCGCCCCGAGTCGGCTCAAGCCCTCCAACGCACGCTCTCCGCAGTGGCCAGCAAGCTCCTCACCCAACCGGTTTGGGCCCAGCACGCGGGCGACCTCCGTGCTGGCGAAACGACCGCCGCCTTCGCCGACCTCGCACCCTTCTTCCACCCCGACGCGCCCCTCGCCGAGCTTGATCGTCACTGCGCAGGCCCAGCGCGGATCGATGCGCTGGCCGAGCTGGCCACACAATGGGTTGCCGAGAGCGATCGCGACTTCATCGCGGCACTGACCGCCGTGCTGCAGAAGCCGGGCACGCCCGTCGCCTACCAAGAGCACTATGCGGCCTTTCTGGTCGGCGCGATCGCAAGCGCCTGCGCCAGACTCGAGCTGACCACGAGCTCGCTTGACCTGACGGCGGCGATCGATCTCCTCGGCGTCGACCTCGACGTCGAGGCCCATCCCCACCAGCAGGCGCTTGTGGGGCATCTCGCTATGTTCGACCGCCCAGTCGTCGCTCAACGGCTAGCCGAGACCCTGCAGCGCGAGCGCGCGAGCTATGGTGCCTGGCACATCGCCGCCGCGATGGGACATCTCGGCTGGGAGGAACTGGCACCGGCGCTCGTCTCGGCGATGGCCGAGGACAACCCAGATTTCTTGTGCGAGGCGGCGCAGGACGCCCTACGCAGGATCGGCATCGAGGCGCAGCGCTACTTGATCAGCGCATGGGACGGCCTTGACAACTCGCAACGCATCTACGGGCTGACCGTGATCGAAGAGATCGGCGGTGAAGCGGCGGCCGAGCTCGCGCTCAATCGCGAGCAGGCCCTGCTCCAGGACGAGGAGGACGACGAGCTATGGTATCGGCTTGCACTGGCCGCACCGGACGAGCGGTTTCTAGTGCGCCTGGAGCCGCAACTGCGGCGCCAACAATCGCTGATCGACGAGACCTTTTATTGTCTCGCGCGCCTCTTCGATGTCGAGCATCCACAGCTCGCAGCAGTCGGTGAGCGCATCCAGGCCCGTCGCGCCCAGCAGCGGGCGCGGCTCGCCGCGTTACGGCGTGGCGACTGGTCACAGGACGCCTTGTCCTTAGCGCTGCGTTGCCCGGCCTGTGGCGATGTCAACCGATACGAAGTGCGCCGGCTGGTCGTCGATCCACGCGCCGCCGGGTCAAGCTGGCTTCTCGGCGAAGAGCACGCCTGTGCCTCCTGCGGCCAGCACACCGATCTAGAAGCGACCAACGAGGCCAACCTCGCCGTAATGGGCGAGCTGCTGAGCCTGACCGCGACGCGGGACGCCGGCCTAGCCGGCCGGAGCCGCATCCTGGTGCGGGCCGAGGTCCCGCTTGGGGGGCGCCCATTGCCCGTCGCAGAGGTCGTGGCCCACTGTCGGGATTCGCTGGCCGAACACCCGGAGCGGGTGACCGACTGGCTGCGCCTCGGGCTCTGCTACCACCAGCTGCTCGGTCGGCCGCGAGCCGCGCTGCTCTCCCTAGAGCGCGCCCTGCGGATCGAGCCAATGGCCATCGAGGGGATTGTGCTGCGTGCCGATGCGCTGGCCCGCCTGGGACGGCTTTCGCCCGCCCTCGACCTGCTCGATCAGGCGCTCCAGCACAAGGAGCGCTGGCGTTTCTTCCTCGCCGATGTCAAGGCCCCGGCCCAGCTCGGCGCCGACTTCGCGCATCTCTACAACACGTTGCTCGATCGTCTGGGACGCCGCGATCGAGCGCGCCTGCACGGCGCCTTCCTGGCGACGCCGAAGAAGGTCGGCCGCAACGACCCCTGCCCGTGCGGGAGCGGAAAGAAATACAAGAAATGCTGCCTGGCGAGCGGATGAGGCCAAGATGAGCCAGATTCCACCACCGCTGTTGCCCAGGTCTGCGGGCCCTGACTATTCTAGGCGCCCTTGCGTCGGCGTCATGGCAGTAACCGGCCAGTGATCGCCAATGGCTGAACAGTCGTTGAGGATGGCTCGGCACGGGCTCCCGACACCGGCCGCTCGCTAGCTAACCGCAACGGGAGCTAACGAATCATACGCTTACCCCGATGCCATCGGTGCGGATCATCGGCGGAAAGGGGGTTAGACTGACTAGACACAGCCAAGAGACGTGTGCCGGCCGGACCCCGAGCTTCGCTCCCAACTGGCTGGTTTCGTTGGGTACCGTGATGCTTGTCGCCCTGGCGATCGGCGCGGCGCTCAGCCTGGCGTTCGCGCTGCCCGGCGCCTCGCATCAGCTCCAAGCGGTGTTTTGGGACGGCGGGAATCTGCTCAATCAATTCTGCTTCGGGCTGTTCGTTATTGGCCTCGGTGCCGGCAGCGGACTCCTCGGGCACGCCTTGCGCTGGATCCCTTTGCCCTGGGTGTTTCTCCCCTTTCTTGCGCTTGCCTTGTGCATCGTGGCCTACCTCTGTCTTTACCTCAGCGTCACGCCCGAGACACTGCACGATATTCTCGGCTATCCGCTGTCGATCCAACCCGGGCGCGCCAACGAGCTCCCAGCGTTGTTTGCGCCTCTCAGACCGCTGGCGGAGCGATCACCGGCCTTGGCGGCTGGCCTGGAGAGCGCGATCCGGTTCGCCGCACTCTATGCGCCGCTGCCGGTGCTGACCGCGCTCGTGATAGCCATCTTCGGCGATTTCGCGACCCTCTCTGCCGGTGGGCTGCGTCATGTGCCCTCCGCACTGGTGGCCATCGTGCTGCTGTGGCTGTGCAAGGTTGTCGTCATCGACTTTCCCGCGACCAGCAACGTCGTGGAGCTTGTCAATCCTCACACCCCAGGCGGCGTTTCCGGCCTGTACTTTGCCAACCTGGCCACGATGACAATCGCTGTGTCCGCGGTCGCGATTTGGCTCACACTGCTCGGGATCATGCCGATCTGGATCGCGCTTGCGCTATTGGTCACGGCAAGCGCGGCCTCAACCGGCCTGATGGCCCTCGCTGTCGAAAGCGCCGTGGGAAAATTCGGCTTGTCCTTTCACGCACTGGACTTCCTCATCACAGGAGCGCGCGACAGGTCTCTCTCCGAGGAACTGCGGATAGCCATCTGGGGCGGTATGCATTGGGGTCTGAGCCTGGTGATCGCGCTCGGGGTCAGAGCCGTGCTGCCGCGCGGGCGGTTGCAGCAGCGCGGTCCGCGGCGATCTGGGCAGGTTATGTCCTCACGGTCCCATCGCCCACGACATGGGCCGTGATGAAGAGCGCCTTCTTCTTCATTGCCGCTTTAATTGCATACGGTTCGCTGTATCCGTTCGATCTGAGCTACCCGGACCCGGACTCGTTCCGGCGTGGCTTCGCTGCCTTGTTCGACATCTCGCCCACGGGGCGGGGCGACGTCGTTGGTAACCTGGTGCTGTTCATGCCCTTCGGGCTAACCGGCGTGCTCGCGTTTGGGACGGAAACGGGACGCGCTTGGAAGGGTTCAGCACTGATCGTCGGCGGCATCAGTTTCGCCGCGCTCCTACAGTTCGCACAAATCGGGCTCCCGACGCGGGACCCGTCGGGATTCGACATCGTGTTGAATGCCTTGGGCATTGGGCTCGGGGTCGGGATGGCCTACCTTCCACCTGTTCGCAGACGCGCTGGCGTGCAGGCCTCGCTGGCAAACCCCCCGTTGTTGTTGATCATCGGGGCCTTGTGGCCGCTTGCTCAGCTGCTGCCGCTCATTCCGACCATTGACGCGGCGAACCTCAAGGATGCGCTCGAGCCGGTACTGTATCTCCGCTCACTGTCGGCAACAGAGACGCTATTGTCACTCGTCGCCTGGCTCTCCGCCCTCTGGCTGCTGACGCAACCACCGGCACCGGGCCGATGGGCACGACGGGCGAGCCTGTTGCCCCTACTCGTGCTAGTGGTCCAGCCCTTCATCCTGGGCGGGCGGGTGACGCCGGGGGAACTGACCGGGAGCCTGCTTGCAGCCACAATCTGGCTCGCGGCGGGACGACGGATCGGTCCCGTGTCCCTTGGTTTCGCCCTCCTCGCGGCCTTGTTGGCGGCCAACCTGCTTCCTTGGCAGCCATCACACCTGCCTCGATCGATCTCACTACTTCCGTTCAGCGGTTTCTTGGACGGAGACATGCTGACGAACTCCGAAGCGCTGCTGGAAAAGGTGTTTCTCTTCTCGGCCGCGATCTGGCTCATCGCGCGCGGCGGCCTCCCGATAGTCTGGGCCACGGTCACCGTCACGATTCCGCTTGCAGTCCAGGAACTGCTTCAGACGGGGCTCGCCCGTGGCACACCGGAGATAACGGACCCATTGTTGGCGGCTCTGCTGGGCATCCTGATCGCCACATTCCGGCGCGCCGGAACGCGCTCCGGGACCGAAAGCCAGGCCCAATCGTTTTCCCGACCGCAGACGCACGAGGTGGGCATTGGCGGGATTGGCTATCTCCCAGGCCTCAATGGGCTAAGGGCGATAGCCGCGCTGTCGGTGTTCGCGGTCCATCTGCAGCAAATGGCGAGCCTTCAGGGCCATGTAGGGCCCTTGGATCTCGATCGTTGGTTGACGAATGGGAACACCGGTGTCGCTTTGTTCTTCGTACTCAGCGGCTTTCTGCTTGCGCTGCCGTTCCTTGCATCGAGCGAGCGGGGCGTGGCCCCGCCTCGCATGGGGGCCTATTTCGTCCGCCGAATCACGCGCATCCTCCCCGCGTACTACCTGTGCTTGTTCGCACTAGTCGCCATCGATGCCCTGCGGGGTCAGTCCCCGAGCATTAACAACCTGCTGTCGCATCTGCTCTTCGTCTACAACATCAACGACTGGCAGATCCTCAGCTTCAACGATCCTTTCTGGACGCTGGCAGTGGAAGTCCAGTTCTACCTTCTGCTGCCGTTTCTCGTGCTCGCGCTGCGGCCGTTGCCGCGCCAGGTGATCATTGCCGCTGTCGTGGCGCTGGCGGTCGCCACCTACCTCGTCAACCGTGAGCTGGTAGGTTTTCTGCTGGAGCGCAACCAGTGGCCCATCCATTTCACGCTAGTCTGGCCGTTTGCCGTATACATATCAGGCCCCGACAGCTTTGTGCTGACGTACAGCACCCTTGGTCATCTGACCTTTTTCCTCATCGGGGTAGCCCTGGCCGCACTCTATCCAACTCCGGCCGCGATCTGGAACGCGGGGCTCGATCGGGCATCATGGACCGCCGAGGCACTCTTCTGGCTAAGCGCGGTAACAGTCTTCGTAATCCTGGCAACCCCTCTAGACGAGGCACTGCAAGTCCCATTCGGTCGTTACAACTGGCCCCATGTCCCGATCTTGCTCGCGCTCCTGATTCTAGCGACGCCTCATACACGCCTCGCACGCGCGATGCTGGAATGGAGGCCGCTTTGGGCCTTGGGTGTGATCTCCTACGGGATCTACATCTTTCATTATCCGATCCTGCAAGCCGGCGATCAGTTGATGCGCCGGCTAGGTTTGGACGTCACGGCGCACTGGCGCATGTTTGCCTTAACGACACTTGCGGCGACGGCCATCGTATCCAGCATTTCCTACCTGCTCATCGAGCGCCCGGTGATGCGCTGGGCACGCGGTGCGGGTCGCGCTCGCAATACTGGCCAAGGCAGCCTTCGGGCGCCGGAGCCACCGGAGCGCGATCCGGCACCCGCCGCCATGGCGCCGCCAGAGCGACGCGCACAGCGCAGCACACGTGAGGCGGCACCCGCTGATCAGTGGGCCCGGGTGCTGGTGCACACGAATGGCGACCACTGGGCGTTACTTCGGGAATTCGCGCGCGCGCATGGTCTGAGCCCCTCCGGCGCCGTGCGCTTGCTGGCCCACGAGTGGCTGTTCGATGATGTCGGCTCGCCGAGCGTCTTGGCACATGCAGAGTCGGAGCGCAGCCGGTCGAAGGACGACCGCAAGCACTGGTGTGAGGTGAACCTGCGCCAACAGCACCTGCCGCGACTCGAACGACGGCTGGAAGAAATGGATCTAACGCTCACCCAACTGCTCGCCTGCCTGATCGAGCACCGACGGGCCTCCCGATCTGTCATTGCGCCACAATCCAGCACTGGGCCCAAGCGCCCCGAGCGAGCTGACTCCAATTAGCCCGCGTCGCCGGTCTCGAGGTCTTGGGACCCGCGTTGGGATGTGATGCAAAGCGGCTCGGAAGCGCTCAGCGGCGGCGCCAGGTCGTGCCTTGCGGCCCGTCTTCGAGCAGGATGCCGGCGTCTTGCAACTCGTCTCGGATACGGTCGGCCTCGGCCCAGTCGCGTGCCCGGCGTGCGGCGGTGCGCCGCTCGATCAGCTCATCGATCCCGTCATCGCTGAGGCCCTGTCGGCTGGGCTCGTCGCCTCCGTCGCCGCGAAGGTAGGCCTCCGGATCCCCCTGGAGCAGGCCGAGAACGCCACCAAGCTGTCGGAGCTCAGCGCCGAGTGCAGGCGCTGCACCTTCGTCGTCTGATCGTACACGATTGATCTCGCGGACCAGATCGAACAGGACGGCGAGTGCTTCGGGCGTGTTGAAGTCATCATCCATCGCCGCCTCGAAACGCTCGCGGAAGACCTCACCCCCGGCCGGCTGTGCGGCGGGCAGTCCACGCAGGACCATATACAAGCGCGTGAGCGCACCACGCGCCTGCTGCAGATGCTCCTCATCGTAGTTGAGCGGGCTGCGGTAGTGGCTGGTCAGGATGAAGTAGCGCACCTCCTCAGGGCGGTAGCGCAGGAGGATCTCGCGGACGGTGAAGAAGTTGCCCAGCGATTTGGACATCTTCTCTTCATTGATCCGCACAAACCCGTTATGCATCCAGACGTTGACGAAAGGCTCGCCAGTCGCCCCTTCAGACTGAGCGATCTCGTTCTCGTGGTGGGGAAACTGCAGATCGGCCCCGCCGCCGTGTATATCGAAGTGATTGCCGAGCGCGCAGGTCGACATCGCCGAGCACTCGATGTGCCAGCCGGGCCGGCCCGGCCCCCAAGGCGACTGCCAGGAGGGCTCGCCAGGCTTGGTGGCCTTCCAGAGGACGAAGTCGAGCGGATCGCGTTTGGCCTCGCCGACTTCGACGCGGCTGCCGGCACGGAGCTCCTGCGGGTCCTTTCCGGAGAGCTTGCCGTAGCCCGGGAAGCGGCCCACTGCATAATAGACATCGCCGTTGTCGGCTGGGTAGGCGAGCCCCTTGTCCAGAAGGGCCTGGATCATGGCCTGGATCTCGTCCATGTGGGCCGTGGCACGCGGCTCGTCGCTCGGGCGCAGCACGCCGAGCCGGTCGGCATCCTCGTGCATCGCGGCGATGAAACGCCCGGTGAGCGCGGCGACGGGCTCGCCGTTCTCGTCGGCGCGGCGGATGATCTTATCGTCGATATCGGTGATATTGCGGATGTAGGTCACCTCGAAGCCACGATGACGCAGGTAGCGATAGACGATGTCGAAGACGACGAGCACCCGCGCATGCCCAAGGTGGCAGTAGTCGTAGACAGTCATGCCGCAGACGTACATACGCACCTTGCCGGGCTCGATCGGCACGAAGGGGGCCTTCTGGCGGGTCAGACTATTGTGGATCTGAAGCATGGGTCATCCGCGGTTTTTAAGACCTACAGCGAACAGGGATGGTAGCAAAGGCGCCCAGGCCGGCCAACGCGCGGACCCTGCCGCACCCTAAGATGGTAGACTCGCGCCCAGACCTTGCCTGCATTGCCCGCATACGGCTGTGCGATCCTTGCCCTACGAGGCGAGCTCAGGCAGCGCGCTCCGCGCCGATCGCGAAGCAATCTTTGGGCGTCCAGAGCTGAGCTCGGCCTGCACCAGCCTCGATTGCTGGCGCCAATCAACGGAGACCTCTCATGATCAAGATCACAACGAATCACGGCGATATCCTCATTGAGCTGGACGCCGAGAACGCCCCGAAGACGAGCGCCAACTTCACTCAATACGTGCGTGACGGGCATTATGATGGAACCCTGTTCCACCGCGTCATCAACGGCTTCATGATCCAAGGCGGAGGCATGAACGCGGATTTCGTGGCCAAGCCCACGCGCCGTCCCATTCGGAACGAGGCCGAGAATGGCCTCAAGAACAAGGTCGGCACGATCGCGATGGCGCGAACCAACGACCCCCACTCGGCGACCTCCCAGTTCTTCATCAATGTCGCCGACAACGACTTCCTCGACCATCCGGGCCAGGACGGCTGGGGCTATTGCGTCTTCGGGCGCGTGACCGAGGGGATGGATGTCGTCGAGAAGATCAAGGGCGTCCCGACTACGAGTAAGCAGGGCCATCAGGACGTGCCGATCGAGGATGTCCTCATCGAGAAGGCCGTTGTGCTTGATTGACCGTACCTCGAGCGATCCGCCTCCCAAAGATTCGGGACACACCGAGCGTCGCTGATCGCTCAAGGTGCGCGATCGAAACGCTTCGTTCTTCACCGCGCGCCCACGTCATGCCTGGTCAGAACGGCGAGCAGCTCTTCATCTCCGATCTCCACCTGACGCCTGAGCAGCCGGAGATCGTGGATCGTTTTGTCCGTTTCCTCTCTGGCCGGGCGCGGGCCGCAGTGGAGCTGTTCATCCTCGGCGACCTGTTCGATGCCTGGATCGGCGACGACGACGACACGCCACCCTACCCGCAGATTCGCGCCGCGCTGCGCACGCTGGTCGACGGCGGGACCGGCTGCCACATCCTCCATGGCAATCGGGATTTCCTGATCGGCCGCGCCTTCGCCCGCGACACGGGCTGCGTGCTACGCCGCGAGCCGGCTATCATCGAGCGTGGCAGAGAGCGGATTCTGCTGATGCATGGCGATCGCCTGTGCACTGATGACGTGGCCTATCAACGCTTCCGCCAGCGGATCCGCAATCCACTTGCCAAGCGGATCTTCCTGTGGCGCTCGCTGGCACGACGTCGGGCCATGGCCGCCGAGTATCGCCGGCGAAGCGGCACAGCGATCGCGACGAAGTCCGCGGCGATCATGGATGTGAATCACGGAGCCGTAGTTCGGGCGATGCGTCGCCACGAGGCGACGCGGCTCATCCATGGCCATACCCATCGTCCGGCCGATCACGAGATCGACCTGGACGGGCGCCAAGCGACGCGCCATGTCCTGGCCGACTGGCACCCGGATCGCGGCGAGATGCTGGTGTATGACGGCCGGCTCTGGCAACGCGAGGCGGTCTAGAGGAGACATCGCCCTGCGATGGCGAGCGGCCGCCGAAGGACGAGCCGCCCGCCGCCCTGCAATGTGGCCAGGTCCCCTTGCCGATGCGCGTGCGTAACCGATTCCTCCTCGCCGCGACGCTCAGCCTCGGAGCTGTCCTAGCGACGGGCTATGCCTTCGCCCCAGGGCTGCTCGCATTCGTTGCCAAGCAGGGATTGGGTAACAGCATCGGGCTCGAGGCGTTGGTCATCGAGGCGCTCGGCCCGGGCGAGGCCGTTCTCTCGCGCGCTCGCGTGCGCAACGAGCGATTGAGCCTGGACGCGCGCGACCTGGTCGTGCGTTTCGATCTCTGGCCATTCAGGGTGCTCGGGGTCCACGTCAAGCACGCCGAATTGAGCCTTCCGAGAGACGGCGCCCGGGTAGGCGCCGCAGGCGTCCCACCTGCCGCACCGCCCTTCCCGATAAGAGTCGATGAGCTGTTGCTGCGGGCGGAGACGCCGTGGGGCACGCTCTCGCTGCCTGCCTCCATCGCCGCCCGCCCCGGGCCCGCAGCTGGTATCGAGGCCATGATTCGGACACCCGGGCTATCCGCTCTGCTCGCCAATCCGGCTGAGGGCGAGCAGATCCTCGAGATCTACAATGCCGCTGGCGCCCCTTTGCTGCATCTCCGCACCAAGGTCGGCGATGGGTATCCGATCCCCTTCTCCGGCCATCTCGACCCGACAGCGCTCGGCCACTGGCTGCATGACTCCGAGCTCGTGCCCGCCGAGCTCAAGGGCCTCGTTGCGCCCTTCGCCGTGACCGGTGATCGGTTAGAGCTCGCGGGGCGGCTCATGCCCGGTTTCAGTCTTGAAGCGCTCCTGCATGGCCACCTCGCGGTCCGCGATCTGCGCGGCCCCGACGATCGACTCTTCGAATCCATCGCGCTCAAGTCTCAGCGCCCCTACGCCATTAACCGGTCCCTGGGGCAATGGTCCGGGACCGGTGCCGCCGAGCTCGCGCTGAGCCTCGGCCCGGAGACGACGCTCTCTGGCTCCGACCCCACTTGGCGATGGGACGGCGCGGGCCTGAACGTTCGCTTCGCGCAGCTGCGGGCCCCGGGTCTCGGGGTGACGGCGCAGTCGCTCGAGGCCGACACCTCAACGATCCGCACGGACGCCACGAACGGCGGGATTCGCCTGGCTGGGCTCGCATTCGCAGGCTGGCCCGAGGCGCTCGCCCAATATGACGTGGAAGGGAACTGGTCTTGGCGCAACGCGTCCTTTCAGGCGAACGGCCTTGGCCAAGGAGCAGCGCTGCGAGGCTTGAGCTGGCAGCTGCAGGCTGCACGGGATCACGGCCACCTCGAGATCGACGTGCGCGAGCCGGTGGCCAGCCTGGCCCCGATCGTCGAAGACTTCATCGGCGGGCTTGCCAAGGACTTGGAGATCCGAGACGGTGACCTCGAAGGCCAGTATCGCCTCGGTTGGGCCGGAGGGCGCCAGCAAGTACGCCTCCGAGTCCAGATCGGGCCGGTCGACGCCAGGCTCGACGCGATGGAAGTCCGTGGCCTCGCGATCCGTATGCGCAACCGCGGCGATGACTTGGAGCCGCTCACTGTGGGCATCAGGGCACCGGCCCTCGAGCTAGCGGCCGGGACCATGGCCGAGGATGTCGTCTCGGAGCTGCGCGTGAGCCGCTCACAGCTGCGTATCGACAAGGCCCGCGCCCGCCTGCTGGGCGGCCTGATCGCGCTGCGCCCCGCCTCGATTCGCTTGCCGGCGAATCATCTCGAGCTCATCACTGACCTAGAGGGCCTGTCGGCCGAGCAGCTGATCGCCCTGCTCAAGATGGAATCGCTCGAATTGACCGGCGCCTTGTCTGGGGAGCTACGATTGCTCTACAGCAGGACTGACGGCATCACGACTGAAGGAGATCTCTACGGCATCCGGCCCGGTATTCTGCGCCTACGGCTGAGCCGCGAGGCCGCCGACGACGGGCGATTCGAAGCGCTCGCCATGCGCGCGCTCGAGGATTTCCGCTACAACGAGCTGAGCGCCAAGCTGAGATACCGACCCAATGGTGAGTACCGTATTGCCGCGCGGATCGTCGGCCACAACCCCGACGTCTTCGATGGTCACCCGATCGCGTTGAATCCGACCATCGAAGGCCGGCTCCCAACCTTGTTCTCCGCGCTCTTCGTCACCGGCGATTTCAACCGCGCCCTCCTGCAGGGGCTCAATGGTGGAAGTGGGTCTCTCGATATCGGAGAGACACCGGGCCCGCGGCCCGATTAGAATCACGGCATGCCCCCAGCCAAGCCCAAGGTTTCGACAATGGAGCGTTCCGCGATCGTACTGGCAATCGTCCTGGCGACAGCGGCCTGCTCACCCGAGGTCAAGATGCAGGCCCCGGACAAACCGATCGAGATCAACATGAACGTCAAGATCGAGCACGAAATTCGGGTCAAGGTAGAACGAGACATCGAAGAGATGCTCGCAGAGAATGAAGATCTGTTCTGAGCGGGGTGATGACTGTGACGACACCTGAAAAGCGGAGGCTCGGGCTGCCGATGGCCGGGCTTGCCGTGGCACTCCTAGTGGTCGCGCCAAGCGTCCCGGCCGCCGACCTCGACCAGGCCAAGCAACAGGGCTTGGTATGCGAGATGTCGACCGGCTACCTGCGCTCCAATGCGGCAGCGCCGAGCGACGTCAGGGCCATGGTCGACAGCATCAACACCAAGCGGCGGGCCGAGTACGCGCGTATCGCCGACCAACACGGGATCACGGTGCAACAAGTCGGCGAGATGACAGCCCAGAAGCTGAGCCCCCGGTGCCGCTGAGGATCGGGGAGTGGGGACGGGGCGTTGCTCCGCCCTCTACCGGCCCGCGATGGGCCCGGCGAGCAAGCGGACACCTATCGAGTCGGACCCGATGCACAGTGGCCAACTGGCCGGCTATAGTGGTACCCAAATTTGAGACAGCCCCTTAAGGTAGAGCGAGAGACCTCAA
>CAZOWL010000009.1:0-63232 GCA_964583605.1 uncultured Chromatiaceae bacterium | reverse complement strand
GGCCTCCACTGCTCGGGCGTCAGCCGCATCGTGCTTCGGGCAAGAGAGGCAAAACGCAAGACCTGACACCGTCCTTAATCCTTTAATAACTAAGGCGTCGAGACCGCCTTGTTGATAGCGTTTGAAGTGGTTGCGCACCGTATTGGGGTCAACCTGCAGGACCTCGGCCACCTCTTCAGCCCGCCAGCCCGTGGCCAGTAGCACCACCGCCTTGATGCGGTCGGCCTCGCGCTTGTCGCGGGTTTTGCGATGGGCCCCCCGCAGTTCCGCGAGCTTCTCAGCCCCGAGCGTATAATCGTTCATGCGGCCAAGGGTAAAACATCTTCAGCCTGTTGTGCTAGAGTCTTGAGAGAAAATATGAGATAAGAGCGGTATATCACGGGATCGATATGGTAGCGGATATTCAAGGTTCGATATCCGGCGCTTTGATGCGGCCAACACTAATACGCGACCATTCCCTTTGGCGGCAGGCCGTTTTCGGGGGCCTCGGGCGACAGGGCCAAATCCCAGGTTGGCGGTTCGCTAAGATCGTCGATGCCGTGCGGATCCCGCTCAGCACGGCGGGGGCGCCGTCGCCAACGAGGTGGATTGAGGCTGGTGGCGAGATTCGGGCCCCGAGCTCGACACCCAACATCCCACGATCGCCCGCGAGGCCCTGCCTCGCGCTGACGATACCGCCCGGGCGGATTCGATCTCAAGCGCCCGCTTCAAGCACGAGCGCAACCCGCCTTCGCCGCTCGATAGGTGCACCGCCAGGATGCCCAGGCCGGATCGACTCGGACCGGATCGCCCAAGAGGCGCGATAGATCCGTCTACGCGCGCAATGGTGTGCATTCGTTCGCCGGCTATTGTGCCCAAACGCCGTGCGCGGTAGGTTCGGCATCCTGATACGCAAGCACCTGGAAGGCAAAAAAACCGCATGACCGCTCAACCAATGACCGATGCTCAGATCTCCTGGCTGCTGCAGAAGCTCACCGCAGCCAGCCCGGAATTCGCGGCGTTCGCCCAAGAGTATGCGTTCCTGGGTGACCACCCTCTTGCGGACGATGAGGCCGCGGCCCTGTCCCGTGACCTGCTCGCAGCTCTCTCCGAGTAGCCGCAGCACGCCGCCCGGATCCAGGCACTGTCCATCGCCGTGAGTCTCGAGCAGCCGGATCGCATGCAAGCGGCCGTACCACCGGCGTTGATGGCCACCTTCCTGCTGCGCGAGCACATCCGCTATCGGCGTCGCGCCGATCAGGCCAGAGTGCTTAAGGTCGACGTCAGTCCGACACAGAGCCCAGGTCTAGCACGAGTGCTGACAAGAATCACGACCCTTCTACCGGCCGAGGTGACTGGCTCCCGCCAATAGGCTGGACAGCCCTTCCAGGGCACACGCAATCGGCTCATCCGGCCGCCGCGGGGCACCCTGCACCGGCAGATCTGCGCAAACTCCCAACCTCGGCACGCTAACGCGCGTGTGCAAGAGGCCATTTTGCCGAGTGCATCACGTGGGGCGCCGAGAGCAGCCAGTACATTGGCAACGCGCCAGGCAAACGCTCGCCGCGATGCGCGGCGAGCATGGCGATCCGCCGGGCATAGACGTCTGGGCAAAGCTTACTTGGCTCTCCGGGACCATCACCGGCCGTCGCAGGGAGATCTGTTATAGGCCAGGAAAGCTTCAGTGATCGGACGAGAGATACCCCAAATTCTGGCTGCTGGCCATCGGCGTTCCGGAAAGACAGTGCAGGCTCGCGACATGCGGGACGCATGGACTGCAAGTTCCGTTTCCTCTCCTAACGACATCACGTCCCCCGATATCGAAATCGAAGTCCAGCGACAGAAGACCGCACTGCTGTTTCGCAATGCTGGAATTGCAGCGGGCGCACATTCGGTCAATGCCGCCTTGCTCGCCTACGTCAACGTCGCGTCGCATGCCTCGAGGGGTATGGCCCTCCTATGGTGGTGCATCGTCGCCACGATCAGCCTGGGACGCTACTTGCTCGCTTGTCGGTTCGTGGCGGCGAAACCAAATGCCCTCGATGCGATGCAATGGCGCAATCGCTACATCGCGACAACCGGGCTGGCCGCCGCCGCATGGGGAGCGGGAACCGTGCTATTCATGTGGCAGGCCCCCGATGGCGCAATGCTGTTCACTGGCCTCGTCTTGGCTGGAATGGTCGCTGGGGCCGTCCCCTTCTTGGCGCCGGTACCTGGGGCATTCTTGGCCTTCGCGTTGCCGGTGGTCGTCCCCGTGATCCCTGTCGTCTTGCTGCAGGGCGATTCTTCGCTTCACTGGGCGTTCGGATGCGTGACAATCGTCTTCCTGGCCGCGATCATCGCCAGTGCTCGCTACCTGCAAGAAACCCTCGAGGTCTCAATACGATTGGGGCTGGAACAGCAGCACCTGGCCGAAAGGCTCGAGCTGGCCCGTTACACCGCCGAGTCGGCCCTCGCCCAGCACCGGCAAACCGAGGCGACGCTGCAGGCCAGCGAGGAACGGTATCGGCTCATCCTCCAATACCTACCCACCGGGATCCTGCACTACAGCAACGACCTGATTATCACCTACTGCAACGATCGTTTTGCTGAAATCATTGAGGTGCCCAAGGACGACCTCATCGGCCTCGACCTGACGACCCTCAATGATCAGCGTCTACTGCCCGCACTGCGGGAGGCCATCGAAGGATCTGCGAGCGCATACGAAGGCGAGTACCTCTCAAGCCGCACCGGGGCCCAGCTGCTGCTATCGATGGCCTGCGCACCGCTTCGGGGCGTCGATGGGCGGACGGGAGGGGGTATCGCTGTCATCGAGGACATCACCGACCGTAGGCGTGCGGAGGATGAGATACGCCATCTCGCCTACTTCGATCCGCTCACTCATCTACCGAATCGACGGCTGCTCATGGACCGTCTGGGTCAGGCGCTGATCGCCAGCCAACGCAGCAAGGAAATCGGTGCCTTGATGATCCTGGATCTCGACCAATTCAAGAGCATCAATGATAGCCTGGGACACGATATCGGCGATCGCTTGCTGATTGAGGTCGCGCAGCGTCTCACGGAGACGCTTCGCCACCAGGATACCGTTTCCCGCATGGGTGGCGACGAATACATCGTCCTCCTGGAGGGATTGGGGCAATCGGATCGGCTTGCGGCGGCGCATGCCGAGAGTATTGCCGAGAAGATACGGAGTGTCCTCAATGAGCCCTACCTGCTGGCCAGCAATCAGGGCGAGCACTTCAGCACCACCAGCATCGGCGTGACCTTGTTCCACGGTCAGGGGGAATCGGCCGAGAGCCTGATCAAACAGGCCGATGTTGCGCTCTACCAGGCAAAGGATGCGGGTCGCAATACGATCCGTTTCTTCAACCCCACGATGCAGGCCACTATTGAATCCCGCGCCGCCCTAGAGGCCGCCTTGCGGCGCGGGTTGAGCAAGAATGAGCTCTGTCTCTACTACCAGCCCCAGGTAGACGAGCAAGGACGGCTCCTCGGCGCCGAGGCATTGATCCGCTGGCGGCCACCGGGGCGGGAGCCAGTCCTCCCCAGCCAATTCATCTCCTTGGCCGAGGAATCCGGCCTGATCGTGCTCATCGGCCAATGGGCGCTCGAGACGGCACTTGCGCAGCTCAAGCAATGGGAGAGGGAACCGCGCACCCGCGATCTAAGGCTGTCCGTCAACGTCAGTGCCCGGCAGTTCCACCAACCGGATTTCGTCGAGCAGGTCCGGGAGAGTCTGTGGCTCAGCGGTACCAATCCGGCTCGGCTCAAGCTCGAGCTGACCGAGAGCGTCGTGCTGAGCAACGTCGAAGATGTGATCAGCAAGATGCAGCAATTGAATGACCTGGGAATCGGGTTTTCCCTCGACGATTTCGGCACCGGCTACTCGTCTCTGCTCTATCTGAAACGCCTGCCCTTAGATGAGGTGAAGATCGATCGGTCCTTCGTCCGTGACGTGACCCGCGACCCGAACGATGCCGCCATTGTGCAGGCGATTCTGGCGATGAGCCAATCGCTAGGTCTAACCGCCATCGCTGAGGGCGTGGAAACCCAGGCCCAGCGTGAGTTCCTGCACAGGCATGGCTGCAAGGCCTACCAAGGATTTCTGTTCGGTAAGCCGATGCCGATAGATGAGTGGACGCAGAGGCTCTGACGGTGTTTGCCTGCCCTGGGATCATCCGGTGGGGAGCCGGCAGCGATTAACAGCCCATCATGCGGCTTAGGGCGCAGGGTTGGGCTGCCGTGTATGGATGGCCTCGATCTCCGCCTCGAGTGCTTCGCTTAGCATGAACTGGTCACTCGCGAGGTCCTCGTTCAGCTGCACCAAGCTCGTTGCGCCGAGGATGTTGGCGGTAACGAACGGGCGACTCGTGACATACGCGAGGGCCATCTGGACGGGGCTCAGGCCATAGCGTCGCGCCAGCTCGACATACTCGGCCGTCGCGTGCTGACTCTCGCGGTTCGAGTAGCGGGTAAAGCGTTCGAAGAGCGTCAACCGCGCGCCGGCCGGCCGCCTGCCGTCTAGGTACTTCCCGGTCAGCATGCCGAAGGCGAGCGGCGAATAGGCTAACAACCCGCAGCGCTCGCGGATAGCAATCTCCGCGAGACCGACCTCGAAGGTCCGATTCAACAGGTTGTAGGGGTTCTGGATGCTCACCGGACGCGGCAAACGATGCGTCTCAGCGAGACGCAAGAGCGTCATCAAGCCCCAAGGCGTCTCGTTCGAGACACCGATGTAGCGCACCTTGCCGGCCGAGACGAGATCGCCAAGGATCTGCAATGTCTCGAGCAACGGCACGCTGGTGTCCTCCCCTGGATGGGCGTAACCAAGCTTGCCGAAGAAATTGGTCTCCCGGTCAGGCCAATGCAGCTGATAGAGATCGATATAGTCGGTGCGTAAGCGACGCAGGCTGTCGTCCAAAGCCGCTTCGATGTTGCGCCGGTCAAGGCGGTTGGTGCCTCCCCGGAGGTAAGCAATCCAATCCCCCGGTCCTGCCACTTTGGTGGCGAGGACAAGTCGCTCGCGACCGCCCCGGCGGGCCAGCCAACTGCCGATGTAGGTCTCGGTGAGGCCCTGGGTCTCCACGCGAGGCGGTACCGGGTAGATCTCTGCCGTGTCGATGAAGTTGATGCCGGCCGCCACTGCCGCATCGAGCTGTTGATGGGCCTCCTCTTCGGTGTTCTGCTCGCCGAACGTCATGGTGCCCAGGCACAAGGCGCTCACGTCGATCTCGGTTGTGCCGAGTCGTCTGTATTGCATGGCTACTCCTCAGGATTGCGCGCGGCAAGGCGCCTCTTTCCGACGGGGGATCGCGACAACCGCGGCCAGCACTGGATTGACCGCCGCTCGCCGACCGGGTCGGGAGCAGAATTGAGATCATCGGCCATGATGGTTACCCTACCATCTTGGATTCGGCAATTGGAACCGCAGCGGCAGAAAGGACTTGGCAAACCAGAACCTTGCCTCGTGAACCCCGTTCGTCTGATGGGGTTCGTCTGACGGGTGACCGCCTTCTGGATAAGAGATTGAAATTCTTTGCGCTCTATCGTCGCGCGACGGATCCGCTTCGGGTTGTCCACGCTGAACGAGGCAGGCTTGCCTGCCGACGCGGCGCTGAAAAGGACTGATCCCGCAGCACGAGGCGCATCGCGGCCCGCTGGAGGCCGGGGTGCCTGCTCGCGCCCGGATTGCCGCTATGCCGAGCAGCGACGGGAGGGCATCGAGGACGGGTGGTGGCTTGAGCCGCCAGAGCCGCTGCGCACCACGGTCGGCGTCGACACCAGTCGCCGGGTCATCAGCTACAACGCTTCACCCGACATCCCGTTCGATCGATCGCTGAATCCCTACCGGGGCTGTGAGCACGGCTGCATCTACTGCTACGCCCGCCCGAGCCACGCATGGCTCGGCCTCTCCCCGGGGCTGGATTTCGAGACCCGCCTCTTCTACAAGCCCGATGCCGCCGCCCAGCTAGAGCGCGAGCTGGCCGCCCCGCGCTACAGGCCAGCGCCGTTGGCACTGGGCGCGAGCACGGATCCCTACCAACCGATCGAGCGACACCTGCGAATCACGCGAGCCATCCTGGATGTGCTCGGGAACTGCCGCCATCCGGCCTTCATCACGACCAAGTCGGCGTTAGTCCTCCGTGACCTCGAGCAGCTCGCAGACATGGCGCGGCAGCAACTGGTCGCTGTGCGCGTCTCGATCACAACGCTCGATCCGGAGCTGGCCCGTCGTCTCGAGCCGCGCGCCGCCTCGCCGTCTCGTCGCCTGGCGACGATCGAGACGCTTGCGCAGGCCGGCGTGCCGGTCGGCGTGCTGGTCTCGCCGATCATACCCGGCCTCACCGACGCCGATCTCGAGCGGGCCCTATCGAGCGCCGCGGCCGCCGGCGCGACCAAGGCCTGTAGCCAGCTGATCCGACTGCCCCTGGAGCTCAAAGGACTATTCGAGGAGTGGCTTGCGGCCCACTATCCCGACCGGGCCGCCAAGGTGCTCAGCCTCATCCGTCAATGTCGGGCCGGACGGCTCAATGATCCCCGATTCGGGCATCGTCACCGCGGGAGCGGTCCCGTGGCCGAGCTGCTGCACCAGCGTTTCACACTCGCCGCCCGCCGGGCCGGACTCAGCACCGACACCGGCGCTTGGGAGCTCGATAGCAGCCAGTTCCGGCCGCCCCACGCCAACCGCGGGACCCAGCTCTCGCTGTTCTCAACGGATGATCCGGCGGCCTAGCGATGCAAGCAGAGACCCGCGCAGAGTCCCTCCTTCGGCTGCCATCAGCAGCGCTTGCAGGATTCTACCGGTAGACCTCGCCGCAGCCAGCCGGGCCCGGCGCGGCTACCGACCATGCCCTCGCGGATGTTGTAGACCCGGGTGAAGCCCTCACGTGCGAGGACCTTCTGCACCTGGCCGCTGCGGTTGCCAGTCCGGCAGATGAGCCCGATCGGGGCCGCGCGGTCACCACCGACCTCGGCGAGAAGTGCATTGGCGAATCCGCCTGCCCCCTGCGGATGCTGCATGTCCATCTCCAACGCGCCCGGCACGACACCGGTCTGACGCCATTCCTGTGGCGTGCGCACATCGACGATGGTCAGCTCGCCCTGGTTGGCCTGGGCCCAAGCATCCGGCGCCGACATCTCGTTGGCCGCAAGCGGGACGTATGAGCCCGAACCGCAACCGATCGGGAGCAGTAACAGCGCGAGGATCGCGGCAAAAAGGGCTGCCAGGGTCAAGGGTGAACGCAATTGCTTGTTCATCAATCAATCCAGCTTGTAGTCGATCTTCAGCCGATCTGCGGCCATGGGTCGGAAGTGCATATCGGCAAAGCCGACGTGCTCGGGATGTTGGGCGTAGGCGGCGATCACCGGCTCGCCGCAGAAACGGATGAGCCAGCAATCGCGGTAACGTGCGTCTTCGGTGACGGCATGACCGGTGTCGGCACGACGGACACCGGGGAGCGCGCTGAGCACGCGCCGTCCCTCCGCCTTCATGGCGGCGACGTCTTCGTCATCGCCGCTCGCGTTGAACAGGATCAAGTGCTCGATCTCGCGCCAGGCTCGACACTGCGTGAGCAGCTCCTTGGCGCGATCATTCCCACCGAAGAGCCGGATCACCCGCTCGGCCTCCTGCCGGACGGCACTGCGCACGCCGGACGCGAGTCGGGTGTAGCCCGCCTGCGGGTCCCTCTCGATCGCGGCCCGGATCGACTGCGCCGCCGTATCCGCAAGCGCCGTATAATAGTTGATCTTGGCGACACCCAGGGCGATCAGCCGCCGAAACTGGTCATCGGCCAGCCCCGTGCCCCCGTGGATCACCAACGGCAAGCTCACGGCCCCGGCGATCGCCGCCAGGCGCTCGAAGTCCAGTTGCGGGCTACCGCGCATGCGGCCATGGACGGTGCCGACCGAGACGGCGAGGCAATCCACGCCGGTCTCAGCGACGAAGCGGTTGGCTTCATCCGGCGTCGTGTAGACGACTTCGCCAGGATGCCGCTCGGCATCCTCGCCCTCCTCCCCCGGCACATAGCCGAGTTCGCCCTCGACCGCGACCCCACAGGCATGGGCCATCTCCGCCACGGCCTTCGTCAGGCCCTGGTTCTCACCCAAGCTCAGATGCGAACCGTCGACCATCACACCGTTGCAGCCGAGTCGGATCGCTCGGATGGCGGAGTCCAGGCTGGCACCATGGTCGAGGTGGATCGCCAACGGCGCGCTTGAGCGCGTGCAGGCAGCGACGACTGCGGCCATCAGCAGCTCGAAGTCATAGTGCTCGAAATGGGACTCGGCCAGGCTGACGATCACAGGTGCGCGGCAGCTCTCGGCTGCCTGAACGACAGCCTCGAGGAAATCGAGGCTGACCACATCGAGGGCCGCGACGGCATAGCCGTGAGTGCGGGCATGTACGAGCATGTCACGCATGTTTACCAGAGGCATAAAACGACTCCTTAGGGCTCCGGCAGGTTGACATCCAACGGCCGGTCGACCGGGGGTCCGGGGCCAGCAGCGTAGGGTACCCATTGCCTACACTCCACGCATCGACGCCCGTCTTCCGGGGTGGCCGTACTCCCGCTGCACGATCGTCAGGCGGCCAGTCGACCGGGCCCGGGATCAAAGGTCCCCTGCGTGCCAGCGCCTTAGCAGGGCGGCATCGACCCACTCGCGGCCATAGGCTTCACCGCTGATCAAGGTGAAGGGTATGCCCGGATCGCCCAGATCCGACACCGCGGCCACGCAACCCGAAAAATCGTCACCCCGACTCCAGGCCGATTCGGTGACCACCACCGGCACACCGGCGCCGAGCGCCGAGCGGACGCCGTTCTCGGAGTCCTCGATCGCGAGGCAACGGATTGACGGCTGACCTAAGCGCGCAAGGACCCATTGGTAGATCATTGGTGAAGGCTTCTTCTCGCTCGCCTGCTCACCGGCCCCGATGACCTCGAAGGTATCCGACGGCAAGTCGCTGAGTGTGCCGGCGAGCAGCGTCTGAACATTGCTGAGCGAGGTCGTCGTCGCGATCGCGAGGCGAACCCGCTCGCGATACAGCTCCAGGATGAGCCGCACAACGCCGGGGCGCGGGGGGATGCCGCCGCCAGCAACCATATCGGCATAGCGTTGCGTCTTCTGCCGGTGGAGCCTGTCGATCAGCGCGCCGGCTCCGGGGTCGGCAAGCCGCTCGGGACAGCACTCGCGCATGTAGTGACGAATTCGCTCCTTGCCCCCGGCGACGGACAACAAGCGCCGATAGAGGGCCGGGTCCCAATCCCAGCCGAGGCCAAAGGCGAGGAATGTCTCATTGAAGGCCTGCCTATGCGCCTCTTCGGTATCGGCCAGTGTCCCATCGACATCAAAGATCACCGCCTCGAGCATCGCCGATCCCCTCCGTGTGCTCGGCTACGACCCAGCGGCTTCACGCGCGACAGCTCGGTGGCCGATGTCGCGGCGAAAGTAGGCGTCTTTCCAGCGGATCTTGTCGACCGCGGCATAGGCGCGGGCCTGGGCCGAACCGACCGTCTCGCCCAGCGCCGTGACACAGAGCACCCGGCCGCCATCGGTGACGAGCCCGCCATCGCGCCGCCGCGTACCGGCCTGGAAGACTAGGCAATCTGGATCGCGGACCTCGTCGAGGCCAACGATTGGGCACCCACGCTCGTAGGTCCCCGGATAACCGCCGGCCGCCATGACAACGCCTAGCGCCGGGCGTGGGTCCCACTCGGTCGCCGCCTGATCGAGCCGGCCCTCGAGCGCGGCAAGACACAATCCGATGAGATCGGACTTGAGGCGCATCAGGATCGGCTGGGCCTCCGGATCACCCAACCGGCAGTTGTACTCCAGCACCTTGGGCGTCCCGTCCGGACCGATCATCAGACCGGCATAGAGGAATCCGACATAGGGGCTCCCTTCACCCGCCAACCCGGCCACGGTCGGCTCGATGACCTCGCGCAGAATGCGGTCATGAATCTCGGGCGTGACGACCGGGGCCGGCGAGTAGGCCCCCATCCCGCCGGTATTTGGCCCACGGTCCCCATCGTCGCGTGCCTTGTGGTCCTGCGACGTGGCCATGGCCAGGACGTGTTGACCGTCGACCAAGGCAATGAAGCTCGCCTCCTCGCCGGTCAGATACTCCTCGATGACGACTTTTGCACCGGCGCTGCCGAAGCGTCGATCGACGAGGATATCGCGCACGGCTCGCTCCGCCTCGCCGATATCGGCAGCCAGGATGACCCCCTTTCCTGCCGCGAGGCCGTCGGCCTTGACGACGATTGGCGCACCCATCTCTCGCAGGTAGCCGATCGCCGGCTCGGCCGTGTCGAAGACGCGATACCTGGCCGTGGGAATCCGGTGTCGGGCGAGGAAGTCCTTGGTGAAGGCCTTGGAGCCTTCGAGCCGCGCGGCCGCGCGGCTCGGGCCAAGGCACCGGAGTCCTGCCGCGCTGAAGGCATCGGTGATGCCGGCCACCAATGGCGCCTCAGGCCCGACGATCGTCAGGTCGATGCCCGTGTCCGCGGCGAAAGCGACCAACCGGTCGATCTCCTCGACCGCGATCGGGACATTCTCGACACCCGGCTCGTCCTGCGTGCCGCCGTTTCCTGGCGCGACATAGACTCGCTCGGCCATCGGCGACTGCGCCGCCTTCCAAGCCAACGCGTGCTCGCGACCGCCGCTGCCGATGATCAAGATCTTCACTGCCTGGACTCCTCTGCCCGAATCAGTCTGTCGAATGCTCAGCCGCGACGGGTCGCCGATCCGCGTCGGCACTTCCGAAGGACAGAATGCCCCGCCGACTCGACTCGATGAAATGCACGATCTTGCGTGTCTCCGGGTGTGGATACGCCGATTCCGCCGTGACCAGGGCCTCAGCGAGCCTGAGCCCACCTCGATAGATGACGCGATAGACCGCCTTGATGATCTGCCGCCGGTCCGTCGTGAACCCATGACGACGCAGACCCACCGCGTTGATGCCGACGATCCGTGCCCGATGGCCATCGGCGAGCACAAAGGGCGGCACGTCCTGCGGCACGCCAGAGACGCCGGCGATCAGCGAATAGGCGCCGATACGACAGAACTGGTGCACCGCGACCAGTCCGGATAGGAAGACGTGGTCCTCGAGCTCGACATGGCCGGCCAAGGTCGCGGCATTGGCGAAGACATTGTCATCGCCGACGATGCAGTCGTGACCAACGTGGGCATAGGCCATGAAGTAGTTGTGATCGCCAATTCGGGTGCCGGTCTCGCTCTTGACGCCGGCGCTGATCGTCACGCCCTCACGGAAACGATTGAAATCGCCAATGATCAACGGCTTTATCCGGTCCGGCGTGAAGCTCAGGTCCTGGGGCTCCACGCCAAGGGCGGCACCATGACCGACACGGTTACCCCGACCGAGTCGGGTGGCCGCGCCGATGCGCACGCAGGTCTCGATGACGCAGTCTTCACTGACCACAGCCCCGCGCTCGATGAAACTATGCGCCCCGACGACCACCGACGGGTGGACCTCGGCGCCGTCTTCAATGATGGCCGTGGGATGGATGGACATCGGACCTAGGCAGGGATCGAATCGAGCCAGTCGCCCGGTCGGCTCAGTGGCGGAAGTGGCGCATGCCGGTGAAGACCATCGCCATCTTGTGCTCGTCGGCGGCGGCGATCGCATCGTCGTCGCGCTGTGAGCCACCCGGTTGGATCACCGCCGTGATGCCGACAGCGGCGGCCTGATCGATGCCGTCGCGGAACGGGAAGAAGGCATCGGAGGCCATCACCGCACCGGCGACGGTGATCCCGGCCTGCTCGGCCTTCATCGCCGCGATGCGTGCCGAGTTGACACGGCTCATCTGGCCCGCGCCGATGCCAACCGTCATGCCATCGCGACCATAGACGATGGCGTTGGACTTGACGAACTTGGCCACCCTCCAGCTGAAGAGGAGATCGGCCATCTCCTGCTCGCTTGGTGAGCGCTGAGACACGACGCGGAGCGATTCCGCCAGACGGAGATCGGCGTCCTGAACCAGGAGACCGCCATTGACGCGCTTGACGTCGAAACGGTGCACATCCTCGCTCGCCCAGTCACCAGAGACCAACAGGCGAACGTTCTTCTTAGCGGCTATGGCGGTCACGGCGGTCGGTGACGCGCCTGGCGCGATGATGACCTCGACGAACTGCCGCTCGACGATCCGCTTAGCCGTTGCCTCATCGAGCTCTTGATTGACAGCGATGATCCCGCCAAAGGCCGACTCCGGATCGGTGCGATAGGCGCGATCATAGGCCGCGGCGAGATTGACGCCGGTCGCCACACCACAGGGGTTGCCGTGCTTGACGATCACACAGGTCGGACCGTCGGCAAACTGCTTGACGCACTCGAGGGCCGCATCGGCATCGGCGATGTTATTGTAGGAGAGTTCCTTGCCTTGCAGCTGGCGGGCCGTCGCAACGCTCGCCTCCGAAGGCGCTCGCTCGACATAAAAGGCCGCTCGTTGATGGGGGTTCTCGCCGTAGCGCATCAGTTGGCCGCGCTGGAACTGACCGCTCAGGGTGCGCGGAAAAGGGCTTCCGCCTTCGAGGTACCGGCCCAGGTAATTGGCGACAATCCCATCATAGCGCGCCGTGTGCTCGAAGGCCTTCACCGCCAGATCGAAGCGCGTCGCGGCACTCAAGGCACCGCCGTGCTCGGCGAGCTCGGTCAGAATCCGAGGGTAATCGGCGCTGTCGACAAGAACCCCGACATCGGCATAATTCTTGGCCGCGGCGCGCAACAGGGCCGGACCACCGATATCGATCATCTCGACTGCCTTGGCCAGATCGCAGTCCGGATCAGCCGTGGTTGCCTCGAACGGATAGAGATTGACGACGACCAAATCGATTGGCCGGATCGCATTCTCGCGCATGACGACGTCATCGACGCCGCGGCGCCCCAATATGCCACCATGAAGTCGCGGGTGCAGGGTCTTGACGCGGCCGCCCATCATCTCCGGGAAGCCAGTATAGTCAGAGACCTCGGTCACCGGGATATCGTTTTCGGTCAGTAGGCGGGCCGTGCCGCCAGTAGAGAGGATCTCGACGCCACGGGCCGTAAGTCCGCGGGCGAGATCGAGCAGTCCGCTCTTGTCGGAGACGCTGATCAAGGCGCGACGTATTGAGGACATCTTCGTACCTCTCGGTAAGCTTAGCCACGGCGCAGAGCGGCGGCTCCAGCAGAAGCGAGGCCGTTCTGCCCTCGCTCCTTGCGCCCGTTAGATTCGCCGCCCCCGATTAGACAGCCGCTGATCGATGAGCGTTTCCCGGGCAAGCCGCAATGGCCTACTTAGGAGCGCCTCAGAAACAACCGACACAAGGGCGAGGCTCACAAGAAACGACGAGGCTCATAAGAAACTACGAAATACACGAAAGTCGCGAAAAACAGCAAGTTCTCCAGCGCATATTCAGCTTATTTCGCGTGTTTCGTAGTTCCGAGAAACTGCACCGATGGTTCTTGAATCGTCACTTATCGCCAATATCGGCGCATATGGGAGGATCGAGAAGCCCAGCCGCCTTGGCCGATAGGGTCGGAGCTTAGCTGGATTCTTGCGAGAGATCACCACGAATGCGTAGCGCCATCACAAGCCTCAGCGTTGGCTGTCGAGCGCATACTCGGCGATCTTCTTGCGCAACGTGCTGCGGCTGATGCCGAGCAGCTGGGCGGCCCGTGTCTGGTTGCCGCGACTGTACTCAAGCACCGTCACGATCAAGGGGCGCTCAACCTCGGTCATCACGAGGTGGTGAAGGTCCGTGACAGCATGACCGCCCATGTTCTTCAAATAGTCACGCAACGCATCGCGCACGCAGTCGCTGAGCGGCGCCCGACTCTCGGCGGGGGATACTCGTAGCTGATTCGGGTCACGTGCTGCGATCTCAATAACGGCACCTGCCTTCATACCGATAGCTCCCCCTCTCGATCCGATCCCGCGAATAGGGCGTCGACCAGCGCCTGCTGTCGGTCCGGCCGCCGTGTCTCGTTGACCTGTGCCACAAAAGACGCGGCCCCAACACGCCCTCGGCTGTACCAGGCGAGATGCTTACGAGCGATGCGGACCCCGACATCCAGGCCGTAAAACGAATAGATGGCGTCCAAATGGGTCATTATTATGTCCCTGATGCCCGCCGCGGGCGGCTCCGCGGGGTACCCGCCAATAGCCAGATGTTCGGCGATCTGACCGCAGATCCAGGGTTGGCCCTGGGCCGCGCGCCCGAGCATCACGGCATCCGCCCCGGTATGCTCCAACACGCGTCGAGCGGTCTGCGGTGAATCGATATCACCGTTGGCGATCAGCGGCAGCTTCACGAGCGCCCGTACCGCGCGAATCGTTTCGTGCTCGGCTGCCACGGCGTAACCGCAAGAGCGTGTACGACCGTGGATCGTCAGGGCGGCAACACCGCAATCCTCGGCAAGGCGCGCAATCCGCGACGCATTGCGCTGGGCGGGGGCCCACCCGGTGCGGATCTTCAACGTCACTGGCGCCGGCCGCGCCGCCGACACCACCGCCGAGAGGATGCGCGCCACCAACTCCTCGTCGCTGAGCAGGGCTGCCCCTGCACCCGCGCGGCAGACCTTCTTAGTCGGGCACCCCATGTTGATGTCGATGATGTCGGCACCGAGAGCGAGGTGGCGACGGGCGGCCTCGGCCATCTGCCGTGGCTCGCGGCCCACGATCTGCACGGCAATCGGCCGGGGCTCCCCGCGAAAGTCCAGCCGGCGCCGGCTCTTGGCCGTCTCCCATAGGCCAGCGTCGGCTGTGACCATCTCGCCGACGGCGAGGCCGGCACCCAGACCCCGGCAGAGCTGACGGAAAGGCCGATCGGTGATGCCCGCCATTGGCGCGAGGATCACCTGGTTGGCCAGGCCAATGGGGCCAATCTGCATCGACTGGTGCCGCGGCGATTTGCCGGAGACGAAGCTTACAGGATATACGAGCCGGGCAGCCGATCGCGATCGGAAAGCCACACGGGACCACGCTCGGGCGAGAGACATCAGCGATGAGGCCTAAGACCCGCTCGCGACTGCGGCGCATCACGGATCCTGGGCCAGCTCGGTGAGCGCAAGGCGGCGCGGCACGCTCCTAGCTGGCCCGCCGGCGCCCACTAAGCAGAACCCAGTCACCATCGAGCCTCGGGGCATCAAGCGCAAAGTGCGGCGCATACGCCCCGACCACGGCCGCGACCTGATCCGACAGGATGCCGGACAAGGCCAGCGCCCCTCCCGGGCCAAGGCGCGCGGCAAATTCGGTGGCGAGCGTGATCAGGGGGGCGGCGAGGATGTTGGCGACGAGCAGATCGGCTTGCAGCGGCGGGAGCGCCTCCGGCAGTCCGGCATGGATCCGCGCGCTGACGCCATTGGCTTCGGCATTGGCCTGCGTCGCCTCGATCGCCTGCGGATCGAGATCAACCGCGAACGCGCACACCGCGCCCAGCTTCACGGCCGCAATGGCAAGGATCCCTGATCCGCAGCCATAGTCGATCAGGGTGCCTCCAGCGAGGTTCCGATGGGCGTCGAGCCAAGTCAGACACAGGGCTGTTGTTGGGTGATGCCCCGTGCCAAAGGCGAGGCCCGGATCGAGGGCCACGACAACCGCGTCTCGGTCTGGGGGCCGCTGGCCGTGCGGACAGATCCAGAGTCTCCTACCAAAACGGATCGGGCCGAAATCATCCAGCCAGACGCGCTCCCAAACCTGATCGGCGAGCCTCGTGACAGCTGCCACCGTGCCGATGAACCGGTGCAAGGTCACCGTCAACGTCTCAACCTGCACACGGCCAACCGCATCATCGGCGAAAAGCCCCGAGACCTGGGTGTGCTCCCACAACGGCGTGGTCCCGAGCGGTGGCTCGATCTGTGGGTTGTCGCCAGCATCAGCGAGGGTTACGGCCAATGCCCCAGATCGCTCCATGATCGTCTCGACGACCGCCGCCTCGTCGCGACGGACCGGCACCGTAACCTGGAGCCAGGTCACGAGCGATCCGTTCTCGAGCCAGGCTCGCGAGTGCGCGGGCCTAACAGCATCGCAGCAAGACGCTCACATCCCGAGCTTCTTCTCGAGATAGTGGATATTCGCCCCGCCAGCCTGGAAGGCTGCATCGGTCATGATCTGGCGCTGCAGCGGAATGTTCGTCGAGATGCCGTCAATCACGGTCTCGCGCAGCGCATTGCACATGCGCGCCAGCGCCGAACGACGGTCATCGCCGTGCGCGATCAGCTTGCCGATCATCGAGTCGTAGTAGGGGGGCACGACATAGCCGCTATAGATGTGACTCTCCATTCGAATGCCGGGACCGCCTGGGGCGTGGAATTCTTCGATGCGCCCCGGACTGGGACGAAAGTTCTGAGGATCTTCGGCGTTGAGACGGCATTCGATCGCATGGCCGCGGATCTCGATATCTTCCTGGCGGTAGCTCAAAGGCTCATCGGCGGCAATTCGCAGCTGCTCGCGCACGATGTCGACCCCGGTCACCATCTCGGTGACGGGATGCTCGACCTGGACCCGGGTGTTCATCTCGATGAAGTAGAACTCGCCGTTCTCATAGAGGAACTCGAAGGTGCCAGCGCCGCGGTAGCCGATCGTACGGCAGGCCTCGGCGCAGCGCTCGCCGATTGTGCGCCGCTGCGCCTCGGTGATACCTGGTGCAGGCGCCTCTTCAACGACCTTCTGGTGGCGGCGCTGCATCGAGCAGTCACGCTCGCCGAGATGTATGGCATTGCCGTGTTGATCGGCGAGTACCTGGAACTCGACATGCCGCGGATTCTCCAGGTATTTCTCCATGTATACCATCTCGTTGCCGAACGCTGCCGCGGCCTCGGCACGGGTCAAGGCGATCGAATTGAGGAGGGTCGCCTCGGAGTGCACGACCCGCATGCCACGCCCACCACCACCACCGGAGGCCTTAATGATGACCGGGTAGCCAATCGTACGGGCAATCTCCACTGTGCGACGCTTATCCTCATCCAGCGGACCATCGGAACCGGGCACACAGGGTACTCCAGCCGCCCGCATCGCGGCGATCGCCGAGACCTTGTCACCCATCAGCCGTATCGTTTCCGGACGCGGCCCGATGAAGATGAAGCCGCTGCGCTCGACCCGCTCGGCGAAATCGGCGTTCTCCGACAGGAAGCCGTAGCCGGGATGGATGGCCACTGTATCCGTGACTTCCGCGGCGCTGATGATTGCGGGGATCTGCAGATAGCTGTCCCGCGACGGGGCGGGGCCGATGCAGACGGTCTCGTCAGCCAGAAGCACATGCTTGAGGTCGCGATCGGCCTCGGAGTGCACCGCTACCGCCTTGATACCGAGCTCGCGGCAGGCGCGCAGAATGCGAAGGGCGATCTCTCCGCGGTTCGCGATCAGGACTTTCTCGATCATGGGCAACAGGCTCCGGCGGAAGCCAGCGGCAACGGGAGGAAAGGACACATATCAAAACAGCGGGCCTCAAGGCGTCACTCGATGACGAAAAGGACCTGGTTGTATTCCACTGGCTGGCCGTTTTCGACCAGGATCTTCTTGATCGTTCCCGCCTTCTCCGATTCGATCTGATTGAGGATCTTCATCGCCTCGATGATACACAGCGTATCACCAACCTTGACCTGATCGCCCTCTTCGACAAACGACGGACTGCCCGGGGATGGGGACCGATAGAAGGTCCCGACCATCGGTGAGCGAACCAGGCTGTCTTCGGGCTCCTCATCCGCCGGCGCGACCGTTGTCGCGACGACCGCCGCGGCCGACTGGCCTGCCACCGCAGGCGTGGCGGCGCCGCTCGCCGCCATCGCCTGGGGTAGCAAATACGGCATGGCCATCGTGGCTTGCCGGCTGATGCGCACCGATTCCTCCCCCTCGTGGATCTCAATTTCGGCGACGTCGGATTGCTCGATCAGCTCGATGAGCTTCTTGACCTTTCGGATATCCATGACGTTATGTGCTCTCCGGCGTATTGTCTTGCTCGAGCCGCGCGAGCGCAGCGAGCAGGGCCAGGTCGTAACCTTGGGCACCCAGCCCAGTAATGACTCCGGCGGCGATGTCGGAAAAATAGGAGTGGGCGCGGAACGGCTCGCGCGCGTGCACGTTGGAGAGATGCAACTCAATGAAGGGGATCTCGACTGCGAGCAGCGCGTCACGCAAGGCGATACTCGTGTGGGTGAAGGCGGCCGGGTTGAGCAGGATGAAGGCCACGCCGTCTCGACCGGCTTCGTGGATGACCTCGATCAACCTGGCCTCGGAGTTGCTCTGCACAAATCGCAGCGTGTGCCCCACCGCGGCGGCCGCCTCCTCCAACCGAGCTTGGATCTCGGCGAGACCGACCGCCCCATAATGCGCCGGCTCGCGCTGGCCAAGCAGGTTCAGGTTGGGGCCATTAAGCACCAGGATTGAGGCCATAGCGGACAACCAAAATCAATTTGTGTCGTTATCGGGTGCCCGGGCGATCCCGGTGCGGGAGGCCGTTGCGAGCCACGCGGAATTGTCCCGATTCGTTGCGATCCTGTCCAGTTAGAAAGGCCTTTGTCGTCACCTACGCTGTGCCGCACCAACTCGCACCCCCGCAAGACGGAACCCTGCGGCTCAGGGTCGCGGGATATTCGGGCCTCCGGAGGTCTCGTTAGCGAGGAGGCGCGCGAGATCTTGCTCGAATCGGCGCGGGTCGATCTCCCCGGTCTGGCCGAAGACCCGCTGGCCGACGCGGTCGAAGACGACAGTGAAGGGTAGACCTTGCACGCCGTTGCCCAGCCGGCGCGCAAAGGCCATGGCCTCCTGTTCACCGAGCAGCACGAGATAGTCGAGCGGGTGATGGGCGAGAAAATCGGCCACATCGGCGGGCCGATCGATGGCGATGCCGACGATCTGCAAAGGCGCCTCGGAATAGCGGGCGCGAACGGCCATGAGCGTCCCGAGCTGTGCGATACAGGCCGGGCACCAGGTCGCCCAGTAGTGCAAGACGACGACCTTGCCGGTCCACTCGCGGCTGGAACGCTCCCGCCCGTGGATGTCCGCGAGGCGCAAATCCGGTAGCACCGTCAACGGACTATGCTCGCGCCGCCCAGCAGGCGGCCCCTCCTCGCCGCTGCCCAGCCAATGCTCGCCCAACACGGCAATGCCGATGCTCAAGGCGCCCGCCAGCAAGGTGATCAGGACGGTCTTGATGGCGCTCACGGGGCGACCTCGCGAAGGTGCTCGACGAAGGCCGCCGCCGACTTGAAGCCGATGATGCGCTGCCCGGGCCTCTCCGTGCCTTCAGGGCCGAAGAAGGCGATCGCCGGCGGGCCGGGCAGACCGAAGCGACCCTGCAGCAAGGCACGGTCCTCGGCATCATTGGCTGTCACATCGGCCTTGAGCAGCACGAAGCCCTCCAGCTCCCGGATCACCGCTGGATCGGTGAACGTATAGCGCTCGAGCTCCTTGCAGGTCACACACCAGTCGGCATAGAAATCGAGCATCACGGGACGGCCGAGGCGGCGCGCCGCCTCGAGCTCGCGGTCGAGATCGGCCGTCGTCTTGATCGGCGTGAAATCGAGGTCCGCCACCGCGGCGCCGGTCAAGCCCAGACCGCGCAGTGGTTGCAAGGTATCCTTGCCGCCAGCCGCCGCACCGACCAGCATCAGTGTGCCGTAGATCAGCAAGGCCAGGCCGATTCCTCGCCACAATCGGAACCAGCCGCTCGCCCCCGGATCACCTGGCTGCAGCGCCCCCATGTAGACGGCCGAGCAAACGAGCAATAATCCCCAGAGCGCCATAGCAAGGCTCGGCGGCAAGATCCGTTCCAACAGCCAAATTGCGACCGCGAGGAGCAAGACCCCGAAGACGGCCTTCACCGCCTCCATCCAGGCCCCGGCACGCGGCAATAACTTGCCCGCCGTCGTCCCGACGGCGAGCAGTGGTATGCCCATGCCAACGCTGAGCGCGAACAAGGCGAGACCGCCGAGGAGCGCATCACCAGTCTGTCCAATGAAGATCAGCGCTCCGGCAAGCGGCGGCGCGAGGCATGGGCCGACGATGAGCGCCGAGAGCACCCCCATCGCGGCCACCCCCATCATCGTCCCGCCCTGCTGACGTTGGGTCAGCTCAGCGAGCCGGGTCTGCAGGCTGGCCGGGACCTGCAGGTCGTAGAGCCCGAACATCGACAGGGCCAGCGCGACAAACACGAAAGCAAAGGTCGAGAGGACCCAAACGTTCTGAAAGGCCGCCTGTAGATTGGCGCCAAACAGCCCGAACAGAACGCCGGCGATCGTATAGGTGAAAGCCATCGCCAGCACATAGATGACGGACAGCACAAAGGCGCGGCTCGTCGTGATGCTGTGCCCTTGGCCGGCGATGATGCCGGAGAGGATCGGGATCATCGGAAAGACGCACGGCGTGAACGACAATAGGATCCCGAGCCCGAAGAAGAGCGCGACGATGGCCCCAAGATTGCCGTCGGCAAGCGCCGCCGCAATTCGATCCGTCTCTGATCGCGGCCCAGGGTCGCTCACGGCACTCGGCAGCTCCCTCGCCGACTCCCCCGCCTCGGCCATCGCCGGTAAGATCAGTCTCACCCGCGCCCTCTGGGGTGGATAGCAGACACCGAGCTCGGCACACCCCTGGTAGCTGGCCACGAGCGCGATCTCGGTGCGGCTCGGATCGCTGCGGCTTATGGGCAGGACGACCTCGAGACCTCCGCGGTAGATGGCCACGTCGCCGAGCTCGCCGTCGGGGCGCATCGTGTTTGCCTTGACTACGGCTTCGGGAAGCGCCGGCTCACCAAGTGTCACGCCTGGCGCATCGTCGAGTGTCAGCGAGAGCCCCTCCCGGTAGAGGAAGGTCCCGGGGGCGATATCCCAGATCGCCAGCAACTGCTCCGGGGCGACGACACTGGCGGAGAATCGGAAGGCCTCCTCGACGGGCAGGAGCTCCTCAACGGGCGAAGGTGCCTTGAGGATCTCCTGCAACGCCGAACGGGCCATATCAAGCAAACGTGGCCCATCTCGGCCGCTCGTCGCCGCATCACCCCGCACTGGAGGAAGCGCCAAGGCCACTGTATCCCGTTGGGGGGGGTAGCACAGGCCGGCATCAGCGCACCCCTGGTAGGTCACCTCCAAGCGAACGGACTCTGCTGCACCCGCAGATCGGCTGACTGGCAGGGACAACCCGAGGTGGTCGCGGTAGATACTGACCTCCCCAAAGTAGTCATCCTGCTTGAGCTCGGCCGGCGGCCAGACGATCGCCCCAGTCTTCACGCCGTCGGTCAGGCTGCGGAAGGCGAAGCGGTCCTTATAGAGGTAGTAGCCTTCGGCAATGTCCCAGCTGAGCCCCACGCCGGCCGGGGTCTCGGCCTGCGCTGAGAGCCGAAATGCCTCCTCCGGGGGGAGGAATTCGTCGCTTGCGTGCGCCGGATTCGCGGTCAGCAGCGTGACGACCGCGAGCAGGCGCTCGACCCTGAACCTTAAGCATCGGTGCATGTGTCGATCCACTCAAAGTAGGCGGGCAGGCCATCGGTAATCGGCAAGGCGATGATTTCCGGAACCTCGTAGGGGTGGAGCGCGGCGAGCCGCTGGCTAAGCTCGGCGAAGCGTCCGGACCTGGTCTTGATCAAAAGCAACGTCTCCGTATCCTGCTCGATGTGGCCCTGCCAACGGTAGACCGACAGGAGGCCGCCCAGGAGGTTGACGCAGGCGGCGAGCCGCTCCTCGACCACGGCGCTCGCGAGCCGCTTGGCCGTCTCGAGATCCGGGCAAGTACAAAGGGTAAGCAGTGGTTGATCGCTCATCGTGTTATCGTGACTCCTGACCGCCATGCTGACGGACCCTAGAAGATCCTAGAAGATATTAGGTTACGCGAAATAGGTCTTCGCCATTCAACTCGGACCGGTCAACTCGGACCGGACCGATGCGGACCTCGCCGGGGCCCGTCCCAGGCTTGCGATCGCTCCCAGCCCGTTGAGACCACTACCGTGCTGCTTCTACTCATCCTCTTTATCGTCGCCCCACTCGCCGAGCTCTATGTCCTGATCCGCATTGGAAGCGCGATCGGCGCCGTCTCGACGATCTTCCTCTCGGTCTTGACCGCCGTCATCGGCACCTTCCTGGTCCGCCAGCAGGGGTTCGCCGTACTGCGACGGATCCAGCAGCTCATGGCCCGAGACGAGATTCCGGCCTTAGAGATGCTCGATGGGGCGCTACTGCTGACCGCCGGCCTGTTCCTTCTGGTACCCGGCCTCATCACCGACGCACTCGGTTTTGCGCTGCTGGTGCCAACGCTGAGACACCTCGTGATCCGGCGCTACCTTCAGATCCAGCCTCTTCCCCGCGGACAGTCCCCGTCGGCGGCCGACGATCATGAGTCACGGCCGCGCATCATCGATGGAGACTACCGGCGCGAAAAGGATTAGCCGACGACGCCCTCGCAGCCTCCCCCGCAACACCTCAACCCTCGAGCGAGGAATTCCACGCTGACCGCTTGACAGGCGGCACAGCGCGCCTATTATTAGCACTCGCATTGGATGAGTGCTAACAAACCAGGCGTGCGCTGGGATGTTGACGCTCAACTGCTCAACCGCACGAGGAGATACCAGATGAAGATTCGTCCGCTGCACGATCGCGTCGTCGTCCGCCGCATGGAGGAGGAGCGCACCTCTGCCGGTGGCATCGTGATCCCCGATACCGCCACAGAAAAGCCGATTCAGGGCGAGATCATCGCTGTCGGCAAAGGCAAGAGCCTAGACAATGGGGACGTCCGCCCGCTCGACGTCAAGGTCGGCGACCGGGTCTTGTTCGGCAAGTACTCGGGCACCGAGGTGAAGCTAGGCGGCGATGAGTTCCTCGTCATGCGCGAGGAAGACATCATGGGCGTCATCGAGGACTAAAGCCTCGCTAGGCACCGATCGCTGCCCATCTATCACTCCAACACTTCGAGATAGGATCATTCACGATGAGTGCAAAAGAAGTCCGCTTCAGTGACGACGCCCGCACGCGCATGATGCACGGCGTCAACATTCTGGCCAACGCCGTCAAGATCACCCTCGGCCCTAAAGGCCGTAACGTCATCCTCGAGAAGAGCTTTGGCGCCCCGACCGTCACGAAGGACGGCGTCTCGGTGGCGAAAGAGATCGAGCTCCAGGACAAGTTCGAGAACATGGGCGCCCAGATGGTCAAGGAGGTCGCCTCCAAGACCTCGGATATCGCCGGCGACGGCACCACGACCGCCACTGTTCTCGCCCAGGCCATGGTCCGCGAAGGCCTCAAGGCCGTTGCCGCAGGCATGAACCCGATGGACCTCAAACGCGGCATCAACAAGGCCGTCATCGCGGCCGTCGATAATCTCAAGGACATGTCCAAGCCCTGCACGGAGAGCAAGGCGATCGCCCAAGTCGGCGCCATCTCGGCCAACGCCGACGAGTCGATCGGGGAGATCATCGCCCAAGCGATGGAGAAGGTCGGTAAGGAGGGCGTCATCACGGTCGAGGAAGGCAAGTCGCTGCACAACGAGCTCGATGTCGTTGAGGGCATGCAGTTCGACCGCGGCTACCTCTCCCCCTACTTCATCAACAATCAGCAAAGCCAAAGCGCCGAGCTGGAGGATCCCTATATCCTCCTGCACGACAAGAAGATCTCGAATATCCGCGACCTGCTGCCGATCCTCGAGGCGGTCGCCAAGGCGAGTCGCCCCCTGTTGATCGTCGCCGAGGACGTCGAGGGTGAGGCCTTGGCCACACTCGTCGTCAATACCATTCGCGGCATCATCAAGGTCTGCGCGGTCAAGGCGCCGGGCTTCGGCGACCGGCGCAAGGCCATGCTCCAGGACATCGCGGTCCTGACCGGTGCCACCGTTATTGCCGAAGAGGTCGGCCTGTCGCTCGAGAAGGCCACGCTCAACGAGCTCGGCAGCGCCAAGAAGATCCAGGTCTCCAAGGAGGAGACGACCATCATCGATGGCGCCGGCTCCGAGAACGACATCAAAGGCCGTTGCGAGCAGATCCGCCAGCAGATCGACGAGACCACTTCCGATTATGACCGCGAGAAGCTCCAGGAGCGTCTGGCCAAGCTTGCTGGCGGCGTCGCCGTGATCTCGGTTGGCGCAGCGACCGAGGTCGAGATGAAGGAGAAGAAGGCCCGAGTCGAGGATGCCCTGCACGCGACCCGGGCGGCCGTGGAGGAAGGAATCGTCCCGGGCGGTGGAGTCGCGCTGGTGCGCACCTTGCGCGCCCTAGATAGCTTGAAGGGTGCCAATCACGATCAGGATGTCGGCATCAGCATCGCCCGTCGCGCAATGGAGGAGCCGCTGCGTCAGATCGTCGCCAACGCCGGTGACGAAGGCTCTGTGGTGCTGCAAAAGGTCTCCGAGGGCGAAGGCAATTTCGGCTACAACGCCGCCACCGGTGAGTACGGCGATCTCGTCGCGATGGGTATTCTGGACCCGACCAAGGTGACCCGGTCCGCGCTGCAAAACGCCTCTTCCATCGCCGGCCTGATGATCACCACTGAGGCCATGGTCGCGGAGATGCCCAAGGAAGAGAAGGCCCCGATGCCGGGCGGAGGCATGGGCGGCATGGGCGACATGGACTACTGACGGTTCCGGTCGCAAAGCGACTCGCAAGCCCCGCCTCGGCGGGGCTTTTTGCTGGAAGAGCAGGCGATCGATGTAGAATGGAAGTCGACGACTCGATCCGATTCGCCCGGCACACGGGTCAAGAAGCGGTCAACCGCGCCTGCCACGCAGACTGCGGTCCTCGCCGAGGGATGCTGGGCGCGCGCGCTATGCCCGCCGGCGGGAGTCCTGAACCGTGCTGAGGAGGCGTCACGGCTCATTCTCCTCGATGTCTGCAATCTGAGCTCAAGCGGATAAATGCTCAAGATCCACGTCTTGGTCGCCAGCCTACTGCTTTTGTCCTGCGACCGAGCCCCCGCCGCGGACCTCGCCAGCGTGCGTTTCGTTACCGATTGGAAGGCCGAGGCGGCGCATGGCGGCTTCTACCAGGCGCTCGCCACTGGAAAGTACGCCCGTCACGGGCTGGACGTGGAGATTGTCCAGGGTGGGCCATCGGTCAACATCCCTTTGCTGCTAGGTGCTGGTCAGACCGACTTCGCCATCGGCACCAACAGCTTCATACCCTTGAACATCGTTGCCGCCGGCATCCCAGCGACAGCGGTAGCGGCGATCTTCCAGAAGGACCCGCAGGTCTTGATGACGCACCCGCGCGGCGATATCGAGACAATCGCCGATATGCGAGGCAAACCGATCATGATCTCGGACGCGGCGATCGGCAGCTACTGGGGCTGGCTGAAGGCCGCTTTTGGCTTCGAGGATCGGCAGATCCGCAAGTACACGCACAACCTTGCCCCCTTCATAATGAGTCCGAGCGCCATCCAACAAGGCTTCCTGACCTCGGAGCCCTATGAGGTTGAGAAGGCGAGTGGGATCAAGCCGAAGATCTTTCTACTGGCCGATGAGGACTACCCCTCCTACGGCAACATGATCTTGGCGGCCAACCGTCATCTCGAACAGCGTCCCGAGCTCGTGCGCGCCTTCGTCGCAGCCTCGATCGAAGGTTGGCACGATTACCTAAACGGGGATCCGGCGCCCGCCCACGAGCTGATCAAGACCGAAAACCCAGACATGACGGACGATATCCTGCGCCATGGCGTCAGGACGATGCAGGCCTTTGAGATCGCTACAGCCGGCGACGCCCGCGCTGAGGGTATTGGCATCATGACCGAGCTACGCTGGCGGCAATTCTTCAACGTCATGGCGGGAAGTGCGCTCTATCCGCCCGATTTGCCGTGGCGGAACGCCTACTCGGTGGAGTTTCTACCGCAATCTGTTGGCGAATAGACTTCGGTGATCGGGACTCTCGCGGTCGGCCGTCGGGTCTCGGCGATACCCCGTTGGAATCGATAGCGTGCCGAGCCTCCGACTCAACCGCCTCTCGAAGACATTCAACAATCGGGTGACGGCGCTCGATGCCCTGAGGGCCGAGATCCCATTCGGCGCCTTTATCTCGCTGCTCGGGCCGTCGGGCTGCGGCAAGAGCACGGCCCTGCGGTTGATCGCCGGCCTTGAAGAGCCGACCGGCGGCGATGTCGAGTGGCCCGATGGGCGACCGGAGATCGGGTTCATCTTCCAAGAGCCAACCCTCATGGCCTGGGCAAGCGCCGAGGCCAACGTAGCCTTGCCCCTGGAGCTCCAAGGCCGGCCGCGCAAGGAGGCCAGGGCGCGCGCACGCGATGCCTTGATGCAGATCGGCCTATCCGGGTTCGAGCATGCCCTACCGAGAGAGCTGTCCGGCGGTATGCGCATGCGCGTTTCGATTGCCCGAGCCTTGATTGCTGAGCCGCCGGTATTACTGATGGACGAGCCGTTCGCGGCACTCGATGAGCTGACTCGAATGCAGCTCGATGAAGAGCTCCTGCGTCTGTGGGATGCACGTCGCTTCACTACCCTATTCGTGACGCACTCGGTCTTCGAAGGCGCGTTCCTATCCCAGCGACTGCTCGTGCTGAGCGGCCGCCCGGGCCGCCTCGTCGCGGACATCCCCAACCCGCAACCCTATCCGCGGGACGCGGCCTACCGGACCTCGCCCGAGCTCAGCCAACTGGCCAGTAAGGCGCTGAGTGCCTTGCGACAAGGGGTGCCGACATGACCTCGTGGCTGCGCGTCATCTTGCCGCTCGCGGTACTCCTTGGCCTGCTGGGCGTCTGGGAGTGGGGAGTCGATGCCTGGAAGGTCGCACCCTACGTCCTGCCGCCACCCTCGGCGATCGGCGCTGTCCTGATCACGGACGGGGTGTCCCTACTGGGCTCAGCCTGGACAACATTGAAGACCACGCTTGTCGCCTTCGTCCTGGCGATACTCTCGGGCATCGCGCTCGCCGTCCTATTCGCCTCAAGCCGACTCGCAGAGGCCGCGCTTTCCCCCTACGCGGTGACGCTTCAAGTGACGCCGGTCGTCGCCATCGCACCCCTGATTATCGTCTGGGTCGGACTCGACAATGCCTGGGCGGCAGTCGTGATTCTGGCCTGGATCGTGGCCTTCTTTCCGGTGCTAGCGAGTGCCATGGCGGGCATCAAGGCGGTCGACCCCAATCTGCGAGATCTCTTTCGCCTACATCGGGCGGGTTTCTGGCCGACCCTCCTGCGGCTGCAGATCCCCTCTTCGCTTCCCTACCTGCTCGCTGGGATCAAGACGGCGGGAGGTCTGGCCCTGGTCGGGACCGTCGTTGCGGAGTTCGCGGCCGCATCGGGCAACACGAACGGCTTGGCTTGGCGGATCCTCGAGGCCGGCAACCGGCTGCAGATCGCCAAGATGTTTGCGGCACTCTTGCTGCTTGCCCTGATGGGTGTGGTTCTCTACGGCCTTCTCAGCCTACTGGAGTGGCGGCTGCTTCATCGCTGGCATCGTCCCTGATGCCGCGCGCTACGGCTCACCGCCAGCTCAGATCACTTGGACCGCGCGGCCGCCGTCAGGCGTTCGCGCCGGCGATGCGCTCGTACTTGGCGCGGAGCTCCTCTTCGCTCTCCTCGTGATTCGGATCCTTGATGATGCAATCCACCGGGCAGACCTCGACGCATTGAGAGGTCTCGTAGTGTCCGACGCATTCGGTGCACAGCTCTGGGTCGATGACATAGGTCTCGTCACCCTGAGAGATGGCCCCGTTTGGACATTCCGGCTCACACACATCGCAATTGATGCATTCATCGGTGATTAAAAGTGCCATGGCTTAGCTCCTGTATCGCTTAGCTAGTGTTGGCTTACGGGGGTTGGCACCATCTTACCCAAACCGCTCTCTCAATGCAGCCAGGACGGGCGGCGCCACGAAGGCCGAGACATCGCCGTGCAGACGCGCGATCTCGCGGACCAGAGACGAGGAAATATACGAGTATGTCTCGGCCGGGGTCAGGAAAAGGGTCTCAATATCTGGGGCCATCCGACGGTTCATGCCCGCGAGCTGAAACTCATACTCGAAATCGGAGACCGCGCGCAGCCCGCGCATGATCACCCGAACACCCAGCGCCCGGGCGAACTCGACGAGTAAGCCCGAAAAGGCAACCACCTCGACATTGGCGAGATGGTCGACAGCCGCCCGCGCAAGCTCTACGCGCTGCTCGGTGGCGAAGGTCGGGGCCCTGCCGGTATCGCGCGCAACGGCCACGACGACCCTGTCGAACAGCTGGGCCGCTCGGCAGATGAGATCTGTATGCCCGTTGGTGATGGGATCGAAGGATCCCGGGTAGACCACATCGCGCATCCGCTGACTCATCGCGAGCCGACGCGATTCTGCGCCGCGCCGACCTCGCCAAGATAATCAAGCAGGTTAGCATAGCAGAGACGAACCGGAAGCGCCGACTCGGAACAACGCGAAGCCGACCTCACCGCCCCGCCCACTGCGTTCGAGCTCCCACCCGCTCGGCAACCGTGGCAGGCCGCTTGGCGCCGAGGTCTCGATATAGACGCGGCCCTCCGGTCGCAGCCAGCCGCACCGCGCGAGCTCCTGACACGCGGGCTCCAGCAGGTGCGAGCCGAACGGCGGATCGAGAAAGGCGATGTCAAACGCCCGTGGCGGTCTGGCCAGCCAACGCAGTGCATCCGCCCGTGCGACGCTCACGTCGCTCAGGCCCCACTCCTCCACCGTCAGGCGCAACTGCCGCGCCACCTCTTTAGATCGCTCGACCAGCACGACCTCGCACGCGCCCCGCGAATGCGCCTCCAGACCGAGGGCGCCAGTCCCAGCGAACAGGTCGAGACAGCGACTGCCATCGACGAACGGCTGCAACCAGTTGAACAAGGTCTCCCGCACGCGGTCTGGTGTCGGCCGCAGGCCTGGCTGTCCCAGAACCGCGAGACGTCGGCCACGCAGCCGCCCCCCGATGATGCGCACTCGACCGCTAGCCCCAGATTGACGCGTCATCGCGTGATGCGCCTTCGGCTCGCGTGCCCGAGGCAAGTCACTTCGTCGTGCGAGCCAGCTTCTCGCCGCGCTGGGAACCGACCGCGACGATGGCCAGGCGATCGGGATGGATGCGGCGCGCGAACGCATCGCGGATCTCGTCTCGCGTCACCGCGGAGACCCGCTCATTGAAGCGATCGAGATGATCGAGCGGCAGATCGTAGAAGCCGATCACAGCCAAGTAGCGAACGATCTTGCCATTGCTGGCGATGCGCAGCGGGAAGCCCCCGGTGATGTTCTTGACGGCCGCAGTCAGCTCGGCCTCCGTCGGTCCCTCCTCGATGAAGCGCTGGACCGTGGACAGCAACACTTTACGTGCTTCGTCGGCCTGCTCGGCCTTGGTCTGCAGACCCATCAGGAAAGGGCCGCGCGCCGCAAGCGGCAGAAAATAGCTGTACACGCTATAGGAGAGGCCGCGCTTCTCGCGCACCTCCTCGGCGAGGAGCGAGACGAGGCCGCTCCCGCCGAGGATATGATTGCCGACATAGAGGGGAAAGTAGTCGGCGTCACCCCGGCTCATGCCGGGCTGGCCGACGTATAGGTGCGTCTGACTCGACGGGAACGGGAGCTGTCTCACGACCGGGGCCGTCAGGTCGGTGACAACAGGTAGGGCCGGGGCGCGCGCACCGGTCGGCAGGTCCGCCATGACCCGCGCGGCGAGATCTGCGGCAGCGTCTCGCGTCAAGGCACCGACGATCGCAACAACCGCGTTCGCCGCGACATAATAGCGCTTGTGAAAGCTGACGAGATCGTCTCGGTCAAGCGCGGCGACCGTCTCCTGAGTACCCGAGGCGGGCGCGGCGTAGGGATGACTGCCGAAGACCGATCGGTACAACGCCTTGCTACCCACAGTACCCGGGTCCTGCTCATCGCGCCGCAGCGCGATCAGGGTATTATCCCGGAGCCGCTCCAAGTCATCGTCCTCGAAGGTCGGTTGGGACAGGATGTCGGCGAGCGTCTCGATGAAGCGGCCGTAGGCTGGCTCCCGCGTCAGGCTCCGGCCGGCGACTGTGGCCATGTCACGATCGACACCGGTATTAATCGATGCCCCAACGGCATCGAGTCGCTCGGCGATCTGATCGGCATCCCAGTCCCCGGCACCCTGTGTCAGCATGCCGGCGGTGAGGGCCGCCAATCCCAGTTGGTCCGCGTCGCGCGCGCTACCAGCCGCGAACACGACTCGTACGTCGACCATCGGCAAATCCGGGGCCGCAACGAAGAGTACCCGGGCCCCGTTCGGCGTCTCCCACGACTCGATGTGCGGCGCGGCAGCGAGCGCCGACCAGGAACCGATTAAGTACAGGGCGAGCAAGCCCAGGTGCGCCTTAGGGTGCGCCTTAGTGAACATGTAGGGAGTCTCCTGCGCGGGCTGACGGTAACGCGCCGTCGATCGGTTGAGGGTCGAGCACGGCGACAGTGAGGTTCTCTGGGTTGAGATACTTGCGGGCCACAGCCTGGATCTGCTCTGGCGTCACAGCGACAAGACGATCGAGATACCCGTCCAACAACCGCCATCCGAGACCGACGCTCTCGAGCTGGCCGATCTGCATCCCCTGGTAGAAGACCGAGTCGCGCTCATAGATCTTGCCGGCAACAAGCTGATTGCGAGCCCGCTCGAGCTCGTCGAGGCCAACCGGCTCATCCTGCAGACCCGCGACCTGGGCGCGCAAGGCCTCTTCCAGCGTAGCCACGTCCTGACCCTTGGCCGGAATACCGCTGATCAAGAGCATACCCGGGAGCCGCGTGAAGGCCCCATAACTGGCCCCGGCGGATGCCGCCAGCTGTTGACCGCGAATGAGTTCCCGCTGCAGGCGCGCGCTGTCTCCCCCGGCAAGCACTGACGCGAGCATTTCGAGGGCATACGGCTCCCAATCGGCGTCAGTATGACCGGCCGCGGTGGCCTTATAGCCCATCAGAAGATAGGGCTCCTGCGCCGGCGCCTTAACCTGGACACGCTTCTGGCCGCGTTGCGGCGGCTCCGCTCGCGGCTTGGGCGGTTCCACGTCCTCTGCCTTCAGCGCGCCAAAGTGCTCATCGGCCAGGGCAAAGACCTCATCTGGGTCAACATCCCCCACGACGACCAGCGTCGCGTTATTCGGGGCGTACCACTTACGATACCAGTCGCGCAGATCACCGATCTCAAGGGTCGCCAGATCCCCCGCCCAACCGATCACAGGGTTACGGTATGGCGAGGCGTCATAGGCCACCGCGTTGAACACCTCGAACGTCAAGGACTCCGGGTCGTCCTCGGTGCGCAGGCGACGCTCTTCCTTGACGACCTCGATCTCCTTGCGGAACTCCTCCTCGGGCAGCGTCAGGTCGCGCATCCGGTCGGCCTCCAGCTCGAGCGCGATCGCGAGGCGGTCCTTCGCAAGATTCTGAAAATAGGCGGTGTAGTCACGCCCGGTGAATGCATTTTCATCGCCGCCGTGCTCCGCGATCACTCGCGAGAACTGGCCTGGTGGCAGCTCGTCGGTGCCCTTGAACATCATGTGCTCCAACGCGTGCGAGATGCCTGTCAAACCGCCGTACTCGTAGCTCGAGCCGACCTTGTACCAGATCTGGGACGTCACGATCGGCGCCCGGTTATCGCTCTTGACGACGACCTTGAGACCATTGTCCAGTGTCCGCTCGTGAACCGACTCATCGGCTTCAACGAGCATCGGCGCGCATAGCAGCACGCAAATCAGCCCCGCTCTTTTCATCATGTCTCCGCGATTCATCTTATCCAGCAAGATCCCGACCCATCTGTATCCCTGCAGCACGCGCCCAACATGACACCAGCCCTTTTGGTAGGATGCCAGATGGCGAATGGCCCCCCGGGAGACTTCTCGTCATGCCGGGCTAGGCCTCGAAGGTCTGCCGTGCAGACCAACGCGGGGCCTCGGGGTTCCCCACCCAACACGAGATTTGCGAGCCATGTTCGGATTCGGTAGGAAAAGACGCACGGCCAGCGGCGAGGCATCCGCCCTATCCCCCGAGACCGACGACCCCGCCAAGGTACCTGACGAGAGCGCTGGCGAGCCGCTGCCGGAGACGCCCCGGCCCGCCAAGCCGGGCCGCCTGCTCTCCCGCCTCAAGGATCGGCTGACCCGCACCAGACAGAATCTCGGCGAAGGACTCGGCGCTCTGCTGCGCGGGGACCAGCGTATCGATGACGCGCTCTTCGAGGACCTCGAGACGCTGCTTCTATCGGCAGACATCGGCATCGACGCGACCAACCGAATCATCCACGATCTGAGTCTTAGGGTCGCGCGCCGGGAAATCCTGGAGCCCCAGGACTTGCTACAAGCCTTGAAGGCCGATCTTCGCGCCATCCTAGTGCGCCACACGGCGCCTGTCCGGCAAGCCGCGCCGAACCGGCCGCAGGTCGTTCTGATGGTCGGCGTGAACGGCGCCGGCAAGACCACGACGATCGGTAAGCTCGCCCGCCGACTCCAGGACGAGGGAAATCGGGTCATGTTGGCCGCCGGCGATACCTTTCGCGCGGCGGCTGTCGAGCAGCTCCAGGCATGGGGCGAGCGCAATCAGGTACCGGTCATCGCGCAGCACGCCGGCGCCGATCCCGCCGCCGTGATCTTCGATGCCCTGCAGGCGGCCACCGCGCGCGCATTCGACGTGCTGATCGCCGACACCGCCGGGCGGCTTCACACCAAATCCAACCTCATGGATGAGCTGACCAAGATCGCACGGGTGATGAAGAAGATCGACCCGGACGCCCCCCACGAGGTCATGCTCGTCGTCGACGCCACAACGGGACAAAATGCCCTCAGTCAGGCCTTGCAGTTCGATAGCGCGGTCGGCTTGACCGGGATCACTTTGACCAAGCTCGACGGGACCGCCAAGGGCGGGATCCTGTTCGCTATCGCCGAGCGCGTCAAGGTCCCGATCCGCTTCGTTGGCGTAGGCGAGGGGATCGAGGACCTGCGGCCTTTCGATGCAGAGGAGCTCGTCGAGGCCCTGCTCGCAACCGATTCCAACCGGCCGTGATCCGTTTCTCGCATGTCACCAAGCGTTACCCCGCCCGCGGTGATGCCCTTCGCGACCTGACCTTCACCTTGGAGCGTGGAGAAATGGTCTTCTTGACGGGCCATTCAGGCGCCGGCAAGAGCACAGTGCTCAAGCTGATCGGCCTACTGGAGCGGCCGACGCGCGGTCAGATCCATGTCAACCGACGTGATCTGGGGCGTCTGCCGAGCCGGCGCATACCTTACCACCGCCGCGAGGTCGGGATGATCTTTCAGGACCACCGACTCCTCGCCGACAGGACCGTGTATGACAATGTCGCCCTGCCGTTGGTCGTCGCCGGGCTCGGGCCGAAGGAGATCGGCCGGCGGGTGCGCGCAGCCCTGGATCAGGTAAGCTTGCTCCGCTACGAATCCGCCCAGCCCGTCTCCCTCTCGGGCGGCGAGCAGCAGCGCGTTGGAATCGCGCGGGCAATCGTCGCTCGCCCACCGCTCCTGCTGGCCGATGAGCCCACCGGCAATCTCGACCCGAACCTGTCGTGGGAGATCATGGATCTCTTCACCCGCTTCAACCAGGTCGGCGTGACACTGCTGATCGCAACGCACGATGTCAGTCTCATCCGCGCCCTTCCTTACCGTACTGTCGTTCTCCATGAGGGCCGTCTAGCCGGCGACTCAGCACTACCCTGATCGTCATGACGGGACGTCGCCGCCGTACCGCGAGGATTCAAGAGCTCCCGAGGGCCTGGCTCAGGCACCACGCGCAGAACGCCGTGGCGGCGCTCGGACGGATTCTGCGAGCACCCTTGCCGACGCTGATGACGGTGGCGGTCCTCGGCATCGCGCTCGCCTTACCCGGCGGGCTCTACGTCATCACGGCGAACTTGAAGGCGCTCACCCTGGGTTGGGAGCAAGAGGCCGCGCTCTCGGTCTTCCTCACCCCGGACGCCGGCGCCGACGACGCCGAGCGCCTGGCCACGCGGCTGCGGACACGACCAGAGTTCGCCCGGGTCGATATCATCACCCGTGACGAGGCATTGGCCGAATTTCGCGCATATAGCGGCTTCGACGATGTCCTGGCCGGACTCCCGGATAACCCCTTGCCGTTCGTGCTCTCCCTTGCCCCGGCGCCACATGCCGATGATGCCGCGGCCCTCGAGCGACTGGGCGCCGAGCTCGAGGGCCTGCCGGAGATCGATATGGTCCGCCACGACGCCCACTGGGTGCGTCGCTTCCAGGCCATGGTGCAGCTCGCCGAGCGGGGGGTAAGCATTCTGGCCGCCCTCCTAGCCAGCGCGCTGCTGCTCATCGTTGGCAATACGGTCCGACTCGAGATCGAGAACCGGCGTGAGGAGATCCGCATCATGGAGCTCGTCGGGGCTACCCACGCCTTCATCCGCAGGCCATTTCTCTACGCCGGCGCCTGGTACGGACTGCTAGGCGGCACCGCCGCCTGTCTGCTCGTCATCACCGGACTGCTCCTCCTCCAAGCGCCCGTGTCGCGTCTCGCGGCGCTATATACGACGCAGTTTCCGCTCATCGGCCTCAGCCTCCCCGCTCTGGCAGCGATGATCGGCGGTGGCACTCTGCTCGGCTATCTTGGCAGTTGGCTCGCGGTCAGCCGCCACCTTTACGCCATCAAGCCGAGATAGCTTGCTTTGAACTAACTCCCGCCAACGGCTGTCCATCTTCGCGACGACGGCCAAACAAGATCTTTACTAGACTTCCGCCATGACGGCTCAGCGGCGAAAACCGCTCTTTAGGTGTTAGCAAAATCCTCAGCTTGCTGCTAGGATATTCACCAGAGTTCAAAACTAGGGTTTTAGGCCATGAATAAAGATCTCTCGCTCCTCCCGTCCGGTAGCATCGAGGCGTATATCAGTGGTGCCTATCAGATCCCGGTGCTCACCCCGGAAGAAGAACGGGCGCTCGCCTTGAAGCTGCGGCAGAACGACGACAGCGATGCAGCACGGCGACTTGTGCTATCTCACCTGCGCTTTGTGATCCGCATCGCGCGCGGCTATCTTGGCTACGGTCTCCCACTGCCGGACCTCATCCAAGAAGGGACCGTCGGCCTGATGAAGGCTGTGCGGCGCTTCGAGCCCGACATGGGCGTGCGCCTAGTCTCCTTCGCTGTGCACTGGATTCGGGCGGAGATTCACGAGTACATCCTCCGCAATTGGCGCATCGTGAAGGTCGCGACGACGAAGGCACAGCGCAAGCTATTCTTTAATTTACGTAGCGCCAAGAAGCGGCTTGGCTGGTTCTCGCGGGAAGAGGTCGAGGACGTGGCCCGAGATCTAGGCGTGAAGCCGGAGACGGTCCTCGAGATGGAATCGCGGCTGGCCAACCAGGATCTTGCCTTCGACGGTGACGACTCCGACGACGATGAAGGGATCTCAGCACCAGCAACCTACTTGCCGGATACCCGCATGGAGCCGGCCAGCGCCATCGAGCGCGAAGACACCGCGCAAAACCAGCGCGAGCGACTCTACGCCGCCCTATCCGGGCTCGATGATCGCAGCAAGACGATCCTCTCGGCGCGGTGGCTCGGCGAGAAGAAGCAAACCCTTCATGAGCTCGCGCAGCAGTTCGATGTCTCGGCCGAGCGCATCCGGCAGATTGAAAAGAATGCGATGAAGAAGCTGCGCGTACAGCTCGAGGCCTGACGTGGTCTAGGGGTTAGAGACCACCGTCATTCACCCGGTCTAGGCGTGATAAGCGGGACTCAGCTCATGCACCGCGGCCACCATGGCCGCGGCATGATCAGGGTCTACATCTGGTGTAATGCCGTGGCCGAGATTGAAGACGTGTCCGTGCCCTCGGCCATAGCTCGATAGCACCCGCCCCACCTGGTCGCGGATCCGCTCGGGCGAGGCGTAAAGAACGCACGGATCGAGATTCCCCTGCAGGGCCACCCGATCCTGCACCAGGCGCCGCGCGTCAGCCAGGTCCGTCGTCCAGTCGACACCGAGTGCATCGCACCCGCTCTCGGCGATGTCGCCGAGCCACTGCCCGCCATTTTTCGTGAATAGGACGACGGGCACCCGGCGCCCCTCGGCCTCGCGGGTCACGCCGGCGACGATCCGCGCCATATAACCTAATGAGAACTCACGATAGTTCGCTGGCGCGAGCGCCCCGCCCCAGGTGTCGAACACCATCACCGCCTGCGCACCGCGGGCGATCTGGGCGTTGAGATACGCGATGACGGCGTCGGTGATCTTGCCGAGGAGTTGATGCAGGAGCTCTGGCCGCTCGAACATCATCCCCTTGGTATGCGTAAAGCTCTTGACGCCGCCGCCCTCGACCATGTAGGTGGCCAGCGTCCAAGGGCTTCCGGAGAAACCGATGAGTGGCACGCGGCCGCCGAGCTCGCGACGGATCAGCGCTACCGCCTCCATGACATAGGCGAGATCCTGCTCGGGGTCGGGTACACCCAGACGCTCGACATCCGCCTCGGTGCGCACGGGCCGCTCGAAGTGCGGCCCCTCGCCCTCGGCGAAGTAAAGCCCCAGCCCCATGGCATCCGGGATTGTCAGGATGTCGGAGAATAGGATGGCCGCGTCGAGGGGAAAACGCTGCAGGGGCTGCAGAGTCACTTCGCAAGCAAGCTCTGGGTCCATGCAGAGATCCATGAAGCTCCCGGCTCGGGCACGCGTGGCGCGATATTCGGGGAGATAGCGCCCAGCCTGACGCATCATCCAGACAGGGGTGTAGGCGACTGGCTCGCGCAGCAGCGCGCGCAACAGGGTATCGTTCTGCAGCTCACTCACAGGGGTGCCGTTTCTCGAGGTTGGCCACTCGCAGCGAGCGAGCGGGCGCGTGATCCATGGGCGTGCATTCTACAACGGCGGCGCCCGCCGGTGGCACCTGAGCTTGCCTCCGAACGACGAGGCTGCCGCTCAGCCTCCAAGCCAACGCCTTCGCTCCTGGGGCGAACGGGCACTAGCCACGGCGAGCAAGCTGCCATTCGCGATAGAATGCCCGGATGGACGTCTCGGAGATCCTCGCCCCGCTCAACCCCGCCCAGCGGGAGGCCGTCACGGCCGAGTCCGGCAACCGGCTGGTCCTGGCCGGCGCCGGCAGTGGTAAGACGCGGGTCCTGGTGCACCGGATCGCCTGGCTGATGCGAGTCGAAGGCGTGGCCCCCTGGTCAATTCTGGCAGTGACCTTCACGAACAAGGCGGCACGCGAGATGAAGGCCCGCACCGAACAGATGCTGGGACACCCGATCGGCGGGATGTGGGTCGGTACCTTTCACGGTCTGGCCCACCGATTCCTGCGGGCCCACTGGCAGGATGCGCGGCTTCCACAGCAGTTTCAGATCCTCGACGCCGAAGATCAGTACCGCCTCGTGCGCCGCACGCTCAAAGCCTTGGGGCTCGATGAGGCCCGTTGGCCACCACGTCAGGCCATGGGCTTCATCAACAAGCAGAAGGACGACGGTCGGCAAGCCGGGCATCTCGATGACGGTGGCGACCCCTTCCTGCAACAGATGGTTCGTGTCTACGCCGAGTATCAGGCTGCGTGCGAGCGCGGCGGGGTTGTCGACTTCGCCGAGCTCTTGCTCCGTGCCCACGCCCTGCTACGTGACCGAAGCGATATTCGTCACCACTACCAGCAGCGCTTCGCTCACATCCTCGTCGATGAGTTCCAGGACACCAACGCGATCCAATACGCCTGGCTAAGGCTCCTCGCCGGAGAGCGCGACAACCTGTTCCTCGTCGGCGATGATGATCAATCGATCTACGGCTGGCGCGGCGCCCGCATCGAGAATATCCAGAGCTTTCAACGCGAGTACACGAACACCCAGATCGTCCGCCTGGAGCAGAACTACCGCTCGACTGGCAATATACTCGGTGCCGCGAACGCCCTCATCGCGCACAATCCGCGGCGTCTCGGCAAGAGCCTCTGGACCGAAGTCGGCGCCGGCGAGCCGATACGCCGCTATGCGGCCTTTAACGAGGTCGATGAGGCCCGCTTTGTCGTGGATTGCATCCGGCGTTATATCCACGACGAAGGGTACCGCCGCGCCGAGTGCGCCATCCTGTATCGCACCACGGCCCAGTCACGGCTATTCGAGGAGGCCTTGATTCAGGCGCAGATCCCCTATCGGGTCTACGGGGGGCTGCGCTTTTTCGAACGCGCCGAGATCCGTGATGCGCTAGCCTACCTGCGACTGATCGCCAACCCGCACGACGACGCCGCCTTCGAGCGCGTGGTGAACACTCCCACGCGGGGCATCGGGACCCGCACGCTGGATGTGCTGCGTGAAGAGGCCCGTGACGCCGCCGTCTCACTCTGGCAGGCGACCCTTGATCTGATCGCCCGCACGAGCCCGACCACGCGCCCGGCGAGCGCCTTGCATGCCTTTGTCGAGCTGATTCGGACACACCAGAGCACAGCAACGCAGCCGGGCAGCTTGGCGGATCTCGCCGCAACGGTGGTGACAGCTACGGGTCTCCCGGAGTTCTATCTGAAGGCGAAAGACGGCCGGGGGCAAGATCGGATCGAGAACCTCGAGCAGCTCATCGAGACAGCCGCGCGCTACGAGCAAGAGGCCGACGACGACGAGGCCGATGTGCTCGGGGCCTTCCTCTCGCACGCAGCGCTCGAGGCCGGAGAGACCCAATCGGACGCCGACGTCGATACGGTGCAGCTGATGACGCTGCATAGCGCCAAGGGGCTCGAGTTTCCCATCGTGTTCCTGGTCGGCGTCGAGGAGGGCCTATTCCCGCACAGCCTGTCGGCGGAAGATCCGGACCGGCTCGCCGAGGAGCGGCGGCTCTGCTACGTCGGCATGACGCGCGCTATGCAGCATCTCTATCTGACCCATGCCGAAAGCCGGCGCCTGCGCGGTAACGAGCACTATCCCTTCCCATCGCGCTTCCTACGTGAGATCCCTGCCGAGTTCGTCGAGGAGGTTCGCGCCGGTGGCATCCGCTCCGCCACCGCAGCTGACGCCGGATCTCCCCGTGATGCCGCGAATGACGGGCTTCTGCGCCTCGGCCAACGCGTGCTGCATCCTAGGTTCGGTGAGGGCGTTGTGCTCGCTACCGAGGGCCACGGCAGCAGCGCACGCATTCAGGTCAATTTCGCAAGCGTCGGCGCCAAGTGGCTGGTCCTGACCTATGCGCGACTGGAGCCCATCCTGTGAGTGTCGCGGTAGCGATGAGGGCAAAGCGGAGGCAAAGCCGCAGCAGATGACCGAGCGATCGTGCGCGTCCCTACCGATCACTGCGCAGATCCAAGACAACGCTGCCGCACCCGATCCCCAGACCACAGACGATCCGCCGCCACTCTCACTCTATGTGCACATCCCGTGGTGCCGACGCAAGTGCCCATACTGTGACTTCAATTCCTATCGGCACACGGGTCGGATCCAGGAGGCCGAGTACCTCGAGGCCCTGCTCTGTGACCTGACCGCAGAGCTCGCGTGGCAGCCCGAGCCACGGCCGTTGAGTAGCGTCTTCATCGGTGGCGGCACCCCGAGCCTCTTGTCCGGGACGGCTATTACCCAACTCTTGCAGGGCATCGGCGATCTCCTCGCCATCGAGCCCGCCGCCGAGATCACGTTGGAGAGCAACCCCGGCACGGTCGAGACCCGTCGACTCGCCGCCTACCGCGCCGCCGGGGTCAACCGCTTGTCGATCGGGGCGCAGAGCTTCGCGCCGCCACAGCTGCGCCGGCTTGGGCGCATCCACTCCGTCGCTGACATCCATGCCGCTGTCCGCGGCGCACGCTCTGCGGGCTTCGCCAACGTCAACCTGGATCTGATGTACGGTCTTCCCCACCAAGACCTGGCCACGGCCAGCGCCGACGTCGATGCGGCCATCGCCCTGGAGCCAGACCACATATCCTATTACCAGCTGACGCTCGAGCCTGATACGCCGTTTCACCGTGAGCCGCCGCCATTGCCCGACGATGAGCGGCTCGCCGACATGCACGCTGTGGCTGTCGAGCGCCTGGCGACGGCCGGCTTCACGCAGTATGAAACCTCCGCCTTCGCGCGCCCGGGCCTTCGCTGCCGACACAACCTGAACTATTGGACCTTCGGCGACTACATTGGGATCGGCGCAGGCGCACACGGCAAGCGCACCGTGGGCCCTCCGCTATTGGTGAGCCGCTCCGTCAAGTACGCCCGACCCGAGGACTACTTGGCCGCCCGGGCCAGGGGTCTCTTCACGGCCGAGCGACACAGCGTCCGCGAGCCGGAGTTGATCACCGAGTGGATGATGAACGCGCTCCGCCTCACCGAGGGCTTTCCGAAGGCCCTGTTCCGCCAACGAACCGGCCTGCCCTTCGCCTGCATCGCCCCGCAAGCGATGCGCGCCGAACGCGCAGGACTGCTCGCGCTCGACGAAGAATGGGTCCGGCCCACCCCGCTCGGCCAACGTTTTCTCGACGATCTCCTCTTGGCCTTCACCGGCTGTGATGCAGCTTAGCAGGTGCCGCGCCTTGAATGGTCCATGTGATCTCGCTATTCTGCGTTGCTTGTCCTTGCTGCGGCCTGTTGTGATTTACCGGCCGAAGTCCTTACGAGGTCGTTATGAAAGAAGGCATCCATCCTAGCTATTCCGAGATCAAGGTGCAGTGCAGTTGCGGGAATGAGCTCATCACGCGCTCGACGCTCGGCAAGGATCTGCATATCGAGGTCTGCTCGGCCTGTCATCCGTTCTACACCGGCAAGCAAAAGATCGTCGACACCGCCGGGCGCGTTGACAAGTTCCGACGCAAATACAACCGCGGGGCCTAGGCTTCGCGAAACCGTTTCAGCGTGTCCTGGCTGATGGCTGGGCAGTGCGCTGGCGTCTGCTGTGATTCGAGGCGCGACAGAGGCTCGAGAGCCACGCAGATGTCGGCATCACGTCCCGACCGTCGCCTGGACGACGGGCCCGCCTTCCGGGCAGTGGTTTTTGCCGCCCGGCTGGCGGGGCGCAAGGCCAGGAGCGACACCCATGCATAAGATCGCAATAGTCGGAGCCGGCCGCGTCGGCGAGACCACGGCTCAGATCCTCGCGCAGCAGGAGCTTTGCCGCGAAGTCGCCGTCTACGACATTCGTCCCGACGTACCCGCGGGCGTGGCGCTCGATGCGTACCAGATGGCCAGTCATTTCCAATTCGATACGACCATTACCGGGAGCCACGACCCACAGGTCCTCGAGAACGCCGAGCTCGTCGTGATCACGGCCGGACTGCCGCGCAAGCCGGGCATGTCCCGCTCCGATGTACTGGAAGCCAACGTTCGCGTGATCGACGAGGTCGCGGGCCAAATCCAGCATTACGCCCCGGACGCGATGGTCCTGGTGGTGAGTAACCCCGTCGACACGCTGACCTATCGCGTCGCCAAGCGCACAAGATGGCCCCGGGAACGGGTCTTCGGTCAGGCTGGGGTCCTGGACGCGGCACGCATGGCCAGCTTCATCGCGATGGAGACCGGCTTCTCGCACCGCGACATCACGACGCTGGTCCTGGGCGGGCACGGCGACACGATGGTGCCGGTTCCCAGATTCTGCACCATTAATGGGATCCCCATCTCGCATTTCCTGTCCGACGAGCGGATTGCCGCAATCAACGAGCGCACGCGCAAAGGCGGCGCCGAGATTCTCGGCCTGCGGCAGAGCTCAAGTGCCTATTCGGCCCCGGGCGCCGCCGTCGCCACGATGGTCGACGCCATCACCAAGGATCGGCGCAGACTACTCCCGTGCGTAGCGCTCTTGGAGGGCGAATACGGCGAGATGGACATCGCGATGGGTGTGCCCTGTGTTCTCGGCCGGCGCGGTATCGAGTCAGTCGTCACACTCGACCTCAACGAAGAGGAGCGCGCCGATTTCCAGCGTTCAGTGACTGCAGTACGCGAAGATATACAACGCCTTGGAGCCCTGACCTAGAACCACGATCACCCCGCGCGTGGCCCGATGTTTGCTTAATGCTTTGGTCCGCGCGCCCCGGAGCGCGCCGTTTCTGAGGCGATCCCCGTGAAGAGAAGACCGGGCCTTGCCGACCTCGGGGACGGTGCTCTGGCTGTCCATAGGTTCATTCCCCCTCAAAAACCTAACCCGGCTAGGGCGCATTCGGCTAGACCGACACCAAAACGAGCCGTCGCATCTCACTTAGGCCCAAGCGGCGGCGGGTGAGCACGGCCAGGAGAAAGCCGATGGTGAACGAGACAGTGACGATTACCAACAACGAGAGCGGCAAGAGCTTCGACTTCCCCTTGCTGAGGGGCACCTTGGGGCCATGCGCCGTCGACATCACCGCACTCTACAAGGATGGTGGCATCTTCACGTTCGATCCTGGATTCATGGCGACGGCCAGCTGCCACAGCGCCATCACCTATATCGACGGTGAGGCCGGGATCCTGCTCTATCGCGGCTACCCGATCGAGCAGCTCGCGACCCGGGCGAGCTTCCTTGAGGTAGCCTACCTGCTGCTCTATGGCGATCTACCGAATGAGCGCCAGCTCTTGCGCTTTGAAGAGCACATGGCGCGCTACAGCATGATCAACGAGAATCTGAAAGGGTTCCTCGGCGGGTTCCATTATGACGCTCACCCTATGGCGATGCTGGTTGGGGTCGTAGGGTCTATGTCCGCCTTCTATCACGACTCGTTGAACATCTACGATGAAGAGCATCGCGAGATGTCAGCGCTGCACCTGGTCGCCAAGATGCCAACCATCGCGGCCGCAGCGTACAAGCACAGCGTCGGGGAGCCGATTGTGTACCCGCGCCACGAGCTTCGGTACTGCGCCAACTTCCTGCACATGATGTTCGCCACCCCGTGCAGCAATTACAAGCCGGGGCTGATCGCGGAGAAGGCGCTCAACCTGCTCTTCATCCTACACGCTGACCACGAGCAGAACGCCAGCACATCCACAGTGCGACTCGCCGGCAGCTCGGGCGCCAATCCGTTCGCCTGCATCGCGGCGGGGATCGCCTCGCTCTGGGGACCGGCCCATGGGGGGGCCAATGAGGCCGTCCTCGACATGCTCGAGGAGATCGGCGATGTCTCCGACGTGGCGAGGTTCTTGGACAAGGCGAAAGACAAGGACGATCCGTTTCGCCTGATGGGGTTCGGGCATAGGGTCTACAAGAATTATGACCCGCGCGCAAAGATCATCCGGGAGGTCTGCCACCAGGTGCTCAATGAGCTCGCCGACGTCGACAATCCCCTCTTTGAGCTGGCACTCAAGCTCGAGGAGATCGCCCTCAACGATGAGTATTTCGTTGAGCGTAAGCTCTACCCGAACGTCGACTTCTACTCCGGAATCATCTACCGAGCCCTAGGGATACCGCGCAACATGTTCACAGTGATGTTCGCGATCGCGCGCACTGTCGGTTGGATCTCCCATTGGATGGAGATGATGTCCGACACCAACAATCGTATCGGGCGACCGCGTCAAATCTACTGCGGACCTGCACAACGCGATTACTTGGCGATCTCGCAGCGTTAAGCGGCGCTTCCCGCGACGAGGCGTTCTACCTCGCTGATATCCGCTCCCTTCTCAGGTCGCTCAGTCACCGGGTCGAGTGGTGGCGCGCGGACCGATTGAAGGGGAAGCACGACCAGCTCTACCGGGATGCCGCCCGCAACGAAATGAAATGCTGGGTGAGGGCATCGCTTGCCACCCGCATAACTCAGATGGCGCTCTCGCTCATGCCAGGGGATCCCTTGGCCCGTGAGTGTGATGATGACCTCCTCCGGCCCTTCGGCAAACAGGTGCAGGCGCACTCCGGCCGTCATGTCGCCAGTCCCCGCCAAGACCGGGCCGACAAGTCGAGGCGAGAACGCCGAGAACAGCCGCATGGCACCAAGGGCGTGACTTCGCAGTCGCTGCAGCTCGGTCTCCCGTTCTTGGTTGGGATCGAAGATCCGTTGCTGCTGCAGGAGCGCCTCTTGGATCTCTTCGTTGTTCGGCCAAAGACGCCGATCGGCAATGCCGACGCGGGCCGCGGCCTTGCGCCGCACTCGATCGAACTCCACCAACCCCTGCTCGGCCATAATCCGCGCCGCTTCATAAGCGAGACGCTGACGGCGGATGTCGAAGCGACGACTCGCGCTCATGATGTCCTGGGCTCCTGAAAGTCAGCTCTTAGATACGGGCAGAATCATGCGCCCACCCGCCGGTGTCGGACCCGTGCCTCGGCGCCCAGCGCTGCCCGTCGAATCGGATGCGGCCTAGGAAATCGCCGACCAGCGGCAATGAAATGTGACGCGCTATGCAAAGCGACACAGTCCACCCGGCCTTGCATCTGTCAACCGTGATGTCCATCAAGTGAGCGGCCTAGCGACCACAGCGCGTTGGTGAGAGTATTCGGCAACGGGAGCCACTATCCTGTTCCACCTCTTCTTGCGGGCTCAGCGGGGCACGGAGGGGACAGACGCAGGACCCCTGGGCAAGAGGCCGTCTTCACGATGCGGGGCTACGCAGCGAGGAGGCCTTCACGCATGAGCAGCGGGCCCCGCGTAACGCCGCCGGATGGAAGACCGCATCGCGGCAAACAACTAGCCAAGAGGCACCAGATCCCACCATGTTTGGTTTCGGTCGCAAGCAAAATCCGCTGCTTGGAATTGATATAGGCTCGACCGCTGTCAAGCTAGTCGAGCTGTCACGGCCCAGCTCTCCAGCGAATGCCCGTTACCAGCTCGAGCGTTACGCGATTGAGCCGTTGTCACCCAACGCCATGGCTGAAAAGAAGATCGCCGATGTCGAGGCAGTGGGTCAAGGGATCGCCCGTGCCTTGCGCCGGTCCGAGACCAAGCTCAAGCGCGCCGCGGTCGCCATCTCCGGATCAGCCGTCATCACCAAGAACATTGCCCTAGCGAGCACCCTCAGCGAGGCGGACATGGAGGCCCAGCTGCAGCTCGAGGCCGACCAGTACATCCCATTCCCCCTCGAAGAGGTCAATATGGACTTCGACGTCCTAGGTCCGTCGGAGAGCGACCCGAAGACGGTGGAAGTCCTGCTCGCCGCCTCACGGCGCGAGAATATCGACGATCGCATCGCGGCGCTCAGCCTCGCAGGCCTGACCGCCGAGGTCGTCGACGTCGAGGCCTATGCAATGGAACGGGCCTGCCATCTGATGCTCGGTGAGGAGCCCCACGGATCCTCTGAGCAGACGATCGCCATCGCCGATATCGGCGCGACCAGTACCACCCTCCACGTGCTCCACAAGGGCGACGTCGTCTACACCCGTGAGCAGAAGATGGGAGGGCTCGAGCTCATCAACAAGATCCAGCAGCGTTTCGAGCTCACCCGCGAAGAAGCGACGGCGAAGATCATTACCGGCGACCTCCCCGATTCCTGCGAGACGGAGATCCTTACTCCATTCAGCGAGGCCTTAGCTCAGCAAATCGGCCGCGCTTTGCAGTTCTTCTACTCCGCCACCCAGTACAATCGCGTCGATCGGATCCTGCTCGCCGGCGCGACTGCAAGCCTTTCTGGCCTGGAGCGCCTCGTCGAGGAACGGCTCTCCGTCAGCACGGCGATCGGGGATCCACTGAGCGGCATGTCCCTCTCCAAGGATTTACTGAAGGGGGCAGTTCATCGCGATGGCCCGGCCCTAATGGTCGCCGTCGGCCTCGCCTTGCGCGGGTTCAGCTAGCATGGCACGCATCAACCTACTCCCATGGCGCGAGGAGCGCCGTCGGCGGCGTCAACGCGACTTCCTGACCGCAATCGGCTTGGCGGTCGTCGCCACCGCATTGGTCGGTCTCGCGAGCCACCTGCAGATCGAGCACATGACGGCGAATCAGAGGGGCCGAAATGCGTTTCTTGAGCAGGAGATCGCACGGCTCGATCGTCAGATCCGCGAGATCCAGGAGTTGGAGGAAACCAAGGCGAAGCTTCTCGCCCGTATGGAGATCATCCAGCGACTCCAGCAGAGTCGCCCCGAGGTCGTGCACCTGTTCGACGAGTTGGTGAGCACGATCCCAAATGGGGTCTACCTGACCAGCGTCGAGCAGCAGGGCCGCGGCGTTGTCATCGAGGGGCGCGCCGAATCGAACGCCCGAGTCTCGGCATTCATGCGCAACATCGAGGAATCGCTCTGGGTGAACAACCCCCTGCTAATGTTCATCGAGAACAAAGAAGACACGGCGGACGGCCTGAGCCGCTTCCGATTGCGCCTGGAACAACAGCGGCCGAAAGATGAGGCCGCCTGAGCGGAGCCAGCCGGCGCGCATCCGATTTGCCGCCAATTTCATTGAGCCCAGCTGAAGACCCCGAACCGCTATGGACCTCAACACCGACTTAAGCGGCCTCGACCTCAATAACTACGGCGAATGGCCACCCCTGATCAAGGGCATTGCGATCGCATTCGTCGCGATCGCTGTCGGCTTCGGTTGGTACCATTTCCATACCAAGGAACAAATCGCAGGCCTTGAGCAGGAGCGCAAGCGCGAGCTCGACCTGCGCACCTCCTTCGAGCAGAAGCAACACAAGGCCGCCAACCTCGACGCCTACAGGCTGCAGCTCGCCGAGATGCAGGAGTCCTTCGGGGCGATGCTCCGACAGCTGCCCGACAAGACCCAGGTTGCCGCCCTACTCGTCGATGTCTCACAGACTGGTCTCGCTGCCGGCCTGGAATTCGAGCTGTTCCAGCCTGCACCGGAGCAGGTTCGCGACTTCTATGCCGAGCTCCCGATCAAGATCCGCGTGACCGGGGCTTACCACGACTTCGGAAGCTTTGTCAGCGGCCTCGCGGCGTTGCCCCGTATCGTCACGATACACGATGTCACGATCAAGCCCGTCGGGGCTGGTCGTGGCTCGAGGGATGCCGGGAATCCCGGCGGTCGACTTGCGCTCGAGGCGAGCCTAAGGACGTATCGCTATCTCGAAGACGTACCCGTGTCGCAAGCCCCCCCGGCTGGGTGAGGCGGCGACCGCGAGCAATAGGAGCCGAACGAATGGGTGTGTACCGCGCCATGATGGCGTGTATTGCCGGGCTGGGCCTTGTCGGCTGCGGGAGCAGTGAGCTACCGGAGCTCGAGGCCTATATTGCGCAGGTCAAGACGCGCCGACCAGGTCCTATCGAGCCGCTGCCTGACATTCCGCCGGTCACCGCCTTCCTCTACGAGCCCAACGAGCGGCGCGATCCGTTTGTCATCGACGAGCGCAGCGATGAGGTCACGACGCGCCCCCCGAGCGGTCTCGCTCCAGACCCCCTGCGTCGCAAGGAGGAGTTGGAGCAATACACGTTAGACTCCCTCAGGATGGTGGGGACGCTGCAGCAGGACGGTACCCGCTGGGCCCTGGTCAAGACAATGGACAAGGTGCTCCATCGTGTCGGAGTGGGCAACTATCTGGGGCAGAACAACGGACAAGTTACGCTGATCTCCGAGGATGAGATCCAGATCACCGAGATCGTTCCCGATGGCATGGGAGACTGGAGAGAACGTCAGTCCGCCATCGGCCTGGGACAATAAGCTGGAGGCCAAGTCACGATGAACAGGCACCCTTTGCTGCCACTCCTCCGGCACACCCGTGCGGGGACACTCACGATGGGCCGCTGGCTGGTCGGCACCCTCGCCATGCTCGCGGTCGGCACCACCATCGCCGCCCCGGTCCTGCAGCAGGTCGAGCTCGGCACGCTGCCTGGTAATCGCGTGCAGATCGATCTGATCCTGTCCGAGACCATTCGTCCACCAGAGACCTTCGCGACCGAATCCCCGGCGCGGATCGCGCTCGATTTTCAGGGTGTCGAGAATGGGCTCGAGACAAAATCGATGCCGATCGGCCTGGGCGCCGTCCATAGCCTCGCGGCGGTCGAGGCCGGGGAGCGCACCAGGGTCGTCGTCAACCTCGACGAGGCCATGCCTTACCAAGTCACGACTCGCGGCAATCGCGTCACCCTGGAGCTGAACCCGGACGCCACAGACGCCGCTGCCGCCGCGGCCTTGCCGACCACGGCCACGCGGCCATCCGCGAGCGCGCCGACAGCGCACACCCCCCGGAGAAGCACCGCGAGCCGCCAAGACGGCGCGGCACTCCGTGACATCGATTTCCAGCGCGGCGCCGCGGGTGAAGGGCGGGTGCTGATCCGCCTGCCCTCCCCCAGCACGCGGATCACGGTGCGCGAAGAGGGGCAACGGATCCTCGTCGAGGCCGTCGATACGGCGCTGCCGCAGAGATTGCTGCGCCGGCTCGAGGTGACCGATTTCGCGACGCCAGTGGTCAGTGTCGAGGCCCAGCCCAAGGGGCGCGACGTCGAGATCGGCGTCGAGACGACCGGCGACTACGACTACATGGCCTATCAGACCGACGAGCTGTTCACCCTCGAGGTCCGCGGGCTGACGCCGGCGGAGAAGGAAGAGTTCGAGCGCCGTCAGATCGTCTACTCCGGGGATCGTCTGACGCTGAGCTTCCAGGACATCGAGGTGCGGGCCGTGCTGCAGCTACTCGCCGATTTCACCGGCTTCAACATGGTCGCGAGCGATACCGTCACCGGCAACATCACGCTACGGCTCCAGAACGTGCCCTGGGACCAGGCCCTCGACATCATCCTAAAGACCAAGGGGCTCTCGAAGCGCGAGTCCGGCAACGTCATCATGATCGCGCCGACACCTGAGCTCGCGGCCCAAGAGGAGCTAGAGCTCAAATCCCAGCAGACGATCGAGGAGCTGGCCCCGCTCCGCTCCGAATTCATCCAGGTCAACTACGCCAAGGCGACGGATTTCGCGGGCCTGCTGAAATCAGAGGACAACCAGCTTCTCTCCGACCGCGGCCATGTCTCCGTTGACCCGCGCACGAACACCCTGATCGTCCGCGACACGGCCAGGAATCTCGAGGAGGTACGCGGCGTCGTCCAACAGCTCGACGTGCCGGTGCGCCAGGTCATGATTGAGTCGCGAGTCGTGATCGCGAACGATAATTTCGCCCGCGACCTCGGCGTTCGGTTTGGCTTCAGCCGCTGGCAAAGCAACGAGAATACCGGGAAGTTCAATGAGATCACAGGTGGACTTCCCGGTCACATCAATGATCTTGCAGTCGTTGGGCCCGAGTTTCCCGGCCTAATCCAAAACCCGGCAAACAACGTGCCATTGCTGGTCAACCTGCCAGTCGCCGATCCGACAGGCGCCGCCAATTTCCTGATCGGCAAGGTCGGCTCTTATCTGCTGCAGCTCGAGCTCTCGGCGATGCAGCGCGAGGGGCGCGGCGAGATCATCTCCAACCCCCGCGTCATTACCTCCGACCAGAAGGAGGCCGAGATTCAAGTCGGACAGGAGGTCCCCGTGACGACCCCTGGCTCGGCGAACAACCCGGCGACCGTGCAGTACCGGGACGCCACGCTCAAACTCTTGGTGACGCCGCATATCACCCCAGATGACCGGATCATCATGGATCTGGAGGTCAACAAGGACGAGCCCGACTTCTCCTTCACTGTCAACGGTAACCCACTGATCAACAAGCGTAGCGTAGACACCTCCGTGTTGGTTGACAATGGTGAGACCGTCGTCCTCGGCGGGGTCTTCGAGCGCACCAAGACCTACGCCAAGGAGCAGGTGCCCTGGCTCGGCGGTGTACCGGTGCTCGGCCATCTGTTCCGCAACACGGCGCGGGTCGACAACAACAGCGAGCTCCTGATCTTCGTGACCCCCAAGATCGTCAAATCGGACCTCAAGACCGATATCGCCCTGCGCAACTGATGCGCAACTGAGCGGCGGCCCACCGCCTGGACAACCCAGTGGGACTCACCCATCGGGACTCCTCCGGTCCGGGCGAGGGCGCGGCGCGCCATCCCACGGCCACCGCCAGCGGTACGCCACGCTTGCAAATGGACGGGCGCGCACTACGATAATCGCCCGCACCTCAGCCCTCCCCCACGGATAGGGAGGGGAAGGCGGGACACGATGCCCGCGCCTTTCGTTGTGAGCATGAGCATCCGACTTGCCCGCGCCGGCCGAATCTGGCATATCTGTATAGATGATGCGCGCACAGAATATCTTCTTAGTAGGGCCGATGGGGGCCGGTAAGAGCACCATCGGACGACAGCTGGCCGAATCCCTCTCATACGACTTCAAGGACACCGATCAGGAGATTCAACGCCGCACCGGCGTCGATATCCCGACCGTCTTCGAGTTCGAGGGAGAGGCCGGATTCCGCGCCCGCGAACGGCAGGTGATCGAAGAGCTGATCCAAGCCGAGCGGCTCGTTCTAGCAACCGGAGGCGGCGCCGTCCTGCTACCGGAGAATCGTCAGGACCTCACGGCCCGCGGCGTCGTCGTGTATCTGCACTGTAGCCCGGAGCAGCAATACGCCCGCACGGCCCGCGACCGCAATCGGCCCCTACTCGACACGCCCGACCCACTCGAGCGTCTGCGCGAGCTGATGGCCGAGCGCGATCCGCTGTATCGCCAGGTGGCCGATCTCGTCGTATCGACCGAGAAGCGCGGCACGGCCTCGGTCGTCAAGGAGATCCGGCGTCGGCTCGAGAGCGAAGCCCTCTGACCGGCCCGACACCCATGTGCCATGAGAGCATCCGGGTCGCGCTTGGGTCTCGATCCTATCCGATCAGCATCGGCCCCGGACTGATCTCGGAGCCGAGCTCATACCGGCCTTACCTTGCTGGCTCGCAGGTCCTGATCATCACCAACGAGACGATCGCCCCCCTGTACCTCCACATGGTGGAGGAGGCCCTTGCGGGCCTGCAGGTCGCGACCCTGATCCTTCCCGACGGTGAGCGCTACAAGACCCTCGATGTCTGCAACCGCATCTTCGATGCGTTGATAACCCACCGATTCGCCCGCGATGCCACGCTCGTGGCGCTCGGCGGCGGTGTGATCGGCGACATCGCCGGCTTCGCCGCGGCCTGCTATCAGCGTGGGATCGCCTTCATCCAGGTCCCGACGACGCTGCTAGCCCAGGTCGATTCGTCGGTCGGCGGCAAGACCGGCGTCAACCATCCGCTCGGCAAGAATATGATCGGCGCCTTTCATCAGCCCCGCGCCGTCGTCGCCGATATCGATACGCTGAGCACGCTACCAGACCGCGAGCTCTCCGCGGGATTGGCGGAGGTCATCAAGTACGGCCTGATCCGCGACCGGGAGCTCTTCGATTGGCTCGAGCAGCGGGTCGATGCGCTCCGGGCGCGCCAGCATCGTGACCTGGTGGAGGCCATCGCGCGCTCCTGCCGCAACAAGGCCGAGATCGTCGCGGCAGATGAGCACGAAGCCGGCCCGCGCGCGCTGCTGAACCTGGGCCATACCTTTGGCCACGCGATCGAGACGGGCACCGGCTATGGCACCTGGCTCCACGGCGAAGCGGTCGGCGTCGGGCTCGTCTTGGCGGCCGAGCTCTCCGCGCGTCTCGGTCGGCTCGCCACTCAGGCTGTTGTCCGGATACGCCACCTCGTCGCTGCCGCCGGGTTACCGATTTCTCCGCCCGAGAGCCTGTCCGCCGATCAGATGATGGACTTGATGTCAGTCGACAAGAAGGTGCTCGGCGGGCGCCAGCGGTTCGTCTTGTTGAACGACATTGGTCAGGCCGTTGTGACGGGTGACGTCCCGCCAGAGGTCTTGCGGGAGACGCTCGCCCTCGCTTCGACGCGCGATCCTGATCGCGTTCGTCAGTGATAGACAGTGATTGCAATCCAACGCAGCGAGTCGGGCCGTCACTGGCCCCAACGTAGCATGTGTGTCAGGATCATTGTAAACTTACGCGTTCATGCGTGCGGGGGCCTGCCGCGCCGCGCGCCCGTCCGCGGCCAGTCTGAGCACAGACATCCTTCAGGCCGCTCGCTAGGCGGTGCCACGGCTCACGGATCGCGACCTTAGGGGTACCAAGGTCTGCCATGATCCGAACGGCCGCGGGTTCGGCGCCTTGCCGTGAACGATCCACCCTCTGGTATCTACGAGGTCAGCAATGAGCCTTCGTGCCTTACCCCCAGCGCAGGGGCTCTATGACCCTGCCCTTGAGCACGACGCCTGTGGTGTCGGCTTCGTCTGCCATATTAAGAACGAGAAAAGTCACCGCATCATCGAGCAGGGGCTCGAAATTCTCGAGCGACTGACCCACCGCGGTGCCGTCGGCGCTGACCCGAAGGCCGGCGATGGTGCCGGCATCCTGGTACAGATCCCCGATGCCTTCTTCCGCACTCAGCTCGCGTTCGAGCTTCCGCCTGCGGGGCACTATGGCGTCGGCATGTTCTTCCTGTCCTCGGACCGTCAGGCTCGGCTCCAGCTGCAGGAGACCATCGAGCGGCATCTGCGCGAGGCTGGGCAGACCGTGCTCGGCTGGCGGGACGTTCCGGTTGAGAACAGCGATCTCGGGGAGAGCGTGCTGCCAACCGAGCCGGTGGTGCGCCAGCTCTTCGTCGGACGCGGCGACAACTGCCCCGATCAAGACGCCTTCGAGCGCAAGCTGTTCGTCATCCGCAAGCGGATGGACAACGCCATTCGCGAGGCCGGCTTGGCCAAGGAGGGGTATTACGCGTGCTCCATGTCCTCGCGTACCGTCAACTACAAGGGCATGCTGCTCGCCTATCAGGTCGGCCGCTACTACCTCGACCTCAGAGACGAGCGTTTCGCCAGCGCCCTGGCGCTGGTCCATCAGCGCTTTTCGACCAATACCTTCCCGACCTGGGACCTAGCGCAGCCGTTCCGGATGATCTGTCACAACGGCGAGATCAACACGCTGCGCGGCAACGTCAATTGGATGGCCGCACGGCGACACACGATGCGCTCGGACGTCCTCGGCGAGGATCTGGACACCATCTGGCCCCTGATCCCGGAAGGCCAATCGGACTCGGCCTGCTTCGACAATGCGCTCGAGCTCCTCGTGATGGGCGGCTACTCGCTCGCGCACGCGATGATGATCCTGATCCCAGAGGCCTGGAGCGGCAACAGGCTGATGGACGAGAGGCGCCGCGCCTTCTACGAGTATCACGCCGCGCTGATGGAGCCCTGGGACGGCCCCGCGGCGATCGCCTTCACCGATGGCCGTCAGATCGGCGCGACGCTTGATCGCAACGGCCTGCGCCCGGCGCGCTACCTAGTCACCGGCGACGGCCTCGTGATCATGGCCTCCGAGATGGGCGTGCTCGATATCCCCGAGGAGCGAATCGTCAAGAAGTGGCGCCTGCAGCCGGGCAAGATGCTGCTGATCGACCTGGAGCAGGGGCGCATCATCGACGACCCAGAGATCAAGGCCGAGCTCGCCGAGACCAAGCCTTACGGCGAGTGGCTCAAACGGACACAGATCCGCCTCGACGAGCTGCCGACCAGCGTCGGCCCCATGTCCCCGGACGAGGCGACCCTGCTCGATGCCCAACAGGCCTTTGGCTACACGCAGGAGGACCTCAAAGTTCTGCTAACGCCGATGGTCGTCACCGGGCAGGAAGGCGTCGGCTCGATGGGGGCCGACAATCCGCCGTCGGTCCTCTCGTCCCGACCGAAGCACCTGTCCACCTACTTCAAGCAGAACTTCGCCCAGGTCACCAACCCGCCGATCGACCCGATCCGCGAAGAGCTCGTCATGTCCCTGGTCTGCATGATCGGGCCGCGTCCCAATCTGCTCGGGATCCACGAAGCGGGCGAGCATTGGCGCCTGGAGACCAGTCAGCCGGTGCTCACGAATCAGGATCTAGAGCGGATCCGCCACATCGAGTACAGCTCTGGCGGCGCCTTCCGCACGCGCACACTCGACATGGTCTATCCGGCCTCAGCGGGCGCCGACGGGATGGGGCCGGCGCTCGATCGGCTCTGTGCCGAGGCCGAGCGGGCCGTGCTCGATGGTTACAACATCCTGATCCTCTCAGACCGCGACACCAATCTGGATCACATCCCGATTCCAGCCCTGCTCGCCACCTCGGCGGTCCATCATCACCTGATCCGCCGCGGCCTGCGCACGAGCTCCGGACTCGTGGTCGAGACGGGCGCAGCGCTGGAGGTACATCACTTCGCGACACTCGAGGGCTACGGCGCCGAGGCCATCAATCCCTACCTCGCGTTCGACACCATCCAGTCGCTGCTACCCCGCCTGCCCGAGTCACTGAGCTTCGAGGAGGCCCAACGGCGCTACATCAAGGCCGTCGGCAAGGGGCTGCTCAAGGTGATGTCGAAGATGGGCATCTCGACGCTTCAGTCCTATTGCGGCGCCCAGATCTTCGACGCCGTCGGTTTGAGCGGGGCCTTCATCGAGCAGTATTTCACCGGTACTCACAGCCGGATCGGCGGGATCGGTCTCACCGAGGTCGCCGAAGAGGCGGTCCGCTGGCATCGGGTCGCCTACGGTGGCGCGCACATCTATCGGCGGCAGCTCGATGTCGGTGGCGACTACGCCTTCCGGCTGCGCGGCGAGGACCATGTCTGGACGCCGGATACCATCGCCAAGCTGCAGCACGCGGTCCGCGCCCATGACGCCAAGAGCTATGCGGACTATGCCCAGCTAATCAATGATCAGAGCGAGCGGCTGCTGACGCTGCGAGGCCTGATGGACTTCAAGCTCGCCGAGCGCGAGCTCCCGCTCGATGAGGTCGAGCCGGCGTCCGAGATCGTCAAACGGTTTGCGACCGGCGCCATGTCGTTCGGCTCCATCTCCTACGAGGCCCACTCGACGCTCGCCCGCGCGATGAATGCCATCGGCGGCAAATCCAACACCGGCGAGGGTGGCGAAGAGACCGAGCGCTTCACGCCGCTTCCGGACGGCTCACCCAACCCGGAGCGTTCGGCGATCAAGCAGGTCGCCTCGGGCCGCTTCGGCGTCACCGTCGAGTACCTGGTCAATTCCGACGACATCCAGATCAAGATCGCGCAGGGCGCGAAGCCTGGAGAGGGGGGGCAGCTGCCCGGACACAAGGTCAATGCCCAGATTGCTCGCGTGCGGCACTCGACGCCTGGTGTCGGTCTGATCTCGCCGCCGCCGCACCACGACATCTACTCGATCGAGGACCTCGCACAGCTGATCCATGATCTAAAGAACGCCAACCCTCGGGCGCGCATCTCAGTCAAGCTCGTGTCCGAAGTTGGGGTGGGGACGGTTGCGGCCGGTGTCTCCAAGGCGCACGCCGATCATGTCACCATCGCCGGCTACGACGGCGGCACCGGCGCCAGCCCGCTGACTTCGATTAAGCACGCCGGCAGCCCCTGGGAGATCGGACTGGCCGAGACCCACCAGACGCTGGTGCTAAACCGGCTGCGCGGGCGCATCGCGGTGCAGGTCGATGGAGGTCTGCGCACCGGCCGCGATGTCGTCATCGGTGCCCTGCTCGGCGCCGACGAGTTCGGTTTCTCGACGGCCCCGCTGATCGCCGAGGGCTGCATCATGATGCGCAAGTGCCATCTCAACACCTGCCCGGTCGGTGTCGCCACGCAAGACCCGGAGCTGCGCAAGCGGTTCACGGGCAAGCCAGAGCACGTCATCAACTACTTCTTCTTCGTCGCCGAGGAGACGCGCCAGCTGATGGCCAAGCTCGGCTTCCGCACGATGCAGGAGATGATCGGCCAATCTGACCGCCTCGAGATGCGCCGTGCCATCGACCACTGGAAGGCGCGCGGCCTCGACTATTCGCGGATCCTGATGAAGCCCAAGGTTGACCCGGAGGTAGCGCTCTATAATTGCGAGCCGCAGGACCACGGCCTCGACCAGGCGCTCGATCATGAGCTGATCCGCCGCGCCGAGCCGGCCTTGGCGCGCCGTGAGCCGGTGCGTATCGACATCGCCGTGAAGAACTTCAATCGCACCTTCGGCACCATGCTCTCCGGGCGCGTCGCCGAGCGTTACGGTCATGCGGGGCTACCGGATGACACCATCCATATCAAGGCGACCGGCACCGGCGGCCAATCGTGGGGGGCCTGGGTCGCCCAAGGGGTCACGATCGAGCTCGAGGGCGAGGCCAACGACTATGTCGGCAAGGGCCTCTCCGGCGGCCGGCTGATCATCTACCCGCCGCGACAGTCGGGCATTGCCCGCGCCGAAGAGAACATCATCGTCGGCAACACCGTCCTTTACGGCGCCATCAGCGGTGAGTGCTTCTTCCGCGGAGTCGCCGGCGAGCGCTTCTGCGTGCGCAATTCCGGGGCCACCGCGGTGGTCGAGGGTGTCGGTGATCACGGCTGCGAGTATATGACCGGCGGCATCATGGTCTGTCTCGGCCCGACGGGCCGCAACTTCGCGGCCGGCATGTCCGGTGGCGTCGCCTACGTCTTCGATGAGCAAGGGGGTTTCGAGCAGCGTTGCAACCTGTCGATGGTCGAGCTCGAGCCGATCGCCGATGAGGATGCCGCACTCGAGGCCCTTGATCACCAGGGTGGCGACCTGGAGGCGCACGGGCTCGTCGATATCCGTCGCGACATGACGCGGCACGATGCGGTGCGGCTCCACGGCCTGATAGAGCGGCACCTCCACTACACCAACTCGGACGTCGCACGCCGCATCTTGAGCGACTGGTCGCAGCTGCGCTCGCGCTTTGTCAAGGTCATGCCGGTCGACTATCGGCGCGCCCTACAGGCGATGCAGGCGCAGCAGCGCCGCCCACCCCAGCCGAGTAAGCCGTTGAAGGGGATTGTGGACCATGGGTAAGCCCACCGGTTTCTTGGAGTATGACCGCCGCGACCGGCACTACACGCCGGTCGCCGACCGTATCGTGCACTACAAAGAGTTCGTGGTCCCCCTGTCGGAGGTCGATCTTCGCGAGCAGGCAGCCCGCTGCATGGACTGTGGTATCCCCTTCTGCCATCAGGGGTGTCCCGTCGACAACATCATCCCGGACTGGAATGATCTGGTCTACCGCGAGGATTGGCAGCAGGCGATCGAGGTCCTGCATTCGACGAACAACTTCCCTGAATTCACTGGGCGGATCTGTCCTGCGCCCTGCGAGACCTCGTGCACGCTCAACATCGACGACGTGCCCGTAACGATCAAGACCATCGAGTGTGCCATTGTCGACAAGGCCTGGGCCGAGGGCTGGATCAAGCCGCAGGTGCCGCAGCGGCGCACGGGCAAGCGCATTGCCATCGTCGGCTCGGGCCCCGCCGGGCTCGCCTGTGCGCAGCAGCTCGCCCGCGCCGGACACCAGGTGGCCCTCTACGAGAAGGCGGATCGCATCGGTGGCCTGCTGCGCTATGGCATCCCGGATTTCAAGCTGGCCAAGCGCTTGATCGACCGCCGTCTGGCGCAGATGCGCACCGAGGGCGTGGAGTTCCACACCAACACGCATGTTGGTGTCCAGCTACCGATCGGCAAATTGCGCGAAGACTATGATGCCGTCGTCCTCGCCGGTGGCTCCGAACAGCCCCGCGACCTCCCCGTCCCCGGACGCGAGCTCGATGGCATCTACTTCGCAATGGACTTCCTGACGCGCAACAGCAAACGCGTCCAGGGTGTTTACGTGCCGGAAGACGAGTTCATCAGTGCCGAGGGCCGCGACGTGCTAGTGATCGGCGGCGGCGACACGGGCTCGGATTGCATCGGCACGTCGAACCGCCATGGCGCCCGCAGCATCACCCAGATCGAGATCCTGGACCGCCCGCCCGAGAAGGAGAACAAGGCGCTGACCTGGCCGGACTGGCCGAACCGGATGCGCACCTCAAGCTCCCAGGAAGAGGGCTGCGAGCGGATGTGGAACATCGCGACCAAGGCGTTTATCGGCGACGCTGCCGGTCGCGTCCGGGCCGTGCGCTATGTGCAAGTCCGCTGGGATAGGGGCGCAGATGGCCGCTGGCAGATGAGCGAGATCCCTGGCAGCGAGCGGGAGCTCAAGGCGGACCTGGTCCTGCTCGCAATGGGCTTCGTCCATCCCGTGCACGAAGGCCTGATCGCCGATCTGCGCGACTCCGCCGGCCTAGAGCTTGATCCACGAGGCAATATCCGCGCAGCGACCGACGGGCGCGATGCCTACCACACCTCGGTCTCGGGTGTATTTGCCGCCGGCGATATGCGCCGCGGTCAATCGCTCGTCGTCTGGGCGATCCGCGAGGGCCGCCAATGCGCTCGTGCCGTCGACGAGTGGCTGATCGAGACCTCCGAGCTGCCGCGGTGACGGGCGGTTCAACCTCTAGGTAGTCTCGGTACCCTACCAGGCTACTGCACCAGGTGGCAGCCTTATTCAGGCGCGATCGAGGTCTTCAAGAATGTTCTCAGCGACGCGGCGCTGCTCGGCGTCGCCGTCCTTCAAGACCTCGTAGAGGAGGTGGCGCAACCTCCCGATATCTTCGCCGCTATCCCGTAGGCTCTTGATCTCTTTGAGCTTGAAGACCAGGTCGGCGGGGCGGGCAGAAGCCAGGTCCGCCGCATCCAGGCCGTCGAACTCGGCCTCCATGTCCTCCTCGTCGAGCCGGGCGAAACGGCCAGGCTCGTCGGGATCACCGGGGGACAGCTCGCGGCCGACGTCGAGCTCCCGGTCCCTATCCGGCCTGTGCGGGCTCGCCGGCGGCGGGTCGCCATCGGGATCGCTATCGTCACCCGGGCCGCTTGTCGCGAGCACAGGGCGCTGACGCACCAGGAAGCCCGACAGGATGATACCCAGCTCGAATAGCACCCACATCGGGATCGCCAGCAGGGTTTGGGAGATGACGTCAGGCGGCGTCAGTAGCATCCCGGCGACGAAGGCCACGACGATGACATAAGGGCGCTGCCGGGCCAGCTGCTCGGGCGTGACGGCCTGGATCGCGACGAGCAGGATCGTAGCGACCGGGATCTCGAACGCGATACCAAACGCGAAGAAGAGCTTCAGGACAAACTCCAGATAGAAGGCAATGTCCGGCATCTGCAGCACGCCATCCGGCGTGACCGAGGAGAAGAAGGCAAAGACGATCGGGAAGACGACGAAGTACGCGAACAGCATGCCCAGGTAGAAGAGCACGATGCTGCTCGCGAGCAGCGGCACGGCGAGGCGCTTCTCGTGTTGATAGAGCCCCGGCGCCACGAAGCCCCAGAGCTGATACAGCAGGTAGGGCATCGCCACGAACACGGCCACCACCAGCGCCAGCTTGAACGGCGTCAAGAACGGCGAAGCGACCTGCGTGGCGATCATGGTCGCACCCTCAGGCAGCTTGGCGACGATCGGCGCCGCCATCATCGTGTAGATCTCGTTGGCGAACGGGAATAGCACCAGGAACACCAACACAACGGCCACGACCATCCGGATCAAGCGGTCGCGCAGCTCGATCAGATGCGAGATGAAGGGCTGTTCCGCCCCAGGGTCGTTAGGGTTCGCAGGCGAAGCCATCGCGGATCTATCGTGCGAGCATCAGGAGACGGGTGTCGGCTTGTGCGCCGCTAGCTTCGCCGCAAGCGGCGATGTTTTCCCGGACCGCACACCGCCTATCCCGCAGCCGCGCCCGTCACCGGCGTTGGTCGCTCGGCTCTGTCGGCGCAGCCGATGAGCCCTCGTCGGCGCCGCGTTCGCTCGACTCCGCGGAAGTCGGCGTCTGTCGTGGCTTCTTCTGGGGCACATCCAGAATGCGCTCCAACGGCTTGCTCTCAGCCTGCTTGCGCAGGATCTCCTTGAGCTCCTCGGCCCGCAGCTCACGGTCGATCTCCTCTTTGACGTTGGCGAACGCCCGCCTTGCTCGGCCGACCCACATGCCGGCGGTCCGTGCGACGCGGGGCAAACGCTCCGGACCGATCACGATCAGCGCAACGACACCGATAACCAGAACCTCGAGAAAGCCAATGTCGAACATACAGGCGCCCTGAAGCCATCGCAGGTGACACGCTTAGCCTTCTGAATCGGTCACGCCTTGGTGGCCGGGTCCTTGTCCTTGCCCATCTCGACGTCGGCACCTGGCCCCTCGGACGAGCGCTGCTCGATCGTCAAGGCCGCGTCTTTGGCCTTCTTCTCCTCCTCCTCTTCATCGCGTTTCTCAGCCTCGGACAAGGCGCCGCGGAAGCCCTTCACGGCGTTTCCTAGGTCGGAGCCAATGTTTTTCAGTCTTTTTGTGCCAAACAGGAGCAGCACGATCAATAGGATGATCAAGAGCTGCCAGATACTGATGCCACCGAATCCCATTGAATCCTCCCGATCATCCAGTCGAGGATGAGGTTGTTAGATGGAGTGGATTGGTACGACGAGGTGCGCTCGGATGCGACCATCGATGCTGCGTGCGATGGTGAGGCGACAGCAAGCATCCGCCGGAGATGGGCGATCATACATCAAGTGGGACTGACGATGACTAGAGTCATCATCGACCGCGTTGCGCTTCAGCCCGACCGGCGCGCCTTCTCCTCGATCCCTGAGAGGCCGAAACGGCGATCCAGCTCTTCGAGCACTTGCGTGGGGCCGAGCCCCTGGTGGGCCAGCAGCACGAGCGAATGAAACCAGAGATCCGCGAGCTCACAGACGAGGCGGTCCGTTCGTCCGTCTTTGGCGGCCATGACGGTCTCTGTAGCCTCCTCGCCGATCTTCTTCAAGATGGCGTCGAGACCCTGGTCGTAGAGCCGGGCCACGTAGGACGAATGCGGATCGGCCGTCTTACGCGCCTCAAGAATTTGTGACAAGCGTTCGAGGATGTCGTTCATGCGCTAGGGCTAGGCGATCGGTCAGGCAGCGAGTGTCGCACGACGGAAAAAACCGGCTCGATCAGCGTCGACTGTAGATGTCCTGCGGATCTCTGATAACCGGGGCAACCTCCGCCCACTCACCGCCGCCATCGAGCTCCCGATAAAAACAGCTGTGCCGCCCGGTGTGACAGGCAATGCCGCCCTTCTGCTCGACCTCGATGAGGACGACGTCCGCATCGCAGTCGGTACGAATCGCATGGACGACCTGCTGATGCCCCGATTCTTCGCCTTTGTGCCAGAGGCGGCCCCGCGAGCGCGACCAATAGACGGCGTGCCTGGTCTCGCGCGTCAGCCGCAGCGACTCGCGATTCATCCAGGCCATCATCAGGATCCGGCCGCTGCCGCGCTCCTGTGCGATCGCGGGCACCAGACCGTGACTGTCCCACTTGATCGCATCGAGCCAGATCTCGCTCATTCTCTCTCCCCAATCGTGTCGGCGAGCCGCTGGCCCGCCCCCAGGTCGAGCGTCCCCTCATAGATGGCACGCCCGGTAATCGCACCGGCGATCCCGGTGCCCAGCGCGGCTTCCGCCAACGCCCGAACATCCTCCAGATCCCTGACGCCCCCGGAGGCAATCACCGGGATCCGAATCGCCGCCGCCAAATCCTTGGTTGCAGCAAGGTTCGGACCGCTCAACATCCCATCCCGACCGATATCCGTGTAGATCACGGCCGCGACACCGTCGCCCTCGAAACGGCGAGCGAGATCGGCGACCCGAAGGTCCGTGATCTCGGCCCAGCCCTGCACGGCGAGCCATCCATCCCGCGCATCCAGCCCGACAAGGATGTGGCCAGGGAAACGGCGGCAGGCGCGATTCACGAACGCCGGCTCACGCACGGCCTGAGTGCCGATGATGCAATAGCGCACTCCGGCGTCGAGGTAGGCCTCGATCGTCGCCTCATCGCGGATCCCGCCGCCGACCTGGATGGGTAGACTCGGGTGGGCTGCAGCGATCGCTCGGATCGCCGCACCGTTCACCGGCTCGCCGGCAAAGGCGCCGTTCAGATCGACCAGATGCAGACGCCGCGCACCGTCGGCCACCCAGCGCGCGGCCATCTCGGCCGGGTCATCGGAGAAGACGGTCTCGTCGTCCATACGACCCTGACGCAGCCGCACGCAGCGCCCGTCCTTCAGGTCAATCGCCGGGATCAAGAGCATGCAGGGACTCCTTGGCGCTCCAAGAGCTCAGAGCTTGCCCTTGGTCGAGGGGGTCAGGCCGGCCATGCGCGCATCCGGCTCGACGGCCATCCGCAAGGCGCGGCCGAAGGCCTTGAAGAGTGTCTCGGCCTGGTGATGGGCATTCTCGCCGCGGAGATTGTCGAGGTGCAGCGTGATCGCGGCATGATTGACTAGCCCCTGAAAGAACTCGCGGAACAGATCCACGTCGAAGGTACCGATCTGTGCCCGCACGAAATTGACAGAGAAGACCAAGCCCGGCCGCCCCGACAGATCGATCACGACCCGCGACAGGGCCTCGTCCAACGGGACATAGGCGTGGCCATAACGGCGGATCCCCTGCTTCTCGCCGAGGGCCTGCGCCAAGGCCTGGCCGAGCGTGATCCCGAGGTCCTCGACCGTGTGGTGGGCATCGATATGCAGATCGCCGTCGGCCTCGATATCGAGGTCCACCATCCCGTGGCGCGCCACTTGCGCGAGCATGTGCTCGAGGAAAGGCACGCCGGTCCGGAAGCTCGAGCGCCCCGTGCCATCGAGGTCGATTGCGACACGGATCCGCGTCTCAAGGGTCTGACGCGCGATCTCGGCAGTTCGATGGCTAGCGCTCTGGGAAGACATCCGGCTCCGCGGTCCAATGCCGCGCCTTGGTGAGCGAATACATCATTAGAACCAACATAGGGACCAAACCGCAAGCGCGCTGTCACGCTCGCGGTCCTAAGGCGCAACTGACCTCCTGCACACGTTGGACGAGCAGATAGAAGAGAAGCTCTCGGCGGGCAAGCACCATTCCCCGTCGTTGAGTGCGAAGGCCTCCAGGGTGCGATGCTTCGGATCGACACGCCAAGAATAGGCCAGGCTGTAGCGGGGGTAGAGCTCGCCGGAACGAGCCGTCGGGACGGTCAGGGTCCGCAAGTGTCGCCTTTGCGCGGTCGTCATGGTGAAATGACGGCATGGCAATGGGTCGCCCCGTTCTCGCGGGAACATCTCGCCCCGCAACGAATCCGGTAACCCCTCGAGGCGTCCTGCCCCCTGCAAAGGAGTCGACGGCATGAGCATAGCGGCTCGCCCTATCCATTCTTGGTCACGCACCGAGTACGAGCGCATCGTCGATGCAGGCGGTTTCGCGCCGGATTCCCGGGTCGAGCTTCTCGATGGAGAGATCATCGACATGAGTCCCCAGAAGAGCGCACACGCCACGGCGGTTGGCCTGGTCGAGGACGCGCTGCGCCACTGCCTCAGGGACGGCTGTCACATTCGGGGGCAGAAGCCGCTGGCGCTTGATGACCGGTCCGAGCCCGAGCCGGACGTGGCGGTGGTGCCTGGACAGCGTCGCGACTATGTGAGCACGCACCCGCGCTCCGCGCTGCTGATCGTCGAGGTAGCCGATACCAGCCTTGGCTACGATCAGACCAGCAAGGCGACCGCTTACGCACGCAACGGCATCGCCGAGTACTGGATCCTCAACCTACGCGACCGGGTGCTGGAGGTTCACCGCGGTGCCGGTGCGCAGGGTTACCGGGATCGACGGCTACTCGGCCCAGGGGACCAGGTGACACCGCTGACCGCAACCGACTGTGCTATCCAGGTGAACGACCTCTTGCCATAGGCGGACGCTTGCTGGCACTCGCCGGGGCTCCATCGCCTTACTATGAAAGATCCGGAGTAAAAGGGCAGACCGATCCCGTGCCGGAAGCCG
>CAZOWL010000008.1:0-72536 GCA_964583605.1 uncultured Chromatiaceae bacterium | reverse complement strand
GCTCGCCGCGCACCAGACGCAGGAGGGGTGTTTGGGACGTACGGTGGCTCTTCAGATCGAAGCCACCCCAGGCCAGCATATCCATGAGTTCTTCCACGGCCGCTGGCGCGAGGTACGCCCGATAGCGCCCCGGCGTCAAGGTCCGAGGCGGCCGACTCATGACCGCCAAGCGGACCCTCATCTCGGCAAGCATCTCGTGGACCCTATGCGGCTCCCACCGGAGACCGCCGTAGCTCGCCTTTGCCGCCTTGTCGCCTTCGAGATAGACGCTCCAATCGAGATGAAAGCTCGTGCTTTGATGCCAATGGCGGTGTCCGAGCGAGCTGGCCAGCCCGGTCACCAGATCACCACTGGCCCAGATGCCGACCAAATCGAGCCGGCCAGCCGCACTGATGAGCTCGGCGATCGCCGCCTCGGTCTGAGGCGGTGCCTCACCAACCTGGCGGACGCTGTGACTAGGCTCCGTCGAAAAGTGCAGGTAGGGGTCCTCCGGGACATGGTGCAGCCGCTCGCGCAGACGCACGAGCAGGGCTTCGGCCTGGGCACGGTCTGCGGCCGGGGCGCCGGCCAGGTCACAGGTCCCCTCGACCTGGCGCTGTCCTTCGATCAGCGTCAATCCCAATGTCTCGCGGCAAACATGCCCAGCTTGACGAATGCGGTTCTGATTGAGGCGGACGAAATCCGAGTGCTCCCCCTCGAGGACACAAAAGAGGATCTCCTCGCCGCGCCGGTCGTTGTCGAGCTCGGCGGTTAATCGGTAGAAATCGTCCTGATTCATGACCCGCCCCCGAACACGGCCACGTCGCGGAAGCGGCACGGCGGTGATGCATGGCCAACCGATATCGCCTGATTCGGCTCCCCCTTGCCGCAGTTGTGCAGACCGCAGATCTCCTGCGTCGTCGCGTCACCGACGCCGTCGAGGCTGCGCCAGAAGCTCGCGGAGATGCCCCGATAGCCTGGGTTGCGGACCAGGCCCTTGCGCTCACCGTCGACGATCAGTTGCCCGAGCTCGCAGCCGAACTGGAACTTGTTGCGGCTATCGTCGATCGACCAGGAGCGGTTCGTGTCCATCAAAACGCCGCGCTCGATGCCGGCAATGAGCGCCTCGAGCGTGCTGTCGCCAGGCTCCAGATTGATGTTGGCCATGCGGTCGATCGCGGGACGATCCCAGCCACAGGCCCGGGCATTGGCGACACCGGGAAGGCCGCTTCGCGCCTGCGACAGGCGTCCACCGAGGGGCCGCTCGAGAATGCCGCCGCGGATCAGGTAGGCGCGTTCTGCAGCGCAGCCCTCGTCATCGGCGGCATAGCTCGCGAGCTCCCCGTTAACGGTCGGATCGAACGTGACATTGAGAAGCTCCGAGCCGTAGCGGTAACGGCCGAACATCTCGGGTATCACGAAGCTGGTGCCGGCATAGTTGCGCTCGTCACCGAGGATGCGGTCGAGCTCCAACGGGTGGCCGATGCTCTCGTGGATCTGCAGCATCATCTGACCCGGCAACAGGACCAGATCCATGACGCCGGTGGGACACTCGGGCGCGTCCAAGAGCGCTAGGGCCTCCTCGGCGACCCGCTGTGCCTCATCACGCAGCCCGAGGGACCACAACCGCTCGAGGCCACCCTGCCGACATGAGTCGAAACCGCTGCGGCGTGTCTGTGTTTGGCTGCCGGTGTTGGCCACGGCGGCAACGCCCGGCTCCACCATCTCGAGCACCTGGCGGACCCGCCCGCCGGCGCTGGTGATGAGCCTTTGCTCGACCCGCTCATGCGTGAGCCAGGCGACGCTATCGACGATACGCGCGTCGATCTCCGCCGCGGCACACGCCTTCTGGAGCAGGGACAGCTTCTCGGTGGTGCCGAGCGCCTCCCAGGCCTGCCCCACGGCGCTGTGATACTCGCCCTCAAAGTCGCTGCGCGGGTAGAGGCCGGCGTCGAACAGGCCCAGGCGGGCGTGCTGCCGGGCCCAGCCGATGGCCCTTTCTGTCGCGGCCCTTAAACCCTCGGCGCTCAGATCGCTGGTCGCGCCATAGCCGACCCCGCCAGCGACAACGACCGTGATCATCGCACCAAGGCCCAAATCCAGTCGGCTCGGCTCGACCACGCCTTGGCGGACGGCAAGCCGCTCGCACTCTTCGGCGACGAGACGAAGCGTCCAGTAGTCCACCGCCGGCCTCTGGGAGAGGAACCGATTCGCGATCTCTTCAAGCGCGCCCATAGCAGGCCCTCCGGGAGTCGATCATTGCTGGGAGCCGGTCTGCACGAGCAACCCACGCAAGACGTTGAGGCGCGTGCGCGCTCGCTCCAGGTCGAGCCCGCGCTGGTCGGCAAGCCCATCGAGCCGAGCCTCGGCTTGCGCGACGATCTCGGCGAGCTGCTCATGCGAGAAGACCTCGGGCAACGCCGCCAGCTCTGGATCCTCGGCGACCAGCACTGACGGCGCTAGGTCTGCGGGTGCGATCGAGCTGTCCGGGTGCAGCAGGTCAGCAATCAGCGGCAGGCCGAGCAGACGGAAATGGATCGCACGGGCGGTCTCGGCCTGGTCGAGCTCTTCGCGCGCAAGCGGATCGCCGCCGGCGTGACGGCGAATCACGCGCACGATCACGTCGATGAGGCGCGCGATAGCCGCCTTCTCTCGCTCATGCTCGCCGGGCAACCCGCAAGCCTGCTCATAGTGGCGCTCGAGATCGGCCTTCAACGCCAGAACGGCCTCGCTGCCAGTCTCGGCGGGCAGCTCCGCGGCGCGCTGAACCAGCTCGCGCAGGGATGAAGCAAATCCTTCCATTTCCTCGTGGTCGGCCTGCTGGGCCGCGAGCAGCTCCTCCGGCGAGACCTCCGGCGGCGGCAAGCCAAAGAGTGGATTCTCGTGACGACGGCGCAGGTGGCGCTCGCGGCGCCCAGGTCGGTGGGTAAACGGAAGCTCCATGGGATTCGGGGCAGCGACGGACACGTCAATGTGGATATGGCGGCCGATGGCCTGGCTTCCCAAGGCTCACCCTGCTGTTCGGCTCCAGCGGCTGACGACCATCAGGCGCTCGCCTCACCCCCCGCGACCGGAGCGCAGCGCGGCGATGACGAGACGCGTATCGGGCCGAATCCCGCGCCACAACACAAAGGACTCGGCCGCCTGCTCGACGAGCATGCCGAGACCGTCCAACTGCCTCTCTGCCCCGGCCGCCGCCCCCCAGCGCATGAAGGGAGTTGGGTCCACGCCGTAGATCAGGTCGTAGACCCAGCCGTCCGGGGCGAGGCAGCCAGCCGGGAGCTCCGGACCCGCCCCATCGAGGCCGGCCGATGTGGCATTGATGATCAGGTCAAAGCACTGCCCGGCGATAGCGGTCAGACCGGTGGCGGTGATCGGCCCACGCGCCGACGCGGACTCGGCCAGTGCGACGGCCTTCGCCTTGGTTCGGTTGGCGAGCACCAGTTCCTCGAGGCCTGTTTCAAGCAATGGTCGCAGCACGCCTCGTGCTGCCCCGCCGGCGCCAAGGAGCAAGACCCGTTTGCCCGGAAAGGCATAACCGTGATTCTGCGCCAGGTCGCGGACCAGACCGATACCGTCGGTGTTGTCGCCGCGCAGCCGACCATCGGGCAATGGCATCAGGGTGTTGACGGCACCCGCGGCCTCAGCGCGCGCCGCGCACTCATCGACCAATCCCCAGGCCTGCTCCTTGAAAGGCACCGTCACATTGAGCCCACACCCTCCAGCGGCGAAGAAGCAACGGACATCGCCGGCGAAATCATCCAGGTCGCCCAGGATGCGGTCATAGACCAGGTCCTGCCCGGTCTGACGGGCGAAGGCGGCGTGAATCTCCGGCGAGCGGCTATGCGCGATGGGGTGCCCGATGACGGCATAACGGGAGGGCATGGCTGGCGCAACCGGCCCCATGTCGGCGGCTGGCCCGCTCACTCATTCAACCAGCGCGCGCTGTCCTTGGCGTAATAGGTCAGGATCCCATCGGCCCCGGCGCGCTTGATCGACACGAGCGCCTCGAGTACTACCGCCCGCTCATCCAGCCAGCCATTCTGGCTCGCCGCCTTGAGCATCGCGTACTCCCCGCTGACCTGATAGACGAAGGTCGGCGCACCGAAGCGGTCCTTCACACGCCGCACGATGTCGAGGTACGGCATGCCGGGCTTGATCATGACCATATCGGCGCCCTCCTCCAGGTCGAGGGCGACCTCGTGCAACGCCTCGTCGGTGTTCGCCGGATCCATCTGGTAGCTGTATTTATTGCCGCCGCCCAGATTCGCCGCCGACCCAACCGCATCGCGAAACGGCCCATAGAAGCTGGAGGCATACTTGGCCGAATAGGCCAGGATCCGCGTGTGGATATGCCCCGCGCCTTCCAGCGCGTTGCGGATCGCACCGATGCGCCCGTCCATCATGTCGGACGGCGCGACGACATCGGCCCCCGCCGCGGCGTGCGAGAGCGCCTGGCGGGTCAGGACCTCTACCGTCTCGTCGTTGAGCACATAGCCGGAGGAATCGATCAACCCGTCCTGACCATGGGTCGTGAAAGGATCCAACGCCACATCGGTTATCACCCCGAGATCCGGGACGGCATCTTTGAGTGCCCGCACCGCGCGCTGCGCGAGCCCATCAGGGTTGTAGGCCTCACGGGCATCTTCAGATTTGGCACTCTTTGGCGTGACCGGGAACAGGGCCATCGCCGGGATGCCGAGCGAGGCGATCTCGCCGGCCTCCTCGACAAGCAGATCAATGCTGAGACGCTCGATGCCCGGCATCGAGGCGACGGGCTCGCGCTCCCCGCGGCCCTCGAGCACGAAGACCGGGTAAATGAAGTCATCCGGGGTCAGATGCGTCTCGCGCATCAAGCGCCGGGTGAAGGCGTCGCGGCGCATGCGCCGCATGCGGGTCCGCGGGAATGGGCCGCGGGGGATATCTGGCGTGGTCATGGTGTCCGACTCCTGGTAGCGGGCGCGCCGGCTCGGCTGATCGAGACGGGTACCTTAACATAGCGTGGCGCCGCCGCGGTGCAGCCGGCAGGTCCGGCGCAAAGGCGCGCGCCGACCGCAAGGTTGGAAAGGCGGGCGCGATGGAGTTGGGTCTCGAGGCGCAACTAGCGCATATAGATCAGCGCATATAAACCAGTGTCATTGGATGCGAGCGCGGCTTGCCGTATAGTTCGCGCTGACGCCGGCGCGGCCGATGTGGCAACCCGGCCGCATCACGAACCACCACCCACACGGGTTGGGGGGGCGGCCACATCGCCTCGACGGGCACGGCAAGGCCATTGGCAGCATGTCACCAAGATACTTACATTTTCCCCACGTCGGCGGCGTCATCCGGATGTTCGAGCAAACCGCCAGCGAGGCCCTTTCGGCAAGTTCCCTTGAGGTACCGCTATGGACGAGAGCACAGCATTCATCGCAATCGGCATCTTGTCGGTTGCCGCCATGGGGCTATTTTTCCTAAGCGCCAGGAACTGGACCAAGGCGAAATTCCTACAAGCCGCTGCTGGGATCGACGCGGGCGCGAAGGACAAGCAGCCCAGCCCGCCACGACCGCGCAACCGCCGGCTGCCGACATCGCGGCCGAAAGCCGGCGCCACGCATACCGCGGCGGTCGCGGGGCGGACCGCGATCCGCGACGCCCCAATGCCGCGCACGACTGCGGCGGGCGCTCCAACCAGCAAGTCCGCGGACACAGAACCCGCGCCATAGAGCGGCAACCGCGCCTTTTGGACCTTCGTGCGGGTGGCCGATACAGATCGCGGGCTTGAGCCAAGCAGCCCCGAGCGGCTCGGCCCCGCTTGGGAGTCCGTCTTCACGGCGGTTGACGGCCAACCGAGACTGCCAACCCGATGGCCCAGCAGCTCATCCGCGTCCCTCCCACGAAAAACACCCTGCTGCGCCTACGCAAGCAGCTGCGATTCCTCGAGGAAGGACACGACCTGCTTGAGCGCAAGCGCGAGCTCCTGACGCGGCTCGTCTATGAGCGGATCGGCGAATACCGCCGCCTGCGCGGCGAGGCGGAAAGGGAGCTAAAGGAAGCGTATCGGAGCCTCGCGATCGCGCAGCTGCGATTAGGCAGTCGCGGCCTGCACCAGGTGGCACTAGGCAGTGAGCCGGCTTTGCGCGTCGCCATCCTTCCTCGCCGAAGCCTTGGCGTCGAGTACCCGGCCGTCACAGCCCAACGCCTACCGCTGAAGCCCGTCGGTCTTCTCGGCACCGACGCGAGCTTTGACAACGCGCGCCAGCAACTCGCCGACGCCGCCGTGCGGTTGTCGCAGCTCGGCGAGGTGGAGATTGCCCTGTTCCGGCTCATGGAGGAACAGCGTAAGGCGCAGAAGCGCGTCAACGCGCTCAAGTACAACGTGATTCCACGCTTTCGCCGAACGATCCGCTTGATCCAGTCGGCCCTGGAGGAGGAAGAGCGCGACACGCTCTTCCAGGTCAAGCGCCTGCGCGAGCGTATGGAGGCCGACGGCTAGCGACGCGGCGCGAACGATCATGGGGCCAGGCAAGCCACCCCGGAAGATCAAGGTCGCCTGACCCCTGATCGCTCCCTCACCCCAACTCTCTCCAAGAGGGCGCGTGAGCGAGCGTGCTGCGCGGATTTCATTGTGAAGCGCGCCGCGGGCCGCGCAGCATGGCCGCTCAATCGCCGTAAAACGCCTCCTCGACCTCGTCGCTCGGCGCAACATCGTCATCGACAAGATCGTGGGAGCCGTCAGGGCGCACAGGGATGAGTTTTGCGATGGCTTGCCCCCCTCGTTTGATCAGGACTGCCTCTCCCGCCTCAACCAAGTCCAATAGCTCGGTCAGCTGGTCCGCGATGTCGTCTTCGTCAACGGCTCTCATCAGGATCTCGTGCTCCAGTTCTCTTGCGGCATTGTGCTCGACTGAATGCGCGGCACGTCGTTGTGAAACATTGGGACACGACGGGCGCTTGACGATCACTCGCCGAGCTTACGCCCGTCACAGCCCAAGGCAAGCCTTGAGTATTTATGCCCCGTCCGGAACCTGGCACACTTGACACGGTGGCCCAATCGATCTTGCGCGCTCGTCCCAGGCCGGCTGGGAAAACGGGGGTGAGCCCAATCACCGCGTCTACGTCTGGCCGCCCCAGCCGATCCACGGTGCCGCTACGGTCGCGAGAAAGGACTCACCGCCGCTTGGGCCGCACTACGACAACAACATAACGTATCCATTGCACAGGAGGCTTTACAGGCCAATGAGCGATACCGTCAAGTTCCTGCTCGCCGAGCGGGAGATCCCGGCGTCCTGGTACAACATCAATGCCGACCTTCCGGAGCCCCTACCGCCAGTCCTGAGCCCGGGAACCAAGCAGCCGATCACTCCCGACGAGCTCGCAGTGATCTTTCCGCGCGCCGTCATCGAGCAGGAGATGAGTCAAGAGCGCGAGATTGAGATCCCAGAACCGGTCCGCGACGTCTATCGTCAGTGGCGGCCCTCGCCCCTCTTTCGCGCCCGACGGCTGGAAAAGGCGCTCGGCACACCGGCCAAGATCTACTACAAATACGAAGGTGTCAGCCCTGCCGGCAGCCACAAGCCCAACACGGCGATCGCTCAGGCCTTCTACAACAAGCAAGAGGGAGTGAAACGCATCACCACCGAGACAGGCGCCGGCCAATGGGGCTCCTCGCTCGCATTGGCCGGCGCCCTATTCGGTCTCGAGATTGATGTGTACATGGTCAAGGTAAGCTTCCAGCAGAAGCCCTACCGCCGCGCCATGATGGAGGCCTTCGGCGCCCGCTGCATCGCGAGCCCGAGCGACACGACCAACTCCGGGCGGGCGATCCTCGCCGAGCATCCGGACAGCACCGGCAGCCTCGGCATCGCGATCAGCGAGGCCGTCGAGATGGCCGTCCAACGTGATGATACACGTTACGCGCTCGGCAGCGTGCTCAACCACGTCCTGCTTCACCAGACGGTGACCGGCCTCGAAGCGATGAAGCAGTTGGAGATGGCCGGCGACTACCCGGACCAGGTAATCGGCTGCACGGGCGGCGGTAGCAACTTCGCGGGTATCGCCTTCCCCTTCATTGGGGAGCAGTTGCGCGGCGGCCGCCACGTCGAATGTATCGCCGTCGAGCCCTCGGCCTGCCCGACCCTGACCAAGGGCCTGTTCGCCTACGACTTCGGCGACACCGCCCATCTCACCCCGTTAGTCAAGATGTTCACCTTGGGCTCGGGCTTCGTCCCACCAGGCTTTCACGCTGGCGGCCTGCGCTATCACGGCATGGCCCCGCAGATCAGCCACCTGACGGCGCTCGGCTATATCGCCCCGCGCTCGTACAACCAGCTCGAGTGCTTCGCTGCGGGACTGACCTTCGCGAACGCCGAGGGAATCATACCGGCCCCAGAGGCGAATCATGCGGTACGGGCCGCGATCGATGAGGCCGAAAAATGTCGCGAGCGCGGCGAGGCCAAGACGATCCTCTTCAACCTGTGTGGCCACGGCCACTTCGACATGCAGGCGTACACCGACTACTTGGCGGGCAAGCTGCAGGACCTCGTCTACGACGAATCGGAGGTAGCAATGGCCCTGGCTGGCCTACCCTCGGTGGCCTGATCGTCCACCTGCGCGGCTCGGCATGAGCCGCGGAGAGGTGCGAGGGTCCGATCCAGATCCTCCTCGTCATTCACAAGGGGCGAAGAAGGGGCTCGCCTGGGCCTCCGCGCACTGCGCCTCGATCTCGGCCAGCGCATCCGGACCCTCGCGGCGCTGCGCCGCCTCTCTCTGCATCTCGAGCAGCTGTCGCGCGGGTCCACAGCCGCCGCGATCACCGCAGCTGCCATCAGGGCCACAGGCTTGTGACACGAGCGCCTCGCAGGCCCCGCCTGTCGCGAGAGCGCTCTGGACGCAAGGCGGAAACTGCGTCGCATCGTCGATCGCCGTGCGGCAGGTGGCGGTGGTCTGGGTCTCAGGTCTCGGCCCCGCGGCGAGCAGGGCAAGCCGCTGCTCCGCACGCTCCTGAGTCAGGAGCTGGCGCGCCCGCAGGCAGCCCGGCGAACGGGCGCACTCTTCCCGCGCGCCACAGGTGCGCCTAACGAGATCGGCGCAGGGCGCCGCCGCATCCTCCGATCTTGGTCCCAAGCGGTCACGCCAGCTATCGAGCATCTCTTCGGTAGGCACAGCAACGCCGTCGTGGATGATGACCGTCGAGCCATCATCAAGACGATGCACCCCATCCCACATGGGTCGCGGCGCGGCACCGTCCGAGCGGTAGGCCCGCCGCGTGTCAGGATCGACCCAGAGCTGGCCGCCGCGCTCGAGACCGCGCTCCCAAGCCTCGGCGCCAAGCGCCAACGAGACTGCCATAGCGGCGGTAACGGCCAGGAGCCATGACCCCGAACGCCGCCTGGCCAAACGTGCTCCGCCCGTGCTGCTCATCTCTCCCTCGCCACACTCACTGGATGAGACGCTGATCATTGGCCCATCCATGGCCAATATCAGCACGCGATTTGGTCAGCGTTCCCGCAGGCCTCGAGACCCAGCCGATCGGCCACGACACGTCGGCCGCCGCCGAAGACCGACTCTCCCTTACAGCATAGCGCGGCGGGAGCGAGTCGGAGCAGGGCTTGGCACGCTCGAGCACCACCACGCGCTCGCCAACCAGGGGCGAGGCGAGTCACTCCGGATGGTGAATGGTCGCCTCGCCCCTAATCGATCCCTCACCCTAACCCTCTGCCAAAGGGCGAGGGAGCGAATATGCTGCGCGGACTTCATTGCGAAGCGCGCCCAAGAACCGTGTTGGCAATTGTTTAAGGACGAATCCTCAGCCGATGCTTGGACATTTCCTGCTTGACCGGGCAGAATTTCCATCCTAAACACCTCTGCGGCGCCTGGCAGGCGCGCAGCGGCCACGATGCAGCATTCAATCTAAGGATCTCGATGGCTCAATACATCTACACCATGAATCGGGTGGGCAAGGTCGTACCACCCAAACGCGTCATCCTGCGAGATATCTCCCTGTCTTTCTTTCCTGGTGCCAAGATCGGCGTCCTCGGGCTCAACGGCGCAGGCAAATCCACACTGCTGCGCATCATGGCCGGCATCGACACCGAGATCGAGGGCGAGGCCCGGCCGCAACCGGAGATCAAGGTGGGCTTCCTGCCGCAGGAGCCGAGGCTCGATGAGACGAAGGACGTGCGCGGCAACGTGGAAGAGGCGGTGGCACACATCAAGTCCGCCCTCCAGCGCCTCGACGCCGTCTATGCGGCCTACGCCGAGCCGGACGCGGACTTCGATGCCCTGGCGAAAGAGCAGGCCGAGCTCGAGGCGCTCGTCGAGGCGACCGATGGGCATAACCTCGATCGGACACTTGACGTAGCCGCAGATGCACTGCGCCTGCCACCCTGGGATGCGGCGGTAACCACCCTCTCCGGCGGGGAGCGCCGACGGGTGGCCCTGTGCCGGCTGCTGCTGTCGAAACCGGATATGCTGCTCCTTGACGAGCCCACGAACCACCTGGACGCCGAATCCGTCGCCTGGCTCGAGCGGTTTCTGCACGAGTACAGTGGCACCGTCGTCGCGGTCACGCACGATCGTTACTTCCTCGACAATGTCGCCGGCTGGATACTGGAGCTCGACCGCGGGCACGGCATCCCCTGGCAGGGCAATTACTCCTCTTGGCTCGAGCAGAAGGAGCAACGTCTGGAGCTGGAGCAGAAGCAGGAGGCGGCGCGCATCAAGACGATGCAGCAGGAGCTTGAATGGGTGCGATCGAATCCAAAGGGCCGCCATGCCAAGAGCAAGGCCCGCCTCGCGCGATTCGACGAGCTGCAATCCCAAGAATTCCAGTCCCGTAACGAGACCAACGAGATCTATATCCCCCCCGGCCCGCGCCTCGGCGACCTCGTCATCGAGGCGCGCAGGCTCCGCAAGGGCTACGGCGAGCGTCTGCTCTACGATGATCTATCCTTCAACCTCCCGAAGGGCGGCATTGTGGGTGTCATCGGCCCAAACGGTGCCGGCAAGACGACGCTCTTTCGGATCATCACCGGTCAGGAGCAGCCCGATGCCGGTGACCTGCGGATCGGCGACACGGTGCAGATCGCCTATGTCGACCAAAGCCGCGACGCATTGGATGATGCCAAGACGGTGTGGGAGGAGATCTCCGACGGGGCCGACAACATCGTCGTCGGTCGCTTCGAGATGCCATCGCGAGCCTATGTGAGCCGCTTCAATTTCCGTGGCGCCGACCAGCAGAAGCGTATCGGCGACCTGTCGGGCGGTGAGCGCAATCGCGTGCACCTGGCCAAGCTGCTGAGGAGCGGCGGCAATCTGCTATTGCTCGATGAGCCGACCAACGACCTCGACGTCGAGACGCTGCGCGCCCTCGAAGAGGCATTGCTCGCCTTCCCGGGCTGCGTCGTGGTGATCAGCCACGATCGTTGGTTCCTCGACCGTATCGCCACACACATCCTGGCCTTCGAGGGCGACTCGAATGCGACCTGGCTCGAGGGCAATTACGCAGACTACGAGGCTGACCGTCATCGCCGTCTTGGCGCGGAAGCCGACCAGCCCCATCGGATCAAGTATCGTCGACTCTCAAGCTGAGATTGAGACGTCCATGAAGGCGCCACGCGAGAAACAGACCGGTGGATGATGTCTCCGCTGTCACAGGCCTTGCCGTCGCGCTCGCCGCGGGAACCTTCTTCGGCTGGTGGGCTCTCCGATTGTCGCGCCCTGCGGGTATCGGCGCTCGGTCTGCATTGCTTAACCGACCACAGCGAGCAGCGGACCCAGTCATGAGCGTCGCGCAGCTGGACGAGGCGAGCCAGACCCTCGACGGAGTACTGCGTGCCGCCCATGAGGGCATCCTCCTGTGCGACGACAGGGGCAAGATCGAGGTCTTCAATCCTGGGGCCGAGCTGGTTTTCGGGCACTTGGCCGAGGACGTCGTCGGCCGCCCCTTCACATCCTTGCTGGCGGCCAGTAATGGCGATTTCGATCTGCTCGCCTGGCCCATTCTCACGGACGAGCCCAACGGGGGCTACCTCGTGCGGGACGCCCAGGCGCAGCGCGGCGGTGACACGGCGATCCCGATACGGCTGTGGGTCCACCATCTGCAGACCGGCGGACGCAGGCGGCTCCTAATCTTAGCCAAGGACCTCACGGAGGACGAGCAGCAGGAGACACAGGCGGCTTACCTGCGCCAATACGACGTGCTTACCGGCCTGCTCAATCGGCGCGAATTCGAGCGGCGGCTGGAGATCATGTTGATCGAGGGGGCCAAGCGCGACACGATGCACGCATTGTGCGTCATCGATGTCGACCGATTGAAGCTCGTCAACAACACCTACGGCCATGGCGCCGGCGACAAGCTCCTGCAGGAGCTGGCGCTCCTCTTCCAGGGCAAACTAGGGCGCAGCTGGATCCTGGGTCGGATTGGTGGGGATGAGTTCGCCGCGTTGGCTCTTGATCAAACCGACACTGAGATCAAGCGTAGCTGCAAGGACCTCCTGCAAACAGTTCGCGGCTTCCCCTTCACCTGGCGAGACACGACGCTTGACGTCGCCGTGAGCATCGGGCTGAGCCTGTTCAAGCCGGAGGATGAGAGCGCGTCGACGGCTCTCAGCAAGGCCGATATCGCCTGCCACGTAGCCAAGCATAAGGGACGCGATCGCCTTCACGTCTACAATTACGGCGATGCTGATGTGATCCGCCAGCACGGTGATATGCGTCTGGTTGCGGTCATCGCCCAAGCCTTAAAAGACGGTCGCTTCTGCCTGCTCGCTCAACCGATCCGGGCGCTGCGCAATCGCGCGCAAGGAGCGCCCCATTACGAGATCCTCGTGCGGATGATCGACGAGGCGGGCCATGTCGTCATTCCGGACCGTTTCATCCCAGCGGCGGAGCGTTTCATACTCATGCCTGCGATCGACCGCTGGGTCATCTCGCACCTCTTCAGCACCCAGGCGCGGAACCTACGGCGCTGGCACAAACAGCACCCCGGCCGCTTCCTTTTCGCCATCAATCTATCCGGCACATCGGTGAACGACGAAGGCTTCCTGCGCTTCTTGAAGCGGCAGTTCTTCGACTGGCAGGTGCCCCATTCGACCATCTGTTTTGAGATGACCGAGACCGCCGCAATAGCGAGCCTTGAGCAAGCCCGCGACTTCATGCAGGAGCTTGGCCGATTGGGATGTCGCTTCGCGCTCGACGACTTCGGCGCCGGACTCTCGTCTTATCTCTATCTGCGTGAATTGCCGGTCAGCTATCTGAAGATCGACGGAGGCTTCGTGCGCGGCATCGTGCGCAACCCAGTCAATCGAGCGATTGTCGAATCGATGAACCAGATCGGTCACGCCCTGGGCTTACGAACGATTGCCGAATGGGCCGAGGACGAGGTGCTGATCGAGACCCTGCGCCAAATCGGCGTCGACTACGGTCAGGGATTTGGGCTTGGCGCACCATTTCCCCTGGAAGACTTCGAGCTCCCCGGATCTAGCCCCGGCGTGAGCGCCTCCTGCACCAACAAGCGCTGTGCTGTCTTGGAATAATCAGACGGGGCAAAGATACCGTTCTTGCTGCACGGTTTTGGTGGAGTCAGACATGCCGCGCTGACCGGGACCGCCTTGGACACAGTGCGCGCTCGCGTGCTCATGATCACCTTCGAACGAGCAGCCAGGCATCTCAACGCCGGCGGAAAAAGCGATGACCAGCAAAGCTTAGCACCACGCCTTCGGGCTGGATTTCGTGCACCTCGAGACCCTCACGGGTTCGCTCTCCCTCCGCGTATCTCAGGGAATTGATGACGACGAAGCGCCTGGCCGGTTTTGGGTCATAGACATGAGCCGTGATGAGGAATGCGGGAAGGCAGGCACCAACGTCCTCCCGCAGGCCCTTCTCGCGTGATGCGCCCGGGACCTGCTCCGCAGCTCGCCCTCATCGCGCGATCTCCGGGGCCGGTGCGCCCTGTCGCTCGCGTAGCAGCTGATCCTTGAAGCTCGCGATGTCTTCGATTAGGTCAGCCGGGATGGCGGTCACTGCAGATCCGGTGGCAGGTGTCACCTCTTCGACGCGCCTAGGCCGAGAGGCGCGCGGCGGCGGCGCCTCAGCGCCAGGCGGGATAGGACCGAAGCTTGACCCGGGCTCAAAGGGTCGCCCAGGATCCAGAGCGGCAGCCGTTGGGCCAGTCTCCAAGTGGTGCGCATTGGTCAGAGGCAACACCGAAGTCCTTGCCGGAGCCAGGCCTGGGTCGATAGCCGGGCTGTACGGCCCACCCGTCTCGCCCCCACGAGAGCTCGGAGACGGAGGCGACGACAAGACCAGCGACTCGGCCGCGACCGGCACCTGCGGAGTGCGCAGCACCGCGTAAAGCGCGATCCCCACGGCGATACCGGCAAGCCCCAGGGCAAGCAACACCCACGGATTGGGCACCGGCGACGGCGCCTCCTCGACAAGGATTCCCGTGTCAATCCTCGGCACTTGTCCGAGGGCACGCTCCTGCTGAGATCTCTTCAGGGCCTCGAGAATAAAGGACATAGGCTAGGGCACCTCGATCAGCTTTGGGACCCCGGGCATGTCGACGACATTGTGTAGCTGAATCAAGGTACGGTAACCGGCGACCCCGTCCGCGGCCAATCCGCGACCGGCCTGAAAACGCCGCAGCGCGGCGTCCAGGCCGGCATCGAAGCGTCCGGAATCGGTGTCGGAGAGCTCTAGGCCCGGGACCCGCGCCAGCAGCTTGCGCAGCCATCGAACGGACTCGCCGGAGGAGCCATCACCGATCATGGAGACCCCAACAGGAGGCGGCTGCCAAATCAGCAGATACTCACCCGTCCATAGGTCGTTTATTTCCGAGAGCGGGACCCGCCCAGTCTGATCCGGCCGGTCCAGGATCGCTATGTCATCGGCCAACGCGCCGAGGACGAGAAATCCATCGCCGCCCTCTGCAGCGGAGACCCGGAGAAGCACCGGACGGTTGAAGAACCGCACATGACCCCAATCGCCTTCCTCCTCCTCGCAGCGCAATCCGAAGCTCGCGATACGCTGACATGGATCGGACCCGCCGTCAAAGCCGGTGACCTCGACACCCCACCGCCGCAGCAGGAGAGATAGGGCCTCTTCGCGGTCCATTACCCAGGCAGCTGGCTCGGGCTGGGTCTCCGGCTCGAGTGACACAAGCGATCTATTTTCCTCGGCAGCCTGCGGGAGAGGCTGCCCGTCAGTCGGCTCCGTGATGACCGGGTCCGCCGCCAGCTGCCGGGCCGGGGCGATCAGCGCCGCGCCATCACCGCCCACCGCGGCCGCCAAGGGGCCTGTGCCACGATCGGCTCGCCGTAAGTCGTCCTCCAAGCCCTCTCCGAGCCACGCCACCAACCGCCGCCGGAGCTCTTGCTCACCACCGGCCGCAAGCCGATCCCGTGTAAGCCAAACGCCGGCGAATACAAGCGTCATGAGCAGGGCCAAGAGGAACACGGGCCTTGGGGGGGCCAACCTTCTCCTTGGGCGTTCGTCCCCACGCAGCTCGCGCGCCGCGCGGGCGACAAGACGTGGCGTGACCAGGAGACTGCGTCGGACACAGGCCCCAAGCAAGGCGCGATCGCAGAGGATATTGATCAGTCGCGGCACACCGCCGGTCAACGCATGGACCCGGCGCACCGCGCGCGGTGTGAACAACGGCCGGTCGACACCCGCCACTGCCAAGCGGTGGCGGATATAGGCCGCCGTCTCGGCCGCGCTCAACGGCCCGAGGTGGAAACGGGCGGTAATGCGCTGACGAAGCTGCCGCATCGCGTCGCTGTCGATGACATGGCGCAGCTCCGGCTGGCCAACGAGAAAGATCTGCAGGAGCTTGTGCTTGTTCGTCTCCAGGTTGGTGAGCAGGCGCACCAGTTCCAACACGCGTGGCCGGAGCGCCTGGGCCTCATCGATCATCAGTACCGGTCGCCGGCCCCTGGCATGCGCGTCGAGAAGATAAAGATTAAGTTGATCGATCAAATACTTGATGGAGCGCTCTTCCGGGGCAATGGAAATTTGCAGCTCATCGCATATGGTCCGCAACAGCTCGAAGCCACTCACAGCCGGGTTCAGGACGAGCGCCACCTCGACCTCGACCGGCAATTGATCCAAGAAGGCCCGGCAGACCGTGGTCTTACCGGTGCCGACCTCGCCGGTGAGAAGCACGAAGCCACCCGCCGCGCTGGCCCCGTAAAGCAGGTGGGCCAGGGCCTCCCTGTGCTGCTCGCTGAGGTAGAGATACTCGGGATCCGGCGCAATCGAGAAGCTAGGCTCCCTGAGGCCGAAGTACTTCTGGTACACGGAATAGCAGCGCCGGCTCGCGTCGGGGTAGGGCCACGGAAGCCTAGGCTCGGGAGGGCTTGCGGGTCAAGCGGGGCAGGACACGGCGCCGCGCGTGCGCCGAGTCCGCTTGGACCACCACGGGCACAGGCTCGACGTCAGTGGCGCGGTGGCCGCTGCTCAGACGTCAGAGCCTTCCCGCCGTACAAGGCTGCGATCACCTGAAGAGCTTCAGCACATCGCGGAACCGCTCGTGGGAAGAATCCTGCAGCCATTCGAAGACGATTGATTCGGCATTGGTGACATGCAGACCGCAGTGCCTCATCCGCGCGAGGGCGTTGTGCTTATACCCAGGCTTACGGCAACAGATGCCGTCTTCGGCGATAAAGACCTGGTAGCCCCAGCGTTGCAGTCCGGAGGCCGTCTGGGCGACACCGATATGCGCATCCATCCCGACAAGGACCACTTGCTTGCGATCCGGCTCATGCGTCAACGCCCGCTCGAAGCCACCAGCCGTGCAGCTCGAAAAACAGGTCTTCTCGGTTGGGGAGGCGTCGACCGGCAGGTGTCGTCGAATCGCCTCGACGGTGCGCCCAAGCCCCTGCGGATTCTGTTCGGCCCAGATGATGGGTACATTGAGGATCTGCGCCGCCTCGGCGAGCCGGCTGATGTTGGAGATAGTCTCAGCCGCCTCGTCTTTGGGCATCGCCGCAGCGAGTCGTTCCTGAGCATCAATGATGAGCAAGAGCGAATAGCGGCTTTGGCAGAGCGGAAAATCAACCTGGTGTATGCTCATTCGGTCCTCCGTCATGCTACTTCAAATATCCGGGAAACCAGGGCGCACGTGCCGGTTCGGAGGGTTATGGCTTAGTATACCGGCATGGTCGCGTCCACATCCCGCGCCCAAGCGGCCAGCCCTCCGTGAAGGTTGATCACCCGCGTGAAACCCCGCTGCTCCAGAAAACAGCCCACTTGATAGCTGCGAATGCCGTGATGACAGATCACGACCGTCTCGCGATCGGGGTCGAGCTCCTCGACCCGCGCTGGAAGCTGCCGCATCGGGATCAGCAACGCCCCATCAATTCGGCAAATGCTGTACTCCCATGGCTCACGGACATCGAGCAGAAACGGGGGATTCTCTCCGAAGCCGAGCCGCGCCTCGAGCTCGACCGGTGTCCAGTGGCGCATCGGCACGTGCCGGCTAGAAGACGAACTCGACCGGCTCCGGCACGCGAGTCAGTGCCGAAACGCAGGTCTCAAAGAGGACCTCCCTGCGAAAATCCATCGCCCCGACCCGTGTAATGCGTAGCACCCGCATCAGGGGCAGCTGGCCGACAACCGCAAACAACCGGCCCTTGTCGGCGAGCTGCGCCTTGAGGACCGCCAATCGCGCCTCACTCGGAAGCGAGCCATTGACGGCGATGACATCAAACGGACCGCCTTCTATCGGACCCGCGAACGCATCCGCGACCTTTATCTCGACGCCCGTCACCGCAAGCGCGGTGAGCCGTTGTCTGGCCGATTGCGCCAGGTCGACATCCCACTCGAGGCTCAGGATCTGTGCGCCCAGACGCGCAAGACAGGCGGCGACATATCCGCTGCCGATTCCGACCTCCAACGCGCGCTCACCTGGCCGGACCTGAAGCGCCTGAAGCATTCGGCCGACGATCTTGGGGGCCAACATGGCCCGCTCGGCGGTGAGCGGCACCTCGATGTCGGCATAGGCCAGACTGCGATAAGCATCCGGGACAAAGCGCTCTCGGGGGACTTCCGCCATGACGCCCAACACCCGATCGTCTAACACCCCCCAAGGGCGGACTTGTTGCAGAACCATGTTGAACCGGGCAGGATCGATACCGCTGACCTCTGGCATGGGCGACTCTAAGATTAGGATTGATTTCAATACGGTTAAGGGTACGGCGATTCGTATCGCCGAGGCAAGCGCCAGCTGCAGACGCAAAGGCTCAGGCCGCGGAAGAGGGAATCCCCTGATTCGCGAGGCGGTCGGCCCGCTCATTTTCGGCGTGCCCGCGGTGCCCACGCACCCACTGCCACTCGAGCTGGTGACGGCCCATGGCCTCATCGAGACGCTCCCAGAGATCGCGGTTCTTCACCGGGAGCCTTCCGGACGTTTGCCAACCATTGCGCTTCCAACGCGCGAGCCATTCGGTTACACCGCGCTTGACGTACTGGGAATCGGTCGTGACCCGGACGCGGCTGGGGCGCTTGAGGGCCTCGAGTCCCCTGATGACGGCCATCAGCTCCATGCGGTTGTTCGTCGTCCCCAGCTCCCCGCCACACAATTCCTTCTCATGCTGACCCCAACGCAGCAGGGCACCCCAACCGCCTCGGCCTGGATTGCCCTTACATGCGCCATCTGTATACAGCTCGACGAGCTTCGCCACGAGCTCAGATACCCTTGCGAGTCGCACCTAAAGCAGGATGGCGTCGCCGCGCAGCCTGGCGCCCGTCACGGGCCGGCGGCAGCAGGCGGACCGACGGCCCCACAACCCGCCGCCCGGACAGCAGGGCACGGCGTTCCCGCCAAGATGGACGCAGTGGCGTCATGGTAGAGACGCGCTTGACCGCGCGCACCGCGTAGACACCGGCGAAAATCGGCCAGAGGCGGTAGGCAACCGTATGGGCAAGACTGAGACGGCCGAACAGCGCGCGTCTCCACGGGAGCCCGAACATCAATCTCTCCTCGATCTCGATATCAAACCCTAGCAAGGAAAGCCAGTCTGCTACCCGAAAGGGAGTCAAAAAGCGGCCACACCATGGCACCCGTTTGCGTCGTTCGAGCGTCATTAGGCGCCTCAGCCCCCAAAGGCTTAAGCTGTTGAATCCAAGAAGGATTACCCGGCCCTCCGGGATCAGAACCCGCTCGGTCTCCCGCAGAACCTGGTGCGCGTCGGCGGCGAACTCCAGCACGTGAGGCAACACAACGGCGTCAATGCTGTCGGTGGCCACCGGCAGGCGACAGGGCTCGACAATGATATGCGCACGTTGGGTCTCCCTCGCACGGTATCCCGGCATGGCATCCAGCAGGAGGGTACGATGACGGATGCGGCTGCCGGAGAGGACATCATCCAGCGCCTCGATGAACCCAATTTGGAGCAGCTGGTAGCCGAAGGTATCGCGAAGCATCCGTTCCAGGCAGTCGGCTTCACTCGCCGCCAACCGCCGACCAAGCGGCGTCCTGTACCATCCCTCGAGCTGCCGCAGCGCAGCACCCGGCGCACGGCGATTAATCATGGGCCAACCAGGTCCCGCGGAGTCTCAGCCGTGTCATGCCCCGCGAGGTCCAGCGGCCGACACGGCGGCAGCCGCGCTGCCATCTGCTCATGGCGACTGGGCTCATTGACCCGAGGGATCGGATAGTGACTGCACCTGGCCGACATCGCGCACGGCCCCGCGCGCGGCGCTGGTCGTGAAGGCCGCATAGGCCTGTAGTGCCGTTGAAACGATGCGTGATCGATCGCGCGGCTGCCAGGCCTTCTGGCCTCTAGCCTGCATCGCACGCCGCCGCGCTTCGATGACCGTATCGGCGAGGTGAAGGTGGATCCGTCGCGCGGGGATGTCGACCTCGATCAGATCGCCGGGCTCGACCAGCGCGATCAGTCCGCCCTCTGCGGCCTCCGGCGAGACGTGTCCGATTGAAAGACCGGAGGTGCCGCCCGAAAAACGGCCGTCGGTGATCAGCGCGCAGGACTTGCCGAGCCCCTTGGACTTCAGATAGCTGGTCGGATAGAGCATCTCCTGCATCCCTGGACCGCCCTTCGGCCCCTCATAGCGAATGACGACCACATCACCGGGCTCGACCTGGCCGCCGAGGATGCCGGTTACGGCGGCCTCCTGACTTTCGAAGACCCGGGCCGGCCCGCTGAAGACGAGGCTCTCCGGATCGACGCCGGCGGTCTTGACGATGCACCCCTGCTCGGCCAGGTTGCCGAAAAGCACCGCGAGCCCGCCATCGCGGCTGTAGGTGTGCGCGAGATCCCGAATACAGCCGGCCGCACGGTCGAGATCCAGGCTCGACCACCGGCGATCCTGGCTGAAGGCAACCTGCGTCGGCACACCCCCGGGCGCCGCCAGAAAGCGCTGCCTCGCGGCCTCGTCGTCGCTACGCATGACATCCCAACGCGCGAGTCCTTCCCCGAGCGTCGCGCTATGCACGGTCGCGACCTGGCGATCGAGCAGGCCGGCGCGGTCCAGCTCCCCGAGGATGCCGAAGACGCCGCCAGCGCGGTGCACATCTTCCATGTGGAAGCGCTGCGTCGCCGGGGCCACCTTGCAGAGATTTGGCACCTCGCGACTCAAGCGGTCGATATCGGCCATGGTGAAATCGACACCGGCCTCGTGCGCCGCCGCGAGCAGATGGAGCACCGTGTTGGTCGAGCCCCCCATCGCGATATCGAGACTCATCGCATTCTCGAAGGCGGCACGGCTGGCGATGGCCCGCGGCAACACGGCGCAATCATCGCCTTCGTAGCAGCGCCGCGCGAGTGCCACGATGAGCCGGCCGGCCTCGAGAAACAGCTCACGGCGCGCGGCATGCGTCGCCAACAGCGAGCCGTTTCCAGGCAGGCTCAATCCGAGGGCCTCGGTTAGGCAGTTCATCGAGTTGGCCGTGAACATACCGGAGCAGGAACCGCAGGTGGGACAGGCAGAGCGCTCCAGCTCCAGGACGGATTCGTCGCTCTCGTTCGGGCTCGCCGCGGCGATCATCGCATCGACGAGGTCCAGGTGTCGCTCCTCGCCCTCTCGGATCACCTTACCCGCCTCCATCGGCCCCCCCGAAACGAACACCGTCGGGATATTCAGCCGCAACGCGGCCATCAGCATCCCGGGCGTGATCTTGTCGCAATTGGAGAGGCAGACCAAGGCATCGGCACAGTGGGCGTTAACCATGTACTCCACGGAATCGGCGATCAAATCCCGCGATGGCAACGAATAAAGCATGCCGCCGTGTCCCATCGCGATGCCGTCATCGATCGCGATGGTGTTGAATTCCTTGGCTACTCCGCCCGCGGACTCGATCTCGCGGGCGATCAGCTGCCCGAGATCCTTGAGATGGACATGACCGGGCACGAATTGTGTGAAAGAATTGGCCACCGCGATGATCGGCTTGTCGAAGTCGGCATCCTGCATGCCGGTGGCGCGCCAGAGGGCTCGGGCGCCTGCCATGTTGCGGCCGTGTGTCGTCGTGCGGGAGCGATACTGTGGCATAGGGATCTCGGTAACTGTCAACGATTCTCGACGGGGAGGCGCTCTTTGACCGCCTCAACTGAGCCATCGCCGAATGCCGCCCACTTAGCAAGGGCGCGTGACCCGGAGCGCAGCGATTGTCCCGCCTCACCAGCGAGCGAGGCGCAGCCGATGGTCAGTGTAACAACTGGTGGGGGCAGGCGCGCGATCGGCTCGCACAGGTGATCGGCATCAGGCCGCACGGTGAAACAACCGGTGGAAGTTCTCTGCCGTGACCGCCCCAAGCTCTGAGACCTCGAGCCCGCGCAGCTTCGCCAGGCAGTGCGCTACCGCGGACAGGTACTTGGGCTCGTTCGGCCGCCCGCGATGGGGCACGGGGGCGAGGTACGGAGAATCGGTCTCGATCAGCAAGCGATCGAGGGGAACCCGGCGGGCCACGTCGCGCAACGGCTGCGCGCTCTTGAAGGTGACGATGCCAGAGAACGAGATGAAGAAGCCGAGATCGAGCACCTGCTTGGCCATCTCCCAGTCCTCCGTGAAGCAATGCAGAACGCCCTGGAGGTCGGCCGCACCCTCCTCGATCAGCAGGCGGATCGTATCTTCCCGAGCGGCGCGAGAGTGCACGATCAGCGGCAGGCGAGATGCCCGCGCTGCACGGATGTGCCGCCGGAAGCGCTCCTGCTGCCAACCAGGATCGCGCCCGCCGCTGCGATAGTAGTCAAGACCCGTCTCGCCGATCGCCGCGACGCGAGAGTCAGCGGCGAGGGCGACCAACTCATCGGGGCTCGGCCCGTCCGCAGCGAGCTCGCTCGGATGCACTCCGGCGGAGACTGATACCTGCTCGAAGGCATCGACGAGCTTACGCATCGCCGGATACTGGCTCAGGTTGATCGCGACACAGAGAAACCGGTCGACGCCAGCCGCGATCGCCGCTTCCATCATCTGGTCGAAGCGGCCATGGTAGGGGGCTAGGTCGACATGATCGAGGTGACAGTGAGAATCGATCATTTTTCGTCAAAGGCAATCGGATCCCGGAAACCAACCCGCGTCGCGACTAGCACACATCGTAGTGAGCTCAAATCGCCTTACATCGTGTGGGTAGGACGTTCCGCGCTCAACATGCCCGCCAGATACTGCTCAATCTTGCGTCGGGCGGCACCCTTGTCTTGGTCGCTGAATTGAACCCCGACGCCGACGACGCGGTTACCCTCAGCGCCGGGCGGTGTGACCCAGATGACCTTCGCCGCGACGGGGATACGGTCCGGCTCATCCATCAGCTGCAGGAGCAGAAAGATCTCATCGCCAAGTTGGTAGCGCTTGGTGGTCGGGATGAAGAGACCGCCATTCTGGACGAAGGGCATGAAGGCCTGGTACAGGGCATTCTTGTCCCTTATCGCAAAGCTCAGGATGCGTTGCTGACCGCCGATTGACGCCGTCTCCATCTAGTCGATCCCCGACCCCAAACGCGCCAGATCGATCAGGAGCGACTCGTATAGCAACTGCTTGTTGATGTTCGACTCGACTCGCGCGCGGGCCTGCAACACGCGCTGAAGATAGCGGTGCGTCGCGGCCAAATCCAGCTCAGGTGCTAGTTGCCTCAAATCCATCCGCTTGTCCGGATTGCTCAGGTATGGGCAGGCTGGGTCTATAGCGAGCCGTAATAGGTCGCTGATCCAACTGCCGAGCCATTCGAATAATAGACCTGGCTTGGCATCGAGCCAAGCGTTCGCCTCGTTGACCGGATCGCGCGCCCCCCGTAGCACCGCCCGCAAGCCGGTTAGCCGCTCCTCTCGTTGAGCCAGCAGGCCGTCCTCGAGCAAGGCGAGCGCCCGCAACGGCGCCCCCTGGGCGAGACGCAGAAGAAGCCGCCCGTCCTGCCCGTCGACGCGCGGCGCCAGCCATGTCAAGGCCTCGTCCTCCGACGGTCGCTGCAACGATACCTTCTGGCAGCGGCTCCGGACCGTGGCAGGCAAGCGCCCCGGGTCCTCGGTAACCAGGATCATCGTGGTCGTTGGGCACGGCTCTTCGAGGGTCTTCAATAGGCTGTTGGCCGCAGACCGATTGAGCCGATGCGCGGGATCGATAAGCACCACCTTGCGTTGGCCGCGATGCGGCGTCAACGCCTCACTGTCGAGTAGCTCGCGGGCGCTCTCGACCCTGATCTCGTTGCCCGTGCCCTCGGGATCGAGCCCCAGCGTTAGGCGGTCCGGATGGCCGCCGATGGCAAGCAGATGGCAGTCCTGGCATGCGCCGCAGGCGAGCCCATCACTGCGCGGTGCTGAGCATAGCAGGGCCCGGATCAAGGCCTCGGCGAAGACGCGCTTACCGACGCCAAGCGGCCCGCATAACAGCAGGGCGTGCGGCATGCGCCCAAGTTGTCGGCCTTGCCAAAGCCTTTCCCAGGCCGCCCGCGTCCAGGGGAGAGGACTCGCCATCGGGGATGCGCTAGTGGTCATGCAGGGTCGACGCCAGCATCCAACGTCGGGGCAAGAAGCTCGGCGAGCGCCCGGCAGACCGACTCGCTGACGGTTACTGGATCTTGGCTCGCATCGACGATGGAGATTCGCCCGGGCTCGCGCCTCGCCCGGCGCAGATAGGCGTCCCGCACCCGCTCGAAGAAGCCGAGCATCTCGGCCTCGAACCGATCGGCGCTCGAGCGGCGCCGGGCCCGGCTCAGTCCGAGCGGGACGGGCAGATCGAGCAGCAGTGTCAGATCCGGTCGCAAGCTACCTTGGACGAGCTCCTCCAGATCGGCGATCCGCTCCTCCGCCACCCCGCGTCCACCGCCTTGGTAGGCGAAGGTCGCATCGGTGAAGCGGTCGCAGACGACCCAGGTACCATTGGCCAGCGCGGGTCGGATGACCTGGGCAAGATGCTCCGCCCGCGCGGCGAACATCAGTAACAGCTCCGTGTCGTCAGCCATGCCGGCACTGGCCGGGTCCAACAGCAGGTTGCGAATGCGCTCAGCAATCGGTGCGCCGCCAGGCTCACGCGTGCGCAGAACCCGCTTTCCATGGCCCTCGAGCAACCGACATACCTGTGAAACTTGGGTCGTCTTGCCGGCCCCTTCAATCCCCTCGAGCGTGATGAATCGCCCCGTGACAGCCATCCTGTCCTCCACTCCGCCCGCACGCCCCAACGATCATGGGGCGAGGCGAGCCACCCCGGATGATAAAAGGTCACCTCGCCCCTGACCGTTCCCTCACCCCAACCCTCTCCCAGAGGGCCAGGGAGCGAACGTGCCTCGCGGGTTTCTTAGTCAGGGAGCCTTGTCAGCCCAGACCGGACCTGCCCGACGGGCGAAGTCTCACTCCCATTCTTGAGCTGTTCTAAGCGAGATACTGGGAGATGAAGGCTGGCAGCTCCCACCAAGATCATCCATCTCCGTTCAGGATATAACGGCGTACCGCCCGGTTATGCTCGCTGAGACGCGATGAGAAATGGTGGCTACCATCGCCCTTCGCGACAAAATAGAGCGCATCACCGTCGGCCGGGCTCAAGGTCGCGGCAATTGAGGCCCGACCGGGCAACGCAATCGGCGTCGGCGGCAGCCCATCGCGCGTGTATGTGTTATAGGGTTGGTCCCGACGGAGGTCCACCTTCCCGAGACGACCCTGATAGTCTGCCCCGAGACCATAGATGACTGTCGGATCGGTCTGTAGGCGCATCCCGCGCTGCAGGCGACGAATGAAGACCCCAGCCACCTGAGCTCGCTCTGCCTCAACGGCAGTCTCTTTCTCAACGATCGAGGCCAGGATCAGGGCCTCATACGGGGACCCAAGCGGCAACCCAGGGGTCCGCTGCGCCCATTCCTCGGCGAGTATGGCATCCATGCGCTCCATCGCGCGGCGCAGCACCGCGAGCCTGGGGGTACCACGCGGGAAGTTGTAGGTATCGGGGAAGAAAAGACCTTCTGGGTGCCTATCAGGGCGACCGAGACGCGTCATGATCTCACCATCGGTCAGATCCGCGACATTCCCAGCGAGCCGCTCGTCGGCCTCGAGCACCTGCACGGCGTCGCGGAAGGTCCAACCTTCGACAAGCGTGATCGAGTGCTGCACAACGCGGCCGGAGATCAGCAAGGCGAGCAATTCCCGCGGCGTCAGGCCCTCACCCCAGCCATACTCGCCGGCCTTGATGCCCTTAGCCTGACCTTTGAGCACGGCCAGCATCATGAAGCGGTAGGGCTCGGCGAGATAGCCCTCGGCAACGAGTTGCTGCGAGACTTGCTGCAGCGACGCGCCGCGTGGGATCAGGAAGTACGGCTCGGATCCATTGGGCGGGACCTCCCGCTCTAGGAAGCGGTGGTAGTCGAGCCAAAGTGCCGTGGCCATGATGCCGCCCAGCATCGCCACGAGGAGTCCACCAACGACTCGGTTTCGCCTCATTCCTCAACCCCTTCGGGCATCATGCTCGCCTCCCGGATCGCGGCGACGAGGTCCTCCGGCGGTCGACGGTATCGGCCGATGCGACCGACCCACGCACGGATCGGCCACAAGCCGACCACAGCGTTGGTCAGAAAGGCCGCGTCAGCATCGATGAGATCTTCGGGCCGTAGCTCGGTCTCGGTAACGGAGAATCCCAATGTCGGGGCCAAACGCCCGACAACGGTCCGCACGGTACCCGTTATCCCGGCGCGGTCGAGCCGCGGGGTGGCGAGCTCGGTCCCGCGGATCAAGAACAGATTCGTGCTCGTACCTCCGATCAGGGATCCCGCCGCATCACACATCAGACCTTCGGCAATCTGAGGATCATCCCATTCCGTGCGCGCAAGGACCTGGTCGAGCCGGTTGAGGTGCTTGAGGCCGGCGAGGCGAGCATTCTCGCTGACTGGGGTGCGGCACTGGATGACGCTGACCCCTTCACTCTGCCAATCATCCGGATAGCTGGGCAGCGGGTAGAGGGCCACAAGGCGCCGCGACTGGGGCCGTTCGGGGCGACGGTAGCCTCGCCCGCCGTCACCCCGCGTCACGATGAGCTTGACTACGGCCTCGCCGCCGCACGCCGCGAGCTCGAGGACCTCGCGATAGAGCTCGCCGACATCGGGCAGCGGCAACCCCAGCCGAGTCGCACCCAGCTCGAGCCTTGCGAGGTGCTCCGCCCAGAGACACGGGCGACCGCGCGAGACGCGGATGGTCTCGAACAGCCCATCGCCGTACTGAAGGCCGCGATCGGCGACTGATACGCAGTCGCCGACACGACCATCAAGCAACGCGCGCAGCGGGGCGGGCAACCTGAGAGGTCCTTACGTCCGCCCCGTGGCACAAGGTAACAGGACGGATTCAGATACGACGAAAGACGAGGGTCCCGTTCGTACCGCCGAAGCCAAAGGAATTGCTGAGCACAACGTCGATCCGCATCTCGCGGGCCGTGTTGGGCACATAGTCGAGATCGCAGTCCGGATCGGGCGTTTCGTAATTGATCGTCGGCGGGGCCACCTGATCGCGCAACGCCAGGATGCTGAAGATCGCCTCCGCACTGCCGGCGGCCCCTAGCATATGCCCAGTCATCGACTTTGTTGAGCTCACAGCAAGCGACTTGGCATGGTCCCCGAACGCAGCCTTGATGGCCTTGGTCTCGGCGATATCGCCGGCCGGCGTCGAGGTGCCGTGCGCATTGATGTAGTCGACATCGCTTGGATTCAGTCCCGCATCCTGCAAGGCCAACAGCATGCAATCGCAGGCACCTTCACCGCTCTCCGATGGGGCCGTCATGTGGTACGCATCGGAATTCATCCCGACCCCGACGAGCTCGGCGTAGATCGGCGCCCCCCGAGCCTTCGCCAACTCATATTCTTCGAGGATGACGATACCAGCCCCGTCGCTCAGTACAAAGCCATCCCGATCTCTATCGAACGGCCGGCTTGCCGCGACTGGATCATCGTTGCGAGTCGACAGGGCACGCGCCGCCGCAAAGCCGCCGAGTCCGACCGGCGTGGTCGCCATCTCGGCGCCGCCGGCGATCATGACGTCGACCATGCCATGGCGAATCATCAAGGCCGCGTCGGCGATGTTGTGCGTGCCAGTGCTACAGGCAGAGACGATCGAATAATTAGGGCCTTTCAGTCCATATTTGATCGACAGGTCGCCGGCCACCATATTCACAATGTTGGCCGGGACGAAGAAGGGCGAGATTTTGCGCGGACCACCGGTGCGATAGGCCTCGTAGTTGTTCTCGATGCCACTGATTCCGCCAATACCGGAACCGACAGCGACACCGATGCGCTTGGCATTGCGCTCCGTCACCTCGAGCCCGGATGCCTCGATCGCACAGGTACCGGCCGCGATACCATAATGGATAAACTTATCCATCTTGCGCAGATCCTTCTTAGCGATGTAGGGCGAAGGATCGAAATCGTAGATCGGCCCGCCGAATCGTGTACTGAACGGCTCGATGTCGAAATGGGTAATGGGCTGTATGCCGCTGCGTCCGGAGAGGATGTTGTCCCAGGCGGACTCGACCTCGACACCCACCGGGGCCACCAATCCCAACCCGGTGACCACTACCCTTCTCGTTGCCATGGAATACCTCTGATCTGATGGAGAGGAACGCAATCGGCCGCTTCCGGCCCTAGAACACGGCCAAGGCTGGAACAGCTCCCGTCAGGCCCGGCCGCCGCGCGCGTGTCCTGAGGCCCAGCGGCCAGCGCAGCTGTTCCGGCTACCGAGCCGACTAGCAGCTGGCCACCGCCTTCCGATGGCAGGCCCAGGCGAGCGCATTTAAGCGTGAGCGGGGCATGGACCGTCGGCCGCCACGGCATCAGCTGAGGTGTGCGTTGATGTAGTCGATAGCCTGCTGGACGGTCGTGATCTTCTCTGCATCTTCGTCGGGAATCTCCGTTTCAAACTCCTCTTCAAGCGCCATGACCAGCTCAACCGTATCAAGCGAATCAGCGCCCAGGTCGTCGACGAACGACGCCTCTGGGGTCACATCCTCCTCCTTCGCCCCAAGTTGCTCCACAACGATCTTCCGAACCCGCTCTTCGACGCTGCTCATTGTGTTGAATCCTCATCGATTAGATGCCGCAGCCCACAACCCGGACTCCGGCGCATTTTAGTGACAATCGCTTGTCGGTGAAAGGCGGATAAACCGCCTCGCTAGAGATTAACCCGCTGTTAAATGGAATTGATTTGTCGCGCGCTCGGCCACCGCTCCACGCTACGGCATGTACATGCCGCCGTTGACATGCAGCGTCTCGCCGGTGATATACGCCGCCGCGGGGGAAACCAGGAAGGACACGGCCGAGGCGACCTCTTCCGCCTGGCCCACTCGGCCGAGCGGAATGCTTTTCAGCAGCTCGTCGCGCTGAATCGCGCTCATCGTGCGGGTCATATCGGTCTCGATGCACCCAGGCGCGACGCAATTCACGGTGATCCCGCGCGACCCAACCTCGCGGGCGAGCGACTTCGTAAAGCCAATGACACCAGCCTTGGCGGCGGTGTAATTCGTTTGTCCGGCATTACCGGTGACCCCAACGACGGAGGTAATGTTGACGATGCGCCCTCGGCGGGCCTTCATCATCGCCCGCAGACAGCCCTTGCACAATCGGTACAGGGCAGTGAGATCCGTCTCGATCACCGCCGCCCAGTCGTCGTCCTTCATGCGCATCAACAGATTGTCACGCGTAATACCGGCGTTGTTAATAAGGACGGTGGGGGCACCAAGCTCCTCGACCACCTGTTGAAGTACCGCCTCGATCGAGCTTGGATCGGCTACATCCAAGACAAGTCCGACGCCCTGCGTCGGGGATGCGCCGAGCGACTCGGTGATGCCGCGCGCGCCAGCCTCAGTTGTCGCGGTACCAACGACCGTCGCCCCGTCAGCCGCCAACGCATGCGCAATGGCTCGCCCAATGCCGCGACTCGCCCCGGTGACCAGCGCGATCTCCCCCTCAAGCGTCATGTACCCTCTCCAACGCAGCGGCCAAGGTAGCCGCATCATAAATCGGCAGGGTCGGCGGCGCCTGATCGAAGCGCCTGACCAGGCCGGTGAGAACCTTGCCCGGGCCGCACTCGATCGCCAACGTAGCCGATCGGGTCAGCTCGCCGACCGTGTCGACCCACCGCACGGGGCTGAAAAGCTGGCGGACCAGGAGGTCGCGAATCCCCGCCGGCGCCGACTCCGATGCCGCGGTGACATTGTGCAATACAGGCCATTGCGGGGTCTCGATGGCCACCGTCGCCAGCTCCTCGGCCAGCTTCTCGGCGGCCGGGCGCATCAGACTCGAATGAGCCGGCACGCTGACCGGCAATACGATGGCGCGCTTCGCCCCGGCGGCATTGGCCGCGGCAACGCCTCGTTCTACCGCGCTGGCCTCCCCGGCGATCACGATCTGATCGGGGGCATTGAAATTCACGGCCTCGAGCACCTCACTACCGGCTTCTTGTGCGCAAAGCGCCACGACCTCCGCGTCGGCGAGGCCAATCACCGCGGCCATCGCGCCGGCACCTGATGCCACAGCTCCCTGCATCAGACGGCCACGTTCAGCGACTGTCCTGACCGCGTCGCGAAACTGCAACGCACCGGCCGCGACCAAGGCGCTGTACTCGCCAAGGCTATGGCCAGCCAGCACGTGCGGCGCACAGCCACCCTGAGCGAGCCAAGTACGCCATACGGCGACGCCGGCTGCCAGCATCGCCGGCTGGGTATTCTCGGTGCGGTCGAGATCCTCTTTCGGCCCCTCGGAGACCAAGCGCCAGAGGTCCCAGCCCAGAGCCTCCGAAGCCTCGGCAAAGGTCTCTTGGACGGTCGGATATGCATCCGCCAGTCCCCGCAACATCCCAACCGATTGGGAGCCTTGCCCAGGGAACAGGACCGCGAGCGAGTGTGACATGGCTTCAGGCCTGATGAGTCGTCAGAAACGCAGAAGTATCGAGCCCCAGGTCAATCCGCCGCCGAAGGCCTCCATCAGCACCGTCTGGCCGCGCTCGATACGCCCATCACGCACGGCTTCATCCAATGCTAGGGGGACAGAAGCGGCCGAGGTGTTGCCATGCTCGGCGACGGTCACGACAACACGCTCCATCGGCAGACCGAGCTTGCGGGCCGTCGCCTGGATGATGCGGATATTGGCCTGATGCGGGACCAGCCAATCGAGATCGGATCGCGTCATCGAGCTCGAGGCGAGCGCCTCGTCGACGATGCGACCGAGAATAGTGACGGCCATTCGGAACACCTCGTTCCCCCTCATCTCCATATAAGGTGAGCCGCTGCCGCCGTTACCGATGCCTGCCGGCACCTGAAGCAGATCCTTGTAGGCCCCGTCGGCATGCAGATGGGTCGAGATGATCCCAGGCTCCTCGGCTGCCCCGATGACAACGGCACCCGCACCATCGCCGAATAGCACAGCGGTACCGCGATCCTGCCAGTCGAGAATGCGCGAGATACTATCGGCACCGACAACCAGCGCGAGACGCGCCGCGCCCGTGCGAATGAACTTGTCGGCAACTGCCAGCGCATAGATGAAGCCGGTGCATACAGCCTGCACGTCGAACGCAGGGCAGCCATGGATATCGAGGCGTTGCTGGAGCAGACACGCGGTGCTCGGGAAGGTCTGATCCGGCGTCGTCGTGGCAACGACGACAAGGTCGATGTCGGTGGGATCGACACCGGCCGCATCCAGGGCCCGCCGCGCCGCCTGCTCGGCCAGATCGCAGCAGGTCTCGCCGTCGCTGACCACGTGCCGCTTGTGAATACCGGTGCGCTCGACGATCCAGTCGTGCGAGGTATTCATCATGCGCTCGAGATCAAAGTTCGTCAAAACGCGGCTTGGGAGATGGCCACCGGTTCCAAGAACACGCGAATACCTATTCATGCTGTAGCCCTTCTCCGCCCATCTTCGAGCTGCAGGGCCACCTGTTCGGCAATCCGCTCGGGGACATTGCAATGGATCTCTTTCTCGGCGATCCGGATGGCGTTCTCGAAAGCAATGCGGTCGGCACTGCCATGACTCTTGATCACAATCCCACGCAATCCGAGCAAGCTCGCCCCATTGAAGCGGCGGGGATCAAATGTTCGCCGAAAACGATTGAGCACCGGCAAGGCGGTGAGACCTGAGATCCGCGTCAGCCAATTCACCTTGAAGCTTTTGCTCAGCAACCGCCCCATCAGCTTAGCCACCCCCTCGCTGGTCTTTAGCGCGACGTTGCCGACGAAGCCGTCCGTGACGATGATGTCGATGTCGCCAAGATAAATCTGATCCCCCTCGACATAGCCGACGTAGTTGAGATCGCTGGCAACGAGCAGTTCGTGGGCCTGCTTGACCTGTTCATTGCCCTTGATCTCCTCCTGGCCAATATTCAGCAAGCCGACCTTAGGAGCCGCCACCCCTTCGACAGCCCGGACCAGCTCGCTGCCCATGACGGCAAACTGAAACAGATGGATCGCTGAGCAATCGACATTGGCGCCCAGATCGAGTAGATAGGTCGAGCCGCGCTGCGAGGGCACGGCGGTGATGATGGCCGGGCGGTCCACGAACGGGAGGGTCTTTAGAACGAACCTGGCCGTAGCCATTAGCGCCCCCGTGTTGCCGGCGCTGACGCAGGCGTGTGCCTCGCCGGCCTTGACCAGGTCAATGGCAACACGCATGGATGAGTCCTTCTTGCCGCGCAGCGCCCGCGACGGTGGCTCATCCATGCCCACTGACTGTGAAGCATGCTGGATGCGCAAACGCGGATGCAGCACCTCGCCTTCGAGGTGCTCGCGGATGGCCGGCTCGTTGCCGACGAGAATGAGCGAGACGGCCTCGACATGCTTGAGGAACTCGCGAGCAGCCGGCACGACGACACTTGGGCCATAATCGCCGCCCATCGCATCCAACGCGATCGTGAGTGACGCACTCACGCAGTCACCCGCGACGGAGAAGGGCCCAACCGACGATCTTGGTCAGCAAATCTGGCCATCGGTGGACGCGACCTACTCAGCCTTGTCGATGATCTTGCGCCCGCGATAGAAGCCGTCCGGCGTCACATGGTGGCGGCGATGCATCTCGCCTGTGGTCGGATCAGTGGCCAGGGTAGGCTTGCTCAGCGCGTCGTGCGAGCGTCGCATGCCTCGCTTCGATGGGGTCTTGCGGTTCTGTTGGACTGCCATGACGGCCTCCTTGTAATCGCGTCAGCGGGTAGGCTTATCTCGCCACTCGGCGAGCGTGGCAAACGGCTTCTTCTTGATCGCATGGGCAGCGTGCCTGGTCACCGACTTCGGCGGTGTCGCGCTGCACCCGCTCGTGGCATGGCGCGGGATCAGAGGTAGGGCCAGCAGCAGCTCGTCTTCGATCAGGTCCCTCGGGCACACAAACCGCCGCTCTTCGAGCAGGAGGGGATCGTAGTTGTCCGGAAGCCTGTCAGCCTCCGCCAACGAATTGACAACCGCGATTGCGCCCGACGCCGCCACCGGGTAATCAAACGGCTTCAGACACCGTTGGCACTCAAGCCGCAACATGCCCTCGGCCAGGATCTGCACGACCAGCCACCCATTGTCGTCACGCTGCGACGTCACCGAGTAACGCAAGGTCCCCTCCGGCTGAGACACGGCCACACTGAGCCGCGGGAGGTCGGCGACAGAGAGCACGCCCGCCATCGCAAAGGATCCGGCAGCGGCCCGGCGCAGGTCGATCTGATCAGGGAGCCCGGCGGACATAAGCGCGGCAATGTACTAATTGCTCGATATCCTTGTCAATATTGCGCGCGTGGATCCCAAGCATGCTTCATGCGGGCAGTGCCAAATGATCCCAGCAGCCGGGGGCCAAAGCGGCAGACAGGGCCGGCACGCACGCACCGCTCGATCACGACGCAATCGGGCATGCTCAGCAATTCCGCGGGCCGCAACCGGTTCAGCGCCACGCACCGGCCTTTGGCGTGTCAGCCGCAGCACAATGGATGGCCCGCTGACCGCCGAGAGAAAGAATCACCGAAGATCCGCGCCGACAACCGTCCGGGCCGGTCGGGGCGAGCTGGCCCAGACAACGGGAGATCAGGGGCCAAACGGATGGCGCAGCACGATCGTCTGCTCGCGCTCCGGCCCGGTCGATATGAGATCGATCGGCAGCCCGCTCAGATCTTCGATCATGCGCAGATAGCTCCGGGCATTCTCAGGCAGATCCGCTAGGGTCTTGGCCCCGACCGTAGGGCTCGTCCAGCCCGGCAACTCGATAAATCGGGGTCGGCACTCGGCGAGCAGATCGGCGCCGACCGGCGGTGCAGTAATCTCGGTGCCGTTGAGATCATAGGCTACGCACACCTTGACGGTCTCCATCCCGTCCAGGACATCGAGCTTCGTGATGCAGAGTCCGCTGATGCTGTTGAGCAGCAGCGAGCGTTTCAGAGAGACCATGTCGATCCAACCACAGCGGCGCTTGCGGCCCGTCGTGGCACCGAACTCGTGGCCCTGGGTACCGAGATGCTCGCCGGCGGCGTCGAAGAGCTCGGTCGGGAAGGGCCCTGCTCCGACACGCGTCGTATAAGCCTTGACGATGCCAAGGACAGAATCGAGATCGCAGGGACCGACCCCACTGCCGCTCGCCGCGCCGCCCGCGGTCGTCGTCGACGACGTGACGAACGGGTACGTGCCATGATCGATGTCGAGCAGGGCCCCCTGCGCCCCTTCGAACAGCACGTTTTGACCGGCTCGGCGGAGCTCGCTGAGGATTCCAGGCGTATCTGCGATCAGCTCGGCCAACAGGCCCATCTGGGACAGCGCTTCATCGAGGACGCGCCCGTACTCGAGCGTGTCGGCACGGTAATAATTGGCCAGCATGAAATTGTGGTAATCGAGCACCTCGCGGAGCCTTTCCTTGAAATGCTCCGCGTCGAGAAGCTCGCCAAGGCGGATACCGCGTCGCGCGACCTTGTCCTCATAGGCCGGACCGATCCCACGCCCCGTCGTCCCGATCGCCTTCTGGCCGCGCGCGCGCTCACGCGCCTGGTCGAGGGCAATGTGGTACGGAAGGATCAGCGGACAGGCGGCACTGATGCGCAGCCGCTCGCGCACCGGAACGCCGCTCTGCTCGAGCATCAAGAGCTCTTCGAACAGTGCCGTCGGCGACAAAACGACGCCGTTGCCGATCAGGCACTGAACACCCTCACGCAAGACACCGGAAGGAATCAGGTGCAGGACCGTCTTGCGACCATCGATGACGAGCGTATGGCCAGCGTTGTGGCCCCCTTGGAAACGCACCACCGCGGCCGCTTGATCTGTTAGCAGATCGACGATCTTGCCTTTGCCCTCGTCACCCCATTGGGTGCCGATCACGACGACATTCTTGCCCATGATGCTCCGTCCGTACGTCAGTCAGAGGGGATGATCTCCCACTTCCCATTGTTGTAGACCAGCCGTTCCGTCCGGTCGGCCAGGCCGACTGCCGGCAGCTGTCCTGGCAGCTGTCCGGGCAGCTCCGTCACAACGCGGCGGCCGGCATGACGCAGCCGGCTCACGACCTCCTGTAGGCCGGGATCGGCCGATGAGGGGGCAAGCACCACGGGATCCTCGACGCGCGGCTCACGCGAGCTGTGACGAAGCAGACCTTTGATATCCGCACTGAAGCCGACCGCGGGTCGAGCCCGGCCGAACACGCTGCCGATATGATCATAACGGCCACCGCGCGCGATCTCCTGGCCCCAGCCCGGCACAAATGCCGCAAATACAACGCCAGTTTTGTAATGATACCCGCGCAATTCGGAGAGATCGAAGTGGACAGGCACATCCGGCAACCAGCGGTGCAGCTCCTCGGCGACCCGCCGCAGGTAATCGATCGCCTGGCGCACAGACGCGTCAGCGCGCGTTAAGACGACCGCGGCACGATCCAGGGCATCGGTGCCGCTCAGCTCGGCGAGCGCCAGAAGCATGCTTGCAACGGACCCCTGCAGTTCAAACCCGTCGATCAGTGCCTCGATTTCGGGCAGCGCCTTGCGCTGCAGAACCGCGAACAGGGCCATCTCCTGCGCGGGTCCCAGTCCTGCCTGGCGCGCCAAGCTGCGGAAGATCCCCACGTGCCCCAGATCCAGGTAGACCGAATCGATTCCAGCCACCTCCAGCGTCAGCAAGACGAGGCGCAGGATCTCGACATCGCTCTCGGGGCCAGCGTGGCCGTAGATCTCCGCGCCGACCTGCATCGGACTGCGTGTTCCGGCGAGCCCGTCTGGACGGGTATGCAACACGCTGCCGAGGTAACAGAGTCGGGTGGGACCCTCGCGGCGCAGGTGATGGGCATCGATGCGCGCAACCTGCGGGGTCATATCAGCGCGCACACCAAGCAGGCGGCCCGTCACCTGATCAGTGAGCTTGAATGTCTGCAGATCGAGATCGTGACCGGTGCCGGTCAGCAGGGAGTCGAGATAATCGATAAGCGGCGGGATGACGAGCTCGTAGCCCCATCCGTGGTAGAGGTCCAAGAGCTCCCGGCGCAGTGCTTCGAGGATCGCCGCCTGGGGTGGCAGGACCTCCTCAATGCCTACCGGAAGCAGCCAACGCTCGCCATCCATTCATCGGCCCTTCAGTTGATCAAATTGAGCAGGCCGACGCCAAGAATCATACTGACGAGTCCGGCAACGCGCAGCGTGCGATTGTCAGCACCGGCCACCTCAAGTAGGGCCTCGCGGAGGCGATTCGGACTCAAAAACGGCCAAATCCCCTCTATGACCAGCAATAGGCCCAGCGCTGAAAGAAGATCATGCCACATGGCACCGGCCTCATGCCCAATTCATCGAGCTAGCCCACCGCGGCTCAGTGACCAGATGCGCCGGCGCACCAGCGATCGTGGCCGTCGAAGCGGCTGACATAGCAGCGAGGCTAGTCGATGACCCGGGTAACGTCCGATGACGGATGGCCCCAACCAAAGGGCCAGGGATCATCGCAGATGTGCGCCGCCCTGTCCATGGCCGCTGCGCTCGGGCCCATGCGGTATGCGCGACGCTGGCACCGCGCTCACGGCAGGGCTCGATGCAGTATCACGGCAGAGAGTTCTCGTTGAAGTAGCGGAAGAAGTCTGAATCTGGCTGTATCACCATCAAGCTATCACCCGTCTCGAAGGCGCTGCGGTAGGAATCCAGACTGCGGTAGAAGGAGAAGAACTCAGGGTCTTGAGTGTAGGCGTCGGCGTAGATCTCCGCCGCCCGGGCGTCCCCTTCGCCGCGCAGCGTCTCGGCCTCGCGGAAGGCCTCGGCGATGGTCACAGTACGCTGGCGATCAGCGTCGGCCCGGATCCGCTCAGCCGCCTCCGACCCCAGTGCACGCAGGTCACGGGCCACGCGCTCACGCTCCGCGCGCATGCGAGCATACACCGACTCGCTGACCTCGGCGGGCAGATCGATCTTCTTCACGCGTACATCAACCACCTCAACACCGAGATCAGCCGCACGGCGGTCGATGTCCTTCGTCAGCTGTATCATGAGCTCTTTGCGGTCCTCGGAGACGACCTCCTGGATGGTCCGCTTGCCGAACTCATCGCGGAGGCTGGTGTTGATGCGCTCGGACAGCAGGCGCGCGATACGCGCGCTGTCGCCACCCGTCGAGCGGAAGAACTGGGCTGCATCGGCGATGCGCCACTTCGCATAGGAATCAACGATCACGTCCTTCTTCTCGATGGTTAGGAAGCGCTGCGGGCGCGAATCGAGCGTCTGGATGCGCCGATCGAAGATCTCTATGTTATTGACCAACGGGACCTTGAAATGCAATCCCGGGTCGGTGTAGGTGGCAACGATCTCACCGAGGCGCAGCCGAATCGCGACCTGCCACTCGCTGACGACGAAAGTGGAGGCATAAATGATCACCCCTAGGGCGATGATCCCAATCGGGGCCAGTGTCTTCACCTGACTCATCGGCGCACGCTCCGCTCACGACTGACTGTGCGACCCGGCATCGCCGAGCGCTCCGGGGTAGTGCCCTGCGACTGACCATCCGATTGCGCCGACGGCCCCATCGCACCCCGTAACTGAGGGGACTGCCGCAAGAACTGGTCAAGCGGCAGATACATCAGGCTCGTCCCGTCGGGTACATCGACGAGTACCTTGCTGTTGTTGCGCAAGACCTCCTGGATTGTCTCGAGATAGATCCGCTCGCGCGTGACATCTGGCGCCTGCTGATATTCCGTCAGCACCGCGAGGAAGCGCGAGGTTCGTCCTTGCGCCTCGGCAATGACGCGATCGCGATGCGCCTTGGCATCGGCGACAAGACGCGCCGCCTCGCCGCGCGCCTTCGGCAGGATCTCGTTGGCATAGGCCTCGGCCGTGTTCTCGATTCGCTCCTTGTCCTCGCGCGCCTTAATCGCATCATCGAAGGCGTCCTTGACCTGTTCCGGCGGCCTGGCCGGCTGCATGTTGACCGAGGTCACGAGCAGACCGGTCTTGTATTGATTCATGAGGTCCTGAACGCGCTCTTGGATCTGCACAGCGATCGCGCCGCGCCCCTCGGTCAGGATGAAATCGAGCTTACTGGCACCGATCGTCGTGCGCACCACTGTCTCGGTCGCGTCACGTAGCGTCTTGTTCGGATCTTGCACCTGGAACAGAAAGTCAGCGGCGTCCTGTCGGCGCGACTGTACGGTCAGTTCCAGCTCGACGATGTTCTCATCTTTGGTCAACATCGCGCCTTTGTGGGTGAAGGTCGACACCTCGTCGACATCGACCTTGATCACCGACTCGACCGGAAACGGGATGTGCCAGTGCGGCCCAGGCGCGGTCGTGTCAACGTACGCCCCGAACCGCAGGACGACGCCGCGCTCCGCCGGCTGCACGATGTAGATGCCTGAGGCCAGCCAGATGACCGCGAGGACGGCGGCGATGATGCCTATCAGCCGTCCTCCGGCATCGCCACCACCTCGGCTACCACCAGGACCGGAGCGCCTGCCGCCGAAGAGGCCACCCAGCTTTTCCTGGAGTTTTCGAACGACCTCATCCAGGTCCGGGGGGCCCTGATCGCTGCCCTTCCCGCCCCACGGGTCTCTATTGCCTCCACCTGGTTCATTCCAGGCCATATCTGCTCCGTTGCTGTCAATGACCGAAGGGTCGTTGGTCGAACCTACGACTGCCGCGCCTCGCGGTGGTCGCAACCTCTAATCACGGGGCGGACCACAGGCCGCCCATGTTCATGACACCGTGCTGTGGGCAAAGTGCCGTTAGCCTGGGGCAATATCAAGCCGACGGGGCCCTTCTAGCACCGATGCGCGCGACCCTTCTCGCAGCCAAGCCATCATTCTAAAAACCCGTAACGCGCGGGGCAAACCGCCGCTCGAGCCTAACGATCACGGGGCGAGGCGGGCCACCCCAGAAGATCTAAGCTCGCCTCGCCGCTGATGGTTCCCTCACCCCAACCCTCTCCCGGAGGACGAGCGAGCGTGCTTTGCGAATTGCCTGTTGAGATCCGCCAAGCGGCCCGCAGTCGCTATGGTTGCTCACTCGAGGACACTGAGCGCACTCTCGCTCGGGCGGTCCGCCCTTTCTTTCCGCGCTCGCAGAACGGATGCGGCGGTGGGGTCATGTCGCCCCAGGCGCTGTAGAGCGATCGATGGGATCTGGACTTCCATCTCCCAGCCGCCGTCCGGTAAGGGGCGGTCCTGCCGCACATCCGCGTGCTCGTAGAGCCAGCCACGCAAGCGGCCGTACTCAGGCCCCAGTCGAACCTGGCGAACCCGCTCGTGCGAGCGAAAATGCTCCGCAATCGCCGCCACGAGCAGCTCGATGCCGATGTCCGCCGCGGCACTGAGCCAGACGTGGCCAGGCGCTCCGTCCACACGCCGCTCCAGCCGCGGCTCCCGGTCCGCAAGCAAATCGATCTTGTTCAGCACGCGCAGCTGCGGAATCGCCCCGGCACCGATCTCGTCGAGCACTACACCGACATCCGCTGCTTGGCGCTCCCGCTCAGTCGCCGCGGCGTCGATGACATGAAGCAGCAGGTCCGCCGTACGCGTCTCTTCGAGCGTTGCGCGGAAAGCCGCTACCAGCTCGTGCGGCAAGTCGCTGACAAAACCAACGGTGTCAGCCAGCACAACGACCTGCCCACCAGGCAGCACCAGCCGTCGCAAGGTCGGATCTAGCGTCGCGAAAAGCCGATCGGCTTGATAGACGCCGGCCCGAGTCAAGCGATTGAACAACGTCGACTTACCGGCGTTGGTATAGCCCACCAGCGCAACGGTCGGCAGCTCGGCCTTGACACGCGAGCGCCGCCCCTGGTCTCGCTGCGCGGCAATTCGCTCAAGGCGCCGCTTGAGCACGCCGATCCGCTTCTCGAGCAGGCGCCGATCCGTCTCGAGCTGCGTCTCGCCTGGCCCTCTCAGTCCAATGCCGCCCCTCTGCCGCTCCAGGTGCGTCCAGCCACGCACCAGGCGCGTTGCAAGGTGCTCCAGCTGAGCCAGCTCGACCTGCAGCTTACCTTCGAAGGATCTTGCCCGCTGCGCGAAGATGTCCAAGATCAGCCCGGCCCGTTCGACGACACGGCACGCGATCGCGCGCTCGAGGTTCCGCTGCTGGGCCGGCGAGAGGGGATGATTGACGATCACCAGGTCAGCAGTGACCGCAACGACCAGGTCGCGCAGCTCGGCGGCCTTGCCTGAGCCGATGAAGAAGTGCGCATCCGGAATGGATCGCGAGCCCCGAAGAAAGCCCACGCACTCGGCACCAGCGGCCGCAGCCAGTTGGCGAAGCTCCTCGTGCTCCACGTCGGTCGCAGGCCGGCCGACATCGATGTGCACCAAAATGGCACGCTCACCGCGAGCCGGTAGCTCAATCATAGGTTGAAAGGTTGGGTTTGCATGCAATCCGACCTTCCTGCCGCGCCAGGTCCATGCCGATCGGGGACGGCGCTCGCCGGCGCTCTTCCATCAGCGGGATCAGACGTTCCCGGGCTCCGGCACCCCGCCCTCCTGCGTGCTCGGCAATTTCACGTTGCGTGCTGGTACCACAGTGGAGATGGCATGCTTGTAGATCATCTGGCTCACATTGTTCTTGAGCAGGACAACGAATTGATCGAACGACTCGATCTGGCCCTGGAGCTTGATACCGTTGACCAAGAAGATCGATACGGGAACACGCTCCTTGCGCAAGGCATTGAGGAATGGGTCTTGGAGGCTCTGGCCCTTGGACATAGCTTATCTCCTTGTTGTTTTACAGCCTTCGTTGTCAACAACCCGGCAAACAATCATCTGGATCTGTAGCCATGGCCATCAGCCGAGCACATGCTACTCGATACCACGTCGGCACTGCGCTTCAATGAGCCCCATCGCAGCGTCCAGAGGACCCGACTCATCGAAGATCCACGAGCAGCCGGCCTCGGCTCGCAGCCAGGTCAGCTGACGCCGGGCCAATTGTCGCGTTGCGGCAATACCACGCTGCAGCATTTCGGCAAAGCTATATTCACCGCTGAGGTATTTCAACATCTGCCGATAGCCCACGGAGCGCAACGCGGGAAGCTCAGGGCTCAGGTCGCGCCGGTCGAGCAACGCGGCCACTTCCGATGCAAAGCCGGCATCAACCATCTGGTGAAAGCGTGACGCAATCCGGGCATGCAAAACTGCCCGATCACGCGGCGCTCGCACCAGCTTGATGAGCCGACAGGGTAACATGAACCGTGCCGTGGCGCTGGCCATCAGCCAACTCATCGGCTCGCCGCTGATGAGATAAACCTCCAACGCACGCTGGATCCGCTGGGGGTCAGTCGGATGTATCCGGCTCGCCGCGGCCGGATCCACTTGGGCAAGCCGCCGATGCATCGCCTCCCAGCCGATCTCCGCTGCCTCCTCAGACAACTGCCTGCGCAGGTCCGGGTCCGCTTGCGGAAGCGGTGACAGGCCATGCTGCAGCACGCGGAAGTAGAGCATGGTGCCACCCACCAGCAAGGGAGCTCGTCCGCGCTCTGTGATAGCTGCCATCTCGCGCAAGGCATCCTCACGGAAACGCGCGGCCGAATAAGCCTCGCTCGGATCAAGGATATCGATCAAGCGGTGCGGGGCACGAGCCAGCACCTCGGGACCCGGCTTCGCCGTGCCGATATCTAAGCCGCGATATACCATCGCCGAGTCAACACTGACGATCTCGCAAGGCAACCGACGGACCAGGTCGACGGCCAGCTCGGTCTTGCGCGAAGCCGTTGGCCCCATCAATAGGATCGCAAGAGGGCGCTCGTCGTTCGGCGTTGCGGCGGTCGTCGTCATGTCTTTGTCCTCTGCCTTGCCTTCCGGCCCCAGGACGGGATCCAGATCACCACCCCTTGCCGTATCCGCCGCCATGAGCCTGCCACTGTCCGCGCATGCCACGCTACTGATCGGCGGCGACGCGGCGGACATCGGATGGCTGAAGGCGATTCTGGCGGTATCAGCTCCCGATACAATTTCTCGAACACCGGCGGCGCCTGCATCTCCGGCCCCCTAGCCGACGTGACCGTGGAGCAGCAGCTAGAAGACATCATCTGCCTGGCCCGCAGCGGCGACACTATCATCCCCTCCCCCGCCCCAGAACCCGCCTCGATAGCCCGGTTGAGCCTAGGCCTCGTTGGCTTGGGCTTTAGCCGCCGCGCCTGCAAAGCCTGACGCGTTGACCGTAGCCAACGCCTTGGAAACAGCGCAAGCCCCAGCCATGCCACTGGCCTTGACGCGACACGGATTGTTGCCTGCCGGAGGGACAAACCCGTCGGCACTCTCCAATGGAATTTTCGGGGCTCAACACCTTCAAGGTCGGCACCACCCGTTACCCTTCCACCTCGCCTGCTTATCAGCCGAAGCATCGACGCGGCCGTTACCAGCCGCGCCGCAAGGCTCGATACTGGGCTCTCGGCTCACGATCACCCAGGCGGGACTCCCACCCGCTGGAACACGCGGCCCTACCAGGCCGCACCGTCCCGTTATTGCCCGGAAGTCTTCGGGGCGTGGTACATTGTCGCCCCGGTGCCCCTTCGCTATGCTTGAGCCGCCCATACCGCGACCCCCGTGGACACTGAGCGATGCAGTCGAAGCGAGTCGAGCCCTTCCTGTCGGTGGACGATTACCTCGAAGGCGAGCTTTCGAGCCACGTGCGCCACGAGTATGTCGACGGAGAGGTCTATGCGATGGTCGGCGCGAGCGACCGGCACGGGCTCATCGCCGGCAACCTGCACAGCGCCCTGAATCTGCGGCTGCCTGAGCGCTGCCAGGTATTCATGGCGGACATGAAGGTCCACATCCAGGCCGCCGAGCGCGACATCTTCTACTACCCGGACATCCTCGTCTCGTGCAATCCCGGCGACCGGGAGCGCTACTATCGCGAGCGGCCCTGCCTGGTCGTCGAGGTCCTCTCGCCGCACACCGAGCGGCTCGACCGTTTCGAGAAGGCCCTGTTCTATCGCCAGCTCGATGCGCTCGAAGAATACGTCCTCGTCGCGCAGGACTACCGCCAGCTGGAGGTCTACCGCCGCGCCGAGCAGTGGCAGGCGACCAGGTACACGGAAGGCACCGTGCCGCTTTGCTCCGTCGACCTCTCCGTCACGTTCGACGAGATCTATCGCCGCACCGGGCGGTAGCCAACGCTGCATCCCGCCGGGTATTGGTTAGCATGGCAAACCGGATCGGGTCGGGGTGACGGGATTGCGCCCGTCACCCCTCCCACACCACCGGACGTGCGGTTTTCCGCATTCGGCGGTTGAGCCCAGCGGGCTTAGCCCGCGAGCGTCCACGGTCGGGTCAACCCGAAGCGATTGAGGGTGGCGGTCTTAAGCGCTTGGTTGACGGCGATGTGGCGCGCCATGAGCCAGGCCCCGCGCCGACCACCGGCTACCCCGAGGGCGCGTCCGCCCACCCCGAGGCGCTTCAGCGCCTTGCGCCGTCCGTGGCGGTTGTGCCAGCGCAGCTTGGCGCAGGCCAGCTGCACGAGCTTGTCCTCCAGGGCTGGAATGCCCAGCGCTCGCTGTTTTCCGTTCTCTTTCGGAATGGAGACGCGTCGGACCAGCTTTGCCCGATAAGGTCCCGCCTTCACGCGCTCCGCCAGCCTCGTGACGTTGCCGACCAAATCAACGACGTGCTCCGCCGCCGTGACCTCGTCGACACCGCTGGCCGCCTCCTTATCTCACCTCGTGGGGGAGCCTTCGGGGCGTCCCGGGCTCTCTGACGTCTCTCTTCCTGCATGCCACGGCCGGAGGACTCCGGCGGACATCCACGCGCTCGCCCTCCCCAGGTGTCAGCATAGATGTTGGCTTCCAGAACGTTAACACCGTCGCCATCCGCGGGTTTGCTTTCTCGAAGCTGTACCAGCACTTCAGGGAGCGCGATCTCCCCTACCGCCCACAGGATATTCTGTGTACGCTTGGCCTGCATCTTTGTTCGCGGTCTACGCCACTCCGCAGCAGAACCAACACTCGATACGGGTGGGCCGCTAGCCCTTACCCGACCGGGACTTTCACCCGGCAGGAGACGCCGAGCTTTGCTCGGGGCGACAACAACAACGCTGAACAACTCCGAGCGCAGCGGCGGCTCGTCGCAAGTGGTGCGATCGGCCAGGGGCCTCCTCGATCGCCTGCCAGTTGGATCTATACATGCCGCGCCCCCCGTCAAGCCGCCGTCTTGCGCACCGCTTCCAGGCGCCGACCGAGGCGCGGATTTGCGCTTTGGATTTGCCGCCATAATCTGCTTCAGACGCAACAGATTGATGCCTTTTCCCTCCGCCACGGTCTTGAGAAACGCTCTAGGACCCTTAGCCAGTTCCTCATCTACGTCGAACATTGTCGAGGTCTCGATCCGGGACGATTGCGGGCGGCATCACACCGCGACTCCAGACTAAGGCGACCTGTCTAGTCAGGACGAAGCGCTCGGGCTCGGTGCTGATGCAGGGGCTGCAGCGAGCCAGGCTCACGGCGAAGCCGATCCCCTAGAACGAGCCGCTGACCGACGAGCACAAAGTATGGGAGTAGCTCGATGAGCTGAAGTTCGACGTCAACCTGGCCAATCCGCCGTTTGCCGGTGAAATGAAGGACCGCAAGACGCTGGGGCGCTATGAGCTATCGCGGCGCGCGCTCAAACGCGCCGGGGATGCCAAGCAGGCCAAGGAAAGGAAGCCAGCCTTGCAGGTCACCGCGTTTCGGACTGGCCTGAATCGTTACTCTCCACGCTGCATCAGGTCGCGGACGTTTCCCCGGCCGCATGCTGAGGCGAAGATGATCCGACAGCTTCTCGCGTTCCTGGGGCGTTTCCTACTGTTCGGGGTGATTTGGTGGATGCTGACAGAGGGCCGCCCCGATGCCTTGATGTTCGGGGTGTGCTGCGCTGCCGCGGCCGCGTTTGTCCCCCAGATCGTCGGTGAGCCGGGCTCGGCCCCGATTCAGCGCACGCTGCTGCCAACAGTGCTGAGACTCCCATTGCTGCTACCCTTCTTTCTTTGGCAGTCGCTGCGCGGCGGCGTCGATGTGGCCCTGCGCGCCTTCAAACCGCGGCTGCCGCTCGCACCGGCTATGGTCGACTACCGGCTTCGATTGCCACGCGGGCCGGCGCCTGTGATGATGGCGAGCCTGGTCAGCCTGATGCCGGGCACCCTGGCGATGATCAGCGGCACCCGACTACGGGTGCACGTGCTCGACAGAACGGCCGATCATCATGACGCGTTGGCGCGCCTGGAGCGACTGGTCGCACGGGTGTTCGGTATCGCTCTGGAATCGCCGAACGCCGGCGGAGGGGAGGACGCATGATGACACTGCATCTCGCGCTCGCGCTCTTTCTGCTGCTGACGCTGGCCGCCGGCCTGTGGCGCGTGCGCCGGGGACCCACCGCGGCGGACCGCATGCTGGCCGCGCAGCTGTTCGGTACGACTTCCGCGGCGATCCTGCTGCTGCTGGCTGAGGCACTCGGTCTGCACGCGCTGCGCGACGTGGCCCTGGTCCTGGCGCTGCTGGCGATCGTTGCTGTCATCGCCTTCACGGTGAGTGTGAAGACGCCAACCCCGGATCGGGAGGGCCGGGATGATCGATAGCCTATCGATTGCTTTGCTGCTCGCCGGCAGCGGCTTCTTCCTCGCCGGAACCGTCGGGCTGTTGCGCTTCCCCGACGTCTACACGCGCCTGCACGCCCTGACCAAGGCAGACAACTTGGGCCTTGGCTTGATTGTGCTCGGGCTGATCATGCGGGCCGAGTCCGCTGCGGCCGCGGGCAAGCTGCTCTTGATCTGGCTATTGGTGCTGACGGCGTCCGGCGCCGCCAGCCAACTGGTCGCCCACTGGGCGAGGGCACGGCGGATCGCGCCATGGGAGGGCTGAGCTTGATCGACTGGGCGCTGGACGGCGTGTTGGCGCTCGTATTGCTCTGGTTGGCCTGGCGTGCGCTGGCCACGCCGGCGCTGTTCCGGGCCGTGGTGCTGTTCATTGCATTCGGGCTGGTCCTGGCACTGGTCTGGGGGCGGCTCTATGCGGTGGATGTCGCGCTCGCGGAGATGGCGATCGGCGCCGGCGTCACCGGCGCGCTGCTGCTGGCAGCGCTGGCGCGCCTCGAGCCGCCCATCGGCCGCGGCGGCGCCGAGGATGAGGGCGGGATCTGAATGAGCGACCCGCGGACCACCCACGCCCTGGATCGGTGCGCATCGACCCCCGCGCAGGCCCGCGAGGAGCTGCCGCCCAAGGCCAGGGCGATGCTGGCGCTGGTGTTGCTCGGGCTTTTCGCTGGCCTCGCCTGGGCACTCCTGTCGTTGGCCTCGCCGGCACCGGGGCTGACCGACGCCGTTGCCGCGCGCCTCGCCGAGAGCGGTGTCTCGCATCCGGTGACCGCGGTGCTGCTGAACTTCCGCGGCTATGACACCTTACTCGAGCTGGTCGTCCTGCTGCTCGCGCTGATCGGTACCTGGTCTGTCGGTAGGGCGCGCGGCTGTACCGGCAACGTGCCGGGACCGCTGCTGCGCGAGCTGCCTCGACTGCTCGCGCCGCTGATGGTGCTCATCGCAGGCTATCTGCTCTGGTCCGGGGCCCATGCACCGGGCGGCGCCTTTCAGGCCGGCTCGCTGCTTGGCGGGGTCGGCATCCTGTTGTGCCTGAGCGGTCGCTCGATCCCGAATTGGCTGCGAGGTTGGCCGATCCGGTTGCTTGCGGTGCTCGGTGTCGCCGTCTTCACGACGCTCGGCGTCGGCGTCGCCGTGCTGCCCGGCGGCGCCCCGCTCGGCTGGCCACCGGAATCCGCGAAGATGCTGATCCTGGCCGTCGAGCTCGCGGCGATGCTGTCGATCGGCTTGATCTTGGCGGCGCTGTTCGCCGGGGGGCGCCCATGACGCCCGCGCTATTCTGGGCCCTCGTCGGCATGGCGCTGGTGGTCATCGGTCTCTACGCGCTGATCGTCCATCGCCACCTGCTGCGCAAGGTGCTCGCGCTCAACATCATCAGCAGCGGTATCTTCCTGGTCTTCATCGGCCTGGGCCGGCGCCCTGTGCAGGACGGCGTCGCACTGGCGCCAGACCCCGTACCGCAAGCGATGGTGCTGACCGGGATCGTCGTTGCCGTCGCGGCGACTGGCTTGGCGCTGGCACTGATCCTCCGGCTGCGCTCGGTGACTGGGCGCAGCACCCTCGACGACCCAGCCGACGGCTGAATCATGCGCTTGGCTCTCGACGGGCTGGATTGGACCCTTGCCGTCGTCTTCGTGCCCCTTGCGGGCGCGCTGCTGTGCTTTCTGCTACTTCGCCGGGCGGCGCTCCTCGGCTCGATCGCGGCGGTGCTGACGGCCATCGCGACGCTTGGTCTCACGCTCGACGTAGTGGCCGAGGGTGCACAGCGCACGGTGCTCGGCGGCTGGGAGGCACCGCTCGGCATCCGCTGGCTCGCCGACGGCCTCAGCGCCTCGCTGATGGCGATGACCGCATCGGTCGGTGTCGCCGTCAGTATCTACGCGGCGGCGTACTTCCGTGACGAGCATACGGAACGGGCCTTCTTTTGGCCGCTGTGGCTGTTGCTCTGGACCGCGCTGAACGCCCTGTTCCTGTCCGCAGATCTGTTCAACCTCTATGTGACGCTCGAGCTGCTGGGCTTCGCGGCCGCGAGCCTGACCGCGTTGGGCGGCGGTGCCGCGGCACTGGCCGGCGCCATCCGTTACCTGATGGTCAGCGTGCTGGGCTCGCTGTCGTATCTCCTCGGCGTCGCCCTGATCTACCACGCCTGCGGCACGATCGACATCGCCCTCGTGGCCGCCTGTATCGGTGATGCCCCGCGCCCCGCGATCCAGGCCGCGATCGGCGCAATCATCGCCGGTCTGCTGCTGAAGACTGCTCTGTTCCCGTTCCATTTCTGGCTGCCGCCGGCGCACGGCAGCGCGCCCGCGCCAGTGAGCGCCGTGCTGTCGGCGCTGGTCGTCAAGGCGTCCTTCTACCTGCTGCTGCGGTTTTGGATCGACGTGCTTGACGGCGGCCGACCCTGGCTCGCTGAGCTGCTCGGGGTGCTCGGCGCGGCGGCCGTGATCTGGGGCTCGGTGCTGGCGTTGCGCCAGGAACGCCTGAAACTGCTGATCGCCTATTCGACGGTCGCCCAAATCGGTTACTTCTTCATGGCGTTCCCGCTCTCCGTGTCCGGCCATGCCGCTGCCTGGACCGGCGCGCTCTACCTGGCCTTGGCACATGGTCTGGCGAAGGCGGCGATGTTTCTGAGCGCAGGTAACCTGATGCGCTTCGGCCGGCAGGATCGCATCGCCGAGCTTGATCGCGCTGTGTACCGGCTGCCGCTGACGCTGACCGCCTTCACGCTGGCCGGTGTGAGCATCATGGGCTTGCCACCGAGCGGCGGCTTCATCGGCAAATGGCTGATGCTGGAGGCCGCTTTCCAACAGGGGCGCCTCGGTCTGGCGGCAGTCATGCTGCTCGGCGGCGTGCTGGCGGCGGCTTATGTCTTCAAGGTCGTAGGATCTGCGTTCACCCCGTCCGCGCGCGAGCACCGCGGCGTTGCGGTGCCGGCAGCGATGGAGTGGAGCGCACTGCTGCTCGCGGTCGCCGCGATCCTCCTGGGTCTCACACTCCCGCTGCTGTGGCCGCTGCTGCAGGTCGGCGCTGCGCCGGCGGCCGCGCTGTATTGGGCGGGCGCAGCCGAGGGGGCGTCGTGATCCCTCTGTTCGACGCCCGCCTGCCGCCCGATGCTGTGCTGCCATTGCTGGTCTTGGCCAGCTCGTTGATCCCTGGGTTGGTGATCTTCTTCCTGCCCGAGGGTCGCGTGCGTACCCGTACTGCGCTGAACCTGGGCGGGGCGCTTCTCAAGCTGGCGCTGGTCGCGGGGATGTTCTGGGGCGTCTCTCAGGGGCAGCGCTACGAGGCCAGGCTGCCCCTGCTGGATGATCTGGACCTGGTGCTGCGGGTCGGGGCCCTATCGCTGCTGTTCCTGGTCCTGTCCGCGGGGCTCTGGCTCGTTACTACGGTGTACGCGGTGGGTTATCTGGAGCAGTCGCCGAACCGCAGCCGGTTCTTCGGTTTCTTCAGTCTCTGCGTGACCGCCACCGTGGGCGTGGCGATGTCCGGCAACCTGCTGACCTTCGTGTTGTTCTTTGAGATGCTGACATTGACCACCTATCCGCTGGTGGTCCATCGCGGCACCGAGGCGGCACGGCGTGCCGGTGCCGTCTATCTGGCGCACACGGTGCTTGCCGGTGCGCTGCTGCTGGCAGGGACAGTCTGGCTCTATACGCTGACCGGCACGCTGGCCTTCGCGCCGCGCGGCTTCGTCGCGGACCTGGTGGACACGCATCGCGGAGTCCTCATCGCGATCTTCGCGCTCTTGATCGCCGGTGTCGGCGTCAAGGCGGCGATGGTGCCGCTGCACAGTTGGCTGCCGCGGGCCATGGTTGCGCCGGCGCCGGTCAGCGCGCTGCTGCATGCAGTCGCGGTGGTCAAGGCGGGGGCCTTCGGCGTCGTGCTGATCGTCTACGATGTCTTCGGCGTCGAGCAGGCCGCCGAGCTGGGCGTGACCGGCCCGCTGGCCCTGATGGCCGCAGTGACCATCGTCTATGGCTCACTGCGCGCGTTGTTCCAGGACGATCTCAAGCGTCGGCTTGCGTTCTCCACGGTCAGCCAGGTGTCCTATATCGTGCTTGGCGTTGCCATCGTCGGCCCGCTCGCGAGCGTTGGCGGCATCGTGCACCTGGTGCACCAGGGCCTGATGAAGATCACGCTGTTCTTTTGCGCCGGCAACCTGGCCGAGACACTCGGCATCCACAAGGTCAGCGAGATGAACGGGGTGGGACGGCGCATGCCCTGGACCCTGGGTGCCTTCACGATCGCGGCGCTCGGCATGATCGGGATACCGCCGGTCGCGGGCTTCATCACCAAATGGTATCTCGGCCTCGGGGCGCTCGAGGCCGGCGTGCACTGGCCGCTCTACGTGCTGACCGCGAGCAGCCTGTTGAATGCCGCCTATTTCCTGCCCGTCCTGCATAGGGCCTGGCTGCGCGAGCCGACAGAGCAATGGGCCGAGCCGGCCGCGGGTGCGCAGCCCCGCATGCCCACCGGCGGCGGCTCGAAGTGGTGGCGACGCCCGGAGACGGGCTGGCTGCTCCTGCTGCCGCCGCTCGTAACCGCCGCGCTCTCGTTGCTGATCGGTCTCTTCGCATCGATGCCATTCTCGGCGTTGGAATGGTCGCTGCTGATCGCCGAGCGGGAGTTTGCCTACCCATGAATGGGCTGCTGGCTGACATGGATGCGTTCTTCGCGCTGGCGGCCTGGCTGCCGGCCCTGCCGCCCGCCTGGCCACTGGCGCTCACGCTGGCACTGGTGCTGCCCCCCTGGCGCAGACGGGTGCTGGCGCTGGCACGCTGGGCGGCCCTGCCGGCGCTGCTGATCGCGATGACCGCCCCAGAGGCCCAGCTGCGGATGCCGGGTCTGATGCTCGGCTCCTCCTTGTTGCAGCTCGACGAGACCGGCCGTTGGCTGCTGGCCGCGGTCGCGCTGCTGTGGCTCGCGGGCGGCTGGCTTGCCGCCGACTGGCTCCGCGCGCCGCGGCGTGCTGTGCCGTTCTTGTTGGCCATGACCGGCGCGCTCTGGCTGCCGTTGACCGGCGATCTGCCGTCGGCACTCGCGGCATCCGTGCTGGCCGCCTATCCGTTGTACGCCCTGCTCGGCGGGGGGAGCGGGCCGCGGGTCCTGGTGGTCTCCGTGGTGATCGCCGATCTGCTGATCCTCGAGGTGCTGCTCCTATTAGCGAAGGACGCTGCCGGTTTGGATTTTATGTCGCTACGCGCGCCGCTGAGCGAGGCGCACGAGCGCGGGGTCTTGTTGGCGCTATTGCTGATCGGCTTTGGTGCCAAGGCCGGCGTGACAGGCCTGTGCTATTGGCTGACGCCCGTCCTTGCCGAGGCGCGCGCCCGCTACCTGGGCCCGGTGGTTGCGTTCACGCTCGTCGCCGGAGTGCTGCCCTGGCTGCGACTGCTGCCGCTCGACGAAGTCCAATGGCCGGCGGTGGCGGCACTGCTGCCGGGGCTGGCGCTGATGGGCTGTGCCTGGGCGGCCGTGGCGGGACTGTTGCAGGCGACCCCGCGGGCGGTGACGGCTTACGCGCTGGCTGGGGTGACGACGCTGTGGCTGGGTCTGCTCGGGCTCCGGCTCGATGCGCCGGGCGAGGTGATGGCCATGACCGCAACTTTCCCGGCAATGCTGGCGCTGTCCGGGGTCGGGATGGCCGCGCTGCTGCTCGACCGGGATGCCGCGAACGGGCGCAGAGGCATCGTCACTGTCGTGGCGGTACTGCTGATTGCCGTGGCAGTGCTCGGAGCGGCCTTGCTCACGCTCGCTGCCAGTGACGCTGCGCCCTGGCCGATCGCGGGTTCCGTCCTCTGCGTCGGTCTGCTCTTGGGCGCATCCATAACGGCGGGTGCGAGCACGGATGCCCGGGCGGGGCGAGATCGGGAGTCGCCCGTCGGCATCGGCCTTGTCGTCGCCGGATTCGTCATGGCTACGCTCGCCTTCCCCTCGCCGTCGGGTGAGCTGCCACCGCCGGTCGCCTGGTTCGGCCATCAGGCCATTGCCTTCAGCGTGGCGCTGCTCGCGGGCTTCGTGGTCGGGTTGGGCGCCTTCCGCGTGCTGGCGCGGCTGCCGCGTGTCCCGGCCGGCGATCTGGTGGCCTTGATGGAGCCGGCGGCCCTCGGGCTCGTCGAGGCCTGGCAACGATTGGGGGCAGTCGCCGGACGCTGGCGCGACACCCTCTACGACGGCGTCGCGCGAGCGCGCCGGTGGGCCGAATCGCAAGACTCCCTGAGCCGCATCGAGGCCCGGCTACGCCGCTGGTCGACGGCAACGCTGCTGCTGGTGGTAGCCGGCGCTGCCGCAGCCTTGCTCGTTTGACCCGCTCCTAGCCATCGGTCAGCCCCTTTCCCAACCCGATCAGGAGCAGGAAACCGAACAGGAAGGGTTCGTTGACCATTCGGGCTCCATAAGGGTAAAGGGTCTGCCTACGAGCACCCCAGTCCACGATACCGATTATCACTGCTAGACCCGTGAACAGACCACGCTGCCGCGCGAGCACCGCCTTGATGAGCTGGACTTGGTCCTCGACTGGTGAACCGGGACAAAAGGTCGCTATATGGTTCGGCAGCGCGTCTTACTATGAAATTCGCGAAGCACGTTCGCTCCCTTGCCCTCTGGGAGAGGGCTGGGGTGAGGGAACGATCAGGGGTGAGGCGACATTTCATGGTCCGGGGTGGCTCGGCTCGCCCCATGATCGTTAGGCCGATGTCGTCTCATCGCCGACACGCCGCGGCATGGGCGCGCACCTCGCCCAGACTCCGGTCCCGACGACCTCAACCAAGTACGCAAGCCGCTTGCCTCTTCCATGGAGCCCCCCAATGAGCGATGCCTACGTCGAGTACGGACTCTTTCTCGCCAAGACGCTGACACTGGCCCTCGTCATCTTGCTTCCGTTGCTGATACTGGCCTTGCGCGGGCGTCCGTCGGTCACGGAGGGCGATCGCCTAGAGATCATCGATCTGAGCCAGCGCTATCGGGATCTGGCGCGGGCGCTGAAAGAGACGGCGGAACCGCGCAAGAGTCTGCGGCGGTTATTCCACCGGGATCGCCGCGCCGAGCGGCGCGCACGGCGCGAGGAAGAGGCCAAGATCCCGCAGCCGCGGGTCTTCGTCATCGATTTCCACGGCGACATCAAGGCCACTCAAGTCGCCTCGCTGCGGGAGGCCGTGACAGCGGTTCTGTTGGCCGCGAAAGAAGAGGACGAGGTGGTCATTCGCTTGGAGAACGCTGGCGGTGTCGTCAGCGAGCACGGCCTCGCAGCGTCCCAGCTGACGCGCATCCGTCAGCGCGGCATCCCGCTCACGGTCGCCGTCGACAAGGTGGCCGCCAGCGGAGGCTATCTGATGGCCTGCGTCGCCGAGCGCCTGCTCGCGGCACCGTTTGCGGCGATCGGCTCGATCGGCGTGGTCGCAGGGCTACCCAACTTCCGCCGCCTGCTCGAGCGTAATGGAGTCGACTTTGAGCTGCACACCGCCGGCGAGTACAAGCGGACTCTGACGCTCTTTGGCGAAAACACCGAGGCGGGACGCGAGAAGCTGAAGGAGCAGCTCGAGACGACCCACCAGCTCTTCAAGCGCTTCATCACGGAATATCGTCCCAGCGTCGATCTGGCGCGGGTTGCGACCGGTGAGTACTGGCAGGGCACCGAGGCGCTCGAGCTTGGGCTCGTCGACGGTATCCAGACCAGTGATGATTATTTGCTTGCGGCCCGCGAGCGCGCGCGGATCTTCCAGATCAAATACACGAAAAAGAAACGGCCGATGGAGCGGTTGCTCTCATCGGTGGAAGGGTCTCTCTGGCGCCTGCTCCAACGCTGATTAGCGCTCTGCATGCGCGGCCGTGCGTCGGCGAGTGGGGCGGCTTGACACGCGGGGCCGCACGCCGCAAAGGCTCCCGCGGGCCAAGTCAAGACGCCGGTAACCAACCGGCGCCTTGTCGGGCTCAGCCTTGGGCGACCCCTGCTTGGGGCTTGGCGCCGCCCAGCATGCGGCCGACCAGCGCAGCTGGCGCTCGAACAGGAGGTGCTTGATCGTGCCGAGCACATGGATCCCGAGGGCGACCAGGAACACGTAGGCCATGCGCACGTGGATCTGCTCAAGGGTCTCGTGCAGCTGGGGCATCTCGCCGGGCGGACTCGGGATACTGAATCGAGAGGTCGCGCGCCGGCGAAAAGGGCAGGCCTATGCTCTCCCGACCTTTTGCCTTGCGCGGACGATGGTATTTTAGCCGGAAACGCGGTGTTAGCGAGATACCGCGCATCGCGCAGCGGGGGTTTGCGCGAGTGCTCGCGCGTTGCCCGCTCCCCGGCGGGCCCGCGGCGCGGAGCGCGGGGCCAGCGATGTGAGATACTGTCGCAGCGCGCAGGCCCCCGGACCATGATTGAGTCCGCCGAGCGGATCATTGCCGAATCGAGCGTCGGTTGCGAGGGGCCCGCGCATCGTGACCGATCGGTCGGAACGGCCTTCAGATCTGAGCCAGCGCGCGATCCCGTCTGCAAAGCAACTGCTTATCGTGACATCGGTCGACGGAGACACAACAGCGAAGGTCGCGGACGCGACGGCTCGCCGGCGCCCTGGGCTCGAGGTATTGCGCGATCGGCGTGTCGTCACGATGCTGCTGTTCGGATTCTCGGCCGGTCTGCCGCTGCTGCTGATCTTCTCGTCACTCTCTCTGTGGCTGCGCGAGGCCGGCGTCGAGCGCAACGCGGTCACCTTTTTCAGCTGGGCGGCGCTCGGCTACTCGTTCAAGTTCGTCTGGGCACCACTGGTCGATCGTCTGCCATTGCCTTGGCTCAGTCGCCGCTATGGCCGCCGGCGGGGCTGGCTCTTGCTCGCGCAGCTGGGCATCATCGCCGCGATCGTGCTGATGGCCTCTGTGGACCCGGCGGCCGGGCCAGACAGCCTCGTGCGGATGGCGCTCGCGGCCGTGATGCTGGGTTTCTCGGCCGCGACCCAGGATATCTGCATCGACGCCTACCGCATCGAGAGCGCACCGCCGCGGATGCAGGGTGTACTCTCCGCAGCCTATATCGCTGGCTACCGGGTCGGCATGGTCACGAGCGGTGCCGGGGCCCTATTCGTGGCCGCGGCGCTTCACTCGGCACCAGGGGCCTACTCGTACCCGGCGTGGCGCCTGACCTATCTCGTCATGGCGTCGGCCATGCTCATCGGCGTCGTCACGACTCTGTTGGTTCGGGAGCCCGCCTCCGACCGATCGGCGAGCTACAGTCATGCACCGCGTGACTATGCCCGCTTGGTCCTGGTCTTCCTCATCGCGGCGTCGGCCTTCGCCGGCGGCTTCTTCCTCAGCGCCGAGGCGGTGATGGCGGCGAAGTCGGGCCTGGGGCCGAACGCCTTCGTGGGCTTCGTGATCGAGGCACTGCGATTCGCGCTCGCTATTGCCCTGGCCGTTGCGGTTGGCTGGTCACTCGTTGCCGTCGGCGCGGTGAACAGGCGCATGGCGATTCAGACATGGGTCGCGCCGGCGCTCGACTTCTTCCGTCGCTACGGTGTGCGCACCGCGCTGATGCTGCTGGCGTTGATCGGCTTGTATCGCATCTCAGACATCGTGCTCGGTGTCATCGCCAATGTCTTCTACCAGGACCTCGGCTTCACCAAGCCGGAGATCGCCCGGGCTGTGAACACCTTCGGCGTGCTGGTCAGCATCGCCGGCGGCTTCATTGGCGGACTCCTGGCGACACGCTTCGGTGTCATGCGGATCCTGATGCTCGGCGCGGCACTCGCGGCTGCGACCAATCTGTTGTTCGTGGCGCTGGCCACCGTCGGGCGCGACGTGCCGCTCATGTACTTGACTGTGCTGGCCGATAATTTGGCTGCCGGCCTCGCGAGCGCCGCCTTCGTCGCATTCCTCTCGAGCCTGACGAGCGTCTCCTTCACCGCCGTCCAATACGCCATCTTCAGCTCTCTGATGACCTTGCTGCCCAAGGTGCTTGGCGGCTACTCGGGGTCCATCGTCGATGGCATCGGCTACCCCGGCTTCTTCCTCTTCACGACGCTGATCGGCGTGCCCGTTGTGCTCTTGGTTTGGATCGCTGGGCGCGAGCTCGAGCTCGCCGACCGGTCCCGCTAGCCGGGTCCCGGCACCCGACTCGTGGTGGGGTTGGCCAATGTCTCGGGCGGCTTGCAAACGCGAGCCGCCCGCGCATAATGCGCCGCTTTTGCCGCGGGTGGGGGTGTTGAGATGTTCAAAAGCGCGAGGCTGTTCAAGCTGCAGGAGCGCTTCGAGTGGGATGCCGAGGAGTTGGAGCGCCGCATGGCTCGGCATGCCTTCCGACCTTGCGGGCCGATGGAGACCAGTACCCTCGGTTGGGTCGCACCGAGCGGCGATGGCCACGGCCGGCAGGAGGGGCCTCTTGTCCACGCCATGAACCGCTGCCTCCTGTTCTGCGCACGCCGCCAAGAGCGGCTGTTGCCGGCCGCGGTTGTGGCAGAGGCCCTCGCGGAGCGGGTGGCCGAGATCGAGGACGGCGAGGTCCGTAGCGTAGGACGGGCCGAGCGGCGGCGCTTGCGCGACGCGATCATGGCCGAGATGTTGCCCCGCGCCTTCACCCGCTCGGTGCCGACGCGCGCCTATGTGGACACGCAGTTGGGCTGGCTGGTCGTTGAGGCCTCGAGCGAGAGGGTCGCCGAGGACATCGTCAGCCTGCTGCGAGAGACCCTCGATACCCTGCCGGCGACGCCGCCGCGGCCGCCCGAGGCCCCGGCGGCAGCGATGACCGACTGGGTCTCCCGCGGCAGCGCTCCGGTCGGTCTCATGCTCGGCGATGCCTGTGAGCTGCGGGACCCGCAGGACACGCAGTCCGTCATCCGCTGTCGCGGTCAGGACCTGACCGGTGAGGAGATCGCGACGCACCTGCGGGCCGGCAAACAGGTCGTCCAGCTCGCCCTGGATTGGTCGGAGCGCGTTTCGTTCGTCCTCGGCGAGGACCTGGCGCTCAAACGGATTCGGCTTGCCGACGCCTTGCTCGAAGAGTTGAGTGAAACCGACAACGAAGACCCTCTGGCCCGCTTTGATTCAGAGGTGGCGCTGCTCACGCTCGAGCTGCGCGAGCTCCTTGAGCGCCTCGAGCAGATCTTCCAGCTCAGCCCGCCGCCGTCGGCCTGATCGTGCGCCAGGGCGGCTCGGCCGAGACCGCCTGACGAGCGTAGCGGCGATCATGCCCTAGATCGCGGCCTCTGCAGTATCATGGCCCATGGCAAGCACTGAGTGAAGCGTGGGCATGCAATATCACCGACGGCGGCAATTCGAGGCGGATCTCTTAGATGCCGTCGCGGAGATCTTGGCGTCGCATGAGACGGCTGAGCATCGCAGCGTCCTCGAAGGCCGCCTCAGCGCTCTGGTCGACGCGCTGTTGCTCGCGCGCCAACCGATCGTGAGCGCCGAGGTCACGGTCTTGCTCGCCGACCTGCGCGGCTTCACCGCGCTATCGGATGCCATCGCACCGGTGCTCACGAGCGAGCTGTTGAACCGCTACTACAGTGCGATGAGTCGACAGGTGGTCGAGCACGGCGGTGTCGTCGACAAGTTCGTCGGTGACGCCGTCCTGGCGTTGTTCGGTGGTCGCGGTGCCGAGGGGGGCGATCTCTGCCAAGCGATCAACTGCGCCATAGCGATGCAGCGAGCGATGCAGGACCTGAACACGGAGAGCGAGGCCCAGGGTCAGCCCCGATTGCATGCGGGGATCGCCGTCAGCACCGGTCCGGTGATGGTCGGCAGCTTCGGCTCAGACTGGCATAGCGAGTACACGGCGGTTGGCGAGGCCGTGAATCTGGCCTCACGTATCGAGGCCTACGCACTGCGCGGCCAGGTGCTGTTGAGCGAGGCGAGCCACGATGCGGCGCGGGAGTTCATCGAGATCGGCCACATCAACGAGGTGATGCCGAAGGGCAAGAGCGTCCCCGTCCGGCTCTACGAGCTGAAGGCGAGCACGAGGCCCCGGCGGCTCGAGGTGCCCGATGCGGAGCCGCGCACCGCGCCGCGAATCAAGGTCGATATCCCATTGCGATTCCGGCGCGTCGAGGACAAGAAGGTGATGTACCAAAGCCTCGAAGGCCGCGCTCAGGATCTCGGCTACCATGGTATGAGCGCCGATCTGCCGATCGCGCTCCCAGCCTGCTCCGAGGTCGTCGTGGCTCTCGAGCCTTCTGCACTCGACCAAGGCAAGAGCATCGGCGACCTCTACGCCCGCGTCCTACGTACGCAGCGTGTCCGGGGACGCTATCGGACCAATCTCGAGTTCACCAGCGTGGGCACCCCAGCCCAGCAGATCATCAAGCGCTACGTCGACGACAAGCTCTGGGGGCGATAGACCCTGCTATCCCGGCCCCGCTCGCGACACAGGCCGGCCGGATGGGGCCGCAGCGACATCCGGGGGGCGTCACACCAAGCGCCGACTTCTCTGCCCGTCGGGAACACCTAATGTGGTGTGGACCTCATCGGGGCGGCACCGGAGGCGCGGCGATTGGCGTGAGAGGAGCCTTCAGCAGATTCGCGGCAGCTGGTCTCCGGCCAGCCAGTCGACAATGCGCTGGCCGCCAAAGCGCGTCTCCATCTGGATGAATCTGTGCGGGTCGGCGACAACTTGACCGATACAGGCCGCTTGCTGGCCAAGTGGGTGCGCGCGCATCACCGCGAGTAGGCGCTCTGACTCTGCCGCCGGGCAGATCGCGATCAGCTTCCCTTCATTGGCGACGTAAAGCGGATCGAGGCCGAGTAGCTCGCAGGCCGCTGCGACCCCGGGCCGGATCGGGATGGCCTCCTCGCGGATCTGCATGCCGACGCCGGACTGCTGAGCCAGCTCGTTCAGCGTCGTCGCCAGACCGCCGCGGGTCGGGTCGCGCAGGCAATGGATGTCGGGTACCGCCGCGACCATCGCGGCAACCAGCTCGTGCAAGGCCGCCGTGTCTGAAACGATCTTCGCCTCGAAGCCCAGGCCCTCGCGTTGTGAGAGGATGGCGACGCCATGATCGCCGATGGTGCCGCTCACCAAGATGGCGTCATCCGGGGCCGCACGATCACCGGAGATCGTGACCCCCTCGGGGACGACTCCGATCCCAGTGGTCGTGATAAAACAGCCGTCGCCCTTGCCGCGCTCGACAACCTTCGTGTCGCCGGTGATGACCGGGACCCCGGCTTCGCTGGCTGCCTCCGCCATGCTGACCACCAGGCGAGCGAGATCGGACAGCGGAAGGCCCTCTTCAAGGATGAAGCCGGCGGCGAGGTACAGCGGCCTCGCACCGGCCATTGCCACATCGTTGATCGTGCCATGCACAGCCAGCGAGCCGATGTTGCCACCCGGGAAGAAGAGCGGCGCGACGACGTGTCCGTCCGTGCTGATGACGAGCCGCCCCGGCGGCGGTGTGAAGCAGGCCTGGTCATTGCGCTGGCGCAGCAGCGCGTTGTCGAGATGGCGCTGAAACAGCTCGTCGATGAGCTGTGCCATCGCCCGACCACCGGAGCCGTGGCTCATCTCGACGACACCGTGCTTGAGGTCCAAGCGCGCGGAGAAGCGGCGCTCATGGCCCATCAGGCGACGGCCTCGGCGCGGCGATGGGTCGCTCCTGCCCCGCGAAAGCGTCCATAGCTCCAGTAAGCGGCACAGGCGCCTTCCGATGAGACCATGCAGGCCCCCATCGGATTCTCCGGCGTGCAGACGGTACCGAACAGGCGACAATCCGTCGGTGTCTTCACACCGCGCAGGACGCTCGGACACTCGCAGCCCTTGACCTCGCGTCCCGCCGGCGCGGCCACCGGGAAGCGGCGCTCGGCGTCGAGGTCCGCGTAGGTCTCGGCGATGGCCAGCGCGCTGTTCGGCAGCACGCCGAGGCCGCGCCATTCGAACTCGGCGCGCCGGGTAAAGACCTCAGCCATCAGCCCCTGCGCCTTCCGATTTCCGGTCTCGGTCACGGCGCGGATGTACTGATTCTCGACCTGACAACGCCCGGCATTGAGCTGGCTCACGAGCATCAGCGTGGAGTGCATCACATCGAGTGGCTCGAACCCGGCGATGACGACGGGCATGCGGTATTGCGCGGGCACAAATGAATAGGCCTGGCTCCCGATGACCGTGCTGACGTGCGACGGGCCGAGAATGCCGTCGATCTGGACGCCATCGGGGGCCGCCGTGGACAAGATGGCCTCCAGCGCCGGCGGCGTCAGCACGTGATTGCAGAAGACCGAGAAGTTGGCGAGCCCTTCGGCGCGGGCCGTCTTGAGCGCCACCGCAGTCGGTGGGGTCGTCGTCTCGAAGCCGATGGCGAAGAAGACCACTTGCCGATGCGGCTCCGCGCGGGCAATCGCAAGTGCATCCTGAGTCGAATAGACCAGACGGATGTCGGCACCTCCTGCCTTGGCCTTGAGCAGCGTCTGTCCGCGACTCGCCGGCACGCGCATCAGGTCACCATAGGTGCACAGTGTGACGCCATGCTCGGCGGTCAGCGCGATGGCCTGGTCGAGGCGGGCGATGGGCAGCACGCAGACCGGGCACCCCGGCCCATGGACGAAGCGCAGGTTGGCCGGCATGAGATCGGGCACCCCGTAGCGGAAGATGGCATGGGTATGCCCGCCGCAGAACTCCATCAGTCGATACTCCCGGCCGGGCCGCGCTGCGGCGGCGATGGCCGCGGCTAGCCGGCGCGCCAAGGCCTGATCGCGGAACTCGTCGAGGTATTTCATCGATCATCCTCCGCTGCGGCCGACGGGCTCGAGACATCCTCGAGGATGCCGGCCTCGACCATCAGGGCGAGCGTCTGCTCGGCCTCGGCGGCGCTGATCTTGCTAAGCGCGTAGCCGACGTGCAGCAGGACGTAGTCGCCAATGGTCGCATCATCGACCAAAGCCAGTGACACCTCCTTCGCGACATCGCCGAGCATGACGGTGGCCTGCTGTCCGCTGGCATCGATAGCAACAATCTTGGCTGGGATCGCGAGACACATATGGCTCTTTACCTGGCTGTTGTGTTGAGGCTGTTGGGTTGGGTAGGCTGTGCGCGAACGTCCGTCACGATATCGAACCTGACACAAGGATCGACGGCGATCACGAAGAGCCGGGCGAGGTCAGAGCTGGCCGCTGGCCCGCCCATCTGGTCGATGATGGCTGCAAGTCCGCTTGCCACAACCCCTTGAGGGTGGAAATTCCAATCCGTCGGCGCGAGGATAAAGTAATCGGCGATTCGATCGCCGTCCAATGCGACGCGGTGCAGCAGGAGTCCCCGGGCCGCAGGCACCCAGGCCCACCCGACCCCGTCGCCCGTGGTCCTGCCGTCTGCCGCGCCCTCGAATGGGGGGCGGGCACTGACGTGCGGCAGCTCTACGGCCTGTCTGGGCGCGAGCAAGCGTGCGACCTCGATCAGCACTGCGACGAGCCGGCTCAGCAAACCGTTGCCGCAATCGTCTAAGAGGTCGGTCAGCAAGGGTCGCGCGAGATTGCGCGTGAGAGGGCTCGTCTCGTGGGTCCGGCCGGCCCAGGTTGGCTTGCCCGGGAAGCTCGCCCATTGCCCCGCGTCGAGCGCCGGCAACAGGCCCGCCGCGATGTCGCGCGGAAGCGGCGGCACCGGGCAGCGGCCCAGGCCGGCCCGGCCGGAACGGATCAGCCAACCGATCAGCCGTGCGGTGGTCGTCTCGGTCTGTTCCGACCAGCGCCTGAGCGCCGCGCGATCCTGAATGCCGACGAGCCAATCCCCCGGAGCGGTTCCGAAGATCCGCTCCGTCACCAGCTCGGTCAGGGCCGCTTCGACCTCTTGGGCCCCAGCGTCAGCCGGCCGGTTTGGGCCGGACTGGCCGGCGCTTGCCGCGAGCAGGGGCTCGAGGCCGGTGAGCAGCGCCTGCCGCCAGCCGGAATAGAGCCCCACGGCGCGGGCCATTGCTGACTCATCGGGGGGCGCCCCGATGGCCTGCGGCCAGTCGAGGAAGATCCTCCAGAGGTGCTCGCGGACGGTCTCGGCCGCAATGAGGCGGTCGCGGCGCTGACGAATGGCCGCGGGCGGTGATACCCCGCGCGCCTGCTCGATCGCCCGGGCACAGGCCACGGCCTGAGCCGTTGCACAGAGGCTGTAGACGGTCGGCACCAGACACACCGCGGCGTCAGCGTCGCGTCCACGGAATAGTCGCGCGGCCGTTGCCTGACGCGTGGTGCGCACCTGGACGACCGCACGGCCCTGCGCGGTGCCAACGCGGATCTCAAGCTGCCCGGCCGGATCGTGCATCGGCGCTCAGCTGACGGCGGGTTGTAGGACACATGCCGAGAGTCTAAACGATTGAGCCGCTACAATAACCCCACCCCGCCCAGGACCTCCCGTTGCGCCGGTCGACACGCCGGGGGAGGACGGCAAATCTGCTCGGAATCCAGTCTATGCTCACGTCGGAACAGCTCGCACGCTTGCGGCAGGATATCGTCTTCACGGCCGAGCTCGGTGGCCGCGAGGTGACCCTATCCAGCACCTGGGGACTCTTCTCGCCGCGCGAGATCGACGAGGGGACGCGGTTGCTGCTGGGCCAAGTCGAGGTCCGCCCGCAGGACGATTGTCTCGATCTGGGATGTGGCTACGGCCCGCTCGGCCTCGCACTTGCGATCCGCGCGCCCCGAGGCGGCACGCTGATGGTTGATAAGGATTTCGTCGCGGTCGAGTATGCCAACCGCAATGCGAGGCGCAATACGCTCGAGAACGCCCGTGCGGAGCTCAGCAACGGCTTCGATCAGATCGAGCCGTCGCGCCGTTTCGATCTGATCGCCAGTAACGTCCCGGCAAAGGTCGGCAAGGAACTGCTCGCGATCCTGCTGCATGATGCGCGTGCCCGCCTGCGCCCGGGCGGCCGGCTCTATCTCGTCACCATAAACGGCCTGCGGCAGTACATCCGGCGCAATCTGACCGAGGTCTTCGGCAACTACGACAAGCTCAAGCAGGGTGCCCACTACACGGTGGCCATGGCCTGTCGCGATTGAGCGTGTCGCAATCGCCCGCTCAGCTCGCCGCCGAAGCCCGGACATAGAGAGGCCTCACATGGCGGGGCTCCTCCGCCAGAGGCGTCGAGGGGTCCGTGCCGGGGGCCGCGTGACCGCAAACACGCAGCGTAGTGTACGCACCGCGTACCATCCGGCGTCTCCATCGCCCCGTCCGTATGGCCGTAGGGTACGCATCGCGTATGCTCCACACGGAAACGATCAGCCTCCGCGGTGTCCTAGCCGCAGTATGATCGCTAGCCCTTCTCGAGCTGCTTGATCAGACGCGCCGCCTCTTCGCCGACCGGGGTTCGCGGCGCGAGGGATCGCGCCCGCTCGAGTGCCTCGCGGGCCGCTGCGGTCTCGCCTGCCGCCGCGCGCACGAACCCGAGCGTCAGCCAGATCCGCTGATGCGCCGGATCTTTCTCGGTGCCGCGCTCCAGCACCTCGAGTGCGCCGAGCGTATCACCCGTGTAGTGGCGCGCCAGCCCGAGATCGTTGTGGGCCTCGACGTCGTCAGGGCTCAGCTCGATCAGGCGCTCGTAGAGCGGCAGGGCCTCGGCGTAGTGACCCTGAGTGAACAGCTCGTCAGCAAGCCGGTCGATCGGGGCTGGGTCCTCGCCGCGCAGCACGCCCGCAATCTCCGGCGCCGCGGCAGGGGGTTGATCTTGGAGCCGGGCCGGTGAGCTGCCGTGCGGCCCCGCGACCGGCGCCGCGCCCTGAGGATGACGGAGGTAATAGTCGCGCGTGAGCGCGAAGACGGCAAAGCCATAGAATACAAGAAAGGCGATGGCGACGATCCATTGCCACAGCGGTAATCGCGGCATCGAGGGTCCTCCTGGGCCGGCGGAGCGAGGCGCACGGCCGCGATCCTAGGAGGCCGCCTGGCCGCTGTCAAACGACTGGCAGGGACACGACCGTTGGCCACCAGCCTTGTTGATCCAAGCCGGCTGGCCATTTACTCTTGCCAGGACACCGCGACGGGCCTTCGGCGCTGTCGCGCCATGGGTTCTCCCGGCCTTGCCAATCCACGCCATCGAGACCTAGAGTCACGCCGATGATCCGCTTCACCAAGATGCATGGCCTGGGGAACGACTTCGTCGTGCTCGATGGCCTGCGCCAGTCGCTCGAGCTGTCCCCGGAGCAGGTCCGCGCCCTCGCCGATCGCCATTTTGGCGTCGGTTGTGATCAAGTGCTCGTCCTCGGGGCCCCGCGCCGTCCAGACGCCGACTTCTCTTATCGGATCTACAACGCCGACGGCAACGAGGTTGGCCAGTGCGGGAATGGCGCCCGCTGCGTCGCTCGCTTTGCCCGTGACGAAGGTCTGACGGAGCGCGACGGAGTCCGGTTGGAGACGCATGCCGGGATCATCGAGGCGACGGTACAGCCTGGCGGTGAAGTGCGCGTCAACATGGGCACGCCTGTCTTCGAGCCGCCAGAGATCCCCTATCGCGCGGTTTCGCGAGCGAGCGTCTATGTCCTGCAGCTGGAATCGGGAAGCTGGCCGATCGGTGTCGTCTCGCTCGGAAACCCCCACGCCGTGACCCCGGTTGAAGATCTCGATCGAGCGCCGGTCGCGGAGCTCGGTCCACGCATTGCCCAACACGCGGATTTCCCCGCTGGCGCGAACGCGGGCTTCATGCAGGTGCTCGGTGACGACCGGATACGGCTGCGGGTCTTCGAGCGCGGCGTCGGCGAGACCCTCGCGTGCGGCAGCGGGGCCTGTGCCGCGGTGGTCTGCGGGCGGCTCTGGGGCCTGCTCGGGGAGCGGGTCCAGGTGGAGCTGCCAGGCGGCGAGCTGCTGATCGAATGGGCCAGCGAGACGGCACCTGTCTGGATGAGCGGCCCGGCCGTGCGCGTCTTTGATGGGGAGATGGCCCTATGACGACCGAGCCTGCTGCGGAGCGCGACGCCTACGAGCCGGATGCGGCCGAGTCTGTCGCCGCCTATCTCTCCGCGCATCCGGAATTCTTCGCCCACCGACCGGATCTGGTTGCTCGCTTGCGGATCCCGCACCCAGCGCGTGGCGCCGTGTCATTGATCGAGCACCAGCTCGCGGTCCTCCGGGAGAGGCTCGAGCGCGAGCAGCGGCGTCTCACCCATCTCATAGCCCGCGCCCGCGAGTATGAGGATCTCTCCGAGCGCCTGCATGCCTTAACGCTGCGCGTGATTGCCGCACGCGACCTCCAGCACCTGAGTGAGGTGCTCGACGAGGCCCTTCGCCAGGCCTTCAACGCCGAGGCTGTGGCCTTGAAGCTGTTCCCGCTCGATCCCGCGGCCGCGCGGAGCGATCCTGTCACCCAGGCCTTTCTCGAGTTCGTCGATCGCCCGCACGCGTTATGCGGCCCGCTCGATCCGCACAGGCACGAGGCGCTCTTCGCCGGCACCGATCAGGGCATCACCTGCGCTGCCCTGATCCCCATCCATGCCGAGCCGCACTTCGGGGTCCTCGCCATCGGCAGCCGCGATCCGGAACGCTTCAAGGCCGATATGGGAACGGATCTGCTCGATCGGCTTGGGCAGATCGTCAGCCAGAGGCTCCTTATGCTGGCCCACACCAATGCTTGATGCACTGGATGCCTTCATCGCCCACCTTGGTCACGAGCGGCGTGTCTCGCCGCTGACCGTCGCCGCCTATCGTCGGGATCTGTCGCGGCTTGTGACTTGGTGCGCAGGTCAGGGGATTCACGCGTGGAAGGCGCTCGACCACCATGCCGTGCGCCGCTACGTCGCCTGGCGGCATCGCGGTGGGGCGTCAGGCAGAACGCTGCAACGCGAGCTGTCGGCGCTGCGCAGCTTGTTTCGCTACTTGCTGCGGGAGGGTCAGATTGGCCACAACCCGGCCGCCGCGGTTCGTGCGCCGAAGGCGGCCCGCAAGCTCCCAGTCACGCTCGAGGCGGACCAGCTTGGCGCGATCCTCGATGTGGACGAGAACGAGCCGCTCATGGTGCGCGATACCGCGATTGTCGAGCTCTTCTACTCATCGGGATTACGCCTTGCGGAGCTGGTGTCATTAGACCTCGACGCGCTGGACCGGGCCGATGGGATGCTGACGGTCACCGGCAAGGGAGCCAAGACTCGGCGAGTCCCGATCGGGCGCAAGGCACTAGAAGCCCTCGATCGCTGGCTGGCGGTGCGCGGCCACTACGCCCCGCTGGAGGAGCGAGCCGTGTTCGTTAGCCGCCGGGGACGGCGCATACACCAGCGCACGGTCCAACAGCGGCTTGAGCGTTGGGCGCAGCTGCGAGGCGCGGTGAGGGGTATCCATCCCCACCTGCTCCGACACTCGTTCGCCAGCCACCTGCTCGAGTCCTCGGGCGATCTGCGGGCCGTCCAAGAGCTCCTCGGCCATGCCGATATCGCCACGACACAGATCTACACGCATCTCGACTTCCAACACCTGGCCCAGGTCTACGACCAAGCCCACCCGCGCGCCCGAAAAAGGCCTTGAACGGCCTCGGACCCGCCGACAAGGACAGGGACGCCTGGCGCGTCGAGTGTTGGACCCCAAGCGTTACAGCCGACGGGCCGCACGTCTTCTGCGCCGAGCCGAGCCGAAAGCGCCGCAACGGCGCCTTTGACTCGTCGCAACGTAACGAAAACGCGGTACTCTTGGCTCCTTGGGCGCTGGGGCCTTGGCGCCGGCTCTATCGAGCCGTCGAGATCAGCTCCCGCCGAGGCGTGAGGTCAGACGCAGCAAGCGATGCCAAGAGCCCGCGCTGCGGCCGGCTCCTTGCCGGGTGCGCCGGCGCGGCGCATGCTGGCAGCCGGTTGCTTCGATGACGGGTCCTTACCGAGTACTAACGTCATGCAATTGCCGATGCACAAGACGAAAATCGTGGCCACGATCGGCCCGGCGTCGGACTCTCCAGAGATTCTCCGGGAGATGGTCCTGGCCGGGCTCAATGTCGCGCGCTTGAATTTTTCCCATGGCGATCAGGCCTATCATGCCCGGCTCATCGAGCGGATTCGCGAGGCGGCGGCCGATACCGGCCGGCGTGTCGCCATCATGGCCGACCTGCCAGGGCCGAAGATGCGCATCGGCGATCTGGCCGACGAGCCTATCGAGCTGATCCGGGACGATACCATCACGCTGACAACCGAGGAGGTGTCGGGTACCTCTCGGCGCATCGGGGTCAGTTTCCCTGGGCTCCCGGCGGCTGTGCGTCCAGGGGACCGCCTGTTCTTGAATGACGGTTTCATCCTGCTCAAGGTGGTAGAGGTCTCGGATACGGACGTGAAGTGCAGCGTGCGCGTCGGCGGCGAGCTGCGCTCGCGCAAAGGGCTCAATCTCCCGGGCATCGACCTCGGTATCTGTGCCTTTACTGAAAACGACCGCGCTTGGCTCGAGTTTGCGGCCACACACGGCATCGACGCGGTAAGCCAATCCTTCGTCGCCAACGCGGCGGACATCCTCGCGGTGCGTCGTGCCGCCAACGCGCTCGACTACACGCCCTTCATCATCGCCAAGATCGAGCGGGCCGGCGCCCTCGAGCAGTTGGACGAGATCCTGATGGCGAGCGATGGCCTCATGGTGGCCCGCGGTGACCTCGGGGTCGAGATCCCCATCGAGCAGATCGCCGTCACTCAGAAGCGCATCATGGACAAGGCGAACCGCGCCGGTAAGCCGGTGATCACGGCCACGCAAATGCTCGAGTCAATGGTGACGGTGCGGCGCCCGACCCGTGCCGAGGCGACCGATGTCGCGAACGCGATCCTCGACGGTACCGATTGCGTCATGCTTTCGGCCGAGTCGGCGATGGGTCGATACCCTGTCGAGTCCGTGGCAATGCTCGCCGCCATCGCCGCCGCCGTGGAGCCGGAGCGCCGCCTGGTTCCGTTTCGCCCGCTGTCGGATGATCTGGCGAACGGTGAGGTGCCGCGCGCCGTCGACCTGATCGCCGAGAATGTCTATCACACGATCGCGCGGAGCCCCTTCAAGGCGGTTCTCGTCCCGACCCGCAGCGGCGACACGGCACGCAACGTCTCGCGCTTCCGACTGCCGGTGTGGATCATTGCGCTGAGCCCGAACGATTCCACCTGTCAGGCCCTGTCGTTCTCGTACGGCGTCCTGCCAGTGGCCGTCGATGTGGATCGGGCGGACTGGTCGGACTTCGCGCGCACCTGGCTGGCCACGCAGGGCATTCGTGACGGTCTCGTTCTGTTGACACAGGGGCCGTCTGCCGAGAATCCCCGTGGCAATCAGCGCCTCGAGATCCTGGAGCTGGGCTCGCAGCGCGACTGGACTCGGCCGTGACGGCCGAGGGCCAAGAGGAGCCGCCCCGCTTCCTCCGGCTGCCGGGCGGGAGGCGTCTCGCCTATGCGGAGTATGGTGATCCGACCGGGCTGCCGGCGCTCTACTGCCACGGGTTTCCGAGCTCGCGCCGAGAGGCCTTGCTGCTCGAGCCAGCCGCGAGCCGATCCGGTGTGCGACTGATCGCGGTAGACCGGCCCGGCTACGGTGAATCGGACTTCGACCCCTGCCGCACGATCCCGGCATGGGCAGATGACTGCCGGCAGTTGCTTGATCACCTGCGCATCCGCCGTGCGGCGCTGATCGGCGTCTCGGGTGGTGGGCCGTTCGCCCTCGCCTGTGCCGCCCGCATACCAGATCGACTGAGCGCCTGTGCGCTGGTCGGCGCCCTCGGACCCATCTATCTCCGCGAGGTGCTCGCGGCGATGGCTTGGCCAGCACGGAGCGCGCTCCGATTGGTGCGGCGACTGCCGAGGGCGTCACGGATTGTCTATGGTCGCCACAGCGCGCCGATCCTGGCGCGTTGGCCTGCCGTCATCGAGTGGGTCCGAGATGCGGCCGCGCCGGCCGTCGATCGCGACTTGCTGAGCCAACCGCGGATTCGGGCCATGATGAACCGCAACATCCGTGATGCCCTCGGAGGCGGCGGCCTTGGCGCCAGCCAGGACATCCAGCTCTACACCCAGCCATGGGGATTTCCGCTCGAAGCCATCGCCTTTCCGATTGCCGTGTGGCACGGCGATCTCGACGGCTCGGTACCGGTCGCCCATGCGCGCTGGTATGCTCGCCATCTCCCGCGGTGCAAGGGGCATATCCTCCCTGGCGAGGGTCACTTCTCCTTGCCGCTCGGCGAGGGTGCGGCGATCCTCGATGAGCTGATCAGCCACGCCGGCGAGAAAAGTGCAAAGACCGCGGGAATTGACGCTCATCACTCTACCCCCTAGACTCTCAGCCTCATCGGGCGCGTAGCTCAGCGGGAGAGCACTGCCTTCACACGGCAGGGGTCGCTGGTTCGAACCCAGCCGCGCCCACCAAATAAAACATGGGCTTAACCAATTCCGCCTCGGATCACTTTCAATCCAACGTGACCAGATCGTGACTCACCGCCTCCCGTTGGGGGCGTCCCCTCGCTAGGGTTCCTCTCCAATTTCGCGACTGCAGCCCGGACATTCTCCGGCGCCAAGTGCGCGTATCGCTCCGTTATGCGAATTGTGCTGTGACCAAGAAGGTCCCGAACCTCGGTGAGCGGCACACCTGCCATCACAAGCCAAGCCGCGCAGGTGTGGCGTAGGTCGTGGATCTTGAAATCCTCGATTCCCGCTCGGCGGCAGGCGGTCGCCCAGCTCCGCTTGACGCTTTGGACCCGGTTTCCGTCCCCGTCACAGAACACCCAGGGCGACGCCGGACAATGCCGTGCGCAAAAAGCCTTCCTACGCGCGATCGCCTCTTGGACGGGTCCGTTCAAGGGCACGCTACGCCTCCTTCCGCTCTTCGTGAGCTGGGCGTCCAGATAGATAAGCCCAGTTTGGGGTGCGATTCGAGCCGCCACTTCGCGAGAAGTGCGTCTGCTTCTTTCCGGTCGCTAGTCCCAGTGCTGCGGCGAGTGCTTCTGCCGCCTGCGTCCGTGTAGCTTGCCCACCAGTACGGCGAGTCTTGCCGCCGATAGAGACCGTCCTGGTCACTTGATCTGCGCTTGTTCGGCATGTGCTTTCCTCCTGCAATTCCGGCCCCGCGCCATGCCGATTCTGCGCCTCGGGGCCCACACGGTCCACATACAAACGAACGGAAGCCGCGCAGACGAGCAGCCGGCGGCCGACGCGGCGCCGCTCATTCTCACCGGCCTGCAGCAGACGACGCACGGTGCGGGTAGAGACTCCGCCGAGCCGTCGGGCGGCCTCCTCAAGGGACCAGACCAAGTTATCTGTCACGGCCTTTACCCCTGCAACTCCGGCAAACGATCCGATCTCGACTACAGGTATGGAATCGAGTCATGTCCTTGCCAGCCGTTTGCCGAAGGCCTCTGCTCGTGTCCCGCGGACACAATTGAGCCGCGTGGACACGCGCAGGGCCTGGATCTCGCGCTCCGGAACACCCATCGCGGTTTCGCGCATGACCAAGCCGAGCTTGCTGGTGAGCACCCCGGTCAGCCACAGCGCATCCATCACCGTCATCAGGCGGTCGAGCTCGTCGATCAGCGCCGTGTACTGGGCAAGCTGAGGCGAGGAGATGTGGACCGTGATCTGCTTCGGGTTGGTGTAGCGCGGCGTCGCGCTGATCCCGTTGGCCTCGCGTAGCTGTTCGAGCCGTGCCTGCTCGGCGCGCAGCTCCTCGGCCAGCTTGCCGGTCAGCGTGCCGACGATCTCCTCGACCTGATCCATCTCCTCATCATCTCCGATGATGCGCAGCACCACATCGATGCCGTAGAGCGCGCGCACCACCAGGAGAAAGCCCCGGTCGAGCTGATCGTGCTCGTTGTCGTTTTGGTCGGCCGAACCGTGATTGCGCGTTCACCGACCCGGGAACAGCAGAGCGAGGACCCAACCGAACCACCACCGTCGTTCTGGTCCGCCCGGACCGACTGGCAGCGGTTTGACAAGCCGACCTATCTGCGTCGCGGCATCCTCCTCGATCTCGGTAAGGCCTCAACCAGCCATGCCCGACGGCTGCCCGCGAGGCAGGTCGCCAGGGCCATCGCCACTGGGGCGGACCGTGAGAAGCCTTGCCATCACGGCACAGGTCGTCGGCCTCCTGAGTGCCTATGACCTGGTGCGCGATCGACCCGTCGCTGTTCAACCTGAGGGCCCCCGATCCCCGAACGCGACGGTCGTCCTCTATATCTCAAGAGGAGAAACCCATGATCTCAAGAGGAGAAACCCATGTTGAAGAGACCGATGAGAAGCCTGTCGAGGAGACCGGCCCCACCCCTGCCCAATGGGAGCCCGACACGGGGCAGCCCTTGGAGGAGGAGTCCTTCTACTTCTGAGTGAACGGGAGGGCCGCCCCATGCGGTCCTTCTACCCCCACCCGGGGCGCCCGTTGCCCCGGCTAGGGGAGCAGTGCGCCACTCGATCGAGGAGCACACCATGCAACAGACATCACGGAACGCCCTACCCATCGTGGCGGCGGCGCTGGGACGCAAGCTCGGCGTCGCGGTCGGTGTCGGCGGACATGAGGGTTGCACCGACGGGCAGCGCAGCCAGATCCCGGCGGTGGCGGCCGGTCCGGCCAGCCGCGATCTGGCCTGGGGCTATCTGGCCCACGAGGCGGCTCATGTGCGCTGGACGGATTTTGCCGTCTACGAGCAAGCCGCCCGCGAGGGGCCGCTGCAGGAGATGCTGCGAACAGCATCGAGGACGTGCGCATCGAGCACGCGCTCGCGCGCCCTTACCGCAGGCACCCGCGCGACGATCGCCAAGGTGCTGCAGCAGATGTTGGCCGAGGGCCGGCTGTCGGCCCCGGCACCGAGCGATCACCTAGCCCAGGTCTTAATCGGCCATCTGCTGATTCACCAGGCCCGCGCGCACGACCCGGCGCAGCGCCGCGCGGCGAACGCGCTCCTCAAGCGCACCACCCAGGAGCTCGCTGCGCGCGGCGAGTACGACCACCGCACCGGCCGGTCAGTCCGGCCCCTGAGCACCAGCGAGGAGATCCAGCCATGCCGCCGCCTCTGCGCTTGATCGCGGGCGCCAACCGCTTCGACGGGCTGCGCCCCGCGGACCTGAGCGACGCCGAGGCCACGAGCCTGACGAGCTGGACCTTGGCGTGCTGGCCACGCGGCACCGGCCCGGTGAGCTGCTGGCCAGCCCGAGCGAGACCCGGGCCTACCCGCGCCTGCGGCTCGCGGAGTGCCGCAACGCGATCTTCGGTTGTCTGTTTCTCGACAACCGCCACCGCGTGCTCACCATCGAGGAGCTCTTCCAGGGCACCACCGATGGGGCCTCGGTCCACGCCCGGTGATCCGGCGTGGTCTCGGTCGCTTTACTATGAAATTCGCGCAGCACGTTTGCTCCCTCGCCCTCTGGGAGAGGGTTGGGGTGAGGGAACGATCAGGGGCGAGGCGGCATTTCATCATCCGGGGTGGCTCGGCTCGCCCCATGATCGTTAGCCCGGCAAGTGACTCACCCGCAGGTGACTGGCCGCACGCGATCCCGCTTCAGGTCCCCCGAGAGCCCGCCGAGGTTGTCTCGCCTCCGGTGACCTTGACGCCTTCCTCATCGCGCTCTAGATTGAAAGCATCGCTATAAATTCTCCACAAAGGGAGGCAATAACATGAGTGCGATTCCGCGCACCCGCACCGCCAGCGATCCGCAGCGGCTCGCCAGTGCCGCCCTGCAGGCCTTCTTCAACCTCTCCGCGCGTTGGGGACTGAGCGCCCGACAGGAACGGATTCTGCTCGGCAGCCCGCCGGAGTCGACCTTCTACAAGTGGAAAGCCGAGAAGACGGCGCCGCGCCTGGGGCGGGACGTGCTGGAGCGCGTCAGCTATCTGCTGGGTATCGCCAAGGCGCTGAACATCCTCTTGCCCTCGCCGCGCGCCGCCGACGAATGGGTGAAGAAGCCCAACGCGGCACCGCTGTTTCACGGGCAGTCGGCGCTCGAGCGGATGCTGGGCGGCAGCCTCGTCGATCTGGCGGATGTACGGCGGTGTCTGGATGCCCAGCGCGGATTGTAGTCCGCAGACCCCGCCACTCTCAGAGCTCGGCTGGGACCACCAGTACCGCATCCTGTCCTCGGCGTTTCCGCCCATCAACGTCTTCGAGCGGCTGGTGGACCCGGAGCTGATGGAGGCGCTCTTCTCCATCGAAGGGCTGACCAACGACCGCTTGCGCGATGAGGCAGGGAAGATCGCCCTGGTCGATCCCGAGGACCGGATCAGTGGTCCTGGCGCATCGCCGGTGATGGCCGCGTTCACGCATGTCGGCGCGGAGAGCCGCTTCAGTGACGGCACCTTCGGCGTCTACTATGCGG
>CAZOWL010000007.1:0-80570 GCA_964583605.1 uncultured Chromatiaceae bacterium | reverse complement strand
ACATTTCGCCGCCGAGACCGACTACCTTACCAGATGCCGAAAGGTTGTCAAGGGGTGGGAGGAGACGCAAGGGAAATCTTCGCAAACCGACGCTTCCCGACTTGAAATACGGCGGTGAGGCCGGCCTCGAAACGTCTGCCCGGATCCTCGACGCGATCACCGTCCACTCGCACAGCCCCTTGCTTCACTAACCGCATGGCTTCCGATGAGCTCGTCACGAGCCCGGCGCCCCTTAAGACATGAGCGATCCCGAGCCCGCCCGACGGATCCGTGTGCACTACGACTTCCGGGATGTCCTCCGGAAGCTGGCCCTCTCGAAAGCGGGCGACAAAATCCTCGCGCGCCCGAGCGGCCGATTGCCGGCCGTGGAATCGCTCAACGAGCTCCTCGCCGAGGCAGAACTTGAAATCCCGTGGGTTGGCGCCGTCCTGAGCGGCTTGCCTCCAGCTGAGGATCTCTTCCATCGGGCGAAAGCTCAGCAGCTCGAAATAACGCCACATCAAGTCGTCGGAGATCGACATGACCTTCCCGAACATCTCTTCGGGCGGGTCCGTGACGCCAATATAGTTGCCCACCGACTTCGACATCTTCTGCACGCCGTCTAAGCCTTCCAGCAGCGGCATCGTAATGACAACCTGCGGGGGCTGGCCGAAGGATTCCTGCAGCTGGCGACCCACTAGAAGGTTGAACTTCTGGTCCGTGCCTCCCAGCTCCACGTCAGAGCGCAGCGCCACTGAGTCATAGCCTTGGATCAGCGGGTAAAGGAATTCGTGTATTGCAATCGGGTGTCCGCCCTTGTACCGTCGAGCAAAATCATCACGCTCGAGCATACGAGCGACGGTATGTCTGGCCGCCAGCGAGATGAGCTCCCCGGCGGGCATAGAAGCGAGCCAGCTCGAATTGAAGACAATTTGCGTCTTCGCCGGATCGAGGATGCGGAAGATTTGCTCCTCATACGTTTCAGCGTTCTGTAATACCTCTTCTCGAGTCAACGGCTTGCGAGTGGCGTTCTTCCCCGTGGGATCACCAATCATGCCGGTGAAATCACCGATCAGAAACAATACTTCGTGACCCAGGTCCTGGAACTGTCGGAGCTTATTGATCAAGACTGTGTGGCCGAGGTGCAAATCAGGCGCCGTCGGATCGAAGCCAGCTTTGACGCGTAGCATACGCCGGAGACTGAGCTTCTCCCTCAACCCATTCTCGGTAAGGATTTCCGCTGTGCCCCGCTGAATTTGGGTGATTGCTTTCTCGACTGACTCCACAGCTCGCCTTAGCTTAGGTAGGGTAACCAAAAGTGGTAACGACTCTACCTAACCGCTGACCGGTTAACAAGCACTGTACGACAAGACTGCGCGAACGCTGGAAGGGCTCTTCTTCCGAACGGCAAGCCTTTCGTTTAAAATGGGTGCAACCTGAGGGTGCTATTAGCATCGCAATGTCGCATACGTTTCGATCATGCAGGACTACAAGTTTCGCCACGGCATATCGACGACGAGGGTCGGAAGGGCGAGACCACGCCGACACCTTGTCCGGCTGCTGATCTTTGCGCTCGGGGCTGGCGTACTTTTGTTGAGTGCGCTGTCAGTGCGGGATCTGTTGCTGGGCGTTGCCCCCGGTTCGAGCAGTCACGCGACGCACGCCATTCCACTTCCTATACCCGAACGGCACACTGGCGATGAAGTTCGCGACCAAGTCTCAGGTACTCCTGAATAGCTCGACGAAGTTTACCCACCCCCGAAAGGTCCAACTTGCGCGATTAGCGTCCATCAGTCGTAATCGAGCAATCTCTCTCGCAGTCCATGTTCGCCGTCCTGAGCTGACCCGCGCCCGGCTGCTATCAGGGGCGATCTGCGGCCCCAGCGCTAAACGGAGAATGAAGACCCGCAGCCACAGGTTGTCGACGCGTTCGGGTTTCGAATCACGAATTGTTCCCCTTCGAGACCTTCCGTATAGTCGATCTCGGCGCCAGTCAGATACTGGATGCTCATCGGATCGACAAGGAGTCTGACCCCATCGGTTATAACCTCGGTATCGCCGTCCTGCACCGACTCGTCGAAAGTAAAGCCGTATTGGAAGCCCGAACACCCGCCCCCTTGGATGTACACTCGCAACATAAGCTCCGGATTCCCCTCCTCGCTAATCAACTCGGCCACTTTTGCTGCGGCCGCGTGAGTGAAGACGAGAGGGGCATCGGCCGCCAGGGTATCTGTAGTCATCGCAAAAATCCCGCAATTACGCTGGTTCTTTCGTGAACGGCTAGAACTAGACGTATAGTGGGATTGCCGGAGGCTGCGGTCAAGTCACCTTTCCGCGACCTGCCGGCGTCATATTGCCCGGAAAATGATTAGCAGCCGTTGCTAGCGAACATGATCGGCCGACGTTCCAACGCGTTAGCCGAGCTCTTCTCGGCGGACGACGCGCCACAGCAGCCTCTAGGGCCGGCCTCAGGGCTACTCGCACGGAGCTGCCACAGCTAACTCGCCGCGATCGCTGATGGCAAGCTTGGATAAACTCTGCGCAAATGTGCGCCGGAGAAGGGGCAGAACGGACGTCTCCTAGGGGAGCAAAGGCACACTTTTCAAGCCGGTAGTTTCGCCGAGTTCTAGCATTAAATTCATGTTCTGCACGGCCTGGCCGGCGGCCCCCTTGACCAGATTGTCGATCACAGATTGAACGACAACGACATCACCAGGCTGCTCGCCGACAGCGATCCGGCAGACGTTCGCACCGCGTACCGACCGAGTGTCCGGATGGGAGCCAGCCGGCATCACGTCGATGAAGGGCTCGTCCCGATAGCGCGAACGATACAGCTGCTCCAGACTCTCACCCCCCCGTGTGCGCCGACAGTAGATCGTCGCTTCGATTCCGCGAATCATCGGCACCAAATGGGGCACAAACGTCAGGTGGGGCGGTTCTCCTGAGGCGGCGGCGAGCGCTTGCACGATTTCCGGGGCGTGGCGATGCCCGCCCGATGAATAGGCTTTGAAGCTCTCGCCGACCTCTCCCATCAAGAGCCCAGTCGTTGCCTTACGGCCCGCGCCGCTGACGCCGGACTTAGCGTCGGCGATCAACCAGCCGGGATCGACGGCACGGGCCTCAACGAGAGGTAGGAGGCCGAGCGTAACCGCCGTTGGATAACAGCCGGGATTGGCTACCAGCCGGGCCTTGCGGATCGCCTTCCGATTGAGCTCCGGGAGCCCATAGACCGCCATCTCGAGCAGCTCGGGACAACGGTGGGGTGTCCCGTACCAGCGCTCCCAAGCCCCAGCATCCTTGAGCCGGAAGTCCGCAGCCAGATCGATCACCCGCTTACCGCGCGTCAACAGCTCCGGGGCCATTTGCATCGCCGTACCATTGGGTGTGGCGAAAAAGATCAGGTCGCATTCGTCGAGGGCGCTGACAAGTGGCTCTGAAAACCTGAGATCCAGGTAGCCTCGTAGATGCGGGAACAGATCACTCACCCGCACTCCCGCCCCGTTCCGCGAGGTGATCGCTCCAATCTCGACCCGCGGATGCACGACAAGCAACCGTAGCAGCTCGCTGCCTGTGTACCCCGTTCCGCCGACGATACCGATTCTTACCATGCGCGTCTTAGCGCCTCGGATGCGAGGCTTGGCCAAGCCCGAGCACCGCCGTCCCAAGCCACAACACGGCTCCGCGCGATGCCGCCTGCAGGGCATCGAGCCCAGAAGCCCGGGGTTGCCAGCAACCTTGGTATCATGATCGCCGCTGAGGTGTCGCTCTTAGGAGCAGCCCCCGCCCGATGTCGAGCCACAGCTGCCACACCCTTCACCGACATGCGGCAAGTTATTGAAAATAAATGTTGCTTGCCCATCCCCACGATCCACAAAGTCAATCTCGACGCCGCGTAAGAGCTCGAGGGTGGCACCGTCGACAATCACCTTAAAGCCCGCGCACTCGAGGATGCCATCGTCGCTGTTGATCGTATCAGCGAAGCTCATCCCAAAACTGACGCCACTGCAGCCGCCCGGCGTGGCGAATACCCGTACCCCTTGGACGGCGTCATCGACCTGATCGAATAGCTCACTCATCTTGCGTTGGGCTGGATCTGTCAGCATCAGATCCTCCTCTGAGAGGGCACCATGCATCTCAACTGTCTCCGATAACTCTATTAACTGCTTACTAAGTCAGCATCCTAGCACACAGAGGGCCGGGCGCAAGGATGCCCCGGCAGGGCGGCGGTCACGGGAGACGCCCCTCGGCGGATAGGGCCGCCAGATGGCGCTCGGCATCCACGAGATGCTGGCCCCAATGATGGGCGTAACCGGTCAGCCACCCGCTCGCGGCCCATTGCGGGTCAGCGGCCAGCAACTCGAGCCCACTCTTCAGCTCGCAGTATATATCTGTTAAATCGTCGGCCAGGCTGCCGGTCATGTCCTCGGCGTTGTCGCCACGATCGAACTCCAAGCAATAACCATCCCGCTCACCCAGAAGGCGGACTAGACGGCTGTAGAGCTCGAACCGGGCATCCAGATCAGCCTTGATACGCAGATCGAGCGAGATCTTTCGACCACCCAACGACCAGACCGCCGCCTGCAGACGCGGAAGCAGCTCAGCGATCTCGACGAGCCAAGTGACATTGCTGCGGTCGCATCGCTCAATCAGGGCGCAATACCTCCGCGCAAGATCGGCAATCACCAAAACAGAGTGATCCATGACAAGGTTTATTGGGTTAGGATTGCTAGCGGAAACAAGTGTAGTCGAAACTGCGGGTCTGCTGCGCCTGGGACTCCCTCAGATTTCAACCATTTCAAAATCCTCTTTGCCAGCACCGCATTCAGGGCATTGCCAGCTATCCGGTACGTCCTCCCACGGGGTTCCAGGCGCGATGCCGTCGTCCGGCCAGCCCTGCGCCTCGTCATAGACGAATCCGCAAACGACACATACATACGTCTTCATGAACTGTTTCCGAATCTAACCCGGAGCCAATAGGCTCACTTGCCCGCGATCATGGTCCACAAATCCGCTCCCCACACGTATCCATCGGCCGAGCCTCCCATCGTGCTGTGCGCCGGCGGACATGATCCAACGGGCGGCGCTGGACTCGTCGCCGATGTCGAAGCGGTAAGGGCCTGCGGCGCACACGCAGCGACCGTCATCACGAGCGTTACAACACAGAGTACCTGTCGCGTTACACATATCGCGCACCAAGAGCCGCGACAGGTCGCCGCGCAATGGCAGGCCATCATGGCCGACAGTCCGGTCGTCGCGATCAAGATAGGTCTGCTTGGCAGCACGGGAATAGCAGCAGCGATCTGCGAGCTGCTCAGGGAGCGCCCGGAGATCCCAGTAATCCTCGATCCGGTTCTCACATCAAGCTCTGGGGCCTCGCTCGTCGATAACGCCCTTGTCGAGGAGCTCCATCGCGGCCTCTTAGGCCACTGCACGCTCATCACCCCCAACGAGCCCGAGGCACGAGCCTTGTCGGGCCGAGAGACCGCCGAGGACTGCGCCCGGACGCTGCTCGATGCCGGATGCCAAAGCGTCCTGATCACTGGCACCCACGCCCCGACCGTAGAGGTCGTGAATCGCCTGTACGAACGAGACCTCCGCCAGATCCAGTGGACCTGGCCACGCCTTCCCTATCATTATCACGGCTCCGGCTGCACGCTGGCCAGCGCAATCGCGGCCCGGCTCGCGGTTGGACGAGGGCTCACCGAAGCCGTGGCGGAGGCGCAAGCCTACACGTGGGAGACACTCGCTCGCGCGCGGCGCACCGGTCGGTGTCAATTGACACCAAACCGCCTCTTTCCACTCGATGATCGCAGCTAACGGAAACCGTGGGAGCCTTTGCTGGCCTCTACCTCGTCACTCCTCCCTGGCCCACCCCGCTCGAGACGCTGGCGGCGGGCGTGACCAGCGGCATCGCTGGCGGCGCTCGTCTGATCCAGTATCGCGAGAAGACGGGGAGTTGGTCGACGCGCCTTCAACGTGCTCGGGTGCTACTTGCCCATTGCCGAGCTGCCGGCGTGCCGTTGGTCATCAACGACGATGTTGAGCTGGCGGCCGCGGTGGGTGCCAACGGCGTGCATCTCGGTGCGGACGATGGCCCTCCGCGCGTAGCCCGCGCCATCCTTGGCGCGGATGCAATCGTTGGCGTCTCCTGTTATGCCAGCCTCGAGCGGGCGCTTGCCGCGCAGGCCGAAGGCGCCGACTATCTGGCCTTCGGTAGCTTCTACCCTTCGGCTACGAAGCCCGATGCCGTGCGAGCAGATCCGGATCTCTTACGCCGGGCGCGCCGCTGTCTCGATCGACCGCTGGTTGCGATCGGCGGCATTACTCCAGAAAATGGCGGGCCGTTGATCGCGGCCGGCGCGGACATGCTCGCCGTCGTCTCGGGCGTGTTTGCCGTGCCGGATGTCGCCGCCGCAGCTCGCGCCTATTCCCGCTTATTCCCGACGGAGGATTCTCGATGACCCGTTCGCACGACCTTTTCGCCGCCGCGCAGCGCCGTATCCCCGGGGGAGTGAACTCGCCGGTCCGCGCCTTTCGCGGTGTAGGAGGCGATCCGATCTTCTTCGAGCGCGCGGCCGGTCCCTATCTTTTCGACGTCGACGGGAACCGCTATGTCGACTATGTCGGGTCCTGGGGACCGATGGTCGTCGGTCACGCCCATCCCGAGGTAATCGCCGCGGTCGTCGAGCGCGTCGAGAAAGGCCTGAGCTTTGGCGCACCGACGGAGCTTGAAACCCGGATGGCCGAGAAGGTCTGCGAGCTGGTACCCAGCCTCGACCTGGTGCGGATGGTCAGCTCTGGCACCGAGGCGACGATGAGCGCGCTGCGCCTCGCCCGCGGTTACACCGGGCGCGATCGCGTCATCAAGTTCGAGGGCTGCTACCATGGGCATGTCGACGCCTTATTGGTCAAGGCCGGCTCGGGCGCCTTGACCCTCGGGGAGCCAAGCTCACCTGGCGTCCCTGCGTCCCTGGCCGAGCTGACCATCACCCTGCGCTACAACGATCTGGATCAGGTTCGAGAGTGCTTCGCCCGGCAGGGGAACGAGATCGCGGCGGTGATCGTCGAGCCAGTCGCGGGCAATATGAACTGCATCCCCCCAGTAAGCGGTTTCTTGGAAGGGCTACGCGAGCTGTGCGATCGACATGAGGCCTTGCTGATCTTCGACGAGGTCATGACGGGCTTCCGCGTGGCCCGCGGCGGGGCGCAGGCACACTATGGGGTTAGACCTGACCTGACTACGCTCGGCAAAGTCATCGGTGGCGGGATGCCAGTCGGCGCCTTTGGGGGTCGGCGCGATGTCATGGAGCGGATCGCCCCGCTCGGGCCCGTCTACCAGGCGGGCACGCTTTCCGGCAACCCAGTTGCGATGGCCGCTGGCCTCAAGACACTGGAGTTGATCTCGGCACCGGGCTTTTACGAGGAACTCAGCGCCACCGCCGCACGACTCGTGACCGGGCTGGTTGAGCGTGCACGCGCAGCCGGCGTCGCCCTGACCACCAATCACGTCGGCGGCATGTTCGGCCTCTTCTTCACCGCGGCAGACGCAGTGACGACCTACGAGCAGGCAACGGGATGCAACCAAGAGCGCTTCAGGGCCTTCTTCCACGCGATGCTTCGGCGCGGCGTCTACCTTGCTCCGTCGGCCTTCGAGGCGGGGTTTGTCTCCTCAGCCCACGCCGATAGTCACATTCAGGCTACGTTAGACGCCGCCGAGCAGGCGTTTTCTGAGATCCTCGCCTAGCTGCACCCCGCCGCTCCGCCCGTGGCGCCCGACGAGTTGGCCTGGTTTGATACCGAAATGGCCGGTTACGGGGTGGGTGAATGACGGCAGAACACAGCGGGATGTGCCAATCCCGCTGATCTCCATGCCTGAGCGTCCCTGAGGCCGCAAGTCCGACATCGCCGTTGGAAGCCCTCTTTAACCAGCTCCTCGCTTGGGTCACGGCCCACCCTGGTTGGGCCTACACGATCCTGTTTTTCGCCGCACTCGCCGAATCGCTGGCCGTGGTTGGCGTCGTCGTACCCGGCGTCGTCATCATGATCGCCGCCGGAGCCCTGATCGCTGCCGGTGCCCTCGAGCTCGGCGTCGCCTGGATCCTTGCCGCGCTCGGAGCGATCATCGGCGACGCGCTGAGCTATGGTCTCGGTCGACACTTCAAAGGCCACATTCGAGATCTGTGGCCGTTTCGGCAACACCCCGAGAGCCTCCGCCGGGGCGAGCGGTTCTTCGCCCGCTTCGGAGCGAAGAGCGTCATATTCGGCCGCTTCTTCGGTCCAGTCAGGGCGATCGTGCCGATGGTCGCTGGAATGATGGGGATGGGCCCAGTGCGGTTTCTCGGTGCCAACGTTGCGTCAGCGATCGTCTGGGCGCCGGCCTATTTGCTGCCGGGCATCGTCTTCGGCGCCTCCCTCACGCTGGCCGCCGAGGCCGCGACACGGCTGGTGATCCTGCTCCTGCTCCTGGTTCTAGTCCTATGGCTTGCGGCTTGGATCGCGCGCCGGATCTTTCTCCTCCTCAGCCCGCATGCCGGAGCGTGGCTCAGCGCGCTGCTCCGCTGGGCCGATGTGCACCCGACCATGGGCAAGGTCGCCCTTGCCCTTGCCGACCCGAATCACCCCGATGCCGCAATCCTGACCAGCTTAGCTGGTCTGCTGATTCTCGCCAGCTTCCTCCTCGGCGCGGTTGGCAGCGTATTGGTCATCGGACCCTCAGAGCTGGCGCTCAATCAGGCGGCCCTAGATCTTGGGCTGAGTCTCCATACGCCTCCGGCCGACAACATAATGGCCGCCTTGAGCCGGCTGGGTGATCCGCTCGTCGTCGCGGCGACGGTTGTCACCGTATTCATTTACCTCCGTTGGCGTCGCCGCCAGCGGCACGCGAGCTACTGGCTCGCGGCGGCGGGATCCGCCCTGGTTGCCGCCCCGGCAGTCGGCTGGCTTCTACAAGTACCACCGCCCAGCCTTGGGCTCCACCGACTCACGCCGTGGTCTTTCCCAAGCATCCCGGTCCTGGGCGCGACTGTCGTCTACGGGTTTCTGGCTGTTGCCATCGCGCGCGGACTCCCCCCAGCCTGGCGCTGGGCTCCCTACGTGGCCGCCACGCTATCGGTGACGGGGGTGGCTATCGCCCGAGTCTATTTCGGCCTCGAGTGGCTCACAGATGTCGTTGGTACCGTCGCCCTGGGCCTCTTCTGGATCGCAACACTCGGTCTCGCTTTCCGTCGTCACAGCCGCTTCGATCTGCGGTGGCCAGGGCTGGCAGCGATCGCCCTGACGGCAGTGGCATTCAGCTTCACGCTGAGGACTTTCACCAGCCAGGCCGATGACTTGGTGCGCTACACAGCAACCCCGGACCCGATTACGATCTCGGAGGCGACCTGGCGCGCCCAGGACTGGCAGCTGCTGCCGCACCAGAGGATCGACACCTGGCAGCGCAATCGCTATCCGCTCGACCTCCAGTACGCCGGGTCGTTGGACTCGCTTGCCGAGCAGCTTGCCGCTGTCGGCTGGTATCGACCCGAGCGGCTCAACTGGCATAATGCCCTCCGACTCCTATCCCCGAAATTGCCACTCTCCGAGCTCCCCGTCATACCCCATGTGCACGACGGACAACACGAGCGTCTCCTCTTGGCGAAAGAAGAGCCCTCAGGGTGCAAACGTTTTGTGTTACGTTTTTGGGCGACGCGCTACCAGCTCGACGACGGGGTGCCCCTTTGGGCCGGCCATGTCTCCGCGCAGCGCAAGCAGGTCTTGACGGGCCTTTTCGCTTTGCCGATGACCGACGAGAATCACTCGGGCGCACATGAGAGGCTTGCCCGCGACTTGACAAAGCTGAGGTCCTCGCCGTCCGATGGCGACGCGGCTTCGCGACTGGCCCGCGTCCCGACCCGAGAGATTACGCGTCTCTCCGCGGATAACGAGTGAGCGCTCGATGAGAAACGATCAGCGCAGAGCGGCAGTTGGACGGGCCCGAACAGACATAGGGCGGGTTTATGGAATTCCCCGGTCCACCTTGACGGTGCGCAGACTACAATAGAAGGGCTTCAACAACGCTTCTGAGGAACCCGTATCATGGCGATCAATCTGGAGAAGGGCCAGCGTATCTCGCTGGAGAAGGAAGGGGCTGGCTTATCGGAGGTGTCCCTCGGCCTCGGCTGGGGCCGGCGCAGGAAGAAGGGCCTCTTCGGAAGCTCCGAGGTCGACGTCGATCTCGACGCCTCCTGCCTACTCTTCGACAGCAAGGGCCATTTACAGGACCAGGTATGGTTTCGCCAGCTCAAGAGTCGTTGCGGTAGCATTCGCCACACCGGCGACGACCGCTCAGGCGGCGGTGGCAATGAGAACGAGCGGATCGAGCTGCGCCTCGATGCCATCCCTACAGAGATCACTGCCCTCGTCTTCACGGTCAACTCGTTCTCGAACGATTCGTTTGCTGGCATCCCAAGCGCCTTCTGCCGTTTGGTCAACATGTCATCTGGCCAGGAGATCGCCCGGTACGATATCAGCTTGGACGGAGGGGACCACACCGGACTGATCGTCGCCGTGATCTACCGTCACGAGGGTCGATGGAAGATGCGGGCGGTAGGGGAGAAAGGCTATGGCCGGACCTTCCAAGACATGATGCCCACCATCTCGGCGAATCTGCCCCAATGAAGTCACTCAGAGGTTGATGGCGCCAACCGGCGTCAGCGCCAACGATCATGGGGCGAACCGAGCCACGCCGGACGAGGCGGGGCCGCCTCGTCCCTGATCTTCTCCTCACCCCTCTCCCAGAAGGCGACGGGGGGAGTGCTGCGCGGATTTCATCGTAAGACTGTGAACCTTCCGCGACCGTACTTGTCGACCGAATCGATTGACAGATCGTGGGCCGACCAGCCGTTACTTTCACTAGCCACATCCAAATTCCCAGTTCTCTGGTCCGTTTAGATTACAGGTGCCAACATGCTCGACAGCTTCAAGCAAAAATTCAGTGACTTGACTAAAGGACTCAAGGACGAGGTTTCGCGGGTCAAGAATCGCGATTTCCTCGAGGCCACCGTCGCCGGTTGCGCCCTCGTCGCCAATGCTGACGGCATTGTCGATCCGGAGGAAAAGCGGAAAATGATGGGGTTCATGCAGACCTCGGATGTCCTCGCGCTGTACGATACGAATCAGGTGATTGAACTCTTCAACAAATACAACAGTAACTTCGAGTTTGATTTCGGTATCGGCGAGGCACAGGCCTTGAAGACCATCGCCAAGCTCGCCAAGAAGCCGGACGAAGCGCGCTTGCTGGTCCGCGCGTGCTGCGTGATCGGCGCCGCCGATGGTAACTTCGACGAGCATGAGCGAGCCGTCGTGCGCCGGATGTGCCAGGAGCTGAATCTCAATCCCAAGGACTTCGGAGTCTAGGCGGCGACTTGTCCGACAGAGGATTCCACGATGATGGCTCGCCGATGAGCGGCGACTGGGGCGGGCGCACTGCGGCGACGTCCTATCATGAATCCCCGTCGTGAAGATTTATCCCGATGCGTAACAGGAGGCTTAACCATGGGAGTATCACTGGAGAAAGGCGGCCGCGTATCCCTCGACAAGGCCGCGCCGGGCCTGAAGGTTGTCCACGTAGGGCTAGGCTGGGATCCACGAGTGACCGATGGCACCGATTTCGACCTGGACGCCTCGGCCTTCCTCCTCGGTGCCGATGGCAGGGTGTCTTCGGATCAGGACTTCATCTTCTACAATAACCTGCAGTCCTCAGATGGCTCTGTGCGCCATACTGGAGACAACCTCACCGGCGCCGGTGAGGGCGACGACGAAGTGATCATGGTCGACCTTCCAGCCGTGCCAGCCTCGGTGCAGAAGATCGCCTTCACGGTCACGATTCACGAGGCCCAGTCCAGGGCGCAGAACTTTGGCCAGGTAGCCAATGCGTTTATTCGCCTCGTGGATGCAGACAAGGGTACCGAGGTCGTGCGCTTCGATCTGGGCGAAGACTACTCGACGGAGACCGCAATGGTCTTTGCTGAACTCTACCGTCACAGCGGCGAATGGCGGTTCAGCGCCGTCGGGCAAGGCTATGCGGGCGGTCTGCGCGCCATGGCCGAACAGTATGGTGTCCGTGTTTAGCATTTTGGGACCTTCAGGCGCCTGCAGGGGCGAGCTCTTCACCACTGACGATAAGGAGACCTAAACGATGGCCGTTTCTCTGACAAAGGGTGGGAATGTTTCCCTGACGAAGGAGGCTCCGGGCCTCACCAAGCTCCACTTCGGGCTCGGCTGGGACGCGCGAAGCACCGACGGCGCGCCTTTTGACTTGGATTCATCGGCGCTCGTTGTCGGTGAGGATGGCAAGGCGCTGAGCCCGAAGCACTTCGTGTTCTTTAACAACCTCAATGACCCCGACGGTGCCGTCGCCCATCAAGGTGATAACCTGACCGGCGAGGGTGAAGGCGATGACGAGGTCATCAAGGTCGATCTCTCGAAGCTTCCCGCCAACGCGAAGAAGGTGGTCTTCGTCGTCACCATCTATGATGCCGATGCCCGCAAGCAGAACTTCGGCCAGGTCAGCAATGCCTTCATCCGCGGCGTCAACGACGCCGACCAAAAGGAGATCGTGCGCTTCGATCTATCCGAGGACTTCTCTGTCGAGACGGCGATGATCTTTGGCGAGCTTTACCGCCATGGCGAGGAGTGGAAGTTCAAGGCCGTCGGTCAAGGCTACGCCGGTGGTCTGACCGCTGTCGCTCGGGACTTCGGCGTCCAGTAGTCGCTGTCTGACCACATGCCACCCCCGGCGCGCCCCGGGGGAGCGGCAAGAGGAGTGCCCCATGACCGGCGTCCACCTCCAACCCGGTGCTAACACCTCGTTGTCGGCCGCTCCGAGTCGCCCGCAACGCGTCATCCTAACCGTTGGCTGGTCACCCCCGAGCCTCGCCGGCCTCGAGATCGACGCGAGCGCCTTCCTCCTCAGCAGCGGGGGTCGGGTTCGCGGCGACACAGACATGGTCTTTTATAATAACCCGAGCTCCACTGACGGAAGTGTCGTCATGACTGGCGCCTCCGATGGTGACCGCCAGGCCTTCATCGTCGACCTCACCAAGCTTGCTGCCACGATCCACAAGGTCGCGGTGTGCGTGACGATTCATGAGGGCGAGGCACGGCGTCAGTCATTCAGCTCACTGCACGCGGCATGGCTGCGGGTGCTGGATGCCCGCGATCAAAGCGAGATCGCCCGGTTTGATCTGCCGCTCGCTGACCGACAGGAGGTGGCGATGGTCTTCTGTGAGCTCTACCGGCGCAACGAAGAATGGAAGCTGCGTGCGATCGGTCAGGGGTTCAACGGCGGGCTCGCGCCCCTCGCCCAACACTTCGGCATCGACGTCGATGCCTCACCGTCACCACCTCCCGCCGCGCCGAGCCCAGCTCCTGCCCCAGCCGCAGGCGGAACGGCACCAGTGAGATTGGAGAAGATCACGCTCGAGAAGCGGGCACCAATCTCGCTTGAGAAGCGCGCGCAGGGCTTTGGCGAGGTCATCATCAATCTCAATTGGAACCAGGGACGCCCGAGCGGGAAGGGATTCCTCGCGCGCCTGACGGGCTCTTCTGGGATCGACCTCGACCTCGGTTGTCTCTACAAGCTCCGCAATGGGCAGGTCGGTGCGGTCCAGGCCCTCGGTAACGCCTTCGGGAGCCTCAGTCAGGCGCCTTACATCCAGCTGATGGGTGACGATCGGACCGGCGCCGCCGCGCAGGGCGAGTTTCTCCACATCAATGGTCGACAGTGGGACGCCATCGACCGGATCCTTGTCTACGCCTTTATCTACCAAGGTGTGCCCAACTGGTCGGCGACCGATGCCGTCATCACGATCCGCTCGCCAGACCAGCCGACTCTCGAGGTCCGTCTCGACAGTCACCGCAACGACCAAAACATGTGCGCGCTCGCGCTGCTGGAGAATGATCGTGGGAACATTAAGGTCACGAAGCTGATCGAGTATTTTCGCGATCATGCCGTTATGGATAAGGCTCACGGATTCGGCTTGCGGTGGGTCGCTGGGCGCAAGGATTAACGCTGAAACGCACGTTACGAAGGCGCCCAAATCCGAACGGAGCGGAGCCCTTGCATTACCAGGTGACCCTCACCTGCGGGCTGCTCGACTTGCGCACCGAGCGAGAGGACTTACCGCTCGAAGCCCTTCTTGCCTTTGCCAGCCGGCAGAACCCAAGACGTGGATTCCTGTTCGTCTCCCGCGTGCTAGGCAAGCATATACCCTGTGCCCCGAGCCGGATGCGCGATGTCTATGACCGTCTTGCGGCAGAACTGGCTGGCGTCCGCGGACCGGTGCTGGCGATCGGACTCGCTGAGACTGCGACCGGGCTAGGCGCCGGTGTCGCCGACAGCCTCGCCCGCCTCGACGGGCGTCAGGACGTGCTGTTCCAACACACTACGCGGCACAGGCTAACGGCCCAGATTCTGGCAGAATTTGACGAGATTCATAGCCATGCGCCGGAGCATGTTGTCTACGGTCCTCTGCCCGCGCTGGCCGAGCAGTACCAACGGACGGCGACGCTCGCCCTGATCGACGATGAGATCACCACGGGGCGGACCCTCGTTGGAATCTCCGCGAAGCTCCTCCACCATCTGCCGGCCGTGCGGGAGGTCGTTTTCATAAGCTTGGTCAACTGGCTCGATCAGTCGAGGCGTTGTGCAATCGTGACGGATCTCACGGTCCCGACGCGCTTCGTCAGCCTCGTGGAGGGAACCTTTTCATTCTCACCTCGCTCCGATTTCGCCCCAGTACTCCCGAGTCGTGTCGTCGCGCAGCAGATCAGCCCATTCCCGGTGCGGGCGGATACCGGGCGACGCGCCCTGCGCATGCCGCTCGAGCGCGACCTGATCGCCCGAGATGCGGATCGCTTCGCGTGTTCGGACTGTGTCGGCAACGGCCCGATCAGCGTCATCGGCACCGGGGAGCTCGCCTATCCGCCCTTCCTGCTCGCCGAGGCGCTGGAACAGCGCGGGGCCGATGTCTTTTTTCAGGGAACTACGCGCTCGCCGATTCTGAAGGGTGAGGCCATCGAGGACTCCCTGTGCATCGCGGATGAGCACCGCGAGGGGGTGCAGAACTATCTGCACAATCCGCCAGCGCGCAACCGTCGCGCGATCGTCGGTTATGAGTGCGGGCATCACGCCCGCAGTCACGGCTTGGCGAACCGACTCGGCGCGGCGGTTTGGGTTGTCCCTAAGCTCGCGGCCACCGTCCCGTAACATCTCACCATGGTCGAACCGACCGCATACCTCTTCGTCGACCTCGACGACTCCTTATTGCAGACGCGTCCAAAGTGTCTTTGTGAGCCCCTCATCGAGGCCGCCTATGATCGCGCAGGTGCCGCCTTGTCCTTCCATACACCGCAACAAAGCGCGCTGCTCGCCCTGCTCAAAGATGCGGTGTTGATCCCAGTCACCGGGCGCAATCTCGACGCCCTGAGGCGCGTTTGTTCGCCTAAGTTCTCGAGCTATCGCATCACCAGCCACGGTGCCCTAGTGCTCGGCAAAGATGAGCGGCTCCTGCCGGACTGGGAGGCCAGGATGAGCGAAGCGCTACCTTACTGGGCGAGCCGACTAGCCGATGCGACCTCGCTGGTGAATGACCGGATCGCGACCCAGGGCCTCGGCGCGCGCGTGCGTCTGATCTACGACCTCGGCTTTCCTGTTTATGTATCGGTCAAAGGTGATTCGCGCGAGATGGAGCACCTTGCCACGGAGATGGCTGCCCACTGGAGCGAAGGCGTCATTCACCACAACGAGCACAATCTAGCCTTGTTGCCACCCATCGCCGACAAGGCGGCCGCAGTGCGCCACGTGATGCGGGAGATCCAGCGAGAGACCGCTGCCACACCATTGTTTATCGGCTTGGGCGACAGCCTGACCGACCTGCCGTTCCTGCGTCTCTGCCACTTTGCGCTGGTCCCACAACACTCGCAGATCCAGGCCCGCACATGGCGTTGACGTACACATCGACAGATGCTCCTGACGGCCTGGGCAAAGGTCCCTTCAGCGGCAGCTATCACTCAAGCGACTGCCTGTTTCTGCTCACGCCCATGCCGGCGCGCTTCACGTCGATCGAGGAGAAAGAACGGCTGATACAGCGCGGAAGACGCCACTACAGCGAGCTGATCAGTCCGGAAGCACCTCCCGATCGCTCTTACTTGCGGCTATTTCATGATCTGACGCGTAGGTATCGCCAGAGGCTTGCCCAGGAGGTGCTCGCGCTCGCCGCCCACATCGCCAAGACGCGACCGCCGCCGCTGACGATCGTCTCCCTCGCCCGCGCTGGAACACCGTGCGGGGCTCTCCTCCAACGTGCGCTGACCCGGCATCTGGATGTTGCAAGCAAGCACTTCTCGATCTCGATCATCCGGGACCGGGGTATTGACACCAATGCCTTGCGGTATATCCTGCGCCGCGAAAAGCGCCGGCCTGCCGGCCTGGTCTTTGTCGATGCGTGGACCGCGAAAGGCGTCATCACGCGCGAGCTGAAGCGCGCCATTGCTGACTGGAACCGACAGGAACCGGAGCAGCTTGATGACCGGTTGTATGTGATCGCGGACATTGGCGGCAGTGCTGATGTCGCGGCGACGTACGATGACTATGCTATACCATCCGGTGTTCTCAATGCTGTCGTCTCTGGTCTCGTCTCTCGCAGCATCCTCAACGAGCAGATCGGACCAGGACAGTTCCACGGCTGTATCCTCTATGACGGGCTGCGGGGCCACGACCAGACCAATTGGTTCCTCGATGAAATCAGTGGCCTCATGACCAACGCGCCGCTGGGCCCACTGCCATCGCAGCAGCGCGCGGAGCGCCGCCGGATGACCGCGATCTGCGTCGAACGATGGCAGGAGGTTTACCAAATCGCTGAGCTCAATCACATCAAGCCCGGCGTAGCCGAGGCAACCCGCGTCATGCTGCGTCGCGTACCCGCGAGACTGCTACTGCGCGACTCGACACTCCCCGACGTCGCCCACCTTCGATGGCTCGCGCGGCAGAAGGGCATCCCGATAAGTCTTGACCCGTACATGCCTTTCAATGCGGCCGCCTTCATCCGGACCATCGATTGAGGGCATGTTGTAATGCGTAGTGGGACTGATGCCCCGAGAGATTCAGCGGAGCAGCACGATCTAGCGATCGATTCGCGACAGACGACCCGCTACATGACCCTCGGGGCGTCACTCTATGTACCGGCAACCCGCCTTGACCTCCTGGGCGTGCTCAATCAGGTCAGTCTCCCTGCGTTGCGCTCCGTGATTGTCTGCACTGAGGATGCCGTCCACGAGCGCGACCTGCCCACCGCATTGGACAACCTCCGCCGCGTGCTGCCTCGGCTGACACCGGTCACGCTGCGGCGCTTCATCCGGGTACGCAGTCCCCAGGTGCTGGAAGAGATCCTCGCCATGGACGGCATTGCCAACATGGACGGCCTAGTGCTACCAAAGATCGATGAGAACGCCTTGCCGCGCTACGCCGAATTGGCTGTCGGGCAGGCTGGGCTCCTGTTGATGCCGACCCTCGAGACGGACATCGTCTTCTCGCGCTCGCGTCTCGAACACCTGAGCCGATCTCTACATGATCTCGGCAACCGCATCTTGTGCCTGCGCATCGGTGGTAACGACATCCTGCACCGGCTCGGTCTCAAGCGCCCTAAGCAGGTGACACTCTATGAGACACCGTTACGCACCATTATCAATGATCTGATCGTGATCTTTCGCCCCGCTGGTTTCGAGCTCTCCTCACCGGTCTTTGAGCATGTCGACACACCCGAGATCCTGCGGGTCGAGGTACAGCTCGATATCGTCCACGGACTCTGGTCCAAGACCGCGATCCACCCGACCCAACTGGCCACGATCGAGGAAGAATATCGCGTGTCCGAAAGCGAGCTTGGGCTAGCGAGGGAGATCCTAGCCGTCGATGCCCCGGCGGTCTTTCTCTCACACGGGCAGATGGTGGAACCGAGCACGCACTCTAAGTGGGCCGAGCGGGTACTTGAGCGAGCGTCGGTGTATGGCTGCCCCTGAATGTCGACAGGGACTCGCCTTCGATGGACTTCAGGCGTGTGAAAGGCCATGCCGACGTTGGCCCTCACGCAATAGCAAATGAGAGCCATGATTCTCGCCGCCGGGCGCGGTGAGCGGATGCGTCCGTTGACGGACCACGTCCCGAAGCCTCTACTGCTCGCCGGCGGCAAGCCGCTCATCGAACATCAAGTCGAACGGCTAGCCGCGGCGGGATTTCGGCGTCTAGTTATCAATCATGCGTATCTCGGCGAGCAGATCGAGGCGACCGTGGGAGACGGCTCGCGCTGGGGCATAACGATCGATTACTCGCCCGAGCGGCCTGCACTCGAAACGGGGGGTGGGATTTTTCGTGCTCTGCCTTTACTTGGGCCGCAGCCTTTCGTGGTCGTGAATGCGGATATCTGGAGCGATCTTGACTATCGCAATCTACATCGGCCAATAACGTCCCTTGCCCACCTCGTCCTCGTTGAGAACCCGCCGCACCATCCTGACGGCGATTTCGCCCTGAACAACCACTCCGTTACAGGCGGGCCAGGCCCACGCGCGACTTTTAGCGGCATAGGTGTCTATCGCCCCGAGCTGTTCGCAGGCTGCAAGCCCGGCGCCTTTCCTTTAGCGCCTGTACTTCGGCAAGCTATGTCACGAGGCCAGGTGACGGGTGAGCTCCACAAAGGCCTTTGGCTCGACGTGGGCACGCCGGCACGTTTACAAGAGCTCGATCGGGTGTTAAAGCTAGGTTAACCGCAACCACCACACGTAAGCGGGGTGCTCCGATGGGCCAAGAGATCGCGACCTCGCACTTCTCTAAGGCTGATTTCGATGCCTTCGCGTCGCGTCTCAAGCAAGAGACGGCTTTACTCGGGACCTGGCTTGAGGATGGCACCCTCTCAGACGGGCCCCCAACAGTCGGTTTCGAGATTGAGGTTTGGCTTCTCGCCTCCGACGCGACTCCGGCACCGGTCGTAGAGAGCCTTCTAGAACGGCTAGCCGATCCGCTCGTCGTGCCGGAGCTCGCGACCTTCAATGCTGAGATCAACTGCCCACCCCGTCCGCTGCGCGGTCCGGCACTGAGCCAGCTCGCCGACGATTTGACGGCCCTCTGGGGGCGCTGTCAACGAGTGGCTGAAACGCTTGAAACCAAGCTCGCCATGTTCGGAATCCTGCCGACGGTGCGTCCGGAGCATCTCGTGATAGCGAACATGACGCCGCGAAAGCGGTACATGGCCCTCAATGACCAGATCTTTAGCCTACGCCGGGGCCGACCCCTGAGGCTGGTCATCACGGGACGAGATCGCCTCGAGATGGCGTGGGAAGACGTCATGCTGGAGGCAGCAGCCACCTCTTTCCAGCTGCACCTGAAGATCCCAGCGCGACTTGCCGGTAGACTCTACAATGCCTCGAAGATCCTTTCGGCCCCGTTGATCGCGATCAGCGCGAACTCTCCTTATCTCTTCGGACGGGATCTCTGGGAGGAAACCCGTATCCCTCTCTTCGAGCAGGCCGTATCGGTGGGCGGCCCGGTGCTCAGCGAGCGCGTCAATTTTGGCTTTCGCTACGTGGAGCGCTCCATATTGGAGACGTTTGAGGCTAATCTCTCGCGTTATCCACCGCTCCTGCCCCAATTGCTCGACACCCGCCCAGAACAACTCGCCCATCTCCGCCTGCACAACGGGACAATTTGGCGCTGGAACCGACCGCTTATCGGCTTCGACGACGACGGCCGACCACATGTGCGCATCGAGCACCGTGTCATGCCTTCTGGCCCGACACTTGCCGATTGCATCGCCAACGCCGCCTTGTACTACGGTGCAGCCGTTTCCCTAATCAACGAGCCCACGCCGCCCGAGCAACAGCTGAGCTTTGCTGAGGCGCATCGCGCCTTCTATGAGGCCGCGCGCAAGGGTCTTACCGCCGACCTACCATGGCTGGACGGCCGCACCCACCCGGTCGTCGAGATTATTGACCGCGATCTGCTTCCCCGGGCCGCCTCAGGATTACTGGCGTCCGGCGCCAGCCCCTCTGACATTGAGACCTACCTCGGGATCATACGCGCGCGGAATGATGCTCGCCAAACGGGCGCGATCTGGCAGCGGCGGTGGGTCGCCCGCCATGGCCCCGACATGATCGCCCTCACCCGTGCCTATCTCGAGCACCAACGGATCGGGCTTCCCGTCCACGCCTGGACCCTCGATTGAGGGCTCGATTTCCGTTGGGATTGTCCCCTTAACCCGATGTTCTAGCGTCGCGCTGGCGGAGCTCGACTCGCAGAACTTCTTCCCTTTCACTCAGACGGTACACGGGAGCCGATAGGTCGTTGGGTTACTTCCCGATACAGAAAGACGAGAAGATCCTATCGAGGAGGTCATCCGAAGAAAACTCGCCAGTGATCTCGCCCAAGGATCGCTGCACCTCGCGAAGGTCTTCCGCCACCAGCTCTGTCTGCTCCCTGAAGCTCGAGTTGACCGCTCGATTGAGCGAACCGACGGCACGCTCCAGGGACAACAAGTGGCGCCTCCGTGCCAAGAGCTCGCCTTCCAGAGACTCCGCGACGCCGGCCACCTTCTTGATCTCTTCCCGCAATAGCGCAACGCCGGCACCCGTCAAGGCGGACAGTGAGATCTCGCGTCCGCGTGGCGTGTCCCGCACACCTGGTGGCTCGCCCAGGAGATCGATCTTGTTTCTGACCCAGGTGATCGGTACCCGTGCCGGCACAGTGCCGCCGAGCTCCTCGAAGGCCCCACATCCCGTTTCATCGAACACCCAGAGGATCTGATCGGCCTGTTCCATCCCTGCGATCGCCCGGCAGATACCCTCTCTCTCCGCTGGATCATCGGTTGCCCGGACACCTGCGGTATCCATGAGCTGTATCGGCAGCCCATCAATCTGCACGTACTCACGCAGGAGGTCTCGCGTAGTGCCCGGCATCGCCGTCACGATGGCTGCTTCACTCCCTGCCAAGGTGTTCATCAGGCTTGATTTGCCAACATTTGGCGAGCCACCGATCACGATCTTGATACCATCCCGAAACACTCTTCCTTGCTCGCCCCGCCGCACCACAGACATCGTGTCATCACGCAAAGTGCTCAAAGACGCCTGTACGCGAGACCAGTCTAGTATGTCTACGTCCTCCTCCGGGAAATCGAGACTCACCTCAATGTAGGTCCGGAGCTCAATCACACGCTCTACGAGATCACCGACTCGGCGTGCAAACTCTCCACAGAGATTCCGCATCGCCAGATCCGCTGCCCGCGTCGTCTGCGCTTCGATGAGATCAGCGATGGCCTCCGCCTGAGTCAGATCCAGCTTGCCGTTTATGAATGCCCGCTCGCTGAACTCCCCAGGCCGCGCCAATCGTGCGCCAAACCGCACAGCCTGCGCCACTAGCCGATCCAAAACGACCGGACCGCCGTGCCCTTGCAGCTCCAAGACGTCGTCGCCAGTGAAGGATGCTGGCCCCCGAAAATACAAGGCAATGCCTTGATCCAGCGCCTGTCCATCCTCGCCCAGGAACATACACAGGCTGGCCACCCTTGGCCTCGGGACCCTCCCCAGCACCTGACGTGCGATCTCTTCTACGCCTGGTCCAGCAATCCGTATCACGCCAATTCCGCCAAGGCCCGGCGGAGTCGCGATCGCGACGATCGTGTCCTCACGACTTCCCAAAGCCATCGCTCAGTAGATTCTAGCCTCGCCCCTTCTTCTTTTTCTCCTCTCGTTCCATGCTTTTCGTGATGTACCACTGCTGCGCGATTGACAGAATGTTGTTAGTCGTCCAATACAATACTAAGCCTGCCGGGAAGAAGGCGAAAAACACCGTGAACACAAACGGCAAGCTCATCACCACCTTCGCTTGAATCGGGTCCGGAGGCTCCGGGTTCAACTTCGTTTGGACGAACATCGAAATCCCCATGATCAGCGGAAGCACAAAATAGGGATCAGGCGCCGAAAGATTGTTCAACCAAAATATAAAGGGCGCGTGCCGAAGCTCGACACTCTCGAGCAGAACCCAATAAAGCGCAATGAATACCGGGATCTGTATCAAGATCGGTAGACAGCCACCTAGTGGATTGACCTTCTCTTTCTTATACAGATCCATCATCGCCTGGTTCAACTTCTCCTTGTCGTCTCCATAACGATCCTTCAGCGCCTTGAGCCTTGGTGCGAGATTACGCATCCCAGCCATTGACCGATAACTGGTCTCCGACAATTTGTAAAACAATAGCTTGATGAGAATCGTTAGAACAACGATAGACCAACCCCAGTTGCCGATCACGCTGTGTATCTTGTTGAGCACCCAAAAGATCGGCTGTGCCAGAATCGTCAACCATCCATAATCCACTGCGAGCTCGAGCCCTGGCGCAATCGACGCCAGCCTGTCCTGCAGCTTTGGCCCGATAAAGAGCTGCTCCTCTTTCGTCAAAGTCTCGCCCGGAGCCACGGTTGTTACGGGCGAATACATCCCGATTATGTAACGATCACCATCGACCACATCGGTATAAAAGGTCTGAGTGTCACCGACTGGCGGAATCCATGCCGCCATAAAATAGTGCTGGATCATGGCAATCCAGCCGTCCGCCACTTGCCTGTCCAGCTTTCGGCTCTCCATATCCGAAAAGGATACCTTCTTGTACTTATCCTCCTCGCTATAGTAGACGCCGCCGGTGTAAGTGTTAACAAATCGCGACTCTTCTTGCGCCACATAGTCGGTGCGCTGGAGCTGGTTGTAGGTACGCAACGCCAGGCTCGCACCAGAGCCGTTACGGATCTCGTGCGTGACTCGCATGTCATAGCTTCCGCGGCGCAAATGATAGCGCTTGATCACTTGAAGCCCCGAATCTCCTTCCCAAACCAGCTTGACAACGAGCTCGTCTTTGTCTCCAAGCTCATAGAGATCTCGTTCAACTTGGAAGATATTCCTATGGCTCGGTACTTCTCCTGGGACGGCGCTCAATAGTCCAGATTGCGCGACAAACATGTTCGGCGGCTGCGCCTTAAGGAGGCGGAAAGGACCGCTCGATTCGTCCGGTCGCTCCGAATAGTCCTTGAGCCAGGCACTGACGACCGAGCCCCCCTTTGGCGAGATATGCAACCGAAGGACGTCGGTCTCGACCAAGACGGGCTCCAGTGATGGGCCTTCTGAGGCCGCCTTCTCAACCCCGGACACCCGTGGATCGACGAGATCCGCAGTGGAAGCGGTCGCCGGGACGCCTTCAGGCACCGTCCCAGACTCGACCTCGCCGCCTTGCTGTGTTGTCGCGATCGGTGCCGGGCCCCCGTAATCGTCGACCCAAGCCTGATAGATTAGAAAGAGTACGACGCCGAGGGACAGAAATAGGATGAGGCGAAAATTATCCACGTCGCTGAGTTTCCTTGCTTACGGGAACCGGGTCATATCCGCCCTCATGCCACGGATGGCAGCGGAAAACCCGCCCTACACCGAGCCAGAGCCCATACACTGTTCCATGGAGCTGAATCGCCTCCACGACGTATTGTGAACAGCTAGGATGAAACCGGCAGTGTTGCCCCAATATCGGGCTTATGAAATATTGATAGGCGCGGATCAGCCAGATCAATAACTTCCGCATGTTCTAGTCTCTCATTCTCGCCATAAGCTGGCGCAAAGAGTTCATTAATCGCTGGTGGTGAGCACGTACCGCATGAGTTTTCCCGCTGACGACAAGGTCGACCGCCGGGATTTCGTATTGGTAAAGCCGAAAGGCTTCGCGGATGACACGTTTGAGCCTGTTTCGGTCGACGGCACGACTCGCACACCTTTTGGAGATGGCTAACCCAAGACGGGCTCTGCGTTCCGCGTTTGGACGAAAAAAAACCTTGAAGTAGCGGTCTTCAATCCGCGCCCCGTCCCGAAAGACGTCCTGATAAAGGTGCCGCTCCCTGACTCGCGCCGACCGCGGAAAACGGCCCTGTCTGCGGCCTGCGCCTGCATCAATCAGGGTGAGAGCCTTTGCCTTCCTTTGGCCCGACGGGCGGAAAGAATTTTACGTCCCTTCGCCGTCGCGAGTCTTGCGCGAAACCCGTGGGCACGTGCGCGCTTTAAGCGACTCGGTTGAAATGTTCTCTTCATGTCGACGATCCCTGAGTTGCCAAATGGTCCAAGAAGAACCCTAGGTACAAAGATTTGGAAGTATAATTTGCACCGCAGAAAGGGTCAACTAGGCTGCTACGCTTCTGTTCTGGTGAACTGCCCGATCTCAGGATAGAATCCGAGCAGATTCGCAGCCATCTGTTTTTCGCGCGACATCGACGCGCAATCTGAACCTCACGAATTGCCTGCGTGCCAGGATTGAGCCCGGAGCACTCATGTGACTATCTGGACAAAATGCGCTGACTATCTCAAGGGTATGCTTACTGTCGCCGAGTTCAATACGTGGATTATGCCGCTTCAGGCCGTCGAACGACCTCCAAACCTGCACCTCCTAGCACCGAATCGCTTCGTTCGAGATTGGGTTGAAGGCCATTACCGTTCACAAATCACCGAGCTGAGCCAACGTTTTAGCGAAGGGACTATCAATCAGATCGTTTTCGATGTCGGGACGCGATCAATCCCTGCACCGCCTGCGCCTTCGTTATCTGGCGGAGCAGAGTCCGAGACGCCGCCAAACAAGCAAACGAATCTGAATCGGGATTTCACATTTGACACCTTCGTAGAAGGTAAATCCAACCAGATCGCCCGCGCGGCTTCCATCCAAATCGGTTGTCATCCCGGTGTCGCCTATAATCCATTATTTATCTATGGCGGCGTAGGCTTGGGTAAGACACACCTCATGCACGCCGTCGGTAACATGATCAGCCTCACTAACCCAAATGCTAGGGTCATGTATCTACACTCGGAACGGTTTGTTGGCGATATGGTGCGCTCTTTGCAGCACAATCGTATCGACGACTTCAAGAAAAGGCACCGCTCATTGAACGCACTGCTGATCGATGACGTACAGTTTTTTGCCGGAAAGGAGAGAAGTCAGGAGGAATTCTTTCATACGTTTAATGCCCTATTTGAATCGCGACAACAGATTATCCTCACCAGCGATCGTTTCCCAAAGGAGCTTCCCGGGTTGGAGGAGCGTCTCAAATCGCGGTTTGGCTGGGGCCTGACAGTAGCCATCGACCCACCCGACTTAGAGACGCGCGTTGCCATCCTCCACAGCAAGGCGAGTCTAATCGGCGTAGAGCTCAGTGAGCAGGTCGCGTTCTTCGTCGCACGACGGATCAAATCGAATATTCGGGACCTTGAAGGTGCCTTGCGCCGGCTCGCCGCGAATTCCCGGTTCACCGGAGAGACCATCACGCTCGACTTCGCGAAAGGTGCACTGCGAGATATGTTCGCAGCGCAGGACAAACAGGTGACAATAGAGAACATACAGAAGACCGTGGCCGAATATTATAAGATCCGTACGGCGGATCTTTTATCACCGAAACGCAATAGAACGATCGCTCGCCCTAGACAGGTCGCAATGGCATTGTCGAAGGATCTGACTAAGCACAGTCTGCCGGAGATCGGAGATGCGTTCGGTGGACGCGACCACACGACGGTCCTCCATGCGACGCGTAGGATCAAGAGCCTGAGGGATACGGATGTGACAGTTGAGGAGGATTATCGAAACCTGTTACGAACACTGTCAGCTTAGCTGGGATAACCTGTGGATAGATTAGCAGACTCGAGGTATCCACAAGCAATCCACAACCAATCGTCATTGTAATGAGTAGGAGTACAGGACGGAACTAAATGAAAATCTTGATTTTTGCTGGGCCATCAACGTATCCACTGGACTTATATTCACAATAAGGTGTTATCTTTAAATTCGTTTCAAGAGGATTCTTGGCCGCGGCCGGGAAGACGGCGGCACGGACATAGTTTCGGAGCTTTGAGTCCTCGTGGTGACTGCTAAGACTCGATCATTTCCCCGAGGCCCTGGCCCGGCTTGACCATTGGCAGAACGTTCTCGGCCTTATCGATCCAGATGTCGACGAGGACCGCTCCGTCGGTGGCAAGTGCTGCCTCCAAGACTTCTGGCAGGCGCTCGGGCTCTTTCACTCTCATCGTCGTCAACCGCGGATAGACGTGGCTCAATCCGGTCAGGTTCGGCAACTGCCGTCGGCAGGTCTGATCGAGATCGATGCAATCCGGCTCGCACTCATGATTGCGCGCGAGACACGTCTCATAGTGGTGCCCCTGATCCATCATGTCTTCCCACTGACGCACCATGCCGAGAAAGCTGTTATTCAGGACAAACATCTTCAGTGGTATACGATTTGCGGCGACAGTTGCGAGCTCCTGGATATTCATCTGGAAGCTTCCGTCACCATCGACTAGAACGACTTGCTTCTCGGGATGGCCAAACCACGAGCCGATCGCGGCTGGAAGACCGTATCCCATCGTGCCGAGGCCTCCTGAGCTGACCCACTGTCGTGGACGAGTGAAACGGTAATACTGCGCTGCCCACATTTGGTGTTGACCAACGCCAGTAACCAGGGTAGCGTCGCCATGAGTGAGATTCGATATGATCTCGATTACCGCCTGCGGCTTTATGTAATGGCCGGATCGGTAAGGCTTAGGCATCTGTTTGCGCCATTCAGAGATCATGTTCATCCACTCAGCGTGCCGGCCAGAGAGGGAAGAAGAGAGTGCGTGCTCGAAAAAGACGTCGAGGGGCGCTACTAATGCAAATTCGGTCCTTACGACCTTGTCAATCTCGGAGGGATCGATATCGACGTGCGCGATCCGCTTACCCGCCCCAAATCCTTTGACGGCAACTCGATCATCAAAACGGCCACCCAGGCTCAAGATCAGATCGGCCTCGCGCAGCGCATAATTTGCTGGGATGGTGCCGTGCATGCCGGGCATGCCGAGATTGTGCGGCATTGCGAAAGGGACCGATCCGAGGGCGTGAAAGGTGGTCGTGACCGGCGCATCGAAGCGCTCACAGAGCCTGCAGAGGGCCGTTGAGGCCTCGGCGTGGATCACTCCGCCACCGGCCTTGATGACGGGGCGTTTGGACTCAGCGAGCGCTGCCAGGATCGCATCGGCCTTGACCGAGTCAAATGGCAAAGCAACGCGGTGGCGGTAACGCGTCGGGTTCTGCCGATTGACCGTCGCCAGCTGGACATCTTTGCAGATATCCACGACAACCGGCCCCGGCCGTCCGCCGATCGCCAGGGCAAATGCCTCGCGCAGGATCCACTCCAAATCAGCAGCGTCCTTGACAAGGTAATTATGTTTGGATATCGGCCGGGTCATCCCGATCGTGTCCACTTCCTGGAAGGCATCGCTGCCGATCGCTGCGCTTGCCACCTGACCGGTGATAAAGACGGTGGGCACGGAGTCCTTATAGGCATCAGCAATCGGTGTTGCGAGATTGGTCGCTCCTGGCCCGGAGGTCGCGAGTGCGACCCCGACGCGGCCGGTCACGCGGGCGTAACCTTCAGCGGCGTGGCCCGCGCCGCCTTCCTGACGACAAAGTACAAAGCGGGGCGTTCGCTGGCCGCGACGCATACGTCTGTTTAGTTCGACATGCAATGGAATGACAGCGCCGCCGGTATGCCCAAAGATGACCTCGACACCCACGTCATTCAGTACATCGAACACGAGCGCGGCACCGGTGAGCTTCGAGCTAGTCATACGAGCTGGGCTCACGTAGTTTGAGGTTGCACATCAGGACCCCACCATCAACCTGTTAAGTCAGATCACGCGTTTCGGGACCGATTGATCCACCCGAAACGCTTAAACATACTCCTACGGGACTGGCGTGTCTTGTCGAGTCGGCCTCGCCGAGTCCGATCGTGGATCCTCCTCCCGTGCTAAGACGCGCCAGATGAACGAACGCCAAGCTCGCCCAGAAGACCTCCCCAGCCGGATCGGCAAAGGCATGTTGTTCGGTGCCTGGATCACCGGGATGACCATGCTGTGGTTATATTTTCAAGGTGTTGTGGATTCACAGCGCAACCCAAACCCAGCACCGAAGGCCCAAGCTGGAACGACAGGGATGCTCGAGGTTGTGCTGGACCGCAATCGCATCGGGCACTATGTCGCCAACGGCACCATCAATGGCCAGCCAGCCACCTTCCTTCTGGATACGGGCGCGACGACTGTTGCCTTGCCTCTCACGGTCGCTCGTCGGCTCGATCTGCCGCTCGGTGCAGGCGGGTCGAGCCGAACCGCCAACGGATATGTCGCGACCTGGAGCACGATCTTGCAGTCGGTCAATCTAGGGGGTCTCGAGCTGCGCCGCGTACGCGCCTCGGTGCTGCCAAATATGCCCGGGGAGGAGGTATTGCTTGGGATGAGCTACCTGCGCCACTTCGAGATCGTACAACGCGGGGACACGCTGACCCTTCGCCGGCCGCCCTAGTACTCTCGGTCCGACTCAGGATCGCTTCCTCCCGCTCGCGCGGATCACCCACTTGTCGTTCTCTCTTGTGCCCTCAAGGATCCTTAGAATCCTGAGCCAACGGAACGACAACTATCCTGACAGATGGAGGGGATCGCTGGAGTGCACGCCGGCGGGCTGTGCGGCCCGTCACGGTACAGGCCATCCACAGGAGTACTGGTCGACCCCGCACGTTGCGAAGAGCCCTCACAGTTGCCAGAATCCCCGAAGATCACGAGCCCTCAACGCCGGTGACGTTGGGCGCACACGAGACCGAGTGATGGTGGCGCTGCCAGGCCACCGCGGCGCCAACCTCTTTCGTTCTCCAATGGATCCACGTCAAGAACTGGTACAAAGCAGCGCCAGTGTCCGCAGCGACCTGGAACGGATTCGCCTAGACACCCAGCGTGAGATCGATCGGCTCAATCGTGAGCTGGTTGAGCGGCTGGAGGCGGCCGATCGCTGCGTGGATTCGGTCACCGACCAGCTTGCATTAGAGCAAGAGGCTGACCGGCTGCGCACCGTCCTTCACGAGCGTGAGGAGTCGCTCGATGCCATTTCTGCGGAGTGCCGGCGCCTTGAGGATCAGCTTGAAGACCAGAACCTGGCCTACGATGGACTGAGGCAGGAGCTGCACCGAAAACTGGAGGCACTGCGCGATGCCCGCGCCCAAGTCGGTCGGCTCGAGGCTGAGCTGAGGAATCTCAAGGACGCCGACCATAGCGGTTGGATCAAACCGCTGACAGACGAATGTAGCAATGAGCCGACGGGTCAGAATCCTGCGGCACGACGGCGGCCGCGCTTCGCCATTGGGTTATTCGCTGCCATCCTAGCGTGCATCGTGGGTGTCGCGGTTTGGTGGCGGCCGCAGGACCCTGACAATGCTCAGCTAGCATCTATCTCTCCAGAGTCGGCCTCGAGGGCGCAGCACGATAAGGGATCGACAGTCCGGCCTTCCACGCCGGGTAGCCTCCAAGTCGCACAATCGAACCTTCAAACAGCTGACGCCCCGTCGCGTCCCATCCAAGCGTTGGTTCTAGGTAGGCACCGAGATCGGTTGCGAGACGGTCGAACTGGGCCGCTGATGATAGAGCTGAGCAGCCATCGCTTCGTGATGGGCCGTGATTCCCCTGACACACCGGACAGCGGACCGTCTCACACTGTGGACGTGGGCGGATTCCTGATTGGCGCTTACGAGATCACCTTCGCGGAATATGATGCCTTTGCTCGTGCCAACGGACATCGAGTCCCTGAGGACTTCGGCTGGGGCCGAGGGCGGCGTCCGGTGGTAGACGTGAGCTGGTTAGAGGCCAGCGCCTACGCCGAGTGGCTGTCGCTGCAAACAGGTCACCGGTATCGCCTCCCGAGCGAGGCGGAGTGGGAGCTCGCGGCCCGTGGTGGCATGGATTCCTCGTACTGGTGGGGCGGCTACCCAGAGCGAGGGCGCGCAGCTTGCTTCGATTGCGGAAGCCAGTGGGATAATCGCTCTACGGCGCCCGTCGCCAGCTTCCCATCGAACCCGTTCGGCCTGTTCGACACCGCGGGAAATGCCGCTGAGTGGGTCGCCGATTGTTATCGACCAAGCTATCGCGGCGCCCCGAGCGACGGGACTGCGTGGGATGCCGAGCAATGCGAGTTTCGCGTCGTACGCGGGGGCGCGTTCTCTCGCCCGGCGAGCTCGATGCGCAGCTTCGCCCGCAGTCGCCTTGCACCGAGCACGCGCCTAAACATGGTCGGCTTTCGGATCGCTAGAGAGCGGTAAGGCGATTCGGAAACCTGATCTTTCGCGCCGCCTGCAGACCGTTGTATCTCAACGATCGTTGACGGCCTTGAGTGCAGCGCGGATGATCTCCTCAGAGGTCATAGCATCCGAGGCCGCAGCAGAATGGGCCATCCGACTCGCATCGGCTGAGCGATAACCGAGGGCTATCAGGGCGCTAATGGCATCGTCGAGCCCGCGCTGACGGTCGCGACCTGTGCCGGGATGTGCCGGCGTGACATCGGCATCTGCTGACGCGGCGGCCTGATCCTTGAACTCCATCACCAAGCGCTGCGCTGTCTTGCGGCCGATGCCAGGGAGAGATGTAAGGGCTCCCCAGTCCTCTCGGGCGATGCAGTCGACGAACTGCTGGGCGTTCATCCCCGAGAGAACACCAAGCGCCATACGCGCACCGACGCCGTTGACCTTGAGGAGGTCTCGGAACAAGGCGCGGTCTCGCCTAGTCAGAAACCCGTAGAGGACTGGGGTCTCATCGCGCATGCCGAGGTGCGTCACCAGGGTGACCGTCTCCCCAACCTCCGGAAGCGCGTAGAATGTGGACATCGGCGCCTCCAGTTCATAACCGACGCCGTTGACATCGAGGAGCAGCAGCGGCGGATACTTCCCGAGAATCTCGCCGCGTAGCCGCCCGATCATGGTCGCCAATCCCGCCATGACGCAGCGACGCGTCGTCGCGCCGGGATACCCATCGAATGGGCATGACAGAGGGCGATCGCCAAGGCATCGGCCTCATCTTCTCCGGGCCTTTCAGGAAGCGAAAGCAGTATGCGTACCATCTGCTGGACCTGATGCTTGTCGGCCCCCCCGGTCCCAACCACTGATAGCTTGACCGTCTTGGGGCTGTACTCGTGCACGGTCGCGCCACCCTTGAGGCCGGCACAGAGTACCGCGCCCCGTGCCTGGCCGATCTTGAGAGCAGCTGTTGGATCGCGGGCAAATATCAGTTGCTCGACGGCCATCTCGTGGGGCTGGTAGGTCGCGACCAAATCCGCGACGGCATCAAATATGAGCCCAAGGCGGGTCGGCCATGGCACCCCGTCAACACGGATACAGCCGCTCGTGATTCGGGCACTTCGGCGGCCGTCGGTCTGAATTAAGCCGTAGCCGCTCGTCCGGGATCCAGGATCGATGCCCAAAATGCGATGCCGCAGCTCGCCCATGTAGCAGCCTCCTCACCACCCCGGACCAAGAGCCGAAGTAAGCTCAATCGCCAAGGGTTGCCATGATCTCGTCGGAGATATCGGCATTATGGTAGACCTCCTGGACATCATCGAGGTCCTGCAACATGTCGACCAGCTTGAAGAGTCGCTCGGCCGTCTCGGCATCGAGCTCGGCTAGCGTGGACGCATTGAAGCTCACCTCTGCAACCTCGGTGTCAAATCCAGCGATCGTCAACGCGTCCCGGACAGCTGCAAAGGCCTCGGGCGTGGTGACCACGTCGAGTGAGCCATCGTCGTTAACGATCACGTCCTCGGCTCCCGCTTCGAGACTGGCTTCGATCACCGCATCCTCGTCGGTGCCTGGCTGGAAGCTAATGATGCCTTGCTTCGTGAAAAGATACGCGACGGAGCCGTCAGTCCCGAGGTTGCCGCCATACTTGGAGAAGGCGTGGCGCACGTCTGCTGCGGTGCGATTGCGATTGTCGGTCATGCAGTCCACCATCAAGGCTGTGCCCCCTGGACCGTAGCCCTCATAGCGGATCTCTTCATAATTCTCGCCGTCGGTATCGCCGGCGCCCCGTTTTACCGCTCGCTCAATGGTGTCGCGTGGCATGTTCGCCGCGAACGCCTTGTCCATCGCGAGGCGCAGGCGCGGGTTCGCGGACGGATCACCGCCTCCCTGGCGGGCGGCTACAGTGACCTCACGGATCAATTTTGTCCAGATCTTGCCCCGTTGCTTGTCTTGGGCGGCCTTACGATGCTTGATATTGGCCCACTTGCTGTGACCAGCCATGATCCCCCTCACTCGCAGAGTCCGGCTCCCGAGACGGGGAGACCGAAGCATGTTACGCGTTCGTCATGTCCAAGAATCTTATCATCAGCGGACACTGCTCGAAGTAGCTATGCTAGCCGCGCCAGCCTTTACCCCGATCCGATAATTCGGGAGAATTCATGCTCGATCCCTCACGATATCCAGCCCTGGTGACAGATCGGCGCGTCGCCGATAACGGGATCCATTTAGGTAAGCTCGTGTCCAGACAGCTCCTCTACGAACACCCCCTGAACGAACGTATCCGGACCTTCCTCCGTCTGGAGCACCTGTTTGGTAAGGCCGAGCACTTTGCAGCCGGTGATGACCCGTGGGACACGCGGAGCGCCATCGATGCTTTGCTCGACATCAGCGAGATTGCAGCGCGAGTCGACATCAAGAACGAGCTGCTCAAGGAGCTCGATCGCCACGCTTCGACACTCAACAGGATTCGCCTCCAACCGAATGTACACAAGAACACCCTAGATCGAATCCTGTCAGACCTGGGCAAAGCGGTCGGCGGACTCCAACATGTCACGGGCCAAATCGGGCAAATCACCCGAGACGATGAGTTTCTGAAAAGCGTCGCCCAGCGACGCGCAATTCCAGGAGGCAGCTGCAGCTTCGATCTACCCATCTATCATCGTTGGCTGGCCCAGCCGGGCACAGTGCGGCGAGATCGCCTCTCCGATTGGATGGCCGACTTGGAGCCGGCGAAGGCCGCGATTGCCTTGGTCCTTTCGCTCACACGCACCAGTGCCGCTCCGCGAGCGGTCACAGCCACGATGGGTTTCTTCCAGGAGGCCTTGGACAGCCATGCCCCAGCCCAGATGGTTCGTGTTGGTGTGAATGGTGATGGCCGGCTCTACCCGGAGATCAGCGGGCACAAGAACCGATTCAGCATCCGTTTCATGGAGGTCGCTGTCGGTACGCGACCCGTGCAGAGCCAGGACGATGTCGAATTTCATCTCACCTGCTGTGTGTTTTGATCGCAAAGTGGCTGGGTGAGAGGATGGTTGCGTAGCCGGTGATCGTTCCATGTCCCACATGCGGAAAAGGGGTCTCGTGGGGAAGAGACTCCCCTTGGCGGCCTTTTTGTAGCGAACGCTGCCGGCTGATCGACCTCGGAGATTGGTTGAGCGAGGCGCACCGCATTCCCGACGACGACGCGGGCGAGGGACCCTTGTCCGACATTGAGTCGAACGGAGATCAAGGACCCATTTGATGTCTCTGGCCCAGCGCGGCCCGATTGTTTGAACGAGACCACATGTCACGCACACCGAAGAGATCCATCGAAACGTTCGCGAGCCCAGAGCGGGAGCGCAATTACACTATCAGGATACGAATACCCGAGTTCACCTGCCTCTGCCCAAAGACTGGGCAACCGGATTTCGCCGAGCTTACCCTTGAATACGTACCGGATGACCTGTGCATCGAGTTGAAGTCGTTGAAGCTTTACGTTTGGTCATTCCGTGAGGAAGGGGTGTTCCACGAAGCGGTAACCAATCAGATCTTGGATGACTTGGTCGCGGCCGTTGCGCCGCGATTCATGCGCTTAACAGCTCAGTTCAATGTTCGCGGCGGGATTTACACAACCGTCATCGCAGAACATCGCGGTTCAGGATGGACGTCTGCGCCACCGATCACGCTTCCGTGACGGACAAATCGCCGGAGTGAAGGGGTCACGAGGATATTGGATCGGCGTTGACCTAGGTACCTCGGGCTGCCGTGCGGTGGCCATCGACGTGCATGAAAATCAGATCGGGGAGGCTGAGACCTCCATCCCGGAGCCGCAGCACCTTCCAGGTGGGGGCTGCGAGCAGGACCCGGAGGTCTGGTGGGAGGCGACAACGGCGACCCTTCGAGAGCTAGGCAATCGGCTCACTGGTCGTTACAGCGTAGTAGCGATCTGCGTGGCGGCGACCTCTGGTACGCTGCTTCTGACGACACCCGAAGGGCGACCGCTGGGCCCGGCGCTGATGTACAACGACCGGCGCGCAAGAGATGCCGCCGAGGAAATCGCGTCCGTCGCGCCCAAGACAAGCCCGGCTCGGGGGCCCTCCGCTAGTCTTGCGAAGGCCCTCCATCTCAAGAGGGCTGCGACTCGGTTTGCCCATTTGCTCGCGTTACATCAAGCGGATTGGATCACCGGCCGTCTGAGCGGCCGTTTCGGACTCAGCGATTGGAACAATGCGTTGAAGTTGGGCTTCGAGCCGGCATCGGGATCCTGGCCAGGCTGGTTGGATCAGCTGCAACTAAGCCCATTGCGCCTCCCGGACGTTGTCGCTCCCGGTACCTTGATTGGATCGATTGTTCCCTCCGCCTCAGCAGCGACGGGCCTCAGCAGGCGAGCTCTGATACTTGCCGGTACGACCGATAGTACGGCAGGCGTCATCGCTACGGGCATCTCGCGACCGGGCGACGCCGTCACCAGCCTCGGGAGCACATTGGTTGTCAAGATTCTCGCGGAGAGACCGATCGCGGATGCGGAGCATGGTGTTTACAGCCATCGCCTCGGTGACCTATGGCTCGTGGGTGGGGCGTCGAACAGCGGCTGCGCAGTGCTGCGTCGGTTCTTTGACGAGGCTTCCATTCGACGCCTCTCGTCAGACGTGTTGCCCGAGACGCCAACCGGCCTAGACTACTATCCCTTACCGCGCCCTGGAGAGCGTTTTCCGGTCAATGACCCAGGCATGGCACCGCGTATGACCCCACGCCCTCCCGATGATGCCCGATTCCTCCAGGCGCTATTCGAAGGCATCGCCAAGATTGAGCGCACCAGCTATCAGCTGCTATATCGCCTCGGGGCGCCTTATCCGAAGGCTGTGCTGACCGTCGGCGGCGGGGCTTGTAACCCCGCATGGCTGCGCGTACGCCGACGAATGCTGGGGTTGCCGGTCGAGCCTGCGCCTCACCGGCAGGCCGCCTACGGTGCGGCAATGTTGGCACGGAAGCGCGGACACGTCTTCAACCGGTAGAACCCTATATTCCGTACGAGGACCAGCTTACTAGCGCGCGCCTTTGCCGAGAAGGACGACCTCAACGGTTTGCAGCAATATGACCAGATCTAGAACAATGCCCGCGTTCTTCACATAAAACAGGTCGTACTCAAGCTTATGCTTCGCGTCCTGAATACTCGACCCATAGGGATATAGCAGCTGAGCCCATCCTGTCACACCAGGCTTGACCCGGTGCCGTTCAGCGTAGAACGGAATAGTGGCGACTAGTTCCTCAACAAAATCTGGGCGCTCAGGTCGAGGTCCTACCAGGCTCATTTGACCTTTCAGGACATTGAAGATTTGCGGTAGCTCATCGATACGAGTCTTTCGGATCAGAGACCCGAGAGGTGTTATCCGAGTGTCGTCTCTCATTGCCCATCGCGGGATGCCATCGGCCTCTGCATCGACCCGCATGCTGCGAAATTTGTGGAGGCGAAATAATTTGCCGTTTTCGCCAACGCGAACTTGATGGTAGAGGACTGGGTCCCGCCCACGGGATTCGATGAGGCTTGCGAAAGCCACAGCGATCATGATTGGCGAGGCGACAAGAAGCATCAATGACCCGATGATGACATCGAAGAGACGTTTCCCATAGAGCCCCGTCATCCCGGAGCGAAAACCATTCTGGGAGAAAATGAACCAATTCGGATTCACGACCTCAATCCTAACGAGCGCCAACTCCTTCTCAAAAAAGGATGGCAAATTCAGGATGTCAAGGCCGCTCATGCGGCAATCCATTAATTCATCGATCGGTAACGTACCGCGCATTTCGTCGGCGGCGACGATTATCTCATCGATCTCATGATCAATCGCCAGTTCTAATAGTGGCTTATCGCGAGGGATCACCAGGCGATCGGGAACGAGCCGTGGGCTGCGCGGTAGCGGCACATAACCAACTACTTGGAAGCCCAGATCGCGATTTTCATCGGTTACTCTCTTGATGCACTCTGCATTGACCCCGGTCCCCACGACGAGCAAGCGTCGCTTCAAGGCCTCCACTCCCGCGATCCGGCCAAACGCCTCGCGCACGAGCATAACGCCAACGAACGAGATAACAAGACTCAGACCTAAATTCCCGCGTCCCATGAGGGTGCTGGGAAAAATATAGAAAAATAAAATAAGTGCAGTAGTTGCTAAGGCAAAACTAAGCCCGAGTCGCACAGCTAAGCCCGCTTCGCGCCACTGACTGTAGCGTTGGTAGAGCCCCAGCGCAACCATGGCTGTCGACATAAATACAGCAAATACAATGCCATTTAGAATCAGAATCCATCGGTCCTGATCGGTGGGCAGAGACCAACCGAAACCCGCAAGAACAGCAAGCTCGGCAGCAACAAAGAACACCAGGCCTTCAGCGATGGCGAGTAAGACCAGTACCCGGGGAACATAATGACCGAACAGCCGGATCATTCGGGGCTCATGAAGACGATTGTGGGAGCCGTAAGCAGACCTTGGCAGATTGGGGCGACAGGAAGCGCTGCGCGCGGGATTGCCAAAATAAGAAGTCGGAATCGTACCACATAGGTCAGCGGTAGGGCATGTGCTGGTATGCAGAGCGTCGGTAGATATCCTGGGAAACTGCAAAGAAATCGTAAAGATCGCGCCAGTCGTGGCAAGCTGATATGCTTATTGAGTTCGTCCGCGCACGACCGGACAAGTTACCTAGCTGGGCGTTTAAGTATCGGACAGAGGCGTCGAGGGAAATATGGCTTTGCAATTTGATCTAGCGCGTATCCGGATCGGGGTCGTTGGACTGGGCTACGTTGGCTTGCCGCTCGCTGTGGAGTTGGGTAAGCGCTACGTAACGATAGGCTTTGACGTCAATCGGACGCGTATCGCGGAGCTCCGTGCCGGGAAGGACAGCTCGCTGGAAGTAGAGCCGGACGAGCTGCAGCAGAGCACGCAGTTGACCTACGTCGATGAGGCAGCGTCATTGGCGTCATGTAACTTCTTCATCGTCACGGTGCCAACACCGGTCAATGATCACAAAGAGCCCGATCTCGACCCACTGCGGAGCGCTAGCCGCACCATTGGCGGTGTGTTGAAGCCGGGCGATATTGTGGTGTATGAGTCTACTGTCTATCCAGGCGCTACGGAGGAAGTCTGCGTCCCAATTCTCGAAGAAGTGTCAGGGTTGGTGTTCAACCAAGATTTCTTTGCCGGCTATAGCCCAGAGCGAATCAACCCGGGTGACAAGGCCCATCGGGTGACGAATATCAAGAAGGTCACGTCTGGCTCGACGCCAGAGGTCGCGTCCTTCATCGATGCCCTCTATCGCAGCGTCATCACGGCTGGCACCCATCCGGCCAGCAGCATTCGCGTTGCTGAGGCAGCCAAGGTCATCGAGAACACGCAACGCGACGTCAACATCGCTCTGATCAACGAGCTCGCGCTGATTTTCAATCGCCTAGGCATCGACACGGAAGAGGTGCTAGACGCGGCGGGCAGCAAGTGGAATTTCCTGCCCTTCCGTCCAGGCCTGGTCGGTGGGCACTGTATCGGCGTCGATCCGTACTATCTGACGCATAAGGCCCAGGCCATCGGCTATCACCCGGAGATCATTCTTGCCGGGCGGCGGTTGAACGACAGCATGGGCGCATACGTAGCCAGTCGGGTAATCAAGCTGATGATGCAGCGTAACCGGATAGCAGCAGACAGTCGGGTGCTGGTCTTGGGTCTCACGTTCAAAGAAAATTGCCCGGATCTTCGGAACACCCGTGTGGTCGATATAGTCGGCGAACTGCGCGACTATGGCTTAGGTTGTGACATACACGATCCTTGGGCAAGCCCAGCGGAGGCCAAGGACGAGTACGATATCGACCTTCTGAGCGATCCGCCGTTGGCGGCGTACGATGCGATCATCCTTGCTGTCGCCCATCGGCAGTTTGAGACGCTCGGCTCGGCGGCCATCCGCGCCTTCGGTAAGCCTGGCGCGATCCTCTACGACGTCAAGCATGTCCTCCCGAAAGACGAAGTCGACGGGCGACTCTGAACCAACCCCAGGATTCAACCCCAGTAGAGAGGCGGCCATGAGGATACTGATTACAGGTAGTGCGGGCTTCATCGGCTCGGCGCTGGCGATCCGGCTCCTCGAGCGGGGCGATGAAGTCATCGGCGTTGACAATCTCAATCCCTACTACGAGGTCGCGCTCAAGCAGGCACGACTGCAGCGGACCCTCAGTTATCCCGGTTATACGGATATGCGCCTCGACATCGAGGATCGAGACGGCGTCGCGGCCGCGTTTGCCGATTATCGGCCGGAGCGGGTCGTCAACCTCGCCGCGCAGGCCGGCGTCCGCTATTCCATCGAGAACCCGATGGCCTATGTGGATGCGAATCTCGTCGGCTTTGCCAATATCCTCGAGGGTTGTCGGCAGGTCGGGGTCGAGCACATTGTGTATGCGTCGAGCAGCTCGGTGTACGGCGCCAATACCCGTATGCCGTTCTCTGTGCATGATAACGTCGATCATCCGCTCAGCCTCTACGCGGCGACGAAGAAGGCCAATGAGCTGATGGCCCACACCTACAGTCATCTTTATCGTATCCCGACCACAGGCTTGCGCTTCTTCACCGTCTATGGGCCTTGGGGTCGACCGGATATGGCGCTCTTCAAGTTCACCCGAGCTATCTTGGCCGGGCAGCCTATTGAGGTCTTCAATTACGGTCGCCATCGGCGTGATTTCACCTACGTCGACGACATTGTCGAGGGCGTCGTCCGCGTCCTCGACCGTCCACCGCAAGGAAACCCTGGTTGGTCCGGCGCTGAGCCGGATGCTGGGAGCAGCCTCGCTCCGTATCGCCTGTACAACATTGGCAATCACCGGCCGGTGGAGCTGATGGACTATATCGAGGTCTTAGAGCGATGCCTCGACCGCAAGGCAGAGAAGAGACTGCTCCCGTTGCAGCCGGGCGATGTGCCGGATACCTATGCCGATGTGACCGAGCTCGTTGCCGATACTGGCTACCAGCCTTCGACACCAGTTGAGGTCGGCGTGTCCCGGTTTGTCGACTGGTATCGCAGCTATTATGCCGTCTAACGATCATGGGGCGAGCCGAGCCACCCCAGACGATGAAAGGTCACCTCGCCCCTGATCGTTCCCTCACCCCAACCCTCTCCCAGAGGGCGAGGGGGCGAACGTGCTCCGCGAATTTCATGGTAACGTCTGACGCAGTTGCGCTCGCCGAGCAGGGCTCTGTGGTCACGTGGGCAAGCGACCGTGCACGGCCAGGTGGCGATCGCTGACGACGGCCACCTTGAGCGTGGTGAGGTGCACTTCCGTGAGCTGTTCTAGAACCTCCGTTGGCTCGAAGGCGGCGAACAGCGAGTTGCGGAAGTCTCGGCGCAGCACCTCTGGGGTTTTCGCCGCATAGGTTTCGACCAAGGCCTCCGCCATGCCGGCGCTCGCCGGTCGCATCAAATCCATGATCAGTATCTGTGCCCCGGGCCTGGCCACCTCGCGCACCGTTCGCCAGAGAACGTGTGGGTCATGTAAGTGATGAAGCAGGCTGTTTGACAGGATCAGATCGTAGCCGCGGCTGGCCAATCGATTGCTTGGGAGGCGATCGCAGATGAGGCGGCAGCGCTTGCTGATCCCCGGCCACGCGTCTAACGCGGCGCGGGCGTGAGCGAGCATGGCTTCGGAACCGTCAATGGCATCGCAGTGCGCCTGCGGATAAGCCGTGAGGAAACGGGCGACAATGTCGGCCGGTCCGCAGCCGAGATCGACGGCCTGCGCCGCATCGATGGGTGCGCTGGTCAGCTCTTGAAGCAGCTTGATGAAATGGGCATTGGGCTCCGAGAAGTCTGCTTCGGCATAGGCGCGGGCTTGCTCAAGCTCGCTCATCAGCTCAGGCTCAGGTCGGCGTCTCATGGTAGCAGGCACTCTCCGGAGTAGAGATCGGTGACGGTCTCGCGGCGACGCACCAAGTAGGCTTGGTCACCGTCAACCATCACTTCGGGTGCACGTGGGCGGCTGTTGTAGCTGGAGCTCATCACAAAACCGTAGGCACCGCAGCCGCGCACGGCGAGGAGATCGCCGGGGGCGAGGCTGAGCGAGCGGTCCTTGCCGAGGAAATCACCCGTCTCGCAGACAGGCCCTACAAGGTCGTAGAGGGCCCGCTCATTGCGGCTATTCTCGTGCACCGGCACGACCTCTTGGCGGGCCTGGTAAAGGGCGGGACGCAACAGATCATTCATCGCCGCGTCGAGAATCGCAAAGCGCTTGTGCTCCGTGGGCTTTAGATACTCCACACGCGTGAGCAGGACACCGGCATTGCCGGCGATGGCGCGTCCCGGCTCAAGTAGGATCTCGTAGGGAAGGTCGGCCAAGTGCTGCCCAATGACGGCGGCATAATCGGCGGGCTCAGGCGGCCGCTCGTCAGTGTAGCGGATCCCGAGGCCCCCGCCGAGATCGAGATGGGTGATCGCGATCCCGATATCGGCCAAGCGTCGGGTCAAAGCAAGCACACGGTGAAGCGCGTCCACAAAGGGCGCAAGCTCGGTGAGCTGGGAGCCGATATGGCAGTCGATGCCGGCGACTTGAATATTGGTTAGCCCCGCAGCTTGGCGATAGACGTGCTCAGCACGCCGAATGTCGATACCGAACTTGTTCTCCTTGAGCCCGGTGGCGATGTAAGGGTGGGTGCGGGCATCGACATCTGGGTTGACGCGGATTGATATCGGTGCAATCACGTCGGCCTCGGCAGCCAAGCGGTCGAGGCGAAGAAGCTCGGCTTCTGATTCCACGTTGAAACCACGGATACCGACCTCAAGGGCTCGACGCATCTCATCCTCGCGCTTCCCAACACCGGAAAAGATGACGCGCTGTGGATCACCGCCTGCCGCCAGGACCCGCTCTAGCTCGCCTACAGACACGATGTCGAAGCCGGAGCCGAGCCGGGCCAGGACGTTCAGCACCGCCAGGTTGGAGTTGGCCTTCACAGCGAAGCAGATGAGGTGTGCATGATCTCGGAAGGCGTGATCAAAGGCGTGCCAGTGTCGCTCCAGAGTGGCGCGCGAGTACACGTAGCACGGGGTGCCAAAGCGCTCGGCGATACGGACCACTGGTACATCTTCGGCCCAGAGCTCGCCGCCGCGATACAGGAAGTGATCCATCCTGAGCGATGAGGGGCTAGCGCGTGTCGGATCCAGTCTGCGGCGACGGCACAGGGACATCGTCACCAGACGCGGATTCAGCAGTAGTTCGGGCGGGCGGCTTCGACTCGGGCAGATAGAGATCGCCCTTCTGCCCGCAGGCGCTGATGATACTGCCGACCCCCAAGATGGTGACAACAGCGACGAAGAGATAGCGCATCCAGCAGATCATGGTTTTACGTTCTTTCTGGTGCAATCCATTTCTCTTGGGTTCATCGGCTTAGGTTATAGCCCAGGCCGCAGATCCTATTGCGCGCTGTGCTGTTCGGTCTTCGACGCGCAGTGGATCCTGCGGCCGTCTCGGTTACGACAAGCGCTCTAGCCGTTTCCCGCGGCAACGAGGACACGAGCCATGCCCGGATCCATGTCAAAGGTGTAGGGCGTTGGCAGATAGTCCTGAGGCCACTCGGGCGAGATATCACGCAGGGGCGGCGGGGCTTGCACGTGGCGGTAGAGATCATCGATATGGCACGGTTGGCGGTTCCAAGGATCCTTGTTCAAGATGATGAGGGCCTGATCGGTGCCTTTACGGCACGCCTTCCAGAGGAGCAGGATGGCCGGGTTCGGGTGATGCAAACGCTGGGTCAGGCTCTCCTGTTGAAAGACCGGTTGGCTGGCCTTGAGCCGATTGACCCGGGCGATGAAATCGGTCAGATCGACGCTCGGCTCTTCCCAGTGCTCCGGTCGCGTCTCGACGACGTGTAGACGGCGCCGGAAGCCATATTCGAACCCGATTGGCATCATGACCCCAGTCGAGAACAGCGCCGTAAACAGGTATCGCTGCTTCATCGCGTGTGCGTTCTCGCCTGATTCAGCGAACAGCCGGTCCGTATCGTGGCTTTCTGGGAAGCCGATCGACGGAACGATCTCGCGCGTCAGCTCGTACTGCTCCAGAAGCCATGGGCTTTCGAAATCCCACCACTTGGAGCTGTTGAAGATGGCGTCGAACCCGGCTATGGCCGTGTCACGCGTTTGCCCAGGGGAGCATCCTAGCGTCTCGGCCGCAAAAAAGACGTCGGGATGATCATTCTTGATCCGGGTGATGAGGCGCTGCCAAAACGAGGTAGGGATTTGATATGCCGCATCGCAGCGGAAGCCGCTGAAGCCGAGCCCGATCAGGTATTCGACGATGTCAACACAATAGCGCCACAGGCCCTCCGCGTCGACACTGTGACGGTGGTCGAGCTGGGCGAGATCGCCCCAGACGACCTTGTTGCCATTGGCCTCGACACAGAATGGGTGTGCGATGTCGTCGCCGTCGCGGACAAACCAGTCGGGGTGCTCCCGGACAAGCTTGGAGTCATGTGCACAGTGATTGATGACAAGATCCACCATGAGCCGCAATCCGAGCTTTTTAGCCTCGGCGGCCATGGCCCTCACCTGATCCTGGGGCTTGGTTCGTGAACGTGGGCTCAGCAGGGATTTGTTGATGGCAAAGTAGTCCGCTATCGAATAGAGGCTGCCAGAGCTGCCCGGGGCTTGCACCGGATTAACGAAGATCCAGTCGAATCCCATGTTGGCTGCACGATTCAGGTGTGGGGTCCAATCGGCAAGACGGCCGGAGAGCAGCGGAAAGAGGTTATAGATGCGCATCGCGTTCCTGGATGATTGAGACTTGGTCCTGAAGATCTTAAGGGTGGACGAGCGTACTCGTTGGTGCGACTCTCATGTGCAGAATCATTTATCCCGGATGAATTCGTAGATATTAAGATAATCCTGACCCGGTTGATTCCAAGAATAATCTGCCCGCATCGCGTGCCTCATGAGCTCACGGAAGTGCTCGGGGTATTGATAGTAGCAGGCTATGGCGCGCCCGAGCGCCGATTCGAGTCCGGTTTGATCGTAGTCGGCGAAGACATAGCCATTGCGCTCGTGCAAGGGCCGTGAGGCGTAGTCCTTATCGAACACCGTATCTGCCAACCCACCCACAGCGCGGACGATCGGGATGGTTCCGTAGCGCAAGGCAATCAGCTGGGTGAGACCACATGGCTCGAAGCGACTCGGCACCAACATCATGTCCGCCCCAGCGTAGATCAAGTGCGACAGGTCTTCGTCGAAACCGATCTCGAGATGACAGTCTGGGCTGTCGTTCAGCATGCGTTTCAAGCCCCAGAAATCCGCGTTGATGCGGGAATCTGGGCTCGACCCGAGCAGCACGAACTGGCCGCCGCGCTCGAGCGTGAAGAAGATCGCATGCCGGACAAGCTCCAGACCTTTCTGAGGATCCAGTCGGCCAATGAAGGCGACAATCGGCTTTTCGTTGTCGGCGAGCATGAGACGGTGCCGCAAGGCCCGCTTGTTGTCGTACTTGCGTTCTATGTGCTCGAGGCTATAGCGCACTGGGATGTGGCGATCGATCTCGGGATTCCACACGTCGTAGTCGACACCGTTGACGATGCCGCCATATTTGACATGGTGCGTGTGCAACGTTGGCTCCAATCCAAAGGCCTGGCCGTGATCCTTGACCTCATAGGCGTAGCGCGGTGAGACGGTTGTGATGAAATTCGCGTAGACGATCCCTCCTTTGAGGAGATTCAAGGCGTTCGGGTAACGATTGTCGCGCAGACGGTGGTGGTCAAAGAAGCGCTCGGGCCGGTGTAGACCCGTTGCCCGCAGGAGCTCGGCACCGATCAAGCCTTGATGGGCAAAGTTGTGTATCGTTAGACACACTCTCGGGTGAGTCATCCCGAGCTGCTGATAGACCTCATAGAGGAAAACCGGTACGAGCGCGGTTTGCCAGTCATGGCAGTGGATGATCTCGGGTTGTTTGCCGGATTTCCATAGAAACTCGATCGCCGCCCGCGAGAAGAAGGCATACCGCAGAACGTCGTCGGGAAAGCCGTAGATGCTGCCGCGATGGAAGAAGTTGTCGCGCGAATGCGGCTCGATGAAAAAGCACTTGCGATCATGGACAAAGCCGAAATACACGGTGCAATGGATTGCGCCCTCATACCATGGTACCCAAAGATCGCGATACACCTCGTGCAGCTCGAAGATGTGGTCGTAGCGGAGGTTGTCGTATTTCGGCAAAACGATCTCGACGTGATGGCCACGAATGGTCAGCTCGCGGCTGAGTCCGAATACGACGTCGGCAAGTCCGCCGACCTTGGCGACCGGTGCCATTTCGGGCGTAATCTGGACAATGAAAAGGCTTGGACGCCACGGTGGCGCCGGACTCGGGTTAGCTGGGGCGGTTGTTGAGGGCTCCGGCATGATTGCCTGGGCCGGCGGTGGTGCGATGTCGTCTGTGCTACGCAACGCCGGTAAGGACTCGAGGGCGCGCGGAGCAGAAGGTTTCTCAGCCGGAGGCGAGGGCGGCGCGGTCTCGGGACGGCCCGACTCTCTCGATTGTGCCTCTGCCGACCAGGTTGGCCCGCGCACCGGTTGTGACGATGTCGGGCGCACCAAGTCCAAGCGGGAGGACTCTGAGCTGGGCCCTCCCGACCCGACCTTGGGCTCAGGCATCGGCCGTGTATGGGGCGGCAATGCGGTGCGGGGGCTAGACAACCCCCGGTCGCGCCCGGGACCTACGAGCGGGGACGATAGGTCGGGCGTATCGGGCGATGGCTGTTTGATGGTATCGGCTCTTGGGGGCGGGCAATCCGCGGGCGCCGTTGGGGGCGCAGGTGCGGATTCCCGCCGATGAGCGGGACTGTCGAGATCTTTGGGCTTTTTGGCCATGACTTCTTTCCCGGGCCGGCAGCATGTGAGTAGAGGCCGGGCCAGGCGAAGGGATGGGGCTCGGCCTTCGCGGGCACCTCTACTGGCGAGGGTGCGATGGTAAAGCACTTGTGCCACTGACGGGAGAGCAAGCCGCCGGATCCCATCACTGAGCGATGTCACCTACAGTGCACCGCAGAGTGGCCGCCGGAGAGCACGGCGCGCGTCCCGGCGGCCGGCTCAGCTTGGTGGTCGTGCGGGCACGCACCGATCGTTACATCAGAATCTATAGGCACCCCTTATGGAGCGTCGTCGATGAATGAGATGGCCATGCTCGCTGCCCGTGATGCGGCCCACGTTTGGCATCCGTATGCTTCGGCCTTCATCAATGACCCTGTCTACCCAGTGCGCGGCGCGCGCGGCTGCGAGATCGAGCTGCTGGACGGTCGGGTACTGATTGATGGGATGGCGTCTTGGTGGTGCGTCATTCACGGCTATAGCCACCCCATCCTCACGCGAGCAGTGCGAGACCAGCTCGGGCGGATGGCCCACGTCATGTTCGGTGGCTTCACCCATGCCCCGGCCGTCGAGCTGGCCGAGCGGCTCGTAGCCATCACGCCCGAGCCTCTGCAACATGTCTTCCTCTGCGACTCAGGCTCGGTGTCGGTCGAGATCGCAATCAAGATGGCGATCCAGTACTGGCACGCCAAGGATCAGCCGCAGAAGCAACGTCTCTTGACGATTCGCGGTGGCTATCATGGCGATACGCTCGGCGCCATGTCGGTCTGCGATCCGGTCACCGGGATGCATACCCTTTTTCGCGGGATCCTGCCGCAACAGCTCTTCGCGCCGGCGCCCACCTGTCGCTTCGGCGAGGCTTGCTCAGCCGACGATCTCGCAGCGCTCACAGAGCGGCTCGCCCAACGTCACCACGAGCTGGCCGGTCTGATCCTGGAGCCCATCGTCCAGGGGGCCGGCGGCATGCGCTTCTATTCCGCTGACTACCTTCGCCAGGCGCGCGCGCTCTGCGACCGCTATGGTGTCCTGCTGATCGCCGATGAGATCGCGACCGGCTTCGGGCGGACGGGACGGCTCTTCGCCTGTGAGCACGCCGCGATCGCCCCGGACATCATGACGGTCGGCAAGGCCCTCACCGGCGGCTGCATGACCCTGGCCGCGACGATTGCCACCCGCGAGGTTGCGCAAACCATCTCATCGGGCGAACCCGGCGTGTTCATGCATGGCCCGACCTTCATGGGCAACCCGCTCGCCTGCGCCGTCGCGAACGCCAGTATCGATCTACTCCTCGGCCAAGACTGGGCCGCGGAAATCCGCCGCATCGAGCGAGGTCTGAACGCCGGCCTTGCGCCGTGCCGAGGCCTTCCTGGGGTCGCCGATGTGCGTGTCCTGGGCGCAATCGGCGTCGTTGAGCTGGACCACCCGGTCGCGCTCGCCGAGATCCAGCCACGCTTTATCGCGCGTGGGGTCTGGTTGCGTCCCTTCGGTCGTCTCGTCTATCTGATGCCACCCTATATTGTCAGCGATGATCAGCTGGCTACGCTCTGCGAGGCCGTGGTCGCAGTTGTCTCGGAGGAGTCGCGGGCACGGTCGGCCACGGCGCTTCGCGCCGCAGACTAACCATCGGCGGAAGAGTCCGTCGAGCGGGTACCGCTGCGCGCGCAGACGAACCCGTTGACCATCGACGCGCGATGGGATAGCCGCCCGTCGTGGATCTTAGCCGGCATTCGCCCGCAGGGGTGATGCGCTGATCGCCCACCGTCAGCGCGGTCCGGAATATCCTTAGCCCCCGCGTTCGAGCAGTAACGCATCGAGGCGTTCGCGGTACTGATCGATGCGCTGACCTCCGGCCTCAGCCTCCGCTTCGAGCTCGACGAGTGACCTTTGCTGGACATCGAGGTCGGCGTGCTGGGCGGCGAGTGCGGCGCTGAGCGAATCTCGCTCCCTTTCCAGCGCTTGGCCCTCCCGCTCCAAGCGCTTTAGGCGGCGCTCAGCCTCACGGCGCGCCGCCCGTGCCGGATCCGAGGCCCACAGCGAGCGCGAGGAGCGCGACGTCTCGCCGCGGCCCTCTTCGATGACCCGACGCTCGGTCTCGACCCGCTCCTGCAGTGCAGCCAGCTGCTCGGTGAGCCGCGCGAGCTTCGCGTCGGACTGCGTGATGGCCGCCCGCTGCTTGGCGACCTCAATGCGCCTCTCAGCAAGCTCGGCTTGCCGCTTGGCTTGCCCGTCTCGTTCATCGGTGAGCAGGCCGCGGGTCTTGTCAATCAGGTATTCCCGAGATGCCTGCTCCTGTCTCTGTCGGCGCTCGTCCGCCGACTGCTGCAGCTCGAGCTCACGCAGGCGGTGCTCGTCCTCCTGGGCCATCTGTCGTAGCCGAAGCTCTTGCGCGGCCGAACGCTGAGCCTCCTCGAAGGTCTCACGGCGGCGCTGAAGCTCTTCCTCTTCAACCGCGCGCTGCTGCGCCCATTCCTCGCGCCGGCGTTGTAGCTCCGCGTCAAGCTTGGCCCGCTCAACGGAGAGCTCGTACTCGATGCGCTCGAGCGCCAGCTCATGGGCGCGACGGGCCTCTTGGCGCAGGTGCTCCTGAGCCTCGATCTCGGCCTGGGTCTCGCGGTCGAGGCGCCGACGGGCCTCCTCGAGCTTCAGGTCAAGCTCGCGCTCATGCAACCGAAGCTCGACCTCACGGCGATGCCGCTCCAACAGCAGACGCTGGTCGATATCGCGGCGTTGCCGCTCCAAGAGCTCGAGCTCGTAGGCCTGGTCGGCAAGCAGGTGTTGCAGTCGGGCCTCGGCCACGGCAAGACTCTTCACCATCTCGAAGTAGCCGTGGGGATCGTCCTGATAGCGTCGCCATTGGTCGGCAAACTGGCCGGGCGACAGACGCCGCGACGGGTCTTCCCGATGACCGAAGCCCGGGACATCGACCAGCCCACCGGCGAGGTATCGCCGATAGGCATGCTGAACCGCCTCGCTGAAGTAGGCCTGCACGGCCGGTGGCTCAAACAGCTTCAAGGCGATCAACGCGAAGAACAGGATGCCCAACGATGCCTGCGCGAAGCCGGAGACCGTCTCAAAGTGTGGCACGCCGGCCTCCTCGGGACTCTCGCGGAGGGCAGCGAGGGCCTTGGAGCGGGCGGCAAAGGTCAGCCGCGGCGGCGCTGCGGGCGGCTGCTGGGCGACGACCTCGGCCGTAAGGCGCTCGAAGATCTCTTGTTGCTCGGAGCGGACTTGTTGTAGCGCATCGGAGCGCGCCGCGAGGCGCTGCTGCTGCTCGGTGATCAGCGGCAGGATCTCGCCAAGCCGGGCATCGCGCTCGGCCTGGACGGCGGCCAGCTTGTCGGCCAATAGCTTGGCTCGCTCATCCCATTTTCGGGCCTCGGGGCCATAGCCTTCCGGACGACCATCGCGGCCCAGCACCTCGTCCCCGACACGCGCGCGGGCGGCGGCGAGATCCCGGGTGAGCACTTCGATCTGTGGGGCGTGCTCGGTCTCGATCCGGTCGCGGCGCTCCTGCTCGTCCGCAAGCGAGTCGGCGAGCCGCGCGATCTCCTGCTCGAGCGACCCGATGCGGGCAGCGAGGCCGGCATCGACTCGCTCCGCGCGTGTCCTGACCTGGGCCTGGATGGTTTCATCGCGCTCCCTGAAGTAGCGCTCGACCTGGGCCTGGTGATAGGCCTCGATGTCATCGGCGCGGATCAGCTTCTCGATAAAGGGCGCGGTCACGTAGAGCGAGATCGCAACGATGCCGACGCGGACCAGGATCCCAAGGACCCAACGTGTCAGGGCTCCAAGCCGCTCGGCTCGCGCGCCGTCCTGAGCGCGCCGACGCAGCGGCGGCCGCTCGGACATGATCAGCGATGAGTCGACGATCCAGATGATCGAGAACATCAATGCGAAGAGGAAGGCGGCCACCGGAGGGGCCAGCCAAGGACTTGCGGCTGGGACCAGCGAGAAGCCAACGGCGCCCCAGACGAGCCCCTCGATGCTCGCCATCAGCAAGATGACGATCCACGCGGATAGGAGCCAGACGGCGACCGCTGGCGTGACCAAGCTTCGCCCGTAAGGCCGCAAACTGAAGTAGTCGCGCAGGCGCAGGCGATGGTCGCCAGGCTCCGATGACTTGGTTGGAGCGGGGGGCCGATCGGCCGCTCGTGCGTCGGCCGTAAGCTCGCCGAGCGCAGGCGAGCCCGCCGTCGTTGCCGGCAGATCGAGTTGGGACTGTGACATGGCGTAAGCCAGCTCCCTGCTAACGAAACGCTGAGGCCATCTCCTCTTCCGACGCCGAGGAGGTCTGCGCTGATCAGCTTACCAGACGACCAAGGGGAAGACCGGGCCGCGTGCGAGGCGAGCGCTGGCGTCCGCGAAGCGGCGAGCCAACCGGCCTATCCAATCCCGCGCCGAGGGCCATCTGCCCTTGCTTTGCCGGGTGAGGCGACCACACATCCTTGCGCAGGCGGTACCGGCCGTCCAAGACGTTGGCCCGTTGGCTGCCTGCCACCCAGAGCGGGTGCTGTGCCTCTAGGCACCACCAACCGCTCGTGGGAGAGTCGGATACGCAACCATTGATCTTCGAGAGGAGGTGCGAGATGACGCGTGAAGGATACGTGACCGCGGGACTGCTTGTGGCAGCGCTCTGGGTAGGGCAGGGGACGGCAGTCGAAGCGACCCAGCCTGTGGATCGCCCATCGGCGCTCCCGCCAACGGTCGAGCCGGCCGACAATCCGACGAGCCCCGAAAAGGCGGCATTGGGGCACCAGCTCTTCCTCGATCCGCGTCTTTCCGGTAGCGGCGAGATGTCTTGCCAAGGCTGTCACTATCATCACCTCGGCTGGACCGATGGTAAGCCGTTCTCACAGAAGGACGACGGAGGAATGAACACCCGTAATACTCCAAGCCTCTATAACGTCGGCCACCAGAGCGCCTGGTATTGGGATGGCCGCGCCACGACGCTGGAGGGGCAGGTGCTCGCGGCGTGGCGCTCGCAGATCGGCGCCGATCCAGAGCAGGCGACGGCCAAGATCAATGCGGCGCCGGGATACGCTGCGCAGTTCGAGGGGATCTTCGGTGGACCGGCGACACCGGACACGATCGTGAAGGCCCTGGCCGCGTACCTGCGGACCGTCGTGAGCGACAACTCGCCTTGGGACCGCTACGAGATGGGCGATACTGCGGCGGTGAGTGCCGACGCGATCGAGGGCCATCGATTGTTTACCGGCGATGCCGGCTGTGTAACCTGTCACACCCCTCCGTATTACGGAAATAGCACCTTCTACAATGTCGGGCTGGAGTATGGCAAGGACGAGCCAGACCTCGGCCGCTACAAGGTGACGCAGCAGGAGTCTGACCGCAGCGCCTTCAAGACGCCGTCGCTACGCTCGGTCGCACGCACGGCCCCATACTTTCACGACGCGAGCGCCGCCACGCTCGAAGATGCCGTACGCTACATGGCCTCCGGTGGGGGCGCCGATCCGGACAAGTCGCCACTCCTCATCGATCGAGGGTTGGCAGATGACGAGATCGCCAAGCTCGTGGCCTTTCTCCGCTCGCTGACCAGCGAGGAGCCATGGGAGGCGCCGTCGCTGCCCTGACAGCCGCTGCTCAAACGATTTCCCGAGCCGCGCCGCCGTCACGACGGTCCGGGAACGGAACGGTTGCACCGGCATCGGTCGAAGCGGTACCGACTCTCGCGACTGCCGTCTCTAGCTCGAAGCCCGCTCTCTTGCCTCGAGCGTGTTGTCCAAGAGACTCGCGATCGTCATGGGTCCGACGCCCCCGGGTACCGGGGTGATCCATGCAGCCCTTTCGGAACAAGACGGGAAATCCAGATCCCCGACGAGGTGACCGTCCCGGGTGCGGTTGATCCCGACGTCGATAAGGATCGCGCCCGGCTTGATCCAGGACCCGGGTACGAAACCGGGCCTGCCGAGCGCGGCGACCAGCACGTCCGCGGCACGCACCTTCTCAGCCAGGTCTTTCGTCCGGCTGTGACAAACCGTGATCGTGCAGCGCGCCGCCAGCAGCTCCAGGGCCATCGGCCGGCCGACGATATTGGATTGGCCGATGACCACGGCATCAAGCCCTTCAAGCGGCCGGCCGGTGTGCTGCAGCAGCGTCATCACACCCTTGGGTGTGCAGGGTCGCATTCGCGGCATCCGCAGCACGAGTCGGCCGATGTTGTATGGATGGAACCCGTCGACATCCTTGCTCGGGGCTATCCGCTCAATCACGGCCTCGGCATCGATGTGCTCGGGCAGGGGTAGCTGGACCAGCATGCCGTCGATCCGAGGATCGGCGTTCAGCCGGTCCACGAGCGCGAGCAAGGCGGCCTGGCTTGTCGCGGCCGGTAGCTCGTGGATTTCCGAATGGAAGCCGACCTCGGCGCAGGCCTTGCCCTTGTTGCGCACATAGACTTGTGAAGCGGCATTCTCACCGACGAGTACGACGGCAAGCCCCGGCAGGCGCCTACCGGCAGTGAGCATGCCATCGACCCGCTGCTTGATCGCGCTGCGGATCTGCGCGGCGATGGCCTTGCCGTCGAGTATCTGTGCCGTCATAAGCCTCTAACGATCGCTATGGCAACCAGGTTCCGCATCATAGCGGCCACGGCGAAGGTTGCAACCGAGCGCCCTGGGTCAGTCGGCAACAGCCGCTTCGGCGCAGTGCTTTCGATACGCGCGATCCGGCGCATCATGCGGAGCGCGGGCCGGGCTTGAAAAAGACCCTGCGCGGCCTACAGTGTTTGCATGGACGTCGCCTACACACGCTACCTTCGCTGACCAGGTATCCTCATGAGCGATCATGTCTCGACCTCTGAGATCACCCCCGGCCCGAAGCGCTGTGCGCGCTGCGGCACCACCTTCATCTGTAAGGTCGATGACCTGCCGCATTGCCAATGCGTGGGGGTCCACCTCTCGCACGAGCTCCTCGATAAGCTCGCAGACTCTTACAGCGACTGTCTCTGCTCACGCTGCCTTAAGGATCTCGCGGGGAAGGAGCGGGTCGGCGATGTGGCTCTGACTTAGATCGTCGGCCGCGACATCGAAGCCCTAGCGCCCGAGCTGGAGTTATTAGGAGCGGATGAGGTGCTAACGATCATGGAACGAGGCGAGCCACCCCAGATGATGAAAGGTCGCCTTGTCCCGGATCGTTCCCTCACCCCAACCCTCTCCCAGAGGGCGAGGGAGCTAGCGTACTACGCGAATTTCATCGTAAAGGACTGACGCATCGATCGCCGTCGTGACTAGAGGGCAGGCTAGGGTTGTCCGGGGTCTGTAATCTGGCGAACGCGTCGCGTTTGGTCCGGGACGTCCGCCTTTGGTAGTGTGGCGCTCCGCCCACGATTGCCTCGGAGTCGCCTGACGATGGATCCCCTCCTGCGCTTGTCAGCGCTCATCGACACCGTGAATCGCGCCATCGCCCGGGGCGCGATCTGGCTGGTCTTGATCTGTGTCCTGCTGAGTGCGCTGACGGCGACCCTGCGGTATGCGCTGGATTGGGGCTCGAACGCGCTGATCGAGGCACAGTGGTTCCTGTTCGGGCTCGTCTTTCTCCTCTGTGCCCCTTGGACGTTACAAGAGAACGGCCATGTGCGGGTCGACATCCTGTATGGCCGGCTGCCGCCGCGCTGGCGTGTAGCCATCGACTTGCTCGGCGGACTATTGTTCCTATTGCCGGTCTGCCTGCTGATCATCTGGGATGGCTGGGCCTATTTTCTGATCTCGTTCCGCCAGAATGAGTCCTCCTATAACCCAGGCGGGCTCTGGTGGTGGCCGATGAAGCTCGCGATTCCAGTGGCTTTTGCGCTTCTCGCGGCGCAAGGCGTGTCGGAGATTATCAAGAGCTTCGCAGCGCTCATCGGGCGTCGACCTCTGCCGGCGCGGAGCGGAGGACACTGACGTTGGATGCCTGGCTTGCCGCCAACATGGCGCCGGTGATGTTCTCGGCGCTGGTCCTCTTCCTGCTGATCGGCTATCCGGTCGCCTTCTCGCTAGCCGCTGTCGGCATGCTTTTTGGCTGGATCGGCATCGAGCTCGGGCTCCTTACGCCGGCCCTCTTGCAGGCCCTGCCGGATCGCGTGTTCGGCATCATGCGCAATGAGATCCTGCTGGCGGTCCCTTTTTTCACCTTCATGGGGCTGGTGTTAGAGCGGAGCGGGATGGCGGAGGAGCTGCTCGACACCGTTGGGCAGATCTTTGGAGGGGTGCGCGGCGGTCTGGCCTATGCCGTGGTCTTCGTCGGTGCCCTGCTCGCGGCGACGACCGGGGTCGTTGCTGCGTCCGTGATCGCGATGGGGCTGATCTCACTGCCGATCATGCTTCGTTATGGCTACCATCCGCCGCTCGCCACCGGCGTGATCGCCGCCAGCGGGACGCTGGCGCAGATCATCCCGCCGTCGTTGGTCTTGATCGTCATGGCCGATGTGCTCGGTCGCTCCGTGGGCGACATGTATAAAGGCGCCCTGCTACCGGGCCTGCTGCTCACCGGGCTCTATGCCCTATATGTCTTCGGCAGTAGCATGATGCGGCCTGACTGGGCCCCAGCGCTGCCGCCCGAGGCTCGCACGCTGCGCGGCCGCGCGCTGGCAGTTAGGGTCGTGATTGCCTTGATCCCGCCGCTGGCGCTCATCTTCCTCGTGCTGGGCACCATCTTCATCGGCTGGGCCACGCCAACCGAGGCCGGCGCGATGGGGGCCGTTGGGGCCATCTTGCTGGCCGCGGCGAAGAAACGGCTGACACATAACGTGTTGCAGCAGGCGATGACCTCGACGGCCCGCATCACGAGCTTCGTGATCTTCATCCTGATCGGCTCGAGCATCTTCAGCCTCATATTTCGCGGGGTGGATGGCGATTTGTGGGTGGAGCAACTCCTGACGAGCCTGCCGGGGGGGGTCATCGGCTTCCTGATATTCGTAAACCTGATGGTCTTCCTGCTGGCCTTCTTCCTAGACTTCTTCGAAATTTCCTTCATCATCCTGCCGTTGCTGGCACCGGTTGCGGAGAAGCTTGGCATCGATCTGGTCTGGTTCGGCGTGCTGCTTGGGGTCAACATGCAGACCAGCTTCATGCACCCACCGTTCGGCTTTGCCCTCTTCTACCTCCGCTCGGTCGCGCCAGCCCAGATCCGCACCGCAGAGCTCTATTGGGGCGCCGTGCCCTTCCTGGGAATCCAGCTGTTGATGGTCACTCTCATCATCGTATTTCCGGAGCTCGTGAGCTGGGGTCTCGATGACTCGCTGGTCGAGTTGACGCCTGGCGAGGTCGTCCTGCCCGAGCAGGAGGGCTCGAGCTTGCTCGATAGCCCGGACTTCGACGGCCTCTTCGCCACGCCGCCCGCGCCCGTGCCCGCAGAACCCTGATCAGGCCTACTGAGCGGTCCTTGGGATGGCGGCTTCGATACGGCAGCCGCTGATGACCCTCGGCAGTGCATCGCCGAGCGGTCGTCTGACGAGGCTCGGCGACCGCAGGGATCTATTGCCGGTCTCCTCCAATTGGTGCCGAGGACCCTGCTAGGCAGACCATAAGCCGTCGCCTTCGTGCTCTCCGCTGAACCGTCCGCGGTGTGCTCCCTTTAGGAGCATGCGGAAGGCCTCGCCGCTGACCCGTAACAAGTGCTCATGATCGCCGGCCTCGAAGTAGACGGCACCGAGGCTCACCAGGGCTTCGTCCAGCAAGGTCTCAATGCCATAGGCCGGTCCGAGGGGTGGTACCGCCCCGGCCGCGCAGTCGGGGAACAGGGGGCGTAGTGTAGATTCCTCCTCGAGCTCGAAGCTGCGTCCCGTCTCTGCGTTCAGCCGATCCAGTCGCAACCAGGTGTTGCCCGGGATCACGGCCATGGCACCTCCCTGCGCGTCGCGCACCATAACGCCTTTGGCGATGTGGTCTTCGGGGACATGGGCGGCGACGGCCGATTCGTGTGTAGAGCCGGTCGTCTTGTGTGGCACAAGCTCATAGCTTGTGCCGTGATCCTTCAGGTAGGCCTCGATACGCGCAGCAATCGTCATCTCGCTTCTCCTCTCGTCGTTGTCGGCGGGGCTCAGATTTAAGGTTGGACCGTCCAGCCCATACGTCAAATGCAGTGGAGCCCATGGTCGGAGAGACGAGCGCTCCGCTGATGGGCGCGGCGAACTCACGAGTCTATCGCGGATTACCAGGGTGGCGGGATCTGCAGCTCCGGGTCTCTCGGTTCGCGCCCTGTTGCACTAACGATCCTGGGGCGAGCCGACCCACCCCGGACGATGAAATGTCGCCTCGCCCCTGATCGTTCCCTCACCCCAACCCTCTCCCAGAGGGCGAGGGAGCGAACGTGCCTCGCGAATTTCAGAGTAAAATGCCCAGGTGGGCGGTGCTTCGGCCGCATCCTGAGATTGGTCCCAAAGCGCACAGATGGGCGGGACGCCATCTGCAGCGGATCGACCGAAGGCTCCATGTCGCCGCCGATGATAGCCTGATGCCTTTCGCCTGCAGCCCTTGGGATCGTCAACGATCGGAATCGATGTCTCTCCTCGCGACCTATTGAGCCAGGTCCCGTCCCGTCCAGGCGTTTATCGTCTGCTCGATTCGGCGGGAAAGGTGCTCTACGTCGGTAAGGCCAAAGACCTCAAGCGTCGCGTTGGTAGCTATTTCAGCCGCTCGCTGAATCGGCGGCTGCAGGTGATGGTGAGCCTGGTTGCCGATGTAGAGGTCACCGTCACGAGCACCGAGGGCGAGGCCCTGCTCCTCGAGAGCAATCTGATCAAGTCGCTGCGGCCACGCTTCAATGTCGTGCTGCGGGACGACAAGAGCTACCCGTACATCTATCTGTCGAGCCAGGACCCCTTCCCGCGCCTGACCTTTTATCGCGGGTCGCGGAAAGGCCCGGGGCGCTACTTCGGTCCCTACCCAAGTGCCTCGGCGGTGCGCGAGACCTTGCAGCTCCTGCAGAAGCTTTTTCCGGTGCGGCAGTGTGAGGAAAGCTTCTTCCGGAATCGCTCACGGCCGTGTCTGCAGTATCAGATCGAGCGTTGCAGCGGCCCGTGCGTCGATTTGGTGAACGCGGCCGATTACGCTGGAGACGTCTCCCGGACCGCCAAATTTCTCGAAGGCCGCACCGACGAAGTCGTCGAGGAGCTGTCCGCGGCGATGGAGCGCGCGAGCGCTGCGCTGGAGTTCGAGCGGGCCGCACGGCTGCGTGATCAGATTCTGACGCTGCGCCGTATCCAGCAACGGCAGTACGTCACTGGCGAGTCGGGGGACCTCGATATCGTCGCGGCGGACCAAGAGGGTGGCATCGCCTGTGTGTTGATCTTCTTCGTCCGCGGCGGGCGCAATCTCGGCAGTAAGACCTTCTTTCCGCAAACCCCAGCCGAGACCGACACGCCGGCAGTGTTGTCAGCCTTTCTTGCGCAGTTCTATGCCGACAAGACGATCCCCTCCGAAATCGTCGTCAGCGCTGAGCCGGAAGACCGCGAGCTGCTCGAGGAGGCCTTGAGTCAGCGTGCCGGCCGGCGAGTGGCGATCAAGTCGCGCGTGCGGGCAGAGCGTGCCAAGTGGCTTGACCTGGCGCGAGGGAATGCGCAGGTCGCCTTACAATCGCGGCTTGCTAGCCGGGCCGGCTATGCCCGCCGCATCGATGCGCTACGGTTGGCCTTGCGGCTGCCCGAGCGGCCGCAGCGCATGGAGTGCTTCGACATCAGCCATACCGGCGGCGAGCGCACGGTTGCCGCTTGCGTCGTATTCAACGCTGAAGGACCCTGTCCCGCCGAGTATCGGCGCTTCAATATCGAAGGCATCACCGGGGCGGATGATTACTCCGCATTGCAGCAGGCCCTGGGTCGCCGGTATGTCCGGGTCAAGAAGGGCGAGTATCCGTTGCCGGACCTCCTGTTCATCGATGGCGGCCGAGGGCAGCTGGCGGCGGTCGCCGAGGTCCTGCAAGAGATGGGCGTGACAGGAGTCGTCTTAGCGGCGGTCTCTAAGGGATCGGACCGTAAGCCCGGGCTGGAGCGGCTTTGGTTGTCGGTCCGGGAGGCCCCCATTATACTGCCGGCCGACTCGCCGGCCATGCACCTGATTCAGCAGATCCGCGACGAGGCCCATCGCTTCGCCATTACTGGTCACCGCCAGCGCCGCGGCAAGGCGCGTACGACCTCTGTACTCGAAGGTATCCGTGGGATCGGTCCCAAGCGCCGCCAGATGCTACTCCATCATTTTGGCGGCTTACAGGGTCTGGCACGAGCGGGTGCCGATGACATCGCTCGCGTAGGAGGTATAGGCCGTGGGCTAGCGCAGCAGATCTACGAGGCGCTTCACCGGACGGATGGGTAGCTGGGAACGACCCATTTGTGCCGGCCAGGCCGTGCTGTTCGTAGACTTGGGATCAATAAGGAGCCAGCGGTCCTGCCGGCATGTGGAATACGCCCAATTTATTGACGTTACTGCGGATCCTGCTTATTCCGGTCTTCGTCGGGATCTTTTATTGGCCGACTTCGTGGGCCTCTCTCGGCAGCGCAGTTGTCTTCTCGGTGGCGGCCTTGACCGATCTGCTTGACGGCTATCTGGCGAGGCGCTGGGGCCAGACCTCGGCGCTCGGCGCCTTCCTTGATCCGGTAGCAGATAAGCTGATGGTGGCGGTGGCCCTTGTTCTGCTGGTGCAAACTGATCCCACGCCGACCTTGGCTTTGGCGGCGGCGGTGATCATAGGCCGGGAGATCACTGTCTCGGCCCTTCGCGAGTGGATGGCCGAAATCGGCTCGCGGGCGCGGGTCGCAGTGTCCTTGGTGGGAAAATTCAAGACCACCGTGCAGATGCTCGCCATCATCTTCTTGATCCTGCGCGAGCCTGTGGCGGGCGTTCCCATCTATAGCCTGGGCATCGTGCTCCTTTATCTCGCTGCTGCGCTTACACTCTGGTCGATGGTCATCTATCTGCGAGCCGCTTGGCCGAGCCTGGCCCGCCCGGCCGCGAAGCAGAGAGGGCCATGAGTAGGAGGAATCGCTCTCCGACTCGGTTGTGTCGCGGTATTCGATGCGCCGGTTACACATGGCCCCGAGCGCTTAGAAACCTGCGGGTAGCGGCGGGGCCGAATCCCTGATTTGCGGCAGCTCTTGGTCGAGACGACGCGACCTTTGTTGCGCCTCTCGGATCTGCTCGGTGGTGAGCAGAGTATGTAGACGGTCGCGGTCAGTCTCAGCACCTTGGTCGCCGCGAGCTGACGCGAGGTTCAACCATACATAGGCCTCGACGAGATCCTTGTCTGCGCCACGCCCGGTCTTGTGCATCCGCCCCAACTGTGCCATGGCGAGCGCATGCCCCTGACGGGAAGCTCGGGTGAACCAGCGCACGGCATGTGTAAAATCCTGTATCACGCCTCGTCCTTTCTCATATAGCACTCCGAGCACGAACTGGGCTGGCGCATGGCCCTGTTCAGCGGCCATCTGCAGCCATTCGGCGGCCTCGCGAAAAGACAGCTGCTCGCCTTGCTGCCAAGCTTGTTCAGCGATGGCAAGTCCAAGCAGGTATTGGGCACTTGCGTCACCGGCTTCGGCGGACTCTCGGGTGACCCGATCGGAAGCATCGGTTGGCGCGGTCAATGCTTCGGCCAGGGATTGGCTGCTTGGTGGTGGTGCGGTTGATTGTGCAGCTGCGGCTGGCTTCTCTGCAGCAGGCGGTGGCCGACCTGCCCACAGCACAATGCCGACGACAACGACCAACGCGATCAAGCCGGTCAGGGAGTTCTGAATCAACAGGTGGTCGACGGCAAAGAACCGAGCCCCGCACTCGCGGCAGCGGAACCATGAATAGAACGGGCGAATGCGACGCTTCCGGCCAGAGTCATACTGACCAATCGACCTGCGTGTATTGTAGCTCGCGCACTTGGGGCACTTTTCCATCGAGCAACCGGAGGAGTTCGGCGAGGTTGGCGTGAGGAACGACGAGCAGGACGCTTCAGCTCCTCCTTCCGAGTTTAATAGATCCCAATAACCTTCTCAGCAATAGGAAAAGCCGGCCTAGTCAAGCGATCCCCATTGGCCACACCTCCCTCCATTTCACCTCTAAGACGGGCGCCCATCGAGCCAGCTTTCGCCATATGGCGCTCGTCATCCCGCTTGCCGAGCCCGAGATAGTCGACTGCGGAACCTGCCTGCAGAACCACGGCCGATCGGTTTAGGCGCCAGCCGTACGCACCGTGCTGCGCCCGCGGGCACGGCGGCGCAACTCGCGGATCAGGGGATAACGGCGCATCAGGTTGACGAGGATGCGCCGTGCGCCGGATGAGAAACGCATCAGGATGGCCGTGCCGGAGAGCATCAATGGCAGACCGATGGGTATCGGCAGCCAGAAGGTCAGCAGGCCCGCCAGGATGATCAAGAGTCCGGCCCCGATCATGCTCCATTGCAGGATTTTACGACGCATAGAATGGCAAAGCCTGTTGAGTCGCCGAGGGGCGAGGCGAGAACTAACCGGGAAGGCTAGACGCAATCTCCGGACATGGCAAGTTAGGCTGATGGGAAACGGGTGCCGCAGACCGATGCGCCGACGGGCGGGGCATGGTCCAGATGCCTGAAATGTCCGGCTGCGGAGCTCGGTCTTAGCAACTCATGGTGAGCGCGATGGCAATCCGGCTAGATGCCGCGGGCCTCGAAAATGGTCGGGGCGGCCATCATCCTGGATGACGGGACGGGTGCGGTCCATCGGTAACCGTGTGCTCCCATTACCACCTCTGTGCAATTCTCGGCGAGGACTCAGCGATGACCACGGAGATTATGACCCCATTTACTGCAGTCGTTGGTGCCGCACTCGTTGGCGGTCTCGGCGTAGCGCAGGCCAGTGAGAACCCGTTTGCGATCGAGCCGCTCAAGGCTGGCCATGTCCAGATCGCCACCGTCAAAGGCGAGGGAAAGTGCGGAGAAGGGAAGTGCGGCGAGGGTAAGTGCGGCGGCGGCAACTAGCCGATCGAGGTCGTCGGGACCATGGGTTCCGTTGCGAAAGCCGTTCATGGTGCCGGCCTCGGACTGCGGCGCGCATTCCTCGGCGCCGTGGCCGAGCAGCCACCGGGCCAGGTTGGTTTCTATGGGATCGCCCCGGAGAACTGGATCGGCGTCGGAGGGGCCAACGGCCGCCGCTTGCGTGCGCTGACGGAGCGACACCCGTTCGTCTGCCACGGTCTATCTCTGTCGATCGGCGGGCCTACACCACTCGACTGCGATCTCGTCCGACGTGTTCGGCGCTTTCTTGACGAGCATGGGATCGACACCTACACGGAACACCTGAGCTACTCATCGGACGACGGGCATCTTTATGACTTGTTGCCGATCCCTTTTACCAGCGAGGCGGTACGGTATGTCGCCGACCGTGTCCGCCAGGTGCAGGACGCACTGGAGCGGCGCATCGCTCTGGAGAACGTTTCCTACTATGCCTCCCCTGGCCGCGAGATGACGGAGATCGAGCTCATCACGGGATGGCGATCTATCGCGATCTCGTCTTCAACAATGTGGCGTCGCTCCTGGCGAGGAGCTTCCCGGTTGTCAAGCGGATCGTCGGCGATCGCGCTTGGCGCGATCTGATACGCGATTTCTTGGTCCGGCACCGGGCCCAAACGCCCCTGTTCTTGGAGCTGCCGCAAGAGCTTCTCCAGTTCCTCATGACAAGTCGTGCCGGAGATCCGCGCGACCCGCCGTTTCTGCTGGAGCTGGCGCACTACGAGTGGGTCGAGCTTGCGCTCGAGACTCGTGACGAGGAGCCCGCATACGAGGATCTCGATGCGGGAGGAGACCTCGTAGCCGGTCACCCGATCCTCTCGCCACTCGCCCGGAGTCTGACCTATCGCTTCCCTGTGCACCGCATGGGGCCTGATTGGCAGCCCGATGAGCCGCCGCCCGAGCCGACTCACCTGGTCGTTTATCGCAGCGAGCAGGATCGGGTCGGCTTCCTGCAGATCAATGCCGTCACACAAAGGCTGCTGATCCTGATCAAGCAGATGCCGTTGGCGACCGGCTACGAGGTCCTCATGCAGCTTGCCACCGAGCTTAGCCACCCAGAGCCACAGCGCCTCGTTGACTTCGGCGCTCAGGTCTTGGGCGATCTCCGCGCCAAAAAGATTGTGCTCGGGACGCGGAGCCAAGAAGCTCGGCGGTGACTCGCCCCCGAGATTGTGTCCCGGACGGCCACCGAGCTTCGCGAGTCCTCACTAGTTGAGGGATGAGCACCCTGGCCAGCGGCTGACCGCCGTGTCCATGTGGCCGGTTGATCTAAGCTTACATACCTGAGCGGTCTTCTCGGCGCTCTTCCTGCTCTGCAGAGCCGCCTCGCAGCGATCGGCGAGCTCGTCTCCGGTATCGTGCACGAGCTGCGTTCACCTCTGAGCGCTGTGCCGAAGACGTCGCACCGGCACCCACCGCGTAAGCCTAGGATCTATCTCAGCACCGCCGGTCTGTTCCGCTTGGGCGTGGTGGAGCTTGCCGCCGCGCGCACGCGAAGATTTCTGTGAGAACATTGGCGGAAAAACCCTCGCTCGAGTCGTTTATACTCGAGCGGGTTCCTTGCCCCGGCTTGATTTCGCGCACGGCTTGACGAAGATGTCACCCTCGGCCTTCGAATCTGCAATCGGCGCCTACCCGCAATGGAAGAGCCGCGTTGGGCGCGCGATCGTCGAGCTCGACAAGTGGCTGAAAGAGGTTGACATCGGCCAGGCCGGTGCGGCGCGCGTCATTCAAGCCGGTCTCGTCGATCTGCAGACAGACCGGCTGAGACTCGCCGTTGTGTCTGGGCACGGCGCCGATAGCGTGGCGCTCGTCAATGCACTCTGCTTCCCAGCCGTTGGTCAGCCAATCTTGCCGATAGGATTGCGTTGGCCTCTTCCGTGTCCACTCACCTTGCTATGGGACGACGCGCGCAACGAGTCCTATCTCAGGCTGCTACCTATCGAGACCCGCGCCCAAAATAGGTCGTTGGCGGATTTCACGGCAGATCCCAGGCATTGGGTCCAATATCCTCTAGGCAACCTGACTGACGAGCAGCAGGCCCGTGCCCTCCTAGAGATGGCCGAAACCAAATCGGTCAATCCCGCCGACGCCTTGCGGCTTCGGCTGCCGAGTCGTTCGTGGTCCAGCTCTGACCGCCCGCCCGCGGAGCGGTGCACGATCCCCAAGTGGCGCAATGCCATCGTTAGTGCCGCACATCCGCTCCTCAAGCAGGGTCTGGTGATGGCGATTGCACCTGATCTGCCGGGGCTCGACAGAGACCCCGATATTACCGCTCAAATCCTGAGTCGCGCCGACTTGCTTCTCTTCGTGATCAGAGCTGAGACGGGCGTAACGCAAACTGACGCGGAGATTTGGGAGCGTCATGTAAAAGATCTGCCGAGCGTTCGCCAACAGCGCGTCAACGTCGTTCTGCTGCAGGAGTGTGAAGACTCGACGGGGGCATCGCCTGGCCGGCCAATGACGGCCTCACCCGACCGGATTGCGGCAACCGCGGTGGCGCTCGGCCTGTCAACCGAGCACATCATGTCCGTGGCCGCCAGGCAGGGCCTCGCGGCGCGGATGGAGAATGATCGGGTCGTGCTGCGTCGCAGCGCATTGGAACCCTTCGAGCAAGCCCTGGCGACACGGCTCCTGGAGCTCAAGCATCAAGCGGTCGTCGAGGTTCTCGACCAGAACGTCGGCGCAATCGTCAAGCGGGGCCGCGCCGAGCTTTCGTCACAGATCGCACGCGCTCAAGCGCAGTTGCAGGACCTCGAGGCGCTGCAGCATAAGAGTGAGAAGGTGATCGGCCAGGTGATCGCACAGACGCGCCAGCAGCGCGAGCACTACTTGAAGGCGGTACTGCAGTTTCAGAGCGAGCGCGCTCAGCTCTTGGCCGAGACACAGCTCTGCCAAGAGCTCCTTTCGCGTCACAACATGGAAACGATCTTCGCCGAGGCGCACAGGCGCATGGTCGGTAGCTGGACGACCTACGGGCTGGGTCAGTCCATGCAGGCCCTATTTGGTCTCTTAAGGCAGCGAATGCAGATCATCATCGACGAGAGCGAACGGTTGCGTAAGCTGGTACGCACGACCTATCAGGGATTCCGCGATGAGCACGGCTTCGAGCTTGGAGTACCAAAGGTCTTCGCGCCCACTCGCTATCACGTCGAGCTCGAGCTCTTGATCCAGGAAGTCGAGGTGTTTCGGCGTAGCCCCGTGATGCTGTTTCACGAGCAGGCGGGTGTCATCGAGCGTTTCCATCAACAGATCGTGAGCCGCGGTCGGGTGCTGTTCGACCAGTTGCGGGCGAGCTTCGATCCCTGGGTGCGTGACGCCCTTCAGCCAATCGCCGATGCCATCGAGGAGCATAAGGCGACGATGGAGCGCAGGCTTGCCAGCCTCCGGCAGGTGAACGGGTCGAATGCGGATTTAAAGCAGCGGATCCGCTCGAAGCAGGACGAGCTCGTGGAGCTGACCAGGAAGCTAACGGCCTTACGCAATGTTCAGATCGCGCTCTATCATGCCCCCTTTTCCAAGCAGCCATTTGAATCCCCTGCGCGTGTTGTGGGGCGCGGGTGACAGCGTCGGGAGGGATCACACCGCCAAGAGGGACCAGAGCGACATGATGCCCATCGCGATGACGATCGCCCCGGCCACTTGACGGAAGAGCGCTTTCTCGATATACCGGGCCGCAGCCCCGGCCAGGATGCCCAGGCCGAGCAGGTTGGGCAACGTGCCGAGACCAAAGGAAAGGAGCCACAGGGCACCCTGTAACGGGTCGCCCGATGTAATGGCCCACACTAGTACGCTGTAGACAAGACCACAGGGGATCCAGGCCCAGACCAGGCCAAGCCCAAATGCCTGGACGGGTGTCTTGACGGGCAGCCAGCGGCGGCCAAGCGGTGCGATGCGGTGCCAGAGTATCGCGCCTGCGCGCTCGAGCCGTTCCAGGCCGCGCCACCAATCCGCGAGATAGAGTCCGAGCAGGATCATGAGCACACCCGCTAAGCCGTAGAGGGTCCGCTGGCCATAATGCAACGGAACGACCTGGGCTAGCGCCAACCCGAACGTGCCCATGATAGCGCCGCCGATCGTGTACCCGGCAATCCGGCCCAGGTTGTAGCCGAGGTGATAGGGGAGCAGCTGGAGCCAGGTCCGCCGAGCAGCGGCGCCCACTCCCGCCGTGAGCGCTGCGACGATACCGCCACACATCCCGGCACAGTGGACTCCGCCGAGGAGCCCAACAAGAAAGGCCGTGAGCAAGGAGCCTGTTGTCTCCATTCGTCGCCCCTGATCGATGACGGCTCAACCGGGGTCATCGGCCTCAGCCACGCCGGCCGGATCCGAACCCCTGCATATCCAACCCCTTTAACTTTTTGCGGAAATCCTCGGTCACCGACTCGATGTCTTGGTCGCTCGCGATGACCCTTGGGGTCAGCACGACGACGAGCTCAGTCCGGTCGGCCGAGCGCCGCGTCTCGCCAAAGAGGGCGCCTAGGACGGGGACACGGTAGAAACCAGGGACGCCCTGTTTCCCGCCTTCACGTAGGTCTTGAATGAGGCCGCCGAGCACGACGGCTTGGTTGGAACGTACGGCGACGTTGCTGGTGATATTGCGGGTTCGGAAGGTTGGCGAGTTGATGCCGCCTTCGGAGGTTTGGCTCGCCACCGTGCTGACCTCCTGCTCGATTTCCATCTGCACGAGGCCCCCCGGCGTCACCCGGGGTCTGACCGACAGCAGGACACCAGTGTCGCGATATTGGATCTGATTGAGTATCCGGTCGGTCGTGGATGTACCCTGTTGCTGCGTCGTCACGATCGGGACTTCCTCGCCTACCTGGATCTCAGCGGTTTGGTTGTCCAATACCATGACCGATGGTGACGAGAGGACGTTGACCAGGTTGTCAGAGGCCAGGGCGCTCAGCGTCGCTCGGATGACGCTGCTGTTGTTGATGACGGCCCAGTTGAAGCCAGGAAAGGCCTTGTTGATGCCCGATGCGGACGTGTCATCGAGCGTCCCATCGAGCGAGTAGTCCTGCTGGTAGTTACCGATCTTACCGAACATCTGCCACTGGATGCCGTACTGCAGGCTGCCGGCCAGTCTGATCTCGACGATTGTGGCCTCAACGAGGACCTGCAGGGGCACGATATCGAGCTGCTTCAACGCATCGAGCAGGATCTTGTAATCGCGCGGGCTGGATCGGATTAGCAGCGAATTGTTGACCACGTCGGCCACGATGCTGACGCTTGACGAGATCTCGAGCGTGCTGGCACTGGCCTGACGCGGCGAGGATGTCGCGCCGGTCGTTTGCCGGTCTTCGTCACCCGCGCCCGACTCCAGGGCGGCGCGCTGTAGACCGGGCGCAACTCCGCCGACCGGTCGCCGCTGGCCCTGGCCATCGCCCGAAAACAGCTTCGTCAAGATATCGGCCAGCGCCTCGGCATCACCATGTTTGACGCGGTAGACGAAAACTCGTTGCGCCCCTTCGGCCGAGGCCTCGGCGATGTCGAGCCGCTCGATCCAACCGCGCACCTGCGTCAGATACCTCTCCTGCGGTGAGATCACGAGGAGGCTGTTGGCGCTCTCGACGGGTATGAAGCGGAACAGGCCGGTGAACGGATTGCCGCTCTCGTCGGCCAACAGCGTCTCGAGCTGCCGGGAGACGTCCGTGGCTTGGGCATACTCGAGGGGAAAGAAACCGACCGAAAGGCCGGCCATCCAGTCGACGTCGAAGACCCGGATCGTATCGAGGACATTGCCCATCTGCGGGCTCGTTGCAGCGATGATGAGGAGGTTTCGCAATGTATCGACGCGCAAGATGCTGCCCTCGGGGATCAGCGGCTCAAGGATGCGGCTCATCTCCTCTGCCCCGATGTACTGCAACGGGACGATCTGGACGCTAAAGCCTTCAGGCAGCGCACGGCTCGATGACCCGAGCTGGGGGATGACGTTGCCCTGAATCGCCTCATTCAATGGCACGACGTCGTAGCTCCCGCCCTTGTCGACGAGGGCTGCGTTGTTCATCCGCAACAGCGTCTCGAGCGTTGGAATCAGGTGCTCGCGACGCAGGGGGCGCCCGGTCTGTAAGGCGACCGTGCCCTGCACGGCCGGGTGCAGCGTGTAGTTGACCTGCAGCAGATCCCCCAGGATCACCTTGACGACCTCTCGGAGGTCGGTGCCATCGAAGTTCAGCGTGACGTCCCCGGGCCGGGTGTCCACCTCAGGGCGATCGATCTTGCCGACGAAGGTACCAGTACCACGGTCTACAAAGGTGCTCACCTCGGGGATATCGGCGCCGCGTCCGACAGCGATGCCCGTCTCGGGCCGCAAGGGCTGAGTCGTGGCGCTAGGTCTCTCACCTCTATCCGAGCCGATCACATGGCCCTTGGTGTCGCCCACGCGCACCGTCGGGTCCCAGTCCGCGGGCTCACAGCCGGCGAGACCGAGCGCCGAGGCCAGCAATGCGGCGCCGCCAATCCATACAATGGACTTCGCGAAGCAGGTCCGCTCCCTCGCCCTCTGGGAGAGGGTTGGGGTGAGGGAACGATCAGCGGCGAGGCGACCTTTCCTCATCTGGGGTGGCTGGCCTCGCCCCATGATCGTTAGCGGGACATTGGCCCCGGTACCCCGCTCCACCCCATTTTGGGAAGCACGCAAGACAAGGTGGAGCAGGGTCCTAGTCTCTCGGCGGTATTGAAGGGCTGCGCCGTGCATTGCTTCTCTGCTGCGGATCGGGTGCTCGCCGGACTGGCGGACGTGGGTCCAGAGGCTAGTCTGCTGCGGGAGGCGTCGAGCGTCGTGGCGGACCCTGCCTCTGAGGCCTTGGCGGGATGGATGGCGCCGAATAGATGCGCAATAGTAGCGTATTCGTCTCTCCTTGTCGCTCGAGCAACAGACGATCCTTGCGGATCTCTTGAACCTTCCATCCGGCCACGTCCTCACCGGTACGCAGCTTGACGAGGCCCTGTTTCGCCTGGTCTAGGACCCAGGCAACCGTCTCATCAGGGGTCATGATGACGGCGGTAAGATCGAGCCCGTCAAGGGATGCGCTCTCCACCTCCGTGAGCGCTTGGTCCTGTCCGGCGTCCTCTTCAGGCGGTCGGCGATCAGGGAGGAACAGCGGGCGCTCGATGACCTCCGCATAGGCGCCCTTGTCTTCCCAGGCCTCGACGCGTGCCAGCAGATCGGGGGCCAGCGGCGTGGGCCCGGCGGACACCTGGTCTGAGTCAGGTGACGGTAACGCCGGCAGTGATCCAGGAGGCCAATCGTGCCATTGCAGAGCCAGGATCCCTGCAAGCACCAATAAGGCGACCCATGGCACTGCCTTCATCATTCGCCCCGCAAGGCGTAGCCGAATAGGTCGAGGCGGATCGTCAGCAGGCCCTGCTCCTGGCTAAACGGCGAACGCCGGCGTACCGCACGTCGCTCGAGTTGCGTTGGGCGGCTGGGCCGAGCCGACGAGCGGACCGAGAGATGGTCGACGAACAAAAAGGGACGGGCCTGCTCGATGGCAAACAGGACATCCAGCAGCGTCTCGGTCGTGCCCTGCAGCTGGGTCCGAATCCGGATCTGTGGGGGCTGCTCGTCGGGCGGTGAGGACAGCAGCTGAGTGCTGATCAAGCGGCCATCGGCTGCTTGAACGATCTCCTGCAGGCGCCGCTGCAGCTCGGCCCCGGCCAGCGCCGGTGTCGAGGCATCGAAATAGAAGGCCTTGTAGGCTTGGTCGGCCTCGATCCGGCCCAACTCAGCCTTGAGCGCCGGCAGGGTTCCAAGCACCTGCTGATAGCGTTGGATCTGCTCGATGCTGGCTGCCGCGCGCTCCTCCAGGCGCTGCAGGTGTTGCCACCAAGGCAAGCCAATTCCGACGGCTAGGGCCATGGGTGTTGCCAGCAGCAGCGCCCAGATGAGCGCGCAGAGAGGACGCGGTACAGGCCCTGGCGCGCTCATGGCGTGCTCGTGCGGACGTGCTGGAGCGCGATGTTGAAGCGCTCCATCCCCGTCTGGGCGACCTGAGTCACCGGGGAGCGAAAGGTGACGTCTGCAATGCCCGGCGAACGTTCGAGGAGCTCGATCAGCGCTGTCGCCTGGGCGGACTCGCCGCGAAGCTGCACCTCGTCCCCTTGCACGTCCAGACTCTGAATCCACGTATGATCCGGTAGGGCGTGCGTGAACTCACGCAACATATCGATCATGCGCGGCTCCTCGGCCTTTCGCCGCAACACGGCGACACTGCCCTCTCGGGCGAGCTCGAGGGCGCGCCGCACCTCGTCGACCTCCACGGCCGCAGCCCGGAGGCGACGCAGCTCACGCTCATTGCGCTCGAGGAGCTGCTCGCGTTGCCACGACGGCGAGATCAACACCGCCGCGGCGAGCACCACGGCCATCGCGAGGGCTAAGCGATCGAGCCTAAACAAAGCAATCCGGCGGGGCGGCCGCTCGGCGGGGTCGAGAAGATTGGCCTTTGGCCAGGCCCCTTCCCAAGTCACCTCATTGACGGGACGCCCGAGCTCGCGGAGGCGGTCGAGCCATGGCTGAAGGCCGTCCCTGCGACAGAGCGCGAGCTCCACCGTCAGGCGATCGGGCCTTCCAGCCGGGCGCGTCTCGAAATCGAACCCCACCTGATCGCTCGAAAAGGGCGAGAGCCGATCCAGCTCGTAACGCATGACCTCGGCCAGGTTCTCCCGCACCTGGATCGGCAAGGTCACTGTGCGACGGAGCACGTCGGCCGCCGGCAAGACCAGGACGGTACGCTGCCGCTCGCTCTCCGCTTTATCGCCGAGTGGCGGCAGAGGTGTTGGCTCGGTCAATGCGAGCGCGCCGAGCGGCTCGCGTTCTTCACCGACCGCGAGATAGAGCTCGGCCGTTGATCCGCTCGGGCGTACCAAGAGCCTGCGGTCGCGACCCAACAGCCAGCCCCGCAGCGAGGGGGGCAGGCAGCCACGAAGGGCGACTCCCCACTCCGCCAGCGTACGGCCGTCGAGAGAAGCTCCGAAACGACGGATGGACTCCAATGCTGCGCTGATTGTCACCGGTGTGCCCGCCGTGTCAGGCGCTTGGGCGATGGACCGAGCCGCTCTCCAGGGAAGAACAAGATTGCGCGGAGTGGGGCATTCTGTCAAACGCACCCGTCCTGGGGGCCGCGGTGGGACCCGCTTGGCCGACCACCAGACCTTGGCAGATATTGGGCGCTCACGTGCTTGGCGCGGGTCGCATCGCCGGCTCATTGCTGAGTCCCACGCGACGCCAGCGGATGCTATAGGGTGGGACGGCGCCGGGATTGCTGATCACCAGTGTCTCCGATGTCTGAGCCGGATGTCCGTCGACGAGCCAGGTCACCTGAACGCGGTAGAGTGGGCCTCCGCGATTGAGGGGGGCGGTAGCCAGGTCCTCGGCCTGGCTCCCCGCTGTCCCGGGCTCTGCCCGAAGCTGCCTCTCCTCCTCGGCCTGCTCGAGGGTTAGGCCGCGCAGGGCGGCGATGACCAAGGGGGTGGCCAACTCCTCCTCGACCTTATCGGAGTCGGAGTCAGTCGAGAGGGCCGTCGCGATCTGGCGGTAGAGAGATCGATTCATGCCCAGGACCTGCTGCAGCTCCTCGACGGTATCGAACGGGCCATCCTTGGCGCCGTAGGGCCAACCCTCGGCCTCGTAGTCACTATCCTCGGCCCCGTCAAGCAGACGCAGATCATCCTCGTCACGCCAGTCGAGGATGCGATTGGCCAAGGAAGCGGCCGTATCTGGCTCGGTCCCGACCGCGACGAGGAGGGATTGCAGCGCTTCAACTTGGGCGAGATTCAGATCGATCCGCGACTTCTCGTTGAAAAGGGTCACCTGGAGGCTTTGGCCGGCAAAGGTCCAGCGTCGCGGCACCGCATCGGGGAGCCAAAGCTCGGCTTGGTCGGCGCTATCGAGAGGGAGCGGTGATTGCAGATTCAATATCGCGTAGTTTATGGCGGCATCGGTCAGCGCGCGGAACCTGACGACGTCGAGCTGATTGCGAGTCAGGGCCGTCTCCGTGCGCTGGGTCGCGGTGAGTCCTAAAGCCATAACGGTCAGCAGCGCAATCACCCACAGCACAAGTACCAGCGCAATGCCGGCCTCGCGCCTTCGAGGAACAAGCGGACTGCGCTGCGCTCGGCCCCAGGCCCTCGAGATGTCCTCCATTCAGAAGCCCCCTGGCAGTGCTATCAGCAACTCGGGCCAGGTCACGTTCGGGGTGGCGATCCTTAGACTGACCCAAACCGGCAAGGTTGGCTGATCGAGCCACTCGTCGAGCCACTCGGGCTCCATCTCTCCCGCGAGTGGCCCCAGATAGGCGATCTCGAGCGCGGCCACATCGGGAAGGAGCACGGTCGTGCCATAGGCGCCGCCGGCCAGGTCTTGCTCAAGCTCGAACGCATCGCCGCTCACGCCACGGGCCTCCGCGAGTGGCTCCCAGGCCGGGACATCGGCATTGCCCAGCAGGATGTCGGGGTGGAACAGCCAGCGCGTCAATACGAGCGCCGTCCGCTGACCCTGCTCTTGTAGGCTGAAGCGGAGGAGATAGAGACCTGGGATGCCAACCCGCTCGGATAGAGGTGCGACGAGCTCCAGGCTCTGCGGGCCGCCAGCGAAGACCAGGCGCTCGCCATCTTCGAGCCGCACCGTTGCGGCTCGGGCCTGGTGCAACGTGCGCTCCAAGAAGGACCTCGCGAGCCGTTGCTCGGCGTTGAGCTCGGAGGCCTGCTCAACCCCCTCCCAGGCGCGCGAGCCGAGCCGCAGCCCGGAGAAGAGCAGCACGGTGATCAAGGCTACAAGGCTCAGAGCGATCAAGAGTTCGATCAGCGTGAAGCCCCGCGCGCCGAGGTCACGCCAGTAGCGGGGCTCGACCGGACAACGGGCGGTTGCCGTCACAGCGCGACGCCGAGCCGCAGGGTCGGGAGGCTGAAGCGCCGCACTGTCCCGCCGCCATCCTGCCAAAGCACCTCGACAGTGACCAGGTAGGCCTCTAGTAGGGGCTCGTCGTCGGTCATGATGGATGCTGGATAGGGCTCAATCCGCACGCTGCGGGCGAATCCGTCCAACGCATCGGTGTCATAGATACCCGGCTCCAGGGGTATCTCGATGCCGACCGTCTGGAGGGTGAGCTCGGCGACTGCAGCGGCGTGTCCGAGATCTGCTCCAGTCACGGTTACGACCATCGCCTTCGAGAAGATCTGCATCAGGACGCCAAGGCTTAGGGCCAGGATGGCGAAAGCGACGAGGACCTCGAGTAGAGAGAATCCGGCCTGGTCCGATCCCGCGCGGCGGGCTCCGCGGCTCATTGGGCCTCCCAGGCCGCCATGCGGATGCGGCCCGTCAGCCAATTGACTCCGACCTCGTAGCCGCTCTCGCCGCGCGCAAGCCGGATGATCCCTCCCGTGGAGCTGCCATCTGGGAAAAAGCGGATCGAGCCTGTCTGCTCGTCGCGCTGCTCGGATTCGGCGATTTCTAGGTATAGCTTGATCCGCCGCGGTAGCCGCACGGATCGGTAGTCGCCGTCGATCTGCAAGGCGCGCTCGGCAAGATCGATCGTGACGGCGGCGTCATGACCGCTGCGTATCGCCTCTTCCCGCGCCAGCCTTAGCCCGGCCGCCGTGCGGCGTGCCGCCGCCTTGAGCTCGATACCTGGTAACGCCGCGCCGATCATCGGTGGGACGATCGCCATGACCGCGGCGGCCAATGCCAGCACGAGGAGGAGCTCGATCAGCGTGAAGCCGTTCAAGCATCGTGCTCGTTGCGTAAGGTGATGCCGCCCGATGCCAGGTCTCAACGCGCCGGGGCCGCGTGGCAGTGGCACCTTGAGCTGACGGCCAACGGCCGGTTTCGGCGTCGGCGGTGTTGGCATGTCGTCGGTTCAGATTGGTCGACCGGTGGGGGCGCGCGCGCTGATTAGGAGCCAATCGGGCCTTGGGTTACTCCCAGCTGGTGACGTCCGCGTCTTCGCCCTGGCCGCCTTCGCGCCCGTCGGCGCCCAAGGACCAGATGTCAAAGGTCCCGTGCTCGCCGGGGAAGCGATAGAGGTAGTCGTTTCCCCACGGATCTTTCGGTACGTCGGCCTTTTTCAGGTAGGGGCCATTCCAGTTGCTGACGTTGCCCGGATTGGTCACCAAGGCGCTTAGGCCATTCTCGGCCCTGGGATATTGTCCCACTTCGAGTCGATAGAGATCGAGTGTCGCCGCGAGGTCTTCGATCTGCAGCTTGGCCGTCTTGGTCTTCGAGCTGCCGAGGAACTTCATCACCTGAGGCCCAACGAGGCCGGCGAGTAGCCCAAGAATCGCCAGCACCACGAGCAGCTCGACCAACGTGAAGCCGGCAGTCGATCGGCATCGCTTGCACACAACAATATACCTCCGATAGAGACAGGAACAATCAGGCGCACCGCGCGCCATCCGATATCCGACGGGGGTCAATAGCCCCAGCACGCGTCGCGGACCGGCCGACACCTCGCTCCGCCCACGACGATCAGAGCACCAGCTCATTGGCGCCGAGGATCGCCATCAGGATCGAGACGATGATACCGGCCACGATGACGCCAAGACCAATGATCAGGGTCGGCTCCAACAGCGTTAGCATCCGTTGGACGCTGGCCCGCGTCTCTTGATCATAGACGTGCGCGACCTTGATGAGCATCGCATCCAGGCTCCCGGACTCCTCACCGACGCGGATCATCTGAAGGGCCAGCTTGGGCAGAACGTTGCGTCGCGCCAAGGGCTCGGCCAGGCCGCGCCCGCGCTTGAGGTCCTCCGCCGCGTCGCCGAGCAGACCGAGCAGCTTGCGGTTGCTGACCACCTCCTTGGCCAGGCTGAGCGCATTGAGCAGCGGCAGGCCGTTCGCGAGCAGGGTCGCCAGCGTACGGGAGAAGCGGGCCGTCTCAAGCCGCCAGATCAGCTCGCCGAACACCGGCACATCGAGCACCCGGTGGTCGAAGCGGTCCCGTACGAGCGGATTCTGCATCCAGCGTTCGATCCCCAACGCAGCGAGCGCCACAGCGGCCAAGATGGCCCACCAATAGCCGCGCACGATGTCGCCGACGGTTACAACGATCTGCGTCGGCAGCGGCAGCGCCTCGCCCATATCCTCGAACAGGACGGTGAACTGCGGCACGACCCATACCAGCAGCGCGATGACCGACAGGCCGGCCACGGTAACCAGGATGCTCGGGTAGACCAAGGCCGAGGTTATGGTGCTGCGCAGCTCCGCAGTGCGCTCCAAATAGTCCGCGAGTCGCTCGAGGACGACATCCAAGGCGCCGCTTGCCTCGCCGGCCCGCACCATATTGACATAGAGTCGCGGGAATTGGCCATCCTGGGCCTCGAGGGCCGTCGAGAAGGTCGCGCCTCCGCGGACCCGTTTCTGGACGTCCTCGAGGATCCCGACGAGATGGGCCTCAGCGGTCAGATCGATGAGGATTTGTAGCGATCGATCGAGCGTCAGGCCGGCCTCAAGAAGCGTCGCGAGCTGGCGAGTAAGGAGGCCCATCTCCCGCTGGCTCAGCCGGCGCGGCCCGCGACGCCCCAAGCGGGCCCGCCACCACCCGGCCCCAGGGCGGGTCTGGATCGGGATCAGCCCAGCGCTCTGAAGATGGCGGATGACCGCTGCCTCGTCGTCGGCGTCGAGCTCGCCTTCGATGGCCTCGCCGTTCGGCTTGACGGCCCTGTAATGGAACTTGGCCATGAGGTCATGCCTCCTCGGCGACGCGCATGACCTCTTCGACGGTCGTGAGCCCCTTAATGGCCTTGTGCAGGCCATCCTCGTACATCGTGATCATGCCTTCATCGATCGCGACGCGTTGGATCTCGGTGGCGGTGGCGTGACGCAATATGGCCTCGCGGATCCGATCCGTGACGAGCAAGACCTCGGCGATGACCAGTCGGCCGAGATAGCCCATGTCGTTGCACTGGGGACAGCCGACGGGTCGGTAGAGGCGCGCCGATTCCTCCCCTGCCAGGCGGGCCAACTTGGGTCTCATGGCAGGCAGCGGTTGCGTCTCCGCGCGACACTCGGGACATAGGCGCCGGACCAGACGCTGCGCCAGGATCCCATTGATGGTAGAGGTCAGCAGGTAGTCCTCGACGCCCATCTCCAGCAGACGCGTCACCGCGCTCGCCGCATCGTTCGTATGCAGCGTCGAGAGCACGACGTGTCCGGTCAGGGCAGACTGGACGGCAATCCGCGCGGTCTCCAGATCGCGCATCTCACCGACCATGATGACATCGGGATCCTGGCGCACGATCGCGCGCAGGGCGCCGGCGAAGGTCATGCCGATTGACGCCTTGACCTGGATCTGGTTGATCCCCTGGAGCTGATACTCGACCGGGTCCTCGACGGTGATGATCTTGCGCTCCGGCGTGTTCAGGCGACTCAGGGCCGTGTAAAGGGTGGTGCTCTTGCCGCTGCCGGTCGGCCCTGTCACGAGCAGGATGCCGTAGGGTTGGTCGAGGATCTTCAGCAAGCGTTCTCGCGGGGAGCCGGTGAATCCGAGGGCGTCGAAATCGAAGCGCACGCTCGCCTTGTCCAGCAGGCGCATGACGACGCTCTCGCCGAACATGGTCGGGACCGTGGAGACGCGCAGATCGAGCTCCTTTCCCTGGGCGCGGATCGGGATCCGGCCGTCTTGTGGGAGTCGACGCTCGGCGATGTTGAGCTTGGCCATGATCTTCACGCGCGACACCACCGCCGCCGTCGAGCGCACGGGCGGGGCCTCGACATCCTTTAGGATCCCGTCGATGCGATAGCGCACCTTGAGCTGATCGGCGAACGGCTCGATGTGGATGTCCGAGGCCCGGCATTCGACGGCGCGCTGGATCAGCTGATTCACCATGCGAATCACCGGTGCCTCGCTGGCGAGGTCCTTGAGGTGCTCGATGTCGTCCTCATCGATCGCCCCTAGCGTAGACTCCATGTCTGCTTCGGTGGCCTCGGGCTGTGGATCGTAGAGCTGCTCGAGCGCCAGCTCGATCTCAGACGGGAGGCCGACCTTCGCGACGACTCGCTTGCCCACGGCTGAGGCCATGGCTTCGCGCAGGAAGGGCTCAGTCGGGTCGGCGAACGCCGCCTCCAGCTCGCTTGCGTCCTCGCGTAACGGCAGTATCCGGGCGTCTTTCAGGAACCGCAGACTGATCCGATCGTCCATAATCGGCTCGCGTGGAAAGCCGGCCTGCTCGGCGAGCGCGAGGCCGAGCACCTCAGCGAGGGCGAGAGCCATATCGCGCTCCGAGACCAGGCCTAGACGCACGAGCATCCGTTGGAGGGAGTCGCCACTCTCCTCGGAGACGCGTCGTGCCCGCAGATGGTCGGCTGCGCTCAGCTTGCCACGGTCCTGCAGCGCGGCGATCACTCGGGCCTCGGCGTCGGCGATAGGAGGAGTCGCGGGTTGCGGGGACTCGGCCCCCGCGTTGTCGGTGCCTGGATCATCCGGTACCTCGGTGCTGAGGATGGGCTCAATTCGCTCAACGAGTGGCTCGGCCGCACTCATGCTTCGCTCCGCGGATCGAATCTAGAGATCCGTCCAGGTCGTTTGATGGCCACCCCGAGGGGTGGCGCGCCGCTCGGCGTGGTGCTCATGACAGCCGGCGATGGCGCGGCTGGTATCAATGGTTGCCTAACGATCATGGGGCGAGGCGAGCCACCCCCGACCATGAAACGTCGCCTCGCCCCTGATCGTTCCCTCACCCCAACCCTCTCCCAGAAGGCGAGGGAGCGAACGTGCTGCGCGAATTTCATGGTAAGTACTCGCATGGCATCGCCGCGACACGCCCTGAATACATCCTTGTAGGCTCGACGCCGAGGTCCCTCTCGTCGACGGTCGCGTCCACGCCGTGCGAGTACTCTCGGGACGCTCAGTATCGCGGGGCGGATGCAGGCTCATGGCTTCGGCGAAGAGGCCGCTGTGCGCCGTTGCAGGATGCGCACTTTGACATGGATGAGCAGGTAGATCACGCCCCAGATGCCGATCAGGGTCCACTGCGCACGCTCGGGCATGGCCGGCACCGCGATCGCGGATGCGCCGGCCGCGGCCATCAGCAGATAGGCCCGAAGCGTCGTGGTCCTATGGCTCCAGCCGGCCAGCACGAGGCTCTGATAATAATGCGATCGATGCGGGAGCCAAATCGGCTCGCGTCGAGCGATCCGCTGCAACAGGGTCAGGGTCGCGTCGACGATGAAGGGCGAAAAGGCGAGCCAGGCTGCCCAGAGCGGGAAGAGGCCGGAGTTGCTCCCCCACAGTGCCAAGGCGGCGGCAAGCAGACCAAGCAGAGAGGAGCCGACATCGCCGAGGAAGAGGCGTGCGGGGGGGAAATTGCTCGTCAGAAAGCCTCCCGCGGCGGCCGCGACGGCGGCGGCGGTCATCGCGAATGCCATATCACCCCCTTGCCAGCCGAGGATGGCCAAAGCGCCGAAGCCGAGCACGGCCATCCCGCCAGCAAGCCCGTCAATGCCGTCCATGAAGTTGTACAGATTGGTCATCCAGACGACGAAGAGCAGGGTTAGGGCCCAAGCGAGCGGGGTTGGTGGGGCCCACTGGCCTCCAGGCCAGGTTACCAGCCACCAGCCGATCCCGCCTGTGAGGAGGATCAACCCACCGGCGACTTGTGCAAGCAGACGATATCGGCGCGGGACATCGCCGAGGTCATCGAGGAAGGATGCGCTCACGACAGGGATGACGGCCGCCGCGATCCAGCCCAGCTCAACCGGCAGTCCTTGAATCGATGCCAATCCCATGGCGAGAAGCAAGGAGGCCAGGATTGCAAGGCCGCCTGTGCGCGGGATCGGGCGCGAGTGCAGCGAGCGGTGATTCGGATGATCGAGGACTTGGAGCCAGGGTATCTTTCCAAGGCCCAGCAGATAGGCGAGAACGGTACTGATGAGAAAGCCCAAAATCGGCGACAGTGCGATCGGGAGCGAGTTGTCCAACCCCATACTTGCTTGGCCTGCTACGATCGGCGACGCGCATGAAAGATCGGATCCGGCGGTCGATCATGATGGGGCCCGTTGCCGTGCCCCGCCATCACGGCTCACGCTGCAGCTGGGCCTCCACCTCGCGCCGTCGATCTTCGCCGACGAGCAGTTCAATCAGGGTTAACGCGAAATCCATCGCCGTGCCGGGACCCCGCGAGGTCACGACCTTGCCATCGACGACAACGGGGGCAAGGCTGGGCCGGATCTGCGGGTAGTCCATCTCAGACAGGGTGCCGGGATACCAGGTGGCCGAACGGCCATCGAGCAATCCGGCGTTGGCCAGTACCTTGGGGGCCGCGCAGATCGCCGCCGTGTACCTCTGTGCCGCATGATGCCGCCTCAGCAGATCATGTATGCGCGGATCCGCGTCGAGGTGCTGGGCGCCTGGGAGGCCGCCGGGTAGGATCACCATGTCGAAGTCCTGACGCAGGACCTTGTCCATTTCCGTCTCCGGCACGATGAGGGTTCCACGGCTGGCCTTGACTGGGCCGGGAACGAGTCCAGCAGTGACCACTTCCACTCCGGCTCGGCGTAGTAGGTCGATCTGAGTGATCGCCTCGAGCTCCTCGAAGCCCTCGGCGAGTGGGATCAGCACGCGCACCATCTCATCTGCTCCAAGTCGATTGGATATCTTGGCGAGCTCCTCGCGCCGTTACGATGGAATCCGCGCAGCACCTTCGCTGCCTTGCCCTCCGGAGAAAGGGTTGCGGTGAGGGAACGATCAGGGGCGAGGCGACATTTCATGGTCCGGGGTGGGTCGGCTCGCCCCATGATCGTTAGCCGGCCTTCTTCGTGTTGAAGATCACAAGGCCCTTCAACACATTCAGCGCCTCATTAAGGGCGAAATCCTTTACGGCGAGCGGTTGCGATGGCTCCTCGTCGCCGCTGCCCGGGTCCTCGTCGTTGGTCTGCCCGTTGTCGAGGTGACGGATCAAGTTGGCCTCGGTGATCGCGTGCGCAGACGGATCGCCGTCGACCGTCAGCTCACCCGGCGCAACCTCGATGTCGGGCACGATCCCCTGCGCCTGTATGGAGCGGCCCAGCGGCGTGAAATACCGCGCTGTCGTGAGCTTGAGGGCGCGGATGTCATCGATCGGGACGACAGTCTGCACCGAGCCCTTGCCGAACGTCTTGACCCCCATGATGATCGCCCGCTTATGGTCTTGAAGCGCACCGGCCACGATCTCTGAAGCGGAAGCGCTGCCGGCATTGACCAGCACGACGAGTGGGGCCCCGGCCAGCAACTCCTCCGGTCCGGCCTTGAACTGGAGCTGGGATTCATCGAGCCGCCCCTGCGTGTAGACGATCAAGCCGTCGTTCAGGAAGGCGTCGCTCACACTGACAGCGCTGTTAAGCACGCCGCCGGGATTATTGCGCAGATCCAGGATCAGTCCGTCGAGCTTGCCGTCGTTCTCCTCTTTCAGCGTCGCAACGGCCTTGGTCAGATCTTCGGGCGTGCGCGCCTGAAAATGCGTGATCCGAATGTAGCCAAATCCGGGCTCCAGGGTCCGACTGCGCACGCTGTCGACTTGAATGACCGCCCGTTCGATCTCGAAGGTAAGCGGAGCATCGCCCCCCTCGCGCACGACCGTCAGCGTGATCCGGGTGCCGGGCTTGCCGCGCATCAGCTTGACCGCCTCGCTCAGTCCGAGGCCCTTGACCGGCTTGTCATCGATTCGCACGATCAGGTCTCCGGCAAGAAGCCCGGCCCGCGCCGCAGGGGTATCGTCGATCGGGGCGATGACCTTGATCAGTCCGCTCTCAACCCCGACCTCGATGCCAAGACCGCCGAATTCCCCACTTGTCCCGACCTGCAGGTCGCGATACTCCTCGCGATTGAGATAGGCAGAATGGGGGTCGAGGCTGGCGAGCATCCCACGAATTGCCCCTTCAATCAGCGCTTCGTCACTGACTTCTTCCACATAATCCTTCTTGATACGCCCGAAGACTTCGGCAAAGGTACGCAGGTCCTCGAGCGGCAGCTCAGCCTTCGCTTCGCTGCGGTCAGCGGCGACAGGGTTGGTCACGCCGCCGAGAAGCCCGACGACGAGACCGAGCGCAAGGGCGCGGTAGAGGCTAGTCCGCGTTTTCATCGTGTGGTTACCGAGCGAGCAAGTTGATGCGCTGTATGCTGGGGAAGGCGGTTAATATTCGCCCCTCCTTAAATGATGGTCTCAAGATCGCAAAACCACAATGGCCTCGAATAAGCGGTCTCCTCAGGGCCAGGAGAGGCCGTGTCGCAGGCCCAGGACCTGCGACACGGGACATCAGCGAGGCGCACATTCTGACAAGGGCCATCCGCGTGCTGGATGAGCCCTCCGCCGGGGGAGCATCGGCGGCATCAGTCGTCGAATCGCGCGTCGGCCGAGCACCAGGTCTCGGGATCCATCGGCTTGCCGTCCTTGCGTACGGCAAAGTAGAGCCCAGAAACACTGCGCCCGCCTGTTGTGCCGCTCAGCGCGACAGGCTCCCCAGACATCACCCATTCTCCGGGATCCTTGAGCAAGGCCTGATTGTTCCCATAGAGCGTCATGTAGCCGCCGTCGTGGTCGATGATAAGTAAGAGGCCAAAGCCGCGCAGCCAATCTGCGTAGATGATGCGGCCCGCGTGAACGGCGCGCACCGGTGTGCCCTCGGGTGCCGCGAGCACGACGCCGTCCCAAGTGAGGCGGCTGGTCTCCCGCGCTGTCCCAAAGCGCACGAGGAGGTTTCCACCGGCGATCGGCCAGGGCAATCGGCCACGGTGTTCACTCAGCCGCTCGGGGCGCACGTCCACCTCGGCCATGATCCCACCGATCTGCTCGAGCCGCTCGATCAGGCGCCTCATGGCCGCGGCGTCGGCCTCGAGACCGGCGACTTCCTCGTCGCGGCTGGCGATGCGCTGCTCGAGCTTTGCTAGCACTTGCCCGCGTCGCTCCTGCGCTACCTCAAGTCGCTCTTGGGTCTGGCGCTGATAGTCGGCGAGCTGTTGCAATCGCTTAGCCTCCTCGTCGGCCTGCTCCGCAAGCCGCAGTGTCGCCTCAGCCTGTGCCTGAATTGCATCGAGGCGCTGGAGGCGTTGACGATTGATATAGCCGTAATAGGCGAGGATGCGACTCAATCTGCCGGCATCTTGTTGATTGAGTAACAGGCGCAAACGGTCCGCACGACCGGCCGCATACGCGGCACGGAGTAGCTCTGCGAGGGCCTGGCGCTCGCCGGCGAGCATCTGTCGCTCCTCGTCGAGACGGGACTGCAACCGGCTAACAATGCCATGCTGCTCGGCAATGTCCATCGCCAGTTGCCGTCCCGCCCGCGCGAGCGAGGCCACATCGCGCTCGCTTTGCTCCAGCTCGCGTAGTAACCGCGCACGCTCTTCCCGGCGTGCGGCGAGCTCTTCTCTAGATACGGCGACCTGGTGCTCGAGCGCTGCGAGCTCGCGACGCTGTCGCTCGAGATCGGATTCGTCGGCCAGGCCGAGCAGCGGCACGACGCTTAACACTCGGATCCACCACGGCAATCGACTCATCATCGAGCAGGGGTGTGTTTCCTTCTGACGGTATGCCTCGTCGCTATGCTCTCTAACGATCATGGGGCGAGGCGAGCCACGCCAGATGATGAAAGGTTGCCTCGCCCCTGATCGTTCCCTCACCCCAACCCTCTCCCAGAGGGCGAGGGAGC
>CAZOWL010000006.1:0-89310 GCA_964583605.1 uncultured Chromatiaceae bacterium | reverse complement strand
AAGCGCCAGAGCAAGCGAGAGGATCAGACGGGATCGGAAGGACGACGACATGGGCAACACCTGGAATAACTGACTGGAATACCTAAACAGCGAGACGGTCCGCGACCCCGGTTCCGGGCTGCGCGGTAAACGGATCAGGATACACCGAAACAATGACAAGCTGATTTCGGTTAAACGGGACACGGTTGACCGGTTAAAACGGGACAGCGGTTAAAATGGGACAGAACTATTTTCTTTCGAGAACGGGACAGGACTATTTCAGCCGCTTAAGCAGAACCAGCATCCAACCTTGATTTGCTCGGCGCAGACGCACTAGTGTGCTGTAACTTCTTGGCCCATCACTCGCGAAGAGAGGTCTTCATGCTCGTTACCTTTAAGACCCCAGTCTACGCGGATATCACAATGTTCGGTAATGTCGCGGTCACCTTGCTTAAGTTGATGGGGCACAGCGGTACCGTGCCCGGCGCGTTGCTGGCCGAAGACATCCCGCCGGCCCTCGAGCGGCTCAAGGCTGCGGTTGGAGCCAACCCGAGCGTGCCGCTCGACCCGGAGAACGCCCGGGAAGATGACGATGACGAGGTGCGGCATGTGAGTCTCGCGCACCGTGCCTTGCCCTTGATCGAGCTGTTGACCGCGGCGGCGACGGCAAACAAGAACGTGATGTGGGAGTCCTGAGCTGCGGGGCCTTCCCTGCGCCTACCTGGACTCTCCTTGTCGCTCCGCAGCTGGCTCGCTGCGCGCGCCGTGCTCGGCCTCGGCCGCGGTGGAAACGATCTCGCATGCCTCCAGACCAGGTAGGCCGTTGAAATGTCCCGTGATCCCGTGGCGCTCGAGGGCCTTTGACATGGCCTCGATGCGCTGATCCATCAGATGGATATGGTCGAGCATACGATTCACGGCGTTGGCGACGGGATCCGGGGCGTCTCGTGTCGTGCCGTAGGCGTCGAAGCCGATTCGCTTCGCGGTGTCGGCGCGGCGTTGCGACTGCTCGCCAGTGGGTCGCTCGACGATGTGTCCAGGCACACCGACCACGGTAGCGCCAGGATGGACGGACTTGACGACGACGGCGTTGGAGCCTATGCGCGCGCCATCGCCGATGGAGATCGGACCCAGTACCTTGGCGCCCGCGCCAACGATCACGTCGCGTCCGAGCGTCGGATGCCGCTTGCCCTTCTCCCAGCTGGTGCCGCCGAGGGTCACGCCGTGATAGAGCGTGCAGTTATCCCCGATGACGGCCGTCTCACCGATCACCACGCCCATGCCGTGGTCGATGAAGAAGCGCCGGCCAATCTTGGCCCCGGGGTGAATCTCGATCCCAGTGAAGAAGCGGGCGATGTTCGAAAGGACGCGCGCCAGCCACTTGAAGCCGCGTATCCAGATGGCGTGGGCGAGGCGGTGGACCAGCACGGCGTGGAATCCGGGGTAGGTCGTGACGATCTCGAGCACGGTCCGTGCGGCGGGGTCGCGCTCGAACGCGCATTGAATGTCTTCTCGCAGACGTGTGAGCATGGTTCGAATCCTAATGGAGTGCGATTCGCGCTTGGAGGATCGCGAGGGCCCTAAGGGCCAGTCCCTGCCCCGTGGCGTGGTCGGGAGAAGCGATCTGGGGATTTGCGACCTTGGGCAGCGCTCAGGATCCCACGCAGGATGTTGAGCTCGGTCCAGTCCGGCTGGGCGCGCAGAAAGAGACGTCGCAACCGCCGCGAGAGTCGCTTGGATTGTTCCGGATCAGCAAACCCGATCTCGGTCAAGGTCTGCGACAAATGGGCGAAGAAGCCCTCCATCGCCTCGGCCGTGGCCAGGTCCCGTGACTCGGCTGGTATCGCCGCGCCGTGCCGCGCGTCGATCTCGCGGCGCAGCTCATAGCCGAAGATCTGCGCCGCAGCGGCCAGGTTGAGCGAGCTGAAGCCAGGGTCCGCCGGGATGTGGGCAAGGTAATGACAGCAGGCCAGCTCCTCGTTGGATAGCCCCGAGCTCTCGCGTCCAAATAGGAGAGCCGCGTCACCTAAGCCCGCCGCATCGATCAAGAGCCGCGCGGCCATGGGCGGCTCCACAATGGGCCAGGCGACGGATCGGCGGCGAGCACTCGAGCCGATGACGAGTCGCGATCCGGCAATCGCGGTCACCAGACTTTCGTGCACCTCGGCGGCGGCGAGAAGGTCATCGGCGCCTGAGGCCCGTGCGATGGCCTCGGCATCCGGGCGCTGGCGAGGCCCAACCAGCACCAGGCGGCGCAGACCCATGGCCTTCATGGCCCTAGCCACGGCACCGATGTTACCAGTGTGGGTCGTTCCGACCAGCACGAAGCGGATGCGCTCAAGTGGGGAGGAGAAGGGCTCGGTCATCGGGCGTGCAGCTTCCGGATAAGGCTCGCCGCTTGTCAAGCTTTTGCGAGCCGGGCGCCTGGGGTATTGTTCGCTCCATGAATCCGATGTTGAACATTGCCGTTCGGGCCGCCCGCCAGGCGGGGCGTGTATTGTTGCGCTACTTCGAGCGCACCGAGCAGCTCGCTGTACAGGATAAGGGCAGACACGACTTCGTCACCGAGGTGGATCGTGGCGCCGAGGCCGCGATCGTCCAAGAGCTGCGCGGCCGATACCCGAGCCACGCGATCCTCGCCGAAGAGAGCGGGCAGCACGGCGAGAGCGAGCTCGTGTGGATCATTGACCCGCTTGATGGCACGACGAACTACCTGCATGGCTTTCCGCAGTTCGCCGTTTCGATTGGGCTCAAGTACCGCGATAAGCTGGAGCTGGGCGTCGTCTACAACCCGCTGAGCGAGGAGCTCTTCACGGCCGCACGCGGTCAAGGCGCCCACCTCAACGAGCGGCGCATCCGTGTCGCCAAGCGGCCGACCGTCGATGGGGCACTGATCGGGACGGGCTTCCCGTTTCGCGATCAGCGGTACCTGGATAAGTACCTTGCGATGCTCAAGGTGTTCATGCAGGAGGCCGCCGGCATCCGACGCCCGGGCTCGGCGGCGCTCGATCTCGCCTATGTGGCCGCGGGCCGACTCGACGGGTTCTGGGAGCTGGGACTCTCTCCTTGGGACATGGCCGCCGGCGCCGTGCTGATCACCGAGGCCGGCGGTATCGCGACGGATCTGGCGGGTGGAGGTGAGTTCTTGGCCAGCGGCAACCTGGTGGCCGGGAACCTCAAGATCCATCAAGCGATGCTGAGCCGCTTGAGTCCCTTCCTCGACGAGCGACTGCGCGCTTGACGATCAGAGCCCAGGATAATTGAGCACATGCTGCACGATATCATCGATTGGATACTGGCGACTGGATACTGGCGACGGTGGAGGGCTGGGGCTACGCCGGGGTGTTCGTATTGATGGCGCTCGAATCCACCGTGTTGCCGGTCCCGAGCAAGCTCGTGCTGATCCCAGCCGGTTATCTCGGCTACCAGGGGGAGATGAGCCTCGTCCTCATCCTGTTGGCGGCAACCGTCGGCAGCGTCGCCGGCGCGTTCGTTAATTACGGATTCGCGTCGTGGGTCGGGCGGCCGTTTCTCGAGCGCTATGGCCCCTACTTCTTTGTCCGACCGGCCCTCCTGCATAAGACCGATGCGTTTTTCTTCGAGCACGGCGCGGTGTCCACGTTCACCGGCAGGCTGATACCGGGGATTCGGCATCTGATCTCACTCCCCGCCGGCCTTTGCCGCATGAGTCCGATCGTGTTCAGCCTCTTCACCGCGGCCGGAGCGGGCCTTTGGTCCGCGATCCTGATCGCGATGGGCTACTGGCTCGGTGGCAATGAGGCGCTGATCGAGCAACACCTGCACCTCGTTACGACCGGGGCCGTGATTTTCGTTGTGATGGTCCTCGCCGGCTACATCTATTGACAACGACGCGAAGGCGAGCGGGCGCCGAGTGGGCCTGCGGACGGACCGCTATGTGGGGGCTCGGGAGCCATGCCGGCCTCCGAGACCGCGACGCCGAAGAACTAGCCCGAGGCGCGTCGCGAATCGCTCGCGGCGGCACGCTCGGCGTTCTCCCTCTTCATCCGCCCGGGCTCGCCGGCGGTTCTGGCTCGCGCTGGCCCCCCGGCGGCGACTAAATCGCCTACACTCAGCATAGTAAAGAGATCGATTTGCAGGGCCTGAACATGACCGCACGCAACGCCTCGAGACGCCGTCAACTGACCCTCCTGTCCGCCATAGCCCTGTTTGTTGGGCGGACCGCCGCCGCACCGCCCCCCACCGTCGAGCAAGTCGATGTCGAGCGCTATCTCGGGCGGTGGTACGAGATCGCCCTCCTGCCAAACATGTTCCAAGGGGGCTGCGCCCGGGATACAAACGCGACCTATGCACTGCGCGACGACGGACTCATCTCCGTCACCAATCGTTGCGTGACCGCCTCGGGCGATACGGTGTCTATCACCGGTGTCGCCCGACCGGCGGAACCGGGGCGCAACTCGAAGCTGAAGGTGAGCTTCTTCAGCCTCTTCGGCATCCGTTTCTTCGTAGGAGACTACTGGATCATGGAGGTGGGCGAGGACTACGACTACGCCTTGGTCGGGCATCCCACTCGCCGCTGGGGCTGGGTCCTCTCACGGGAGCCCAATCCTCCCACTGACCGCGTGCAGGGCTGGCTCGCGCGCCTGCGCGACTTCGGCTACGACCCAGAGAAGTTCGTCATGACGCCGCAAACGGGGGGTACGGCTCGGGGATGATGGCCTCCTTAAGCTCCTCCGACATTGTTGGAAATACTTAACGCTGTCCAAACATTCACGACGTCAAACACCGCTCGTTGAGGATCAGGAGCCATGGAGCAGAACATTGCCGTGATCGGTAGCGGCATTGCCGGGCTGGCCGCCGCCTGGCTGTTGAAGGGCCGTCATAGGGTGACGCTCATCGAGCGCAACGACTACGTCGGCGGGCACACCAATACGCTCGAAGTTGAGGAGAACGGCCAACTCGTCCCGGTCGACACGGGGTTTATCGTCTACAACGAGCAGAACTATCCGCTGCTCACACGACTGTACCAACGGCTGGGCGTCGCGACCAGAGAATCGGATATGTCATTCGCGGCATCCATCGGACCATGGGACCTCGAGTATGCGGGGCACGATCTGAGCACGCTCTTCGCTCAGCGTCGCAATCTGTTTCGCCCCTCGTTCCTGAGGATGTGCCGCGACATCCTGCACTTCAATCGCCGTTGCAAGATCCTGTTGGCTCAGGACGGCTTCCGCGATGAGTCCCTCGGTGAGCTGCTCGAGCGGGAGGGTCTCGGGGCGGCCTTTCGGGAGCACTACCTACTGCCGATGGCGGCGTCGATCTGGTCATGTCCTAAGGCGACCATGATGCAGTTCCCGGCCGCGAGCCTGGCGCGTTTCTTCGCGAACCATGGGCTGCTGAGTCTCGTCGAGCGGCCGCTGTGGAGGACGGTGACAGGCGGCAGCCGGGAGTATGTCAAACGGATGCTTCGCGATCTGGCCCCGCGCGCACTGATTACCGAAGATGGCGCCAAGGCTCTGATTCGCGACGAGCACGGCGTCCGCGTCCACCTGGACTCCGGTCGCGAAGAGACCTTCGATGCCGCCGTCCTCGCCTGTCATGGCGATCAGGCCCTGCGGCTCCTCGCGGCGCCGACCGAGCTCGAGCAAGAGGTGCTCGGGGCCTTTACCTATCAACAGAATCAGGTCTATTTGCACAGCGACGAGTACTTGATGCCCCGCTCGAGGCGGGTCTGGGCCTCGTGGAATCACCTCTCCCGCCACGCAGAATCGGGTGACGCCGCGGTCTCGGTGACCTACTGGATGAACCGGCTTCAAGGCCTCGACACTCAGCGACAGTATTTTGTCAGTCTGAATCCATTCGCCGGACCACGTCCTGATCAGATCCATGCCCAGCTCGTCTATGAGCATCCCGTTTTCGACTTGCCCGCAATGGCCGCTCAGGCCCGGCTGCGCGAGCTGCAGGGGCGTGATCGCATCTGGTACTGCGGGAGCTATTTCGGCTACGGCTTCCACGAGGACGCGTTGCGCTCGGCTGTCGATGTCGCCGCCGACCTCGGCGTTGAGGTCGGTTGGCTGACGGCTCCAGCGCCCGAGCAGTCCCGACAGGCGAGCGGTCGCACACGACTCATCGAAGCGACGTCGTGAGCCACCCGCATCGGTTGTACATCACGCAGGTGATGCACCGGCGCATGTTTCCTGTGCGCTACCGCTTCATCTACCGCGTCTTCAGCCTGCTGCTCGACCTCGATGCCCTCGAGCCAACCGGCTCGCGGTGGCTGTCGATCGGGCGATTCAACCTACTGAGCTTCCGCCCGCGCGACCACGGCCCCCGCGACGGCTCGCCGCTGCGCCCTTGGTTCGACGGCCTGATGGCGCGCTACGGCATCGATCTCGCCGGCGGCTCGGTGAAGCTCCTGTGCTTTCCGCGCGTGCTCGGCGTCGGCTTCAATCCATTGAGCCTGTGGTACGGGTTTCACCGTGACGGGGGTCTTCGCGTCGTGCTGGCCGAGGTCAGTAATACCTTTGGCGAGCACCATTTCTATCTGCTCGGCACGGATCGGGTACCGAGCCGCGAGCCGCTGCGCGCCGCCGCAGACAAGTGCTTTCACGTCTCGCCCTTGATCGGGATGGACGCGCAATACCGCTTTCGTCTCGCCGTCCCCGACGAGCGCCTATCCGTCCTGATCCGCGAGTATCAGGACGGCAAGCTGATGTTGGTGGCCAGTCAGACTGGCCGTGGTGTCAGGCTGACTGACCAAAGCCTCCAACGGGCCTTGCTCCGCACGCCGTTGCTGACCTTTAAGGTCATTGCCGGAATCCATTGGCAGGCCCTGAAGATCTGGCTGCGCGGCGCCCCGCTTGTCCCGAAACCGTCTCCACCGCGCCACGAGGTAACTTGATGTTGAAAGAAGAGACCGCGGATCTGCCCTGGAGCGGGCCGCTTGCACTTTCGCTCAAGCCGTTCGAGCTCTTGCTGCGGCGAGTCTCTCGCGCACGCCTGCTCGAGGGACAGCTACAGCTCCGGCTCGGTGCGCGCGGCTACAGGATCTCCGGCGCTCGGTCTGGGGGCTCAGCTGAGCTGCGGATTCGCCGACCACACCGATTGCTGTGGCGGGCGATCACTGGGGGCGATGTAGGATTCGGGCGCGCGTACGTCGTCGGCGATTGGGATAGCCCTGATCTGCGCGAGCTGCTGTACTTACTCGCCCGTAATGAGGCGGCCTTCGCGAGGCTCGAGGAGGGCTCGTGGCTGCATCGCATTCTGAATCGGCGCCGGCATCGTGAGCGGGAGAATAGTCGAATCGGCAGCCGCAGCAACATCGCCTATCACTACGATCTCGGCAACGCGTTCTACCGACTCTGGCTCGATGAGAGCATGACCTATTCCTGTGCCATATTCGATCAGGATTCCGAAACCCTGGAGCAGGCACAGGAAAACAAGTATCGGCGGCTACTGGGTCTGCTCGGAGCACAGCGGGGCAGCCACGTGCTCGAGATCGGCTGCGGCTGGGGTGGCTTCGCCCGGATCGCCGCCGAATCAGGGCTTGAGGTCACCGCGATCACCTTGTCTCAGGCCCAGCTCGAATGGGCCCAGAAGATCGTGCGCGAGCGCGGGCTGGCGCAACAAATCCATCTGCGACTGCAGGACTACCGCGAGCTGGATGGGCAGTTCGACCACATCGTCTCGATCGAGATGTTCGAGGCCGTCGGTCAGGAGTATTGGGGTCAGTACATGCAGACGCTGCGCCGGTGTCTTCGCCCCGGCGGACGGGTGGCGCTGCAGGTCATCACCATCGATGAGCCAACCTTCGCCGTCTACAGTCGACGCCCCGACTTCGTTCAGCGATACATATTCCCCGGCGGCATGCTGCCCACACCGGAGCGCTTCACGCGTGCGGCCGCGGCGAATGGCCTGAAGATCACGGCACTGAGCTCGTTCGGTCGCCATTACGCGCGCACACTGGAGGCCTGGCACAGGCGTTTCGTGGAGAGTCTGGACGCGGTTCGGGCGCTCGGCTTCGATGAGCGCTTCTTGCGCATGTGGCGCTATTACCTCGCGTACTGCGAGGCAGGCTTCCGGGATGGCCAGATCGATCTGCTACAGGTGAGGCTCGAGCACGCCGCCGCATGACGCCGTGACTCGGTGAGGAATGTAATGCGTTGATATTTAAGAGGAGCATCCCGTAACTCGGAATACCCCTCTTACATTCTGACGACGCCCAGCACGCGCCGGGGTTCTTCGGATGCTAGTCGAGCCGAGGGCGTTGCCGGTCGTTCCGTTGCACCCGCACTGGTAGCATCCGCACAGCCCGACGGTGATTGACCTCGCTGAGGGCTCGGGTCACCATTGTGCCGGCGACAAGGGTAGCGAGAGAAGCGATTAATAGAGTCATAGCTGCCTCCGGTAGGTCGCTCGGATGTTGCGCCGCAAGTGACGGCTTAACCAATCTTGTGGGGACGAATCCGATAAAACCCAGCGCCGCGATAGGGATCGGCGGTGGCTCATAAGAGGCTGCCGTGCGCCGTCTCCCAGATTCTCTCGGTTTTGATGCCGATTCCGACTATCATGACTCGTCCGCCTCAGGCCTCGTCCGCCTCAGGCAGGGCCTCGCTAGACCAGACAGGCATATCTTCGTGGTCGACATCTCGGCGGTCCTCCAAAGCTGGCCTCTCTCAGCCATGGCGGCGATCATCGCCGGTGTGATCGTTCTCCTGGTCCCGCGCGCGCTGAACTACGTGGTCGCGGTGTACCTCTTGTTCATCGGCATCCTTGGCGTGCTGCAGTATCTCGCCGGTCACGCAATCCGCATTGAGGCCGTGATCGCTCTGTTAGCCGGCGGACTGATCTTGCTCAAGCCACAAATCCTCAACTATGTCGTCGGCCTCTACCTCGTCTTCATCGGCCTATTGGAGGGCGATATCTTACGCCTCTAGCCTTTATACGATGCAATCTGCGCAGGGATGACTCCGCACTGTCTCACGTCCAGTGAGCTCCGAACTACCCGGGAGGCGCCTGCCCCTGACTCGTCGAGCTCCATCGCCGATCCCTCAGCTCCATTATGATCAAGTACGATTACTTTAGCCGGCGCGAAGCCATCGAATGGCAGCATGCCAATCCGATCTCTCCTGAGGATCCGTTGAGTGATATTCACACGAACTGGTATGAGTTCTGTGACATGGACCAATTGGTGGGCATTGGTGCCTGGGACGGTGATCGTGTCATCGGGCGGAACCTCTTTTTTCATATTCCCATTCTGGTGAACGGGTCGGCCGTTGAGTGCATCGTCACGAACAATCTGATGGTCGCGCCGGAGTATCGGCCAAAAGGCGTCGGCACGTATCTCAAGATGTACGTGCTGAAGCTTGGCTATCCGCAGATCTCCTCGGGTGTATCGCCGGCGATGCAGAAGGTCTATGATGCCTGGTCCGCGTATTGCCGAGTCGACGCGTCTCCGACTTACTCGGTCCCCGTATCCGCCTTCGGCCTATTGCGGATCACTCGCCTCGCCGTCGAATCCTCCTCTGGCAGCGGTCAGAAGCAGGCCTCGCGCCTCGCGGTAGGGGCAACCATGATGTCCCGCAGGCGATCGGTCTATCAACTCGCCAAGGAATACAAGCGATCCGGAGCAACCCTCCTTTCCTGTGACGAAGCGAAGTCGTCGTTGCATGCACTACTCAACTCTTATCGACCGACGGTCCAAGTGCCCTGGAATATGAGCATCTTGATGCAGGGCCTGCACGGCCGTCATCCCAGGTTGCATGCCTGGGTGCTCGATCTGCCGAGCGGTACGCAACGAATGATCACCGGCTATCTCGCTCGCCGCTCTGTCCGGACCATCGGGACGCGGACTGGACGTATCACTGAGATGCTGCTCAACGAGATTTGGCCGCCGGTTTACAGCAAGGAAGAGGCCAGGATCTGCCTCGCCTTCGCGGTGCTACGCGCGCGCGCGCTCGGCATCAGCATTCTGCAAGTCGACGCCATGACCGAGGCGCTGCGCCAGGTGTGTCGCGACGCTGGCTTCGACTCCTTTTATAGGAAACGCGTCTACATCGCGCCGAATACCAAGAATAGTGACCTTCGGACGACCCTTTCCGATCCGAACAGCTGGTGGTGCCGCGCAATCAACGAGAATGAATTCGAAGAGGTAGCGCTGAGTCGGGCCGGGGCCTTGGAGCAAGAGAGCTTTGTGCCGCGGGTTTCGGTTTGCGCCCCATGACAGAGAACTTCTTGTCGCACCTGGAGGCCAATGCGTCTTGCAATGAAGCGGTGGCCGACGAGTACCGGAAGCTGGCTCATGCAGAGATGCTCGATCAAGCCATGCGCGCCGCGCGTGTCTTGCGTGATCAATACGGCCGGGACGGCCTGATCGTGGTAAAGGCAACGCCATCGATAGATTTCATCGTTACGCTGATCGGGACGTTGTATAGCGGTAACACGCCGGTACCGATAGATCCTCAGTTACCCGATCACCCGCTCGACGGAATCTTGCGAACCTGCAAGGTTCGAACGGTTTTGGAGCCATTATCATCGCATGCCTATGTGGGCTTGGAGCCCTTGTCCGAGGCAGATCCCGCTCGTCCGGCCCTGGTCATGTTCACATCGGGGACGACCGGGTCTCCCAAAGGTGTGATCATGACGCACGAGAACCTGGTTTCATCGTGCTCGGCCGTGTCCGATTACCTCGGCTATCGAGAGGCGGCCTCCACGGTGGCCGTGTTGCCGCTGTACTACGCTTATGGCCTGATTTCGCAGGTTCTGTGCCAGTTATTCGTCGGTGGTTACGTGAGGCTGATGGCGGGCCTGCGCAATCCGTTGGCAGTGATCCGAACGATCGAAAACGAGGACATCAAATCGTTTTGCGGTGTGCCGTCCACGTTCCTGACCTTGGCGAAGTTCTCCCGCCTGACGCGGGTTCAGCTGCCGTCGGTCAAGGTCGTGTGCTCCGCCGGTGCGGCATTCGACACGAGCCTTCAGCAACCGATAAGGGCCATGTTCCCCAACGCGAAGGTGTTCAACAACTACGGTATGACCGAGGCCTGTCCGAGGCTCGCCTTCGTCTCCGACTCCGATCCGCGTTTTGTCGAAGGCTCGAGCCTCCGTGCGATGGCGGGCGTGGACACCCGTATAATCGATCCGAAGAACCACGAGAGCCTACCGGACGGCGAGATCGGCGTGCTGGCGGTCAGGGGCAAGAATATCTCTCCGGGCTATCTCGGCGACGAGGAACGCACCCGTGAGGCGTTCACCCGAGACGGCTACCTGATAACCGGCGACCTGGCATGCATCGATAGTGGCTACGTCAAGCTCTTCGGAAGGGTTGACGACATATTCAACGTCGCTGGGGAGAAGGTCTCGCCGCTGGAAATAGAGGCGGCGTTGAACCGTCTACCGATGGTTGAGAGCGCTGCCGTGCGAGGCATACAGGACCCGACACGCGGCGCCGCGCCGGTCGCGTTTCTGGTCCTACGAGATGCGGTCTCCAAGGGAGAGTTGGACGCTGCGCTCGCCGCGGAGCTTACCCCGATCAAGGTTCCAGTCGCCTACTATGCGGTTTCGGAGATCCCGATGACGAGCAACGGCAAGATTCAGCGTCGGATGCTCGAGATTGACGGGCCGACAGTACTGCGAAGACTGAGCTGAGAGGCTTATCGATGGCGAGCGCTACGATTGAGGAAATCAAACGGCTGGCATGCGAGACCTTTTCCTGCGCGATCGAGCAACTGAGCGAGGACTCGGGTCCGGGCTCGGTGCCGCGGTGGGACTCCCTGGGGCATATCCAGCTGTTGGAGGCGATCGCGGACACGTTCGCGGTTGACATTCCGATCGAGGAGGCCGTCGAGGCGGACACGATCGCCGCCCTCGCCCGCCTCGTCGAATCGGCCAAGCGACGATGATTGGACGAGGCGGTGCGACAGCCATCCGGCGCTGAATTGGCGGTTTCGTGGAGGGCGACAACGTGCGCATCAGCTTCCGCTTCGATGATCCGTCCGCATCGAGCGATCACAGCCTCGAAGCCAGGATCCTGGCGCTCTTCCGCAAGCACGATGTACCGCTGACGGTTGCCGTCGTTCCGTACGATCCTGCCGATGTCACACGGCCGCTCACGGCCTCCGACGTCCCGCACCTGGTCGACGCCCACCAGCAAGGCCTGATCGAGGTCGCTCTGCACGGTCTCGCGCACCAGCGCTATGCAACCACCCGCAGCGGGGTGCCCACGGAGTTCGCGGGCCGGCCCTTGGCGGAGCAGTTGGCGATGATGAAGCGGGGCCGAGACGTGCTCGAGCGCGCGTTTTCCTCGCCGATCAACGGCTTCGTTCCACCGTGGAATACCTTCGACCGGCTCACGTTGATCGCGGCTCGCGAGACCGGATTCCGGTTCCTGGGCGGAGGCATTCGCGCCCGATCTGGACCGAAATCGATTTCCGTGCCGATCGTCATCCCGAAGACCAGCCGCTTCGACAGATCGCACATGGCAGACCTGTTTCACGTCGGCGCGCAGTACGCGCGCTTCAATCCTTGGGCCGTACTGGTCTTCCATCCCGACAATTTCGCCGAGTTCCGCAGCCAGCCGGCACCGGCGGAGCGTCAGCCCTGGCTGACCCTGGGTTGGCTGGATGAGATCCTCGATCGGCTAACGTCTGAGGGCAGCGCGTTTACGCCAATGACGTTGTTCGACGCCTTGAGCGCGAACGGACGCGGGTCGCGCCTGTGGGATTCAAACGAGCTTGGTTGGGTCAGCCGGTTTTCCTTCCGTGCCTACAGGGCCTTGCCCAGGCTGCTCCTGTTCCCCGGCTCCCGCTGGTCGGCGCTCGGCGCCATCGCGGGAAGCGCAGTCACCCGTTAATGACCCCCCCTGACCGCGGTGACGTGCCAGCGAAATCGGGAAGTCAGCACTGATCTTGCCTCACATGTGGCGGCCCGCGTAGCAGCGCGGGGCGCGCATCCCATGCTCTTGCGCGCGCGCAGATCGCCGTGCCAGCTCCTTGCGGGTTTCGCTACCGCCGTCTACCTTTCTTAATGGCAGCCGGTCGCGGATGCCCCGTAGCACATGGTCAGGGTGAATCCATACGCAAAAGGAGAAGGTTATGAGCCGAGAGATTGCGAAGCGAGCGCCCGTCTCAGGGCGGCACCTAGAGCGCGTCAGGCGCTTGGGTGCCGTGTCGCTGTTATCGTTGGCTGTTATCGCCGGTGCGGTAATGGCCCAACCGGCGATGCAGCCCGAGATGGACGTGATGCCGATGCCATCAGAGCCGCTGTTCGTCGCCGATGAGGTGATCGTCAAGTTCAAGGAGCCGATTGCCGGTGTCAGCGCCCTGGGGGCGGAGCTGCAATCGAGCATGGCGTTACCGGATGCCGAGAGGCTGACCTCTGGCGGCGAGCAGATCCTCAAGCTGGTCGGCGCGCAGGGGATGGGAATCATGGAGGCGGGCGCACCCGAGGCCGATCGGGTGATGGAGGCAGTGGAGCGCCTCAACGCGCGCGATGACGTCGAGTATGCGCAGCCGAACTGGGTCTGGCAGCACTTCGCCGTGACGCCGGATGATCCGCGCTACCCCGAGCAATGGCACTACTTCACGCAGGGCAGCGGGTCCGGGCAGGTCCCGGGCGGCATCGGGCTGCCTGAGCGCTGGGCGGAGACCACTGGTGATCCGAATGTGACGGTGGCCGTGATCGATACTGGCATCCTGCCCGATCATCCCGACATCAGCGGCTCGCCGAACCTGGGGGCGGGCTATGACATGATCAGTTCGACCTTCATCGCCAACGACGGCGACGGCCGCGATGCCGATCCGACCGATCCCGGGGATGCCATCTCGCAGGGTGAGTGCGGGCAGGGTTATCCGCCGCGAGACTTCCCCTCGAGCTGGCACGGCACCCATGTCGCTGGGACCATCGGTGTCGGCAAGACGAACAATGGCGACGGCGTGGCCGGGATCAACTGGCAGGCGCGCATCCTTCCGGTGCGGGTGCTGGGTAAGTGCGGTGGAACGACCGCGGACATCAATGACGCAATTCGCTGGGCCGCGGGCCTGTCCGTGCCCGGTGTGCCGAACAACCCGCAGCCGGCGCAGGTCATCAACCTGAGCCTCGGCGGCACTGGGACCTGCAGCAGCTCGCCGGCCACGCAATCGGCGATCAATGATGCCGTGGCGGCCGGCACCACGGTCGTGGTGGCGGCCGGTAACTCGGCGAGGGATGTGGCTGGCTACACACCCGCGGGCTGTGACGGCGTCATCACGGTTGCAGCCAGCGACTACAGAGGGCGCCTGGTCACGCGTTACTCCAACTTCGGCACCGGCGTCGAGATCATGGCCCCGGGCGGCGATGTCTCCCAGGATGCGAACGGTGACGGTAACGACGACGGCGTCTTGAGCATGGTGCAGGGCGGCTATGCCCTCTACAACGGCACCTCGATGGCCGCACCGCATGTCGCCGGTGTTGCCGCACTGTTGTTGGCGGAAGAGCCCAACCTGACCCCGGATCAGGTACTGCAGAGGCTCCAGGCCTCCGCCTTGCCTCGCGACAGTACCGAATGTCCGAAGCCCTGCGGGGCTGGCCTGCTCAGCACCAGCGAGCCGGCCCCCGACAAGCTCATGCTGCGGGTCGATCGGATGAAGGTCGGTCTGGAGGCTGAGCAGTCGGCGAGTATCGTTGCGACCGTGATGATGGCGGGTGCGCCGAAATCTGATGTCCCGGTGGAGTTCGCTAGCCAAGGGACGGGCGTCGTGACCGTGAAACCGGCGACGGGCAACACGAACGCCGAGGGCCGTGTCGCGGCGACCCTGACCGCAGCCGGCGTCGGTGGCCCGGTGTGCGTCAACGTGAGCACCGGCGACGAGACGGTCTGCGTCGAGGTCACGGTGACGCAGAGCGGCTCGGGCATGTCGCTCTGGAGCCTGGGGGCCTTGGTTGCCTTCATGCTTGGTTGGCTCGGTTGGCGGGGCCGCTCGCTGTCCCGCGCATGAGGCCAGGATCCGATGGCCCGCTCTGGCCATCGCTGGGCGCTCGCGGGGCACGTCCGCCCCGCGAGGCGCTGGCCTTGGGCGTGGTGCTGGTCTTGGTGGCCGTCATCGAGTGGACGCCTGGTCTGCGCGAGATCTTCGGCCCGTGGAATCGCCTGAACGCCGAGATCTATGGCCTCGCCTTGGCGATGACCGGCCTGCCAGTGACCGTCAGCGACGCGACGATCATCGACCCGGGCGGTTTCCGACTGCGGATCGTCTATGGCTGCACGGGCGTCGTCCCCGGGCTGCTCATCATCGCCTGGGTGGCAAGCCTGCCCCAGCCCGTTGTCGTCAAGGCCGTCGGTATCGCCAGCGGCTTAGCGCTGGCCATCGGCATCAATCTGCTGCGCATCCTGGCCGCCTTCCATGTCGCCGTGATCCATCCCGACTACTGGACACTGACGCACGACGTGCTCGGGTACAGCGTCGTCGTGATCAGTACGGCGGCCTTCTTGATCTTCTGGCATCGCCGGGCGACGCGAGGGGTGACTGCGGTCAGCGGCGACCGAGTCGGGACGGCCCGCGCACCTTGATGCGCGCCTGCGCGGAAACCCTTATGACGAGGAGATTACTGTGAGAGGATATCGTTCTCTGCTGCTGCCGGCGGTGCTGACGCTACTGTGGCTTGGATGGGCCTGCAGCAGCGCCGCCCTGGAGCCCGTTGTGGCCGCGACCTTTATCGTCAAACCGAGCGGCGCAAATCCTGCCGCCCGCCATATCCAGGAGGTCTTAAGAGGCGCGGCCTTTGCCCCCGAGGCCGTCGCGCCCTGGCTCGATTCCATCGCCAAGTCGATCGGTGCACCCCTGGAGGCAGAGCGGGTCACTTCGGGGGCCGAGCTGGTGCTGCGGATCCCACGCGCGGCGGCCCTGGCGCAGATCGCTGGGCATGTCGAGGCCGACCCAGCGGTCGATGCGGTCACGACAAGACCGGATCCTGCCGACACCCCGTTCGCCGACCAGGACCGCCTGTTGATTCATTTCGCCGCGGACACCGACGCGGCGGCCGTGTTGGCGCGGCAAGACGCCGGGAGCCAAGAGGAGGAGGTCGCGGCACTGGCCGAGTCGCTGTTGCGATCGACTCCCTACGTGGCGCAAGCGACCGTCGAGTCGGACGGCACGCTGCAGCTCATGATCGATTGGGCCGGCACGGCCGAGCGGGTGGCTGAGCAGCTGCGGGCGCGACCGGACATCGAGTACGTGCAGATCGAGCGCATGCTCAGGGCCTGGGGCCCTTAAGCCCAGGTTCAGCTGCCCCTTTCAGGTGAGAACGCTCAGCTGACGACGGCGATGCAGCGCCTCTGATAACGCCCCGTCATCCTGCACGTGTAGACTATCGCCATCGCTGCCCTGCAAGCAGGCACTCGATGCACGACCTTCCCCGCCGCCACCCCGGGCCTGTTACGGGCACGGAGATCCTGGCCTCGGCATTCCGCGCCTTCCACGAGGTTGGGTGCACTCAGATTGACGCCGTCGCGGCGGACATCTTGAGGGTCCGCTTCTCGCCGACGGGCCGGTTTGCGCCACGCCGCAATTGGGAGCCTGTGTTGGATCTGCCGTCCGCTGAGCTGACGGTCGCCGAGGAGGGGCCAACATGTCACCTGGGCGCCGATGGGCTTAGCGCGAGCATCGACCTGGCGACCGGCGCGGTCGCGTTCCAAACGCCGGCTGGATGGCCGCTCGGTGAGGACATCGGCCCACCACAGTGGCGCGAGATGTCCGTGCGCGAGACCGCGCTGGAGCAGACCCCGGACACCGAGCTACCGCCAGGACCAGCCAGAACGGCCTGCTTTCTCGACAAGCGTATGGCGCCGGGAGAGGCCTATTTCGGCTTCGGCCAGCGCACCGGTCGACTCGACCGCCGCCATCGCCGCCTGACGCACTGGACCGTCGACCGCTCTTCGCCCGGCCACTGCCGAGGCAACGACAACATGTATCAGGCCCATCCGGTGCTCCTCGCTATGCGCCCGGGCCTCACCTGGGGGCTCTTCCTCCACTCCAGCTGGTATAGCGCCTTCGATGTCGGGGCTGAGCAAGAAGGGGTATTGACCCTCTTCACCCTTGGCGGCGAGCTGGACTATTTCGTCTTCGCCGGCCCGACGCCGGCTGTCGTCGTCGAGCAGCTCACGCGGCTGACGGGTCGGCCGGCATTGCCGCCGCTGTGGGCACTCGGTTACCACCAATCACGCTGGAGCTACGGCTCCGATCAAGAGGTGCGGACCATCGCCCGCGAGTTCCGTGCGCGGCGCATCCCGCTCGAGGCAATCCATCTCGATATCGACTACATGGATGGTTATCGCGTCTTCACGTGGGACCGGCAGCGTTTTCCGAGACCGGCCGAGACGGTTGCGAGCCTCCATGCCGAGGGCATCCGGGCAGTGGTCATCGTGGATCCTGGCGTCAAGAAGGCTCTTGATGCCGGATACCAGGTGGCTGACGAGGGCGTCGCGGAGGGCCACTTCGTGCGCCGGCCCAACGGCGAGCTCTTCTCCGGCTGGGTCTGGCCCGGTGAGTCCCTGTTCCCGGATTTCTGTCGCAGCGCCACCCGACGCTGGTGGGGCGAACAGCATGCCGGCCTGCTCGAGGCCGGCGTCGATGGCGTCTGGTGCGATATGAACGAGCCCGCAATTGTCGATCGACCATTCGGGGTGCGCGGGGTCCGCGATCAGCCAATCCCGCTTGCGTCCCGGCACGGCGATGAGGGCGAGGCGCTGCATGCCGAGACGCACAACCTCTACGGGGCCTTGATGGCACGAGCCACCAGTGAAGGCCTCGCGCGTCTGCGGCCGGATCGCCGACCATGGGTGCTGACGCGCTCGGGCTTCGTCGGCGTGCAGCGCTGGGCGGCGACCTGGATGGGGGATAACAGCGCCTGGTGGGAGCATCTCGAGATGAGCCTGCCGCAGTTGGCCAGCATGGGGCTGTGCGGCTCGCCGCATGTCGGCGTGGATATCGGCGGCTTCTACCACAACTGTTTTCCCGAGCTCTTCGCGCGCTGGATCGAGCTCGGCACCTTCTACCCCTTCATGCGTGGCCACACCCACTATCGCAGTCGCCCGCAGGAGCCCTGGGCGTTCGGACCCGAGATCGAGCGGGTGGCCCGAGCGGCCATCGAGCGCCGCTACCGCCTGCTGCCCTACCTATATACCCTGGCGCATCGCGCCCACCAAACCGGCGAGCCGCTGCTCCGACCGCTCCTCTACGACTTCCCAGAGACGGCCCACCTGCATCAGATCGAGGATCAGGTGATGATCGGCCCGCAGCTAATGATCGCCCCGGTCTATCAGCCCGGCGTGCGCCGGCGCCTGGTCGAGCTACCGCCTGGCACCTGGTACGATTTTCACACCGGCGCCTGCGTCTCGGACGCGGCGCAGGCGGGCGCTTGGGTGGCCGATGCCCCACTCGAGACCATCCCGATCCTGATTCGCGGCGGCAGTATCCTGACCCTCGGCAATATTCGCCAATCCACGGCCGAGCCGCTGACCCAGCTCACACTGGAGCTCTACCCCGACCCGAGCGCGAGCGGACGTTGGACGCTGATCGAGGACTCCGGGGACGGCTTCGGGTATCGCGACGGCTTGATCGCCGAGACAGATTATTGGCTCGCCGGGCAGGACGCTGGAGCGGGCCTCGCGATCGGCGCTCGCAGAGGCCGCTACACGCCAACGCCCCGCGCGCTGATCCTGCGCCTGCACTTGCCTGAGCGGCCTGCGGCGCTGGTCCTTGACGGGCGCCCAGCCGCAGCCGAGGCGTGGCACTGGGACGCGGTGCAGCGCGCGGCGGAGCTGCGTCTCGACGACGATGGCCAGGCACACACCCTTGAGACGGTACACTAGCGCTGCAGCGCGAAGATTTTGAGGCCACCACCCGTGGGTCCGCTGTGCGGACCATCCCCGGTCGTGATGTCCGGCGCGAGGCCCGTAGAAGGGTCCGCTGTGCGGACCATTCCCAATGGCGATGGCGGGCGCGAGTGGTCCGCTCAGCGGACCGATCATGTCCGACCGGTCTCAGGTTCTCCTCGCAGCATTAGGTTCGTCAGTCACCACAGAGAGACCCTCCGATGCTCGTTCTCCGGGGCTCGCCCGCCCTTTCCACATTCCGCATCGACAAGATCGAACGACGCCTGAACGAGGCCCTTGGCCAGCCAGTCAGGGTGCAGGCCGAGCTGGCTCACTTCGCGGCCCTGAGCGAGGATTTGACCACATCCGAGCGCAATCTCCTCAACCGACTGCTTCAATACGGCGCCTCCCAGCCAGCCAACGAGCCGAGCGGTGAGCTGATCCTGGTCGTACCACGCCCCGGGACGATCTCGCCTTGGTCGACAAAGGCGACCGAGATCGCCCGGCGCTGCGGGTTGCACAAGGTCGAGCGGCTCGAGCGCGGGACGGCCTTCTATCTGAGTCCGGATCCCATGCCTCAGGGCCACGACTGGCGACGGTCCGCCGCGGCCTTGCTGCACGACCGCATGACTCAGACCGCGCTGTTCGACCTCGCTGACGCCGGTCGTCTCTTCGTCGCGGCGGAGCCGCGGGCGCTGATCGTCATCGACTTGCTGGGTGGTGGGCGGGGTGCGCTGGAGCAGGCGAACGCTGTGCTCGGGCTCGCCCTGTCGGGTGACGAGATCGATTACCTCGTCGACAGCTTCCTCGGGCTGCGGCGCAATCCGACCGATGTTGAGCTCATGATGTTCGCGCAGGCCAACTCGGAGCATTGTCGCCACAAGATCTTCAACGCCGACTGGATCATCGACGGCGTGGCCCAAGATCGCTCGCTATTCGCGATGATCCGCCGCAGCACGGAAGAATCCCCGGCGGACATCCTCTCCGCCTACCGGGACAACGCGGCCGTGATCCGTGGTCGGCCCGGACAGCGGTTCTTGGTCGACCCCGAGACGGGCTGCTACGTCGAGCGGGCGGAACACATCCACATCCTGATGAAGGTGGAGACGCACAACCACCCGACCGCGATCGCGCCCGATCCCGGCGCCGCAACCGGGGCGGGCGGGGAGATCCGCGACGAGGGCGCAACCGGCCTCGGCGCCAAGCCCAAGGCCGGGCTCACCGGCTTCTCGGTCTCGAATCTGCGTATCCCGGGCAGCGAGCAGCCATGGGAGCGAGACTTCGGGCGACCGGGCCGGATCGTCTCGGCGCTCGACATCATGCTCGAGGGGCCGATCGGGGCGGCGGCCTTCAACAACGAATTCGGCCGGCCGAATCTGGCGGGCTATTTCCGCACCTTCGAGCAGGAGGTACCCGGTCCTGATGGCACAGAGCTCCGCGGCTATCACAAGCCGATCATGCTTGCCGGGGGACTCGGCAATATCCGCGCCGAGCATGTGGCGAAGCGACCCTTCCCACCAGACACGCCCTTGGTGGTGTTGGGGGGACCCGCGATGCTGATCGGTCTGGGCGGCGGCGCGGCCTCGAGCCAGGCGACGGGGACCTCGGCCGAGGATCTCGATTTCGCCTCGGTGCAGCGTGCCAATCCTGAGATGCAGCGGCGCTGCCAGGAGGTGATCGATCGTTGTTGGGCACACGGCGAGGCCAATCCGATCCTGTTCATCCACGACGTCGGCGCCGGCGGACTCGCCAATGCGTTGCCCGAGCTGGCCCATGACGCCGGCCGCGGCGGGCGCATCGCGCTGCGGGCCGTACCGAGCGCGGATCCGGCGCTGTCACCGCTCGAGATCTGGTGCAACGAGGCCCAAGAGCGTTATGTGCTCGCCGTCGCCCGCGAGCGTCTCGAGATGTTCCGCGCCATCTGCGAGCGTGAGCGCTGTCCCTATGCCGTCGTAGGAAGCGCGAGCGAAGCGGACGAGCTGGTCCTGGAGGACAGCCATTTCGGTGACCGGCCGATCGACCTCCCGTTGTCGCTGCTATTCGGCAAGCCGCCAAAGATGCTGCGCAACGTCACGCGGGCCATGGTGCCGCGGCTCACGCTCGACCGCAGCCCGATGGACCTGGAGGAGGCCTTGCTGCGCGTCTTACGGTTCCCAACGGTGGCCAACAAGGCCTTCCTGATCACGATCGGCGACCGCACCGTGACAGGGCTGGTCGCGCGCGATCAGATGGTTGGCCCTTGGCAGGTGCCAGTCGCCGATGTGGCCGTCACCTTGAGCGATTATCAGGGTTATCGCGGCGAGGCGATGACCATCGGCGAGCGCACCCCTGTCGCGTTGCTCGATGCGCCGGCCTCCGGGCGGATGGCCGTCGGCGAGGCGATCACGAATATCGCCGCCGCCGCGATCGCGGCCCTTGGTGAGATCAAGCTGTCGGCGAACTGGATGGTCGCCGCCGGGCATCCGGGGGAGGACGCACGCCTCTTCGATACTGTGCGGGCCGTTGGGCAGGAGCTGTGTCCGGCGCTTGGGATCGCGATCCCAGTCGGCAAGGACTCGATGAGCATGAAGACCGTCTGGCAGACCGAGGGCGGCGAGCCCCGGGAGATGGCGGCCCCGCTGTCGCTGATCGTCTCGGCCTTCGCCCCGGTCAGCGATGCCCGCGACACCTTGACGCCGGAGCTTCGCACCGACTGTGGGCCGACCGATCTGATGTTGGTTCACCTGGCCGAGGGACGCAACCGCCTCGGGGGGTCCTGTCTTGCGCAGGTCTTCGATCAACTGGGCGACGCACCGCCCGATCTCGATGATCCGGCCCTGTTGCGGGGGCTCTTTGCGGCCATCCAGGCCCTGCGTTCGGAAGGACTGCTGCTCGCCTATCATGACCGCTCCGACGGCGGGCTGATCGTCGCGGCCTGCGAGATGGCCTTTGCCGGCCGCTGCGGGCTGACCCTCGACCTCGAGGGGCTTGGCGCGGACGACCTGGCGGCCCTGTTCGCCGAGGAGCTGGGCGCCTTGCTGCAGGTGCGACGCAGCGACACGGAGCGCGCACTGGCGATCCTCGACGAGCACGGCCTGGGGATGTGCAGTCGGATCGTCGGCGCGGTCGAGTCGAACGACCAGATCCGCGTCCGGCGCGGCGCGCTCACGCTGCTGGAGGCCGGACGCGCGCGGCTGCAGCAAGTCTGGTCCGAGACGAGTCATGCCCTGCAGTCGTTACGTGACGATCCCAAGTGCGCCACCGAGGAGTTTGAGCGGATCGCGGATCCCGCGGATCCGGGCCTCTTCGCGCAGCTCTCCTTCGATCCCCAGCACGATATCTCGGCGCCCTATCTCGGAACCGGCGCGCGGCCAGCGGTTGCGGTCCTGCGCGAGCAGGGAGTCAATGGTCAGGTCGAGATGGCCGCCGCCTTCGCCAAAGCGGGCTTCGAGGCCATCGATGTCCACATGTCCGATCTGATCGCCGGTCGGTGGGATCTGGCCGCGTTTCGCGGCCTGGCCGCCTGTGGCGGCTTCTCGTTCGGAGATGTCCTCGGTGCCGGCGGCGGATGGGCGAAGAGCATCTTGTTCAACGTGCAAGCTCGCGAGGCCTTTGCAGCCTTCTTCGATCGCCCCGATACCTTCGCCCTCGGGGTCTGCAACGGCTGTCAGATGCTCTCAGGACTCCGTGAGCTGATCCCGGGGGCGGAATGCTGGCCGCAATTTCTGCGCAATCGCTCGGAGCAGTTCGAGGCACGACTGGTCATGGTGGAGGTCTGCCCATCGCCGTCGATCCTGCTCGCCGGCATGGCGGGCTCCCGTCTACCCATCGTCGTGTCCCATGGTGAGGGCCGAGCTGATCTGCACGGCGCCGATCAGCTGGGCGCGTGCCGGGCGCAGACCGTCATGCGTTATATCGAGCACGATGGCCTGCCGGCCGAGCGCTATCCGGCCAATCCCAACGGCTCGCCCGAAGGGATCACGGGCCTGACCGCCGGCGATGGACGCGTAACCATCATGATGCCGCACCCCGAGCGGCTGTTCCGCACCGTCCAGCACTCGTGGTGCCCGCGAGACTGGGGGCCCGACGGCCCGTGGCTGCGCCTGTTCCGCAACGCCAGGGCCTGGGTCGGCTGACCCAGGCCCGCACTCGCTCTGCGAATCGAGCGCCTTGCATGCCGCTCTGTGGCCTGAGCCCTAGCGCGGCAGCAAGAGGAACCTGCATCCTCTCAGCTAGGCTCGATACCGGCCGGCCCCTCAGACCGCCACCCCCATCGCCTGATGGATGTGCTGAACCACGAGGGGATGCAGCCCCGTCTTCTCGGCAAAAAGCCTGAGATAGTCCTGCTCCTGCGGTGTGTCGACTTCCACGGCGAGCAGGGACGCCGCATAGACCTCGGCCGCGACCTCTTGGTTGGGGATCTCGGCCACGAACGCATCCAGATTGAGCGGCTGCTGCAGCTCGGCCATCAGCCAATCCTTATCGTCAGCGCCGAGGTCCTCGGCCTTCCCGATGATCCGCTGCAGCTCGTCGAGGCCGACCTGACCGTCCGATTTGGCGATGTTGATCATGCCCTTCACGATCAGTTGGGTCTTCGTGTTGAGTACCTGTTGCTCAGCCGGTGTCTCCGGTGGCTTCAGCCCGAGCGGCAGGGCCCCGGCACTGAGCGGCGCGGCGTCGCCGACATTGGTTGCCCCGCCACGCTCGGCCTGATTCAGCGCCTTGAAGGCGACGCCGGCGAGCATCGCCAGGGCGCCACCCGTCAGGGCCCCTTTCACCGAATCCCCGCCACCGCCGAGCACGGACCCGAGTGCTGCCCCGATGCCGCCGGCCTGCAGCGGATTCTGCCCGGCACTGCTCAAGCCGCCCTTGGCCATATCCAACAGCCCGCCGAGGAGCCCGCCTGCGCCGCCCTGACCGGCGCCGAGCGACCCAAGGCTAGTTTGGAGATCCTGTGCCGCATGGGCCATACGCTGCTGACCCGACTGGGCCATATTCGACTGCAAGAAAGTCCCGAGGAGGTTGCCAAAGTTCGCCATGGGTGGGGTCTCCACAAGATGGTCGTTGAGGCCCGTTGACGCTACGCAATAATGGCCGACAGACCACTGGCGTACCCGAGCTGCTCTTCGTCAACCGGCCGCGACCGAGATGTTACTCGAAAGCTATGCCCGTCGCGCATGGCTCTTGCGGCAGGCGCGGTGCGCCAATCGGGCCCGAGCGCCAGGCGTGCCGACGAGGCGTAGCGGGCCCCATGGAGAGGAGGCGCAACACAGCGATCGGGCGCGAGGGGCATGCATCGCGACGGCAAATCCACGTGTGACGAAGATATATGCGGCGCTCTGTGTCATTTTGCACTGACGCCATGCGTTGGCCACGCGATCAAACAGCGTCTCCAGTGGCGGCGGCACCTACTATGAAGCTCGCGAAGCACGTTCGCCCCCACGCCCTCTGGGAGAGGGCTGGGGTGAGGGAACGATCAGGGGCGAGGCGAGCTTTCATCATCCGGGGTGGCTCGGCTCGCCCCATGATCGTTACCATGAAATTCGCGCAGCACGTTCGCTCCCTCGCCTTCTGGGAGAGGGTTGGGGTGAGGGAACGATCAGGGGCGAGGCGACGTTTCATGGTCGGGGGTGGCTCGCCTCGCCCCATGATCGTTAGCCGAACAACTCCAACAGCCCCACCCCAAGCGCCCCGAACGGCAGCAGCGCCATGCGCACGAGCGGCCGTGCCGGCAGCGGCTTGAAGGCACCGTCGTGCAGCTCGGAGACCTGGCGGATCAGACATTCAAGCTGGGTGTTGGTCTTGGGATCCTCGACTGGGGCGTTCCGGTTGCCGTCAAGCAGGGTCTGGTAGTGCTCGCGGGTTCGGGCCTTGGCCCCGTTCGCCGCGCGTTGGATGCCGACGGCGACGAAAAAGATGTAGAAGGCGAAGACCAGGTAGACGATGAGGATGCTCGGCGGCAGGCTGGTGGTGTCGAGCCAGGGCAGCCGGGCGACCACCAGGACCACGAGCACGATCAGCGGATAGACTACCAGGCGCATGACCAGGTCCGCGTGCTCGGAGATCACGCTGAGCGCGATCCAAGGCGATAGCCGGGCGGGGTCCAGGTGCAGGTTAGCCTGGAAGCCGGCGGCAACCTGGCTCGGCCAACGCGCCGGCTCCTCGGCGACCGAGGCACGCGAAAGCTGGTCGATGAAGCGCCGGCACTCCAGCGCGATGTCCAGCACGGCTAAGGCGAGCATGCCGCCGAGGAGCACGCCGAGGAGCCGTAGCTCCAGGAAGATCCGGGCGAGCTCAGCATCGCGGACCGGGCTGTTGCCACCGCCCCCGGTCGCCCAATACAGAGCAACCACGACAGCGAACAGCAGGATGGACAGGGCCACGACGCGCAGCACCCGCCACCAGAATCGCGATCGCCGACAGTACTGTAGCCAGAGCCTCAGCGCATCGTCGGTATCCAGCGGCTCGCTAGGGTGCCCTGTATCCGCCGCGGTGTCGGCCCTCGCCGAGACCTGATCCGCCAAGCTGTCGGCTCGGTCCCAGCCCGGACGCCGGAGCCAGCGCAGCCCTACTTGCGCCCAGTGCCGCAGCTCCGCATGCGACGCCGCCCACAGCCCGGCTGGCGCAGGTCGTCTTTCGATCCCACAGCCCCGGCCAAGGAAATACCGGCTCGAGAGGCCAAGCATGTTGGCGCGAAACCGCACCAGCACGCGGGCGATGAACAGCGCCGACAGCACCACGGCCAACAGCTGCAGGTAGACAGGCGCCCAGATGCTGATGCCGCTGGTGACGCTGAACGGCTCGGCACAGGCCGTCGCATCGAGGGCAAGGGGACAGGCGAGCACCTCCAGATCGCGCCAGAGCCAAGCCAACAGACCGCCGAGCGCCAACAGGGCCAGGATCAGGCCGAGGCTGGTGCCGAGCGGGGATCGGCGCAGCCTTTGGCCCAGCGCCCCCCACCAGAGGGGCACATGCCGGTGGTAGAAGACCAGAAACAGGCCCCAGCCCATCACCAGCAGCAGGAGTACGTCAAGCCAGGCGTTGAGCCGGGCCTGGCCCGTGTCCTGCTTACCAAGGGCACGAGCGCCCGGCGCGGATGAGGCAGGATCGGCCCCTTGGTCGTCACCCGCGGGCCTCGGCGGGATCAGCGCGACCGGACCCGTGCGCCCGATCTCGAACAGCCGGGCCGGCGCTGGCGCCTGGCCGGCTGCCTCAACCTGGCGATAGCCCGGCTCGGTGCCGAGTCGGCAGGCCTCCGGTAGGGCACCGAGCGCCTCGCGCGCCGCGTAGAAGAACGCAGTCTGGTAGCCGCTGCGAAACGGCGGGATCGAATCCTGGCAATCGATGCCCGTCGGCGCCGCACCCGTGGCTCCCTCGAGCTGCAGACCGAAGCCGGTGGCGACCACCAGGCCCCGTGTCCACTGCAGCTGTGCCGGCTCGTAGAGTCGTGCGTCCAGGTCCGTCGTGAAGAACACCGCACCCTGGAACGCTGGTCGCAGGGCCTGCAGGATGAGCAGCTTGTCGTGTATATCGCTGCCGAGGATACCCACAGCCGCGATCGAGTGGCCACTGGGCAAGCCTCGCTCCAGCGAGACGAGGCGGCCGGCGAGTCGCCGCAGGTAGTCGAGCTGCGGCGTACCTTGGGCCGACTCGGCCAGTGCGTCGGCAAGCGAGTGATCACCGGCGTGCCCCCCGGTCGCCCCCAAGGTCCCGTCGAGGCCGCGCATGTAGGTGAAGCGATGCACCCAGGGCAAGTCCGCTCCTCCCTGCGACTCACTTTCTCCTGCCGGGTAGCCGGCCCCACGCTGGTCGACGTGAGCGCAGGGGGTCGTCTTACCGAGCTCGGCCTCGAGGGCCTTGCAGAGACTGATCGGCAGTGAGCGGCCGTAGGCGGTGTCCCACTCCGAGACCAGGACGACGTGCTTGCCTCCCTTGCCTGAGCCCACAGGCGGGATTGTGCCGCGCAGACGATCGACGGTAGCCTCGCGCACCGCGGACGTTGCCTTGCGCAGGCCGATAGCCAGCCCGAGCAGTGGTCCGGAGCTCCGATCGAAACGGGCGCCCAGCTCCGCGGCGAGTATCTCGACTAAGACCCGATCGTCGGCGATGGTGCGGTGCAGGTCCAGGTTGAGGCGGCAAAACAGATAGTCAGCAACGGTCCTTCCGTCGCCTTCGATCCCGGCGCGATCGAACAACTCGTCGTCGGCTGCCGTCGCCGTTGCCGAGTACACATCGAGACGGATCTCGAACGCCCGATCTGGCCAGACGGGGGTCGCTCCAATCGTGCCCGTGCCGGCCAAACCGATCATGCCAGCCATGCCCGCGTCGTAGGCCGGCATCTGGGCGCCGCTTGCCACTGTTGGAGCGGCGATGGCAGCCGCCTCCCGCAGCAGCCCGACCAGCCCGTCGGACGACGACGGCCCAAGCACCGCCACATCGACCTTGCCGTCCGCCGGCAGCTGGTCCTTCGGCAGGATGCCGGCCACCAGACCGGTCAGGCCCCGGTGGAGACGTTGGCGAAATGGCGTGTCGTCGAGCCAGAGGACGAGCACCGAGCCCGGGTCGGCCGCGCCGTCGGTGGCGGTCATCCACTCGTAGGGGATCACCGCCGGCAGGTCCGAGCCGGGGATCGTACGGAACCAGCCAATATGGGTTGCGTCATCCGGAACGAAGCCGGCGATGTGCAGGGCGGAGAGGACCGCGTAGCGGCGCCGGATGCGGTTCTCGCCGGACTCGACGGAGGTCGCGCCTGGGAGCATGACGGCCAGGATGCGCGGCTTGCGCCCGAGCTGGTTGCGATGCGCGATCTGGTCGGCGATGCAGGGCGGGGCCGAGGCCTCGTGCGGGTCGACCCGCTCTGCCCGCGCGCCGACGGTGTCAGTGGAGCAGAAGTCGGGGTTGGCCGGCGGGTCGCCGCCGGTATCAGGCGCCTCCGGCCTGTCTGTTGTATTAGGCATATGCCGATACACGGCATTGAACGGATCCTCCCAAAGCCGTGCCGGCGCCCGCTCGGCGGTCACCGACGCATCGGGTAGCTGGGCCTCCGGCGCTGGCCGCGTCGTCTCCAACGGTACGCTCTTGAAGAACACCACGCCGAGCAGCGTTGCCGCGACCACCATGCCGGGGATCGAAAGTCCCAGGCCGTCGTCTCTATCGCTCATCGCGTCACGCTCCGGTCGCTACGGATGGTTTCGGGGAAGGACCGCTCAGCTCGAACCGCGAGCACGCATCGGTTGAAAACGCAAACAGGGCAGAGAAACGTCGGGATCTCTCGCCACTGGTGGAGCTGCCAAGCACCAATCGAGTCGCCCGGAGCTCCAGCATACGGATCGACCCAGCCTCGAGCGGCATCCGCGGCCACTATTCCAAACAGTTTAGTTGGTCTTTTTCGGGATCAGGGGTTGGCTTGCTCACAGTGAGCCCGCCATTTCTTCACACCGACGCGTCTTCGCGTCGTTGCGCGATGGAGGCGCGATTTCAGTGTCACCAGCGTACTAGGCGAGGCTGGCTGAGGTCCCAAAGGAGAGATGCGGCTTATAGGTAAGCCGGAAGCGTCGACCCGCGCTCACTATGGAGCTCGCGAAGCACGCTCGCTCACCCTCTGGGAGAGGGCTGGGGTGAGGGAACGATCAGGGGGCGAGGCGATATGTCATCATCCGGAGTGGCTCGTCTCGCTCCATGATCGTCAGGTAGTGACGGGACGAAGGCCCCGTTCAGGTCCAAGAATAGGGCCTGTTGTGTCTATTCTCATTGGCCCTACCCCCGATAGTCGTCGGAAACCAAATAGACCTTTTTCGGAATGAAATTCCTGCTCGATATCTCATCGACCAGACCGATCGACTTCGCCTGCTCCGCAGTGAAGTAGAAATCCTGATTGCCGTTGAAATACTCCCGAATTTCGTCTCTCGAAATATCCATGCAGGATTCTGCGATATTCCCTATTCGTTGATCGATAACCTGGGAGTGAAGATATTTTGCCTGAATATCGGTCATTGTTAGATCATCGATCTTCCATTTCACAGGGTGGATCATAAAGAATGACTCAGGATAGGCATATTTTCTCTCGCCAAGGCAGTATAAATGGACGGCCGCCGATTGCACCTCATTGGCGTTGAATGTCGTAACGGTCACCGGAAGGCTTTCTATGATGTTGAATGCCGCAAGCCCTGAATCCGGGTCGCCGCCAGTGCTATTGATGTTAATGTGGAAGTCGCGGTTATTGTTCGCGACCTCGTCGAGAATGATCCGCGCGAGATAACCCGCATTTGTGGCATTGACCTTGCCAAAATAGTTGATCACCACGGGCCTGCGTGTTGAGAACTTGTCGGTGTCCGATGCTTGGGCCGACTCATCGGATGCACTTGCTGCTCCTTCGGCGTAAGCCGTGCCATAGAACAGGATGAGCAACAATAGACAAGACAACAAGAGCCAAGCCTTCTTTATAACGGTCATGCGTATCTCCATTCTTCTGCTAACGATCATGGGGCGAGGCGAGCCACCCCAGATGATGAAAGGTCGCCTCGCCCTTGATCGTTCCCTCACCCCAACCCTCTCCCAGAGGGCGAGGGAGCGAACGTGCTTCGCGAAATTCATTGTAATGGGTCCGGAAGGGAAAGTGGTGTACGGGCCGGGCTTCTCAGGAAGCTAGCGAATGGCATGGTCTTCAGGCGATTCGCATCGGTCGCTCCTCGTAGCGATAGCCGACGCCATAGACCGAGTGGATGAGATCCAGCTCTGGAGCCAGTTCCGCAAGCTTGCGCCGGAGCTTCTTGATGTGACTGTCGATCGTGCGGTCGGAGACGATCCGATGATCGTTGTAGATCCGCTGTATCAGGCGGTCACGAGAGAAGATCCGTCCCGGCGCTGAGTGCAGGGTCCGCAGCAACGCGAACTCGACCGCTGTCAGCTCAACCTCACGCGCTCCGCTGCGCACCCGTAAGCTGTCCGCATCGAGCGTCAGGCACCCGGGTTGACTCCCCTGAGAGAGACCAGTGCGGCGAAGGACAGCCTTGACCCGTGCCACCACCTCGCGCGGGCTGTAGGGCTTGCAGACATAGTCGTCGGCGCCTAGCTCGAGGCCGAGCAGGCGATCGATCTCCTCGACGCGAGCCGTGGTCATGATGATTGGCACTGCGCTGAAGGCCCGGATGTCTCGGCAGATGTCGAGCCCGCTGCGGCCGGGAAGCATCAGGTCCAATAGGATCAGGGCCAGCTGGTGCTGGCGCACCCAAGCGACGGCGTGCGTCCCATCGCCGAGCTGGTTTGTCGCATAGCCGGCCGCCTTGAGATAGTCGGCAAGCACCTCGGCAAGCCGCTCTTCGTCTTCGACGATCAGGATGGTGTCTCTCATCACGCAATGGGCAGCTGAATGCGGATCCACAGTCCGCCGTAAGGCGATGGACGGGCCTGAATGGTCCCCCCATGCGCCTCGACAATGTTTCGGCAGATGGCCAGACCAAGGCCGGCCCCGCCCGCGTTGCGGCTGCGCGAGACCTCGACCCGATAGAGTCGCTCGAAGAGGTGTGGCAGCGACTGCACCGGCACTCCCGGGGCCGTGTCCTGGAAATCGATGACCAGCTCATCGAGCTCTTTGCCGACAGTGACGGTAAGACCGCCACCAGCGTCAGTGTACTCGAGGCTGTTGCGCAACAGATTACGGAACAGCTGAGAGAGACGGTGCGGGTCTGTCTGCAAGACCACGGGCTCGCCCAGGCGGTTCTCAAGCGCGAGCTCGAGGCCGGCCCCGGCGAGCTCGGCGCGGTAGGCGTTCAGCCCCTCCTGCAGGACCTCGGCCAGATCGGTCTCCGTCTTACGGTAGGCCAGCGCGCCGAGGTCGGTCATCGACAGCTCGTAGAGGTCGTCGACAAGTCGGCTCAGGCGCAGCACATCGGCGTGCAGCGAGTCCACGGCGGTGCGCTCGATTGGACGCACGCCGTCCTGCAGGGCCTCGAGCTCGGCCCGCAAGAGGGCCAAAGGGGTGCGCAGCTCGTGAGAGATGTCCGCGACCCAGCGGCGACGCGCCTGCTCGTTCTGCTCCAGGGTCTCAGCCAGCGTATTGATGTCACGGCCCAGGCGGCCGAGCTCGTCGCGGCGGTCAGTCGGCACGCGGGCAGCGAAGTCACCATCGGCGAGTCGCCGTGCCGCATCCCGGAAGGCCAGGATCGGCCGAGAGAGGCGTTCGGACAGCGGGTACGCGAAGAGCGCGGAGAGCAGGATCATACCGAGGGCGATCGCGACGAAGGCCGAGGTCTGGCTCTCCTTGAAACGCAGCTCCCCTGTCTCGTGGATCAGTGGGCCGGGGACCAGGGCCAGCTCGCCGATGCGCTCGCCGTCCAGCCTCAGTGGAAATCGCACCGCATTCTGGAGGAGCTCCTGCCGGCCGTAGACGATCTCGCCGGTAGCATCGAGCAACATGAGCCGCATCTCGAGCGGCAGCGGCCGACCCTCCGCGCCACGAGCCCGTCTCAGGACGCGTGACGGGGGCCACACCCCGGGCGCGTCCTGCCGAGGATACCGCTGGATGCCGGAGCCGCCATTCGGCGCCTCAGGCACAAGGTGGTGACGGAAGCGGTGTCGCGGACCGGGTGCGTCGCCATGCCCGGCCAACGCCGCAAGCCATAGCGCCCGATCCTCGGCGAGCCGCTTCCAGCTGTGGTCCTCTCGGAACCGCTCCGTGAGGCGCTCACGGATCAGCCCCAGCCGGTCCCGCTGGCGGGCCTCGGCAAGCTCCATCAATCCGTGACGAAATGACCAGTAAACGAATGCGTGCGTGGCTACCACGGCCAGGGTGCCTGCGATCAGCAACGTCAGGAACAGCTTGGTACGGATGGACAGGCTCAACGAGCACCTCGATTGCGCAGCGCGGCGTGAACGAGCGGCCCTCTCTGGGCTCGCTCGTCGACGGATCGGCTAGCGTGCGCACCCGCCTGCGCGGCCATCGCGATAGCCGCGACGGGTACCCATCGCGTCGAGCTGCGCCAGCTGATCGTCACTCAGTATGCCAGCCAGGCGCTCGCGCATCGCGCCGCGATCCCAGTCGGCCGGATCGCTGGGCTCGCCCATCAGGGTCCGCACTTCGGCCTCCTGCTCGGCGCTAAGCCCGAGACGATCGGCGAGGCGCGCCACCCGCCGGTCGACACGTCTGGCTATCTCCTCATCGCGCATCGCGAGCTGCTCGTTGGTCAGCACGGCCTCGATCTGCTGACGAACGGCCGCGCGCTGCTCCCTCCTCGTCAGGGCCTGCGCCTCGAGGATGTCGCGTATCTCCGCCTGCTGCTCGGCCGTCAAATCGAGCCGCTCGGTCATGAGCTCGATGCGGCGGTCGATGCGCCCCTCGGCTGACCAAACGGGGCCGCCCGGGCGTAGCTCGGCCGAAGCGGTCGCCGAGGCAAGCAGGGCTAGGATCGTCGTGGACAGTGCAATAATGTTTCTCATTGGTCGCTCCTTATCAGGGTTGTGGGACCTTACGACGAAGTCGCGCGCAGTTCGCTCCGCTCCAACCTCGAAGCTGAAGTCCTCCGCGCCTGCGACAGCGAGAAGGCTACAACCCGTTGGTGCAACGACCGCGTAACGACTGTGAAAGCAGTATGGAAGTGGGCGACGGGAGCCGATCGGCTCGCGCCGTGAGATCTGCCACGCGCGGGGTCGCCCCCTGTGTCGGGATTGTTCGCAGGTTTGCGGGACGGAGAGACGGCAGCCTTCGCCCCTCGGCGCGAGCCGCCAGCTACCGCGGATTGCGGAGCAAGACATGAATAGAACCTTCACAGCAAGCGCGCGCATCCGCAGCCTACGACAGGCGCTCAGGGGCATCGCCTTGATGCTCGCGACACAGCACAATGCATGGATACACGCTGTAGCGACCATCCTGGTGATCGTCGGCGGACTCTACTTCGGAGTCACTGCCTATGAATGGTGTTGGCTCGTGCTGGCCATGATGTCGGTGTGGACAGCAGAGGCACTCAACACCGCTCTTGAACTCCTCGCGGACGTCGCATCTCCGGACTTTCATCCCCTCGTCGGCAAAGCCAAGGATGTCGCGGCCGGTGCGGTGCTCCTCGCGGCTCTCGGCTCCGTGGCGATCGGGATTCTGATTCTCGGGCCATATGTCCGGGGGGCGTTGAGCAGGATCGCGTAACTTGCCACGCACATGGCCAGTGATCCGCGCATCGATCTCGCGCGGCCAGCGATGGCCCCGCGCCGGAGCAACCCAGAAATTGGTGCGGTCGAGCCGGCGGTCAGCTGGGCGGGAGGACTGACGGCGCTGCGGCCTAGTAGCAATGGCATAGCGGGCGAGGCACCGAACGGCAGAAACGGGCCGTTCGTGTGCTGGTGGGGAGTTGGAGGCTGAGCCCGGAATCGAACCGAGGTACACGGCTTTGCAGGCCGCTGCATAACCACTCTGCCACTCAGCCTAGAAGACGGATGTTACCGCTTCACCCGCGCCTTTGTCATCAGCGGTGAGCCTGGGAGCGACACCGCACGGCCGCTGCACGATCGCCTTCCGCCGCGCTGCACTGCCTGCGAGGCTGTGCGAGAATCTCGGCTCTCGCCGGAGTCGACAAGATCGTCAGAATACGCACACTCCTGTCCTGATCCGACCAGCTAGCTCATTTGCCTATGTCGTCCCCCACCTCCGTCCTTGACGAGCCGCAGCTCCATTCTGCCCTCGGTCCGCCGCTGCCTGAGCGAGCCGGAGGGCGCGTGCAGTGGGGGCGTCTCTACGGGGCGAGCCAGGCACTGGCGATCGCCGCAGCGACGCGCCGAAGCGAGCAGATGGTGCTGGTCTTGGTCGAGGACGTGCCATCGGCCAATCGGCTACGCAACGAGCTGGGCTTTTTCCGAGACGGCGAGACTCAAAGCGCTGGGCTGGGCGCGGGCGCAACCGTGGGCAAGGATCGTCAGGCCGCGCCGTCCGAGGACGGCGATGACGCGCGCCTGTCTATCCTCACCTTCCCGGATTGGGAGACCCTGCCCTACGACGTCTTCTCGCCGCTCCCCGAGCTGGTCTCCGAGCGCCTGGCGACCCTCTATCGGCTGCCCGGGCTGCGCCGCGGGGTGCTTGTCGTCCCGGTAGCAACTCTGCTACAGCGGTTGCCGCCCCGGACCTATCTCGATGGCCACTCGCTGGTGCTCGAGGTCGGCGACGCGCTCGACCTGGACGCCACGCGTCGGCGCCTCGAGCAGGCGGGCTATCAGTGCGTCTCACAGGTGATCGCGCACGGCGAGTTCGCGGTGCGCGGCTCCCTGTTCGACGTCTTCCCGATGGGCAGCGACGTCCCGTACCGCATCGATCTCTTCGACGACGAGGTCGAGAGCCTGCGCACGTTCGACCCTGACAGCCAGCGCTCGCTCGCGAAGGTCGGGCGCATCCGGCTCCTGCCGGCGCGCGAGCTGCCGTTGACCGAATCGGCGATCAGCGCCTTTCGTCAGCGCTATCGCGCCGCGATCGAGGGCGATCCAAGGCAGAGCCTGGTCTACCGCGAGGTCTCCGAGTCGCGCGCGCCCGGCGGTATCGAGTACTACCTGCCGCTGTTCTTCGATGAGACGGCGAGCCTCTTCGACTACCTGCCCGAGGACACACTGGTCATCGAGGCCGACGGCTGCCGCGAGGCGGCGGCCCGGTTCCTCGATGAGGTCGCCGAGCGCTATGAGCAGCGACGCTACGACATCGAGCGCCCGCCGCTGCCCCCGGCACGGCTCTATCTGCGCGCCGACGAGCTCGCCGCACGCCTCAATCGCATGACTGGCGTGCGCTACCGCGGTGGTGCCTTTCCGGAGCGGGCCAAGGGCTACAGCGCGCTGTGCCACTTCAACACGAAGACGCTGCCGCCACTCGCCATCCAGGCTCGGGCGGCACATCCGGCCCAGGCCCTGCAGGACTTCATCGCGGCGGCGGGCCGACGCGTCCTGCTTGCCGCTGAGAGCACGGGGCGGCGCGAGATGCTCGCCGAGCACCTGCGCGGCTTCGGTATCCGGCCTCAGCTGCTGCGCGGCTGGGCCGAATTCGCCGCGGGCGATGCGTCGGTCGGGCTAACCGTCGCGCCGCTGGAGCAAGGCCTGTGGCTGACCGACGCCGAGCTCGCCATCGTCACCGAGACGCAGCTATTCGGCGAGCGGGTACGGCAGGAGCGCCGCCGCCGCGCCCGCGAGCGTGACAACGAGTCGGTGGTCCGCAATCTGACGGAGCTGACCGAAGGGGCGCCGGTCGTCCACGAGGACCACGGCGTCGGCCGTTATCGCGGCCTGGAGACACTCACCGTCGGCGGTTTGACGACCGAGTTCCTGACGCTCGAGTATGCCCGCGGCGACAAGCTTTATGTCCCGGTCTCATCGCTGCACCTGATCTCGCGCTACACCGGGTCATCGCCGGAGCAGGCACCGTTGCACCGCCTCGGTGGCGACCAATGGGATCGGATCAAACGTCGCGCCGCGCAACAAGCCCATGATGTCGCGGCCGAGCTCCTTGACATCTACGCGCGCCGCGCCGCGCGCAACGGGATCGCCTTCCCGCTAAGCAACGTCGAGTACGCGGCCTTCGCCGAGGCCTTTCCGTTCGAGGAGACGCCGGATCAGGGCCATGCCATCGAAGCAGTCCTCGCCGATATGGCCGATCCCAAGCCGATGGACCGCGTGGTTTGCGGCGACGTCGGCTTTGGCAAGACCGAGGTGGCGATGCGCGCCGCCTTCGTCGCAGTACAGGGCGGCCGCCAGGTCGCCGTGCTGGTGCCGACGACGCTGCTCGCCCAGCAGCACTTTGAGAACTTCTCCGACCGCTTTGCCGACTGGCCGATACGGGTCGAGAGCCTGTCGCGCTTCCGCACGGCCAAGGAGCAGAAACGGATCCTCGAGGGGCTGGCCGACGGCACGCTGGATATCGTCATCGGCACCCACAAGCTGCTGCAGGGTACGGTGCGGTTCAAGAACCTGGGGCTCGCGATCATCGACGAAGAGCACCGCTTCGGCGTGCGTCATAAGGAGGCGCTGAAGGCATTGCGCGCCGAGGTCGACGTCCTAACGCTGACCGCAACGCCGATCCCGCGCACGCTGAACATGGCGATGTCGGGTCTGCGCGACCTCTCGATCATCGCCACACCGCCGGTCGAACGTCACCCGATCAAGACCTTCGTCGCGCCCTGGAACGATGTGCTGATCCGCGAGGCCTGCCTGCGCGAGCTCAAGCGCGGCGGCCAGGTCTACTTCCTGCACAATGAGGTCGAGTCGATCGAGGCGCAGGCGCAGAAGCTGATCGAGCTGGTACCGGAAGCGCGCACCGAGATCGCCCACGGCCAGATGCGCGAGCGCGAGCTCGAACGGGTGATGCGCGACTTCTACCACCAGCGCTTCAACCTGCTGGTGTGCACGACCATCATCGAGAGCGGCATCGACGTGCCGAGCGCCAACACCATCGTCATCAACCGTGCGGACAAGCTGGGACTGGCCCAGCTCCATCAGCTCCGGGGCCGGGTCGGACGCTCGCACCATCGGGCCTACGCCTACCTGATCACGCCGCCGCCCACGGTGATGACCGAGGATGCGAAGAAACGCCTCGAGGCGATCGAGTCGCTCGAAGACCTCGGGGCCGGCTTCACGCTCGCCACCCATGACTTGGAGATCCGCGGCGCCGGCGAGCTGCTTGGCGACGAGCAGAGCGGCCAGATCCACGAGGTCGGGTTCTCGCTCTACATGGATCTCCTCGAGCGCGCGGTGCAGGCGCTCAAGGCCGGCCGGACACCCGAGCTCGACCGGCCGCTCGATCACGGCGCCGAGATCGATCTACAGCTCCCGGCCCTGCTACCAAGTGATTATCTGCCGGACGTGCACGCCCGACTGGTGCTCTACAAGCGCATCGCCAGCGCCGCTAGCCGCGCCGAGCTCGATGAGCTCCAAGTCGAGATGATCGACCGCTTCGGCCTGCTCCCGGAGCCGGTGAAGAATCTCTTTGCGATCACGGCGCTCAAGCTGCGGGTCCAGCCCTACGGCATCCGCAAGATCGAGGCCGGTGCGAGCAGCGGGCGCATCCAGTTCGAGCGAGACACCAAGGTCGATCCGTCCCGACTCGTCCAGCTGATCCAGAGGCACCCCAAGGAGCTCAAGCTCGACGGGGGCGACAAGCTGCGCTTCTATCGCGACATGGCCGATCCCGCCCGGCGCCTGGAGCAGGTCAGCTCGGTCGTCGAGCAGATGCTCGCGTAGCCACCCACCGACGCGCGGGCGGAGCGATGACCCCGGCCCGCTCCGGGCGACTGGCTACAGGCCGACCTCTTTGAGCGCCAGCCGAACGCTCTGCGTCGCGCCAAACTCCCGAAGCTTGAGGCGAATCGCGCCTTTCTGGCGGCTGGAATCGGCGGCACGAGCCCTTCCAGCGATCTGAATTCGCCCGGCGCGCTGCAGACGACGCGCAGCCATGTGTACACGCTCGACTTCGACGCTCCAGCCTTTGTCCTCCGACACCGCTCGAGCGACGTCGCTTGGGGAGACGGAACCGTCCGTGGAACGATCCCTGAGAAGCTCCAAAATGGCTTCCTCCACATCCCGATCTCGCCGCGTCACGCCGCGGCTGCGACAGTCCTCCGAGCAGTACTGTGAACTGGCCGGGCCGAGACTCCAGTTGCGACCTGGACTGAGCGCCGTCCCGCAAACACGGCAGGCAAGTGCAATGCGCATGCTGTGAACCTCGCTTAACAGACGATTCGTAGCAATGACCTGCGGGAGATCGCCGCGCAAACAACGACGGCGTTGCTGAGGTTTACGGGAGGAACGCTGCACGGCGGCCAAGCCCAGGAGCGCGGCCATCGGTGCGGGCTTGGGCGCGTCGCCACCCGCCGGTCTCAGAGCCGGGTTGGGCAGGAGCCTGGGGCGTTAAGATTGAAGAGAGTAGCGCAGAGTAGCGGACCGATCGCTCCGGCTCGGCACAATCTAGCCGCGCAGTCGTCAAGGCCTGGTATCTGGCCGGCCACCTCTCCGAGGACGATGACCTCGCGCTGCTGACCGCTGTCGATGACCGCAACCGCCTGAGTCATGTCTACGACGCGGACGGTTTCAACGCGATCAGGGGCGAGGCGACATTTCATGGTCTGGGGTGGCTCGCCCCATGATCGTTACCATGAAAATCGCGTAGCACCTTCGCTCCCTCGCCCTCTGGGAGAGGGTTGGGGTGAGGGAACGATCAGGGGCGAGGCGACATTTCATCGTCTGGGGTGGGTCGGCTCGCCCCATGATCGTTAGGCGCACCGCTGTCCTCCTGTACTCCGTCTCTCGGATCATCGTTTCCCCACAGTCTGCAGAATCTCGACGTCGACGCCGTTCATTCTGCCGTAAACCTACACATTCCGCCGGCACGCCTCGCTCGACCGGCGAGCGGCTGACCCCAAGAGGCTGGCGGCTCCAAGTTGGCCGTTCCGTTCAGGATCAAAGCATGGTCGACAAGACGACCGATGACAATGCGAGAGATTATCTCAGGCTACTCGGGACCCGCAGGCCGCGTGCACGGGCGTCTCGCGCGAGCCAGAGACTCCGCATCGAGATGTGAACGGCGTCCCAGGGGGTCGTCGGGGCCCGCCCTGGTCAGCGGATCGCATCACAACCTCCCCCCTGATTCCTGGCCTAGCATTTTGGGCCAGGTACTTCGCTCAGCGAGAGCGGGCAACAGACGGCAACCGCGCAGCGCCTGATCGCGCTGTCGGGCAAGGTGGAGGCGACATGAACGGGACGGGTCCGAAGGGATCTCTAAGGCAGCTGACCCTGGGCAGAAAGCTGCTGTTGGCCTTCCTCGCCGTGGGTGTCACTCCTTTCGCCATCGTGAGTCTCGTATCGGTTATCAAGGCGAGCGATGCCTTGTCCGAGCAGTCGTTCGATCGACTCACGCTCGTTCGCGAGGTCAAGAAGGCCCAGATCCAGCGCTACTTCAGCGAGCGCGAAGGGGACATGGGCGTACTGCTGGAGACAATCGCGTCCCTACAAGACGCCGCTTTCACCAAGCTCAATACGGTGCAGGAGCTCAAAGAAGCTCAACTGCAGGATTATTTCTCATCGATGCAGACCCAGCTCGCGACCTTGACGGGCGATCCCTTCGTCCGGGACGCGCTGCGCGACCTGAGTCGTGCCTTCGAGGAGGTCGGCGAGACGACGATGACGCCGGCCTACTCGGCGATCGCCGAGCGCGTCGACCCGCGCATGAAGCATGTGATGGATCGCTACGGCTGGGAAGACATCTTACTGATTCAATGGGATGGCGATATCGTCTACACCGTTGCCCGCGAGAGGGACCTCGGGATGAGCATACCGCTCAGCTACCTCAAGGATTCAGGGCTTGGCAAGGCCTTCTCCCGTCTTGTTGACGGCGGCCCAGACGAGATCGCTGTCGCTGACTTCGAGCCTTACACCCCATCGGGCGGGCAGCCAGAGGCCTTCATGCTAGCGCAGGTGAGAGACCGTGGCGGCGATCTGCTCGGTGCCATCGGCTTTAGGGTCCCCACGGACAAGACCAATGAAATCGTGCAGCGCCGGCAGGGTATGGGCCGGAGCGGTGAGACCTACGTCGTCGGAAAGCTGGGGGAGGCAGTCGCGTTCCGCAGCGACATGCTGACGATGGGTGACGGCCGGTACGTCGTCGGGTATCCGATCAGGACGCCCTACATCGAGCGCGCACTGAGCGGCCACGATGGGATGGGAATCTACACCGACAGCGCCGGCAAGCTGGTGCTCGTCGCCTATGCCCCGCTGCAGATCGCCGGCCTCGATTGGGCCTGCGTGACCAAGATGGATCTCGAGGAGGCGATCGTCGCCCAGGCGGCCGAGCAGGAGGCCGACTACTTCGCGAAATACATCGACCACTACGGCTACTACGACCTCTTCCTGATCCACCCCAACGGCACCGTCTTCTATACGGTGACGAAAGAGGAGGATCATGGCACCAACATGATCGATGGCCCCTATGCCGATTCCGGCCTCGGACAGCTCACGCGGCGGGTCCTGCAGGACAAGGACTATGCGATGGCCGATTTCGCCCCCTACGCGCCAAGCGACAATGAGCCGGCGGCCTTTATCGCGGCCCCGGTGATGGAGGACGGCAAGGTGGCGCTGGTCGTCGCCTTGCAGCTCTCGACGGATGCGATCAACGCGATCATGACTCAGCGCGCCGGGATGGGCGAGACGGGCGAGAGCTATCTGGTCGGGCCCGATAGACTGATGCGCTCGGACAGCTACCTGGACCCCGTACACCATACGATTCGCGCATCCTTTGCCAATCCAGACCGGGGCCAGGTGGACACGCTGGCATCCCGCGAGGCACTGGCCGGCCGAAGCGATACGCAGATCATCAAGGATTACCAAGGCAGCTCGGTCCTGAGCGCCTATGCGCCCTTGACGATCGGGGAAGTGACCTGGGCCATCATCGCCGAGATCGACCAGGCGGAGGCCTTTGCGTCCGTCGCGGCGTTGAAGTGGATCATGCTGCTGATCGGGGCCATTGGTACCGCCATCATCATCGCGCTTGCGCTGGTCCTCGCCGCCGGCATCGTCCGGCCGGTCCGCAACGTGGTCGAGAGTCTGACGGAGCTTGCCCACGGTGGGGGCGACCTGACCCTGCGCCTGCCGGTGAAGAGCGGCGACGAGGTGGGTGAGCTGGCGCTGCGCTTCAATCAGTTCATGGAGAAGCTACAGGTGATGATTCGCGATATCGCCGCCGGCGTCGGGACGCTGACCGCATCGTCGACGGAGCTGTCGGCGGTATCCGATCAGCTCACCGCCACGGCCGGGAGCACGGCCGGTAACGCCAGCACCGTCGCCGCCGCCATCGAGGAGATGTCGAGCAATCTGAACGGCGTCTCGGCCGCGATGGAGCAATCCGCGACCAACACAAACATGATCGCGTCGGCATCGGAGGAGATGTCGACGACGATTCGCGAGATCGCCCGAAGCACCGACAGCGCCCGCACGGTGTCGGGGAAGGCCGTTGGCCAGGCACAGGCCGCGTCGGAGAAGGTCCGCGCGCTGGGCGAGGCGGCTCAGGAGATCGACAAGGTGACCGAGGCGATCACCGAGATCTCCGAGCAGACCAACCTGTTGGCGCTCAATGCCACGATCGAGGCGGCCCGCGCCGGTGAGGCCGGCAAGGGCTTCGCGGTCGTCGCCAATGAAATCAAGGAGCTGGCCAAGAAGACCGCCGAATCGACGATGTCCATTCGTGCCCAGATCGGTGGGATACAGGAATCGACCGACTCCACCGTTGTCGAGATCCGCGAGATCACCAAGGTGATTCGCGAGGTCAACGAGATCGTCGCCACGATCGCTACCGCCGTCGCGCAGCAGACCGCCGCGACGCAGGAGATCTCCACGAACATCTCCCAGACATCTCAGGGGATCGCCGAGGTCAACGACAACGTCGCCCAGAGCTCCACCGTGGCCGCGGAGATCACCCGCGAGGTGGCGCTGGTCAACAGCTCGGCGAAGGAGATGAGCGAGAGCAGCTCGCAGGTCCGCCAGAGTGCACTGGAGCTCTCGCGCCTGGCCGAGGGCCTCAACGAGATGGTGAATCGATTTCGCGTCTAGCGGCTCGCTCGAGTGGCTTGCTCCGGCGCGTTAGCCTAGCGGCCTTCGCGCGGCAGGCGAGCCGTCGGACCCCAGGCTTGTTGACAGAAAGGGCCTCAGCGCAGGCCGCCGTGCAGGCGGTTCATCGCGAGCTGAAACTGGCCAGCGACGAGCTCAGGCAGGCAGGTATCGGCATCATCAAGCGCCCCGAGGATCTGTGTCTCCTCATCCCGAGGCGCTCGGCTCAGGACGTAGCCGACGACCTGGGCCTTGTCACCGGGATGACTGATGCCGATCCGCAGGCGCCAGAAGTCGCGGCTGCCGAGCTGCTGGATCGTGTCGCGCAGGCCATTGTGCCCGGCATGGCCCCCAGCGTACTTGAGGCGCACGACGCCGGCGGGCAGGTCGAGCTCGTCGTGGGCGATAAGAATCTGCCTTGGCGCGATGTCGAAGTAGCGGGCCATGGCCGCGACGGATTGACCGCTGCGATTCATGAAGGTAGCCGGCTTGAGGAGTCGCAGATCCTGACCGGCCAGCATGACGCGGCCGACCATCCCATGCAGCTTGCTCTCGTTGCGAAAGGCAACGCCGTGGCGCGCGGCAAGGCGATCGAGGAGCCAAAAACCGACGTTGTGGCGCGTCGACTCGTATTGGGCGCCAGGGTTGCCGAGTCCGACAATAAGCCGGATGCCGTCCTCGGCCACCGCGCCGGCCACCGTCACCTGCTACTGCCCTGGCTGCCGCCCGGATGCCCCGGTTCCCTTCCGGTCAGGAGGCCTCCTCGCCGGCTGCTCCGCCCTCCTCGGCGGCCGCACCGCTCTGGCCGCTGTAGACCATGACGACCGGCTCATCCGGGTCCGGCGCATGAGCGAGCGCCACGCCGGCCGGCAGCTGGATCTCGGACAGATGCAGGATCTCCCCGACGCCCATCTCGGACATGTCGATAGCGATGAACTCCGGCAGGTCTTCAGGAAGGCAGCTGACCTCCACCTCGGTGATGTTGTGCGACACGCGACCGCCCACCTTCACGCCCTTGCACTGCGCCTCGTTGAGGAAGTGCAGCGGCACGACCATGCGGAGCTTCTCGTCGGCGCTGACTCGCAGGAAGTCGACATGCAGGATCAGCGGCTTGGCCGGGTGGCGTTGCAGATCCTTCAGCACCACCTTGGTCTCCGTATCGCCTACCTTCAGGGTGAGCAGGTGCGAGTAGAAGGCCTCGTGCTTTAGGTTGTTCACGAGATCGTTGTGCAGCAGCGAGATCGGCTCCGGCTCTTTGTGGCCACCGTAGACAATAGCGGGCACCTGTCCGGCGCGACGCAGGCGGCGGCTCGCACCCTTCCCTGCGTCACGGCGGGGCTCTGCGATCATTTCGAAGCTTACGCTCATGGGCGCACTCCATCTTGGCTCGGTTGTGGATAGACATACCGGGACCCGCGACCAGGTCGGCGGCATGAAGGAAGTGAATCACATCTCGGCGGGCTCGGACGTGTGGCGACTAATCGACGAAGAGTGAGCTGACCGACTCGTCACTCGAGACACGCCGTATCGTCTCCCCCAACAACTCACCGATACTCAATTGGCGGATCCGCCCGCAAGCGAGCGCGTCGGGTCGCAGTGGAATCGTGTTCGTCACCACCAGCTCATCCATTTCGGACGCGCTGATATTCTCGACGGCCGGACCGGAGAGCACGGCGTGCGTGCAGTAGGCAACGACCATTGCCGCACCGCGCTCCTTGAGTGCCGCCGCGGCTCGACACAGGGTGCCCGCGGTGTCGACAAGGTCGTCGACGAGCACGCACGAGCGCCCTTCGACATCACCGATGATGTTCATGATCTTGGCCTCGTTGGCACGAGGCCGCCGCTTGTCGATGATCGCCAGATCGGCATCATCGAGCCGTTTGGCCAGGGCACGCGCGCGCACCACGCCACCGACATCGGGCGAGACGACGATCAAGCGCGGATATTTCTGGCGCCAGACGTCGCCGAGCAGGATCGGCGAGGCATAGACGTTGTCGACCGGGATATCGAAGAAGCCCTGAATCTGGTCGGCGTGCAGGTCGACGGTGAGCACTCGGTCGGCCCCGGCATTCCCGATCGCCTTGGCCACCAACCTGGCCGTGATCGGCACGCGCGCCGAGCGTGGCCGTCGGTCCTGCCGGGCATAGCCGAAGTAAGGGATCACCGCGGTCACGCGCTTGGCCGACGCCCAACGCAGGGCATCGATCATGACCAACAACTCCATCAGGTTATCATTGGTCGGAGCGCAGGTCGGCTGGACGACGAAGACGTCGCGCCCACGGACGTTCTCTTGGATCTCCGTCATCACCTCGCCGTCGCTGAACTGCCCAACAACGGCCTTCCCGAGCGGCAAGCTCAGGTGACCGGCGATCTCGGCGGCGAGATCCGGGTTGGCGTTCCCGGTGAACACCATCATCTGGCTGGTGGCCACGGCGCTAGACCTCAGATTGCTGCGCAGAGCGCCGGCACCTTCCCTCTCCAGCATGGAGCGCGGCGCGACAGACGCTCGGACCTGGCGGATAGGGCTCGCGGCGACGCAGTTCGGCGATGCCCGAAGATGGCTGGGGCGCCAGGATTCGAACCTGGGAATGCTGGGATCAAAACCCAGTGCCTTACCGCTTGGCGACGCCCCATTACAATGAAACCCGCGCAGCACGCTCGCTCCCTCGCCCTCTGGGAGAGGGTTGGGGTGAGGGAACAATCAGGGGCGAGGCGCCATTTCATCGTCCGGGGTGGCTCGGCTTGCCCCATGATCGTTAGGTCAAACGCTCAGACGCTTCCAAACGCTCCCACAGGGGAGACCGATTACGGCCGCGGGCGACGAAGGCCCTGAACCGACTGGGTACCTGCGCCAGCGCCGCGTGAGCCGATTCGCCTGTTCCAAAGGCCGCAAAGACGCAGGAGCCCGTGCCGGTGAGGCGCGCCTCACCCCATGCCTCTAGCCACTCGAGCGCTGCCGCCACCTCCGCACAGCGTCGCGCGACCACGGGCAAACAGTCGTTCCGCGCGTCACCGGACAGAAAGCCCTGCAGTGTGATCGGGGATGAATTCCTTGTCAAGTGCTCATCGGCGAAGACGGCCGCCGTCGCCACCTCGCAGGGCGGGATCACGACCAGGTACCAGGGCTCGGGGAGGTCGATCGGCACAAGCTCCTCACCGACCCCCTCGCCCCAGGCCGCGCGCCCCCGCACGAACACCGGGACATCGGCACCAAGCTGGAGTCCAAGCCCGGCGAGGGCATCGATCCCGAGGCACGTGCCCCAGAGCCGGTCGAGCACTAGCAATGTCGTTGCGGCATCCGAGCTGCCGCCACCGAGACCGCCGCCCATTGGCAGTCGCTTGCTCACAGAGATCGCAACACCCTCGCGACAGCCCGTCGCGCGCTGCAGCATGCGCGCGGCGCGGACCACGAGATCGCGCTCGGGCTCAACCCCCGCCAGTGTATTCAGCCGCTCGATCTGGCCGGCCGGCCTGGGGCTGAAGGTCAACTCGTCACAGAGATCGATGAACTGGAAGACGGTCTGCAGGCGGTGGTAGCCGTCGGCACGGCGCCCCAGCACACGCAGCATCAGATTGAGCTTGGCGGGGGCCGGCCATGGCTCACGCCACATCCCGGGACCGTCCATTACTCGCCGTCCTTTCTGGAGTAACGGTAGCGGCCGATCACGCTCTGAAGGTACTCGTGATCTGGATCGGCGGCCAACGCCTCGTCCCAGATCCGCCAGGCCTCGTCACGCTGGCCCGCGACCCAGAGCACCTCACCGAGATGGGCGGCGATCTCGCCATCGGGCATCCGCTCGTAGGCCTTCCGCAGATAAGAGAGCGCCTCGTCGTGACGGCCGAGCCGGAACAAGACCCAGCCCATGCTGTCGAGCACCGCCGGTTCTTCAGGCTTTAACGCAAGGGCCCGCTCGATGTAGCCGTAGGCCTCCTGGAGCCGATCGGTGCGGTCAGCGAGCGTATAGCCGAGCGCGTTGAGTGCATCGGCATGGTCCGGATTGGCCGCGAGGATCGCGCGCAGATCCTGTTCCAGGACCTCGACCTGGCCAAGGGAGACCGCGTAGAGGGCCCGCGCATAGAGCAGCTCGGCGTTGCCCGGATGGGCGCTCAGCGCCTCATTGTAGGTGGCCATGATCATGTCCGAGCGACCGTGCTCACGCAGCGTCTCGGCCTCGATGAGCCACATGGTCACGGCATGCTCAGGAAATTGGTCGCGAAGACGCTGCAGGACCTCTTGGGCCTTGTCGATCTCGCCCATCGCGGCCCGGGCGCGCGCGCTACGCACCTGCGCGTCGAGCTCGCCCTCGCCCGAAACCTTCTCGTACCAGGCAAGCGCCTCGTCGAGCTCACCATCGATCTCGGCGATCTGCCCCAGGTAGAGGGCCGCGTCGTCGCGTCGCTGGCCGGTCGCATAAAGCCGCTCGAAATAGTCGCGCGCCGCGGCCGTGTCCTCCAACTGCAGTGACAGTATCCCGATAGCGAACAGCACGTCCGGCTCCTTCGGTGTGCTGTGGAGCATCCGCTCGAACACATTTCGGGCGTTCGAGAACTCTCGGTCCTCGACCAACAGTTGGGCATAAAGCATGCGCAGGACATGGTTCTCGGGTGTCGCGTCAACGAAGTCCTCCAAGACCTCGCGCGCCTCGACGCGCTTGTTCTGAGCCAGGAGGATGCGCACCAAGATCAGGCGGGGCTTATCCCACTCCGGCCGCAGCCTCAGGGCCTCGCGCGCCGCGGCGGCGGCCGCCTCGTAGTCATCCGCATCGGCCGCGACCATGGCCAGCGCGTAGTGGGCGTCCGCGTCGCCCGGCGCGACCGCGACCAGCGCCCGCATCAACTCCAATCGTTGATCAACGGGGCTGATCGTCGCGATCACGGCTGCGATCTCGAGCAGGCCTTCTGCCTCGTCGGACCCGCTGAGCTCGACGACCTTCTGCAGGTGGAGGGCCGCGTGCTGCCGTTTTCCGAGCCGCAGGGCGACGTGCGCCGCGGCGAGCCGAGGGACGACGGCCTCCGGATCCAGCTCCAGCCACAAGGCGACGCCCCGCTGGGCCGCCTGCAGATCGTTGGCCGCCAGTGCCGATTGGGTCGCGAGCTCGGCCATCGGCGCCTCGGCGGAGAGCCGCGCCGCTTCCAGGTAGTGGGTGAAGGCCGTGCCCAGATCGCCACGCTGAGAGGCGACCTCACCAACCAGAATCGAGTAAACCAAATCAGCCGACAGACCGCGAATCGGCTCGTCATCGTGCTGATCGGACGTGGCCCGTGCAACCTGGACCTCACTAACCGCCGCCAATCTCGGCTTGCCACCATCGGCGCCGAGCGTTGCGCTGAGAGAGGACCCGGCTGCGAGCGCAGGGGCGAGGAACAGTAAGCCAATAAGGACCGATCGGGAGTACATAGGGAGCAGATTATCCGAAGCGCGGACTGTAGGGAGCGCTAGTAGCAGCGCCGCGTAGAATCGCCGAACGCCGGATCGCTCCCGCCTGAGCCAAGCATCCGGCACCGGTGCTGCGCAGCCACGCGCGGAGACCGCCCGCTCATGCGAGCGGGCGGCCCGGACGGGCGCGGCGCCTTTCTAGTATAATGGCAGGCCTTTCAAGCAAAAAGGTCCTCGGCCGCCGCCCGTCCATCGGCCTTCTACGGCTTGCATCTTACCGGCCGATGACGAAGAATCTACCCGCGTTTTTCCTGCAGACATCGCCGCCCATGACCCTCCTCGCCCTTGGTCTGAATCACAAGACAGCCCCCATCGACATTCGCGAGCGGATTACCTTTGGCCCAGACATCATCGCCGGCGCGTTGCGCAGCCTAACCGACCATCCCGGAGTGGATGAGGCCGCGATCCTGTCGACCTGCAACCGCACCGAGATCTATTGCGTGATGACCACGCCGGCCGAGGAGCCGGTGCGATCCTGGCTCGGAGGCTTTCACGGCGTCGGCCGCGATCGTGTTGCCCCTTACCTCTACACGCACGTGAACAACCAGGCCGTTCGCCACCTGCTCCAGGTCGCCAGCGGATTGGATTCGATGGTGCTCGGCGAGCCGCAGATCCTGGGACAGGTGAAGACGGCGTTTCAGACGGCCTGCGATTGCGGTACCGTAGGCAAGCTGCTCGGGCGGCTATTCCAGCACAGCTTCTCGGTGGCGAAGCAGGTACGTACCGATACGGCCATCGGGTCGAGCCCTGTCTCGGTGGCCTTCGCCGCCGTCAGCCTTGCTCGTCAAATCTTCAGCGACCTGACGGCCCAGACCGCGCTGCTCATCGGAGCCGGCGAGACGATCGAGCTCGCCGCGCGCCACCTGCGCCAGCATCAGCTCGGGCGGATCATCGTCGCGAACCGGACCATCGAGCGCGCTCACTCGCTGGCCGAGCAGTTCAACGGATTCGCGATCGGGCTCACGGAGATCGTCGACCATCTCCCGGAGGCCGATATCGTCATCTCCTCGACCGCCAGCCCGCTGCCAATCCTCGGCAAGGGCGCCGTCGAGCGGGCGCTGAAGAAGCGCAAGCATCGCCCGATCTTCATGGTCGACATCGCCGTGCCGCGCGACATCGAGCCCGAGGTCGGGCAGCTCAGCGACGTCTACCTCTATACCGTCGACGATCTGCAGGGGGTCGTCGACGAGGGCCTGCGCTCGCGCCAACAGGCGGCCGAGCAGGCCACCGAGATCATCGATGTCCACACCGAGGAGTTCATGTCCTGGTTGCGCTCGCTCGACGCCGTCGGCCTCATCCAGGACTACCGTCGGCGTGCCGAGGCGGCGCGCGATGAGGTGCTAGCGCGCGCCTTGCGCCAGATCGAGTGCGGCAAGCCGCCCGCTGATGTGCTTGGCTACCTGGCCCACACCCTGACGAACAAGCTGCTGCACATCCCGAGCACGCGCCTGCGGCAGGCCGGTCGAGACGGCAACATGGAGCTCCTGCAGGCGGCCAACGAGCTGCTGCAGCTCAGCGAGGAGACGAAGGCGGCGCAATGAACGCCTCTCTCCGCTCCAAGCTGGAGCGGGTCTCCGAGCGCTGTACCGAGGTCACCGCCCTGCTCGCCGATCCAGCCACCCAATCGGACCTGAACCGCTTTCGCGCGTTGAGTCGCGAGTACGCCCAGATCGCGCCGGTAGCAAGCTGCTTTGCCCGCTACCAGCAGGTCGAGCAGGACATCACCGCCGCCGAGGAGCTGCTCCAAGACCCAGAGATGGCCGCGCTCGCGCGCGAGGAGCTAGACGCCGCCGCGCGGCGGCGCGCCGAGCTGGAGCCCACGCTGCAGCGCCTCTTGATCCCGCCGGACCCCAACGATCACCGCAACGTCTTTCTCGAGATCCGAGCCGGTACCGGCGGTGCCGAGGCGGCCCTCTTCGCCGGCGACCTGCTGCGTATGTACCTGCGCTATGCCGAGCTTCGCGGCTGGACGACGGAGCTGATCGGCGAGAGCGAGGCCGAGCAGGGCGGCTACAAGGAGGTCGTCGTGCGCATCAGCGGCAACGGCGTCTACTCGCGATTCAAGTTCGAGCCTGGCACCCACCGTGTTCAGAGGGTACCCGAGACCGAGTCCCAGGGGCGCGTACACACCTCCGCCTGTACGGTTGCCGTGCTGCCCGAGGCCGAGCTGATCGATGAGATCGACGTCAATCCGAACGACCTGCGCATCGACACCTATCGCTCCTCGGGCGCTGGCGGCCAGCATGTCAACAAGACAGACTCGGCGATCCGCATCACCCATCTCCCGAGCGGGATCGTCGTCGAATGTCAGGACGAGCGCTCGCAGCACAAGAATCGTGCTCGGGCGATGTCGCTGCTACAGGCGAAGCTCCTGTCTCAGGCGCAAAGCGCACAGATCGACGCCGAGGCCCAATCGCGGCGACTACAGGTGGGCAGTGGAGATCGCTCCGAGCGCATCCGCACCTACAATTTCCCGCAGAACCGGCTGACCGATCATCGCGTGAACCTGACGCTCTATAAGCTGGACGAGATCATGACCGGGCAGCTCGATCAAGTGATTGACCCGCTCCTCGAGGAATATCAGGCCGAGCAGCTTGCCGCCATGTCGGCGGCCTGAGCCCCGCGCGCACGGCACCATGGCCAATACGATCGCGACCGCCGTCGCCGCAGGGATCGGCCGGCTTAGATATCTGCCTGAGGCCGCCCCGCGGCTCGAGGCTGAGCTTCTGCTCGCATTCGCCGCTGGCCTCACTCGCACCCAGATCCTGACCTGGCCTGACCGGCCCCTCGCGGAGGCGGAGCTCGACGCCTACAGCGGTCTGTTGGCGCGTCGCGCGTCGGGCGAGCCGATGGCCTATATCCGCGGGCGACAGTCCTTTTGGACACTCGAGCTACAGGTCAGCCCCGCGACCCTGATCCCGCGACCGGAGACAGAGCAGCTCGTCGAGGTGGCCCTCGAGCGTCTATCTGCCGATGCCCCGCTCTGCATCGCCGATCTTGGGACCGGCAGCGGTGCCGTGGCCGCTGCGCTCGCCCGGGAGCGTCCACGATGGCAGATCATCGCAACCGACATCTCCGCCGAGACCCTCGCCGTCGCGTCCGCGAATGTCACCCGCCTGGGCCTCGGCAATGTCCATCTGCTGCGAGCGGACTGGCTCAGGCCGTTTGGTCCCGCCAAGGTCGATGCGCTGCTGAGCAACCCTCCCTACGTCCGCGACGGCGATCCGCACCTGGCTCGCGGAGGTCTACCCTATGAGCCCCGAGCGGCGCTCGCAGCCGGGCCCGATGGGCTCGTCGCGATCCGCCAGATCATCGCCAACGCCCGCATTGCGCTACGTCCTGGCGGCTTGCTCGCCATCGAGCATGGCGCCGATCAGGGTCCAGCCGCTCGCCGGCTCCTGGCTGAGGCAGGCTACGTCGGTGTCGACACCCGCTGCGATCTCGCGGGGCTGGAACGAGTGACTTATGCACTGAGCCCAAAGAATCAATAAATTAAATAGTTAATATTCTGTATCTTGTATTAGCATACCGCCGCCATGGATATCGACGACGACGATCGCTTCAAACAGCGCCACATCCCCTTCGATCCCTTGCATCCGAACCCGAACCAGGCAGGGACGGCTGCGACCCATCTTATTGGCTTGCAGGGCATCGTGGAGGCGCATCCGATGACGCCACACCAGCTCAAGGTCACCTACGATCTCCACCACACCAAGCTCGAGGAGATCGAGAAGGCGCTCGAGGAGCTGGGCCTGCACATCGATGCCCGCCTGACCTACCGGATCAAGCGCGCGCTTTGGTACTACACCGAAGACACCATCCGGGCCAATTGCTGCTGCGACCATAATCAAGCCGACTGCACGAAGAAGGTCTTCGCAACCCGCTACGAGCAGCTCGATCACTCGCTGCGGGACCACCGTCCCGAGCATTGGCGGCGGTATCTCTAAACGAGGATTCGCTGCAGCGGCGCGACGCATGAGTCATGCCGCGCGCTGATGGCGCGACTCGTCTGGGCGAGGTGCGGGGTGCGAGCCCTGATCCTGGAGAAGGCCTCAAACCTCCCGCCTCCAGCGAGCATCCGAAGAGCTCCGGCTCGCCGGTCCGAAAGCGGGAACAGCGGTTGTCGCTCACGTCTTGCGTCTAGGCCTTCGCAGAACAATCCGCGCCGGGCGAGCCAGATCCTGCCGCCGTTGTCTCGTGGGCGTGCCAGCCCTGACTGTGCCGAGACCGGTTCGGTAAGCTGATCGGGGACTACAACCGCGTCCCTCATGTCGGGCAGGCCCGGCGAGGGTGAGGCCGGCTTCCTCTTGCGCGAGCGGCTTCGCCCAACCGAGGCCGCCCTCGACTCACGATCATGGGGCGAGGCGAGCCACCCCCGACCATGAAACGTCGCCTCGCCCCTGATCGTTCCCTCACCCCAACCCTCTCCCAGAGGGCGAGGGAGCGAACCTGCTTCGCGAATGTCATAGTAGCGCCTGACCGGAGCCGAACAGTGACCGCCGATCGACCGAAACCCTGGCGAGCGCTTTTGATCTTGCCGCCCGTGCTGCTGGGCCTGCTAGTGCTGTTCTGGCTGGCACAGAGCCGTGAGCCACCGGCGCTGGCCGACCGTAGCGAGCCGACGCGTACCGTGCGCGTCATCGAGGCCCCGCTGGTCGACCTGATCCCAACCGCCGAGGGCTATGGGGCGGTGAAGCCCGCCCGGGTCTGGGCCGCGGTGAGCCAGGTGTCGGGACGGATCGTCAGGATCCACCCGCGGCTGCGCGACGGCGAGGTCCTCGCCGCAGGCACGGAGCTGTTGCAGATCGATCCGACTGACTACGAGCTAGCACTGGCCCAAGCACGTGCCGAGCTGGCCGAGCTCGAGGTCCGAGCGCAGAACGCGAAGGCCTCGCTGGCGATCGAAGAGCGCAATCTGGAGCTGACTCGCCAGGACCTCGAGCGCAATCAACGACTCGTGGAGCAGGGCACCACCTCGCAGAGCGCCGTCGATCAGGCCGAGCGCACGCTGCTCGCCACCCGCAACGCCGTGCAGGGCCTGAAGAACACCTTGGCGCTGATCCCCGCGCAGCGCCAGCTCCTAGAGGCCAAGGCAGCCCGGGCCGAGCGGGACCTCGAGCACACCGTGATCCGCGCGCCGTTCGACATGCGGGTCGCCAATCTTGCCGTCGAGACCGACCAGTTCGTCCCGGCCGGTCAGACCCTGGTCCAGGGGGACTCGGTCGATCGCGTCGAGATCGAGGCGCAGGTGGCGATGTCGGCGCTGCGCCGGTTGTTTCTCGGCCGGCCCGAGATCGCCGTTGACGCAACCCGCCTCAGCGAGCAGATTCTCGAGGTCATCCGGCTCGACCCCGCGGTACGGCTCGATCTCGGCAACCATGTCGCCGAGTGGCAGGCAGAGTTCGTGCGATTCGACGATACCGTCGACCCCCAGACGCGCACGATGGGCGTCGTCGTGGCCGTGGATCGCCCGTTCGACAAGGTCAGGCCGGGCTACCGGCCACCGCTCTGGAAAGGCATGTTCGTGCAGGTCGTGCTGCGCGGCAAGAGCCACACGCAGCGTCTGGTCGTACCGCGCTCGGCGGTACGAGACGGTCATGTCTATGTCGCCGGCGCCGACGACCGTCTGCGCCAACGCTCGGTCGAGGTGCTCTATTCGCAGAACGCGATCAGCGTGATCAGCGCGGGGCTCGAGCCCGGCGAGCGCGTCGTGGTGTCGGACCTGATCCCGGCCGTCGAGGGCATGCTGCTGCAGGTCGAGCTCGATAAGACGCTGAGCGAGTCGCTGCGGGCGCTCGGAGCGGCCTCTTGATCGCCTGGTTCGCCCGCCACCAGACGGCGGCCAATCTGCTGATGGCCGCGATCTTGATCCTCGGCCTGGTGGCGCTGCCGGGACTGCAGCGTGAGACATTGCCCGAGGTCCAGAACGACGAGGTCGAGGTGCGCGTCGTCTACCGCGGGGCGACGCCTGACGAGGTCGAGGACGCCGTCTGCCGCCGCCTGGAGGAGGCCCTGGAGGGCATCACCGACCTCGACGAGCTACGCTGCGACGCCCGCGAGGGCCTCGGGACCGCCACGGCGGTGATGCGCGAGGGTGCGGACATGATGCGCTTCCTCGACGACATCAAGTCCGAGATCGACGCGATCGACGAGCTTCCCGAGGAGACCGAGCCGCCGGTGATCGAGGAGCTCAACCGCACCGAGCCGGTGATCGCGATCGCTGTCACCGGCCCCGATGACCCGGTCGCGCTCAAGGCCTATGCCGAGAATCTGCGCGACCGCCTGATGGCTGAGACCGGTGTGGCTGAGGTCGAGATCGGCGGCTTCTCGGATCACCACATCCGCATCGAGGTGCCGGCCTGGCGCCTGCGCCAGTATGGCCTGTCGGCCGCAGACATCGCCACGGCCGTCGCCCGCCACAGCGTCGGCACCCCAGTCGGCCGGCTCGAGGGGAGCGACGAGGACCTCTTGCTGCGCTTCGACGATCAGCGCAAGAGCGCCGAGGCCTTCCATGACCTGATCGTGATCTCGGGCCGCACGGGAGCGGCGATTCGGCTCGGCGAGATCGCCGCGATCGAGGACCGCTTCGACCGCAACGAAGACAAGATCCTGTTCAACGGGAAACGGGCGGCATTGCTGAACATAGCCAAGATCCGCTCGCAGGACATCCTGCAGGTTCACCGCTCGGTGCGCGACTTCGTCGAGGCCGAGCGCGCCCAGGCGCCGAGCGGCGTCGCCTTGCACCTGACCCAGGATCGGGCCTCGGTCGTGCAGGATCGCCTCACGATGCTGACGCGCAACGGCGCCCAAGGGCTGCTGCTGGTGTTCCTGATCCTGTGGCTGTTCTTTGGGTACCGCTACAGCTTCTGGGTAACCATGGGGCTGCCGGTCTCCTTCCTCGGGGCCTTGTTCCTGATGCCAGTCCTCGGCATCACGATCAACATGATCTCGATGGTCGGCCTGCTGATCGGCGTGGGCCTATTGATGGATGATGCCATTGTCATCGCTGAGAACATCGCCGCGCGGATGGCCGCGGGGGAGGGTCCCGCACACGCAGCGATCGACGGCGTGCGTCAGGTCTCGCCGGGCATTCTGTCGTCGTTCGCCACGACTCTGCTGGTGTTCGGCTCGATCGCCTTCATCACCGGCGAGATGGGGCAGATCCTGCGCATCATGCCCATGGTGCTCATCCTCGTGCTATCGGTCAGTCTGCTCGAGGCCTTTTGGATCCTGCCCCATCATCTCAATCACGCCCTGGCCCACAGCCGACAGCGGGCGCCGTCGCGATTCCGCCAGGGCTTCGCAGATGCCTTCGATGCGCTGCGCGACCGCGCGTTCGGCCCGTTGCTAGACCGCGCCGTAGACTTCCGCTACCTCACGCTCGGCCTGGTGCTGATGCTGCTTATTTTCGCAATAGCGATGCCGGTTGGCGGCCAGCTCAAGTTCGTCGGTTTCCCGGATCTCGACGGCGACGTCGTCGAGGCGCGCGTACTGTTGCCGCAGGGGACGCCGCTCGAGCGCACCGAGCAGGTCGTGCATGCGTTGCAGGCTGCCCTGGCCCGGGCGAATGACCGCTTCCGCCCGCGCCAACCAGAGCGGCAAGACCTGGTGCGCAACGTCGCGGTGATCTACGGGCAGAACCCTGACGCCTTCGAGAGCGGACCTCATGTGGCACGCGTCGTCGTCGATCTGCTCGGTGCCGAGATACGCGACGCCCGTCTCGCAGAATTCCTGAACGTCTGGCGCACCGAGACCGGCGACCTGGCCGACGTCATCTCGATCAAGTTCACCGAGCCGGCCATTGGCCCCGGCGGTCGCCCGATCGATCTGCGCCTGATCGGCGATGACCTCGACCGGCTCAAGGCCGCATCGAACGAGCTTCAGGCCTGGCTCAACCGCTTCGCCGGCGTGCAGGACCTGAGCGACGATCTTCGTCCCGGTAAGCGCGAGTACCGCCTGCGCCTGAAGCCCGGTGCCGATGTGCTGGGCCTGGACGCCCGTGCCGTGGCGGACCAGGTCCACGGCGCCTTCCAGGGCATCAAGGTCGACGAATTCCCGGTTGGCCCGGAGACTTACGAGGTCAACCTGCGCATCGCCGCCGGCGATCGTACCGGCCCGGAAGACCTGGAGGCCTTCACCGTCATGGGCCCCGACGGTGCCTTGGTGCCTTTGTCCGTGGTCGCCGAGATCGAGGAGGTCCGCGGCTGGGCGCGGATCCATCGGGTGGACGGCCGTCGCGCCGTCACCATCCAGGGTGAGATCGACCGCGACACGGCCAATGCCCAGGAGCTGCTCGGTCTGGCGCGGGCCGAGCTCATCCCCGACCTGTTGGCGCGCTACCCGGATCTGCGTTTTGACGTGCAAGGCGAGAGCAAGGAGTCTGCGAAGACCGGGCAGTCGATCGTGCGCAACGTGCTACTCGGGCTGATCGGCGTCTACATGCTGCTCGCCCTGCAGTTCCGCGGCTATCTGGCACCCCTGACTGTGATGGTCGTGATCCCGACGGCGCTGATCGGCGTCGTCTTCGGCCATATGGCGTTGCGGCTCGATCTGACCATGCCGAGCATTGTCGGCATGGCCTCGCTGTTCGGCGTGGTGGTCAACGATTCCATCCTGCTTGTCGTCTTCATCCGCGCCGCGCGCGCTCAGGGGATCTGTGTATCCGATGCGGCGAAGCAGGCTGCCCGTGCCCGGTTCCGCCCGATCCTGCTGACCTCGATCACGACCGTGGCTGGCCTAACGCCGCTGTTGCTCGAGAAGAGCCTGCAGGCCCAGATCCTGATCCCGTTGGCAGCCAGCTTGGCCTTCGGCCTCAGCGCCGCGACGATCGCCGCGCTCTTTCTGGTCCCGGCCGTCTACGCCATCCTCGATGATCTTGGCTGGCTTGGCGCGCTGGACGCCGAGGTGGACGACTGAGCCGCGATCGCGCGCGTTTCGTCCACAGCCGCACAAGTTGGGTGGAAACAGCGTTCACCGCGCCAACAGTCAAGTTGTCGACGGGCTCGTATCCTCACCCTCAATTGGATAATCGGCCTCGCGCCAGTCCTTCATGCCGCCCTCGTAGCGATGGATCTGACTGAATCCGGCCTGCTCCAGCCGCTTGGCAGCGGCGTCGCTCGCGTCACACTCGAAGCTCGAGCAATACACGACGATGCGGCCGTCCTTGCCGCCGGTCAGCGCCTCAACCCGGGCCTCGAAGTCTTTGGAGCCGATCGAGATGTTGTGCGACCCTGGGATATGGGCCTGCTCGAACGCCGTCGGATCGAGCACATTGATCATCCAGCCGGCCTCACCGCTATCGATCCACCTTTTAAGCTCCTCGCGGGTCAGGGTGTTCATGATCGGTCCTCCTCTAACAATCACAAAGCCGAGCTACTCAGCGTCATCGCATCAGCAAGGCCAATCGGTATCTCCGGCCCACCCTCGCCGTTTCCAATTTGGGACCGCGATCTTCGCGAGCGGGTTCTCAGCGGGCAGGTCCCAATCCTCGCGAGCGCCTTGCTGGAATTCTTCGGCGCAGGCCGCAATGCAATCGTAAGATTGTATCTCGAGAGAACCAACCCAGCGGACAGCGAGGCGAAGCATGACCCCGTCGATCTCATTTGAGCGTGCCAAAGCCGCGCTGCTCGTCGTTGACATGCAGCCGGATTTCATGCCCGGCGGCGCCCTCGCCGTTGCCGAGGGTGACCGGATCCTTTCCGGGATTCGCACGCTGATGGAGAGCGATTGGCTGTCACTGCAGGTCGCAACGCAAGATTGGCACCCGCATGGCCATATCTCGTTCGCGAGCCAGCATCCAGGCAAGCAGCCATTTGACACGATCGAGCTTCACGGGCATGCGCAAACACTCTGGCCCGACCACTGCGTACAGGGCAGCGAAGGGGCCTGCTTGCATCCTGGCCTGCCGCTGTCGCGGCTCGCCGCGATCGTCCGCAAAGGGATGGATCCGGACACCGACTCCTACAGCGGCTTCCGCAACAACTGGGATCCAAAGGGACAGCGTCCGCCGACAGGACTCGGCGGCTATCTGCGCGAGCGCGGCGTGGAGAGCGTGTTTTGCTGCGGGCTAGCGCGCGATGTCTGCGTAAAATGGACTGCGGAGGACGCCGTCGACTCCGGCTTCACGACCTACTTGCTGTGGGACCTGACCCGAGCCGTCGATCCGGCGAGCGACGCTCGCGTGCGCGCCGAGCTCGACAGCCGCGGTGTGCGAATCATCGATTCGAGTAAGCTGTCGATCACCCCGACAACGAGATCCGCGTAGCGCGTTTGCCCCCTCGCCCTCTGAGAGCGGGTTGGGGTGAGGGAACGATCAGGGGCCAGGCCACCTTTCCTGGTCTGGGCTGGCTCGGCTCGCCCCATGATGGTTAGTGCAGCTCCACCTCGAATGTCAGCCGCTCGCTCTGCCCGAGTAGCCGATCGCGGACGACCTGCACGGGTATCCTGACCCCAGGTGACTGATCGATCAGCGCGATGCGCACATCGCTATACTCCGTCACCGCAGTCGCGCCGATGCGGACGATCCGATCCTGCTTCTCGATGCCGGCCTCCTTGGCCCCGCTGGTCTCGGCGAAGCCGATGACCAGCACACCGCCCCCTTCGGCCTCGTTGTCGATCTGCACGCCGAGCAGGCCGCCCGGCGGCAGATCGGCCGGCTGGGGATAGAGAAGAAAATCGGCCACATCGGTCGCCGGCACGCGGCCTCGCCCGTTGAGCAGGATCGCCGAGCTCACCGGCATGCGCTGCTGCAACCGCCGGGGAATGCCTTGGCCGTACTCGAGGTGACCGGCGCCGGCGAGCACGACCAGGGTCTTCGAGGGGTGCGCCTTGAGATAGCGCGCCGCACGCTCAGCCATGCCCTCGTCCCACACGAGCTGCACGTCGAGGAAATGCTCGAAGGTGCTGCGCTCGAGCATCGGATGGGCCTCGAACGCCTTGCGCAACCGGGCGCGATACTCCGGGTCATCGCGATCGATATCCGCCGGCAGGCGGGCACGCTCGGCGGGGCTCAAGCCATCGATACCGAGCTCACCGACCTTCTCGATCAGCTCGCTCTCGAGATTGAGGGCGATCAGCGGAACGCGATACTTGCGCGCGAAGCGCAGGATGGGCCGATAGAGGCGATAATCGAACCGCCAGCGCGTGAAATACTCGGTCTGGCGCAGCATCTCTTCCTCAGAGATATCGCCGGCCACATAGGCATCGAGAAAGGGCTGGAAGGGCTGCTGAAAGAACTCCATACCGATCGCCAAGTCCTGGCCCTGCGCATGCAGGCCCTCGAGCACTCTCAGCTGATTGAGGTGATCTTCGTAGCGATCGTGGCTCTCCCCGACATAGATGACGCGCCGATCGCGTAAACGCTCGATCACCTCATCGAGGTCGGGCAAGGCGGCAGTCTCGACAACTGGGGTCTTGGTCTCGATGGCCGTGGCGCACGAGACGGACACCAGCATCAATGCGGGTAGGACGGCGACCATAGCGGTCGTTACGACGTAGCGGCGGTGAGAGAAGGGCGTCACTGGATTGGCCGATGGAAATGAGGTGGGTGATCGCGGCATTATGGACCAGACTATCGGTTTCATGGGCGCTCGCAAGATCGTTCGGTTGATCAACGACAGATTGTGTGATGAGACGATGACCCGCGGAACGCAGTTCCTGACCCTGCTCGCCCTGTGTCTCTCGCCGGCCTTGGCCGCGGCGCTGATCCATCATGAGATCGACGCGACGATCGAGCCGGCAACCGGCCGACTCCAGGTCCGAGATCGGATCCAGCTCCCGGAAGATCGCCGGCGTTGGACCTTCCTGCTGAATGCGGACCTGCTGCCTGAGGTGGAGGGCGGGACAGCGGCCCTGACCCGAGTCGGCCGTGCACATCATCTGAACCGCTGGCAGCTCGATCGGCCGGACAGCTCACCGGTCACGCTCCGCTACGCCGGGACCATTCGCCATGGTCTCGCGGCGATTCGCGAAGGTATGGGACGGACCCGGCATTGGAGCCCTGGGATCATCGCCGCCGATGGCGTATTCCTCGGCGGGCAAAGCGGCTGGTACCCAAGCGCGCCGGCGACTGAGCCCGCAAACGACAGGGATCGGCTCGTCACCTTCGCATTGCGCGTGAGGCTCCCGGAAGGTTGGCTCGCCGTCTCGCAGGGCGCAGGCCCTAACCTCGAGCCCACCCAGGACGGCATACTGGTGGGTTGGCGTGAGACGCAGCCCCAGGACGAGATTCACCTGATCGCCGGCCCGTTCGAGCGCTCTAGCCGCGCCACTCCGATCGCCGAGGCGCAGGTCTACCTGCGCCGGCCGGAGCCGGCGCTCGCCGACCGCTACCTCGAGGCCACGGACCAATACCTGTCCCTCTATGATCAACTGATTGGACCCTATCCGTACGCCAAGTTCGCCCTCGTGGAGAACTTCTGGGAGACCGGCTACGGCATGCCGTCGTTCACGCTCCTTGGACCGCGGGTGATCCGACTCCCGTTCATCCTGCACACCTCCTATCCCCACGAGATCCTCCATAACTGGTGGGGCAACGGAGTCTATGTGGACTACGAAAGTGGCAACTGGAGCGAGGGTCTCACGGCCTATCTGGCCGATCACCTGCTGCGCGAGCGCCAAGGCCATGGCGCAGAGTACCGGCGCGACACGCTCCAGGCCTACGCAGACTATGTCGACACCGGACGCGATTTCCCGATCCGGGCCTTCCGCGGCCGCCATGGCGCGGACACCCAGGCCATCGGCTATGGCAAGACGATGATGGTCATCCACATGCTGCGCCGGCAGCTGGGTGATGCCACCTTCGTTGAAGGGCTGCGGCACTTTTATGCCGAGAACCGTTTCAGCACGGCCGGCTTCGCCGACCTGCGGGCGGCGTTCGAGGCCGTCAGCGGCCGGGATCTGGAAGGTTTCTTTCGACATTGGACCGAGCGTACCGGGGCACCGGAGCTGCACGTCACCGATCTATCCGTGATCGACGACGAGGGCAGGTTCCGCGTCCGCGGAGAATTGCGCCAGGCGCAGAAAGGGGCCCCGTTCCCGCTGTTGGTCCCCGTCATCGTTCATACCGGCCAGGCGCAGCTCACATCGCTCGAGATACCATTTTCCGAGCGTCGCAGAGAGCTCGATTTGGCGGTTCCCGCTCGACCGATCCGCCTGGATGTCGACCCGCACTTCGATCTCTTCCGTAGCCTGGTTACCGGCGAGGCCCCGGTGACACTGAGCCGGCTGTTCGGCACCAAGACCGGGCTCATCGTGCTGCCGGCTCAAGCCCGACCTGACCTGGCGAGCGCCTTCCGCAATCTGGCCGAGGACTGGAGCGAAGGCCAATCTGGATGGTCGGTGACCACCGACTCGGCATTGGACACCTTGCCGACTGACCAGGCGGTCTGGCTACTCGGTTGGGGCAATCGTTTTCTAAAGGATTTCGCCTCGCAGGCCACCGACTTCCACCTGGATCTTGGCGCTCATCGTCTTGAGCTGCCTTCCCAACAGGTCGCGTCCGCGCGCGAGGCCATCGTACTGGCGCAAGAGGCTCGGGGGCGACCCATCGGCTGGCTCGCGGCGGCGGACGCCGAGGCCGTCATCGCATTGGCACGCAAGGTCCCTCATTACGGGAAGTACAGCTATCTTGTGTTCGCTGAGAAGACGGCCGAGAATCGGCTGAAGGGGCAGTGGGAACTGGGTGACACCGCCCTGAAGGTGTGGCTGGGACCGCAACGCCCGAGCCTCTCAAGCCCGCCGCGCCCCGCGCTGGTGTCCGAGGGCGATGATCCTTAGCCGACCCAGCCTACCTGGGGGAGCGAGAAACGGCTAACCATCATGGGGCGAGGCGACCCACCCCAGATGATGAAACGTCGCCTCGCCCCTGATCGTTCCCTCACCCCAACCCTCTCCCAGAGGGCGAGGGAGCGAACGTGCTTCGCGAATTTCATGGTAACGAGATTCTCAATGTTTTTGTCATCGAGGGTACAGTGAATAGGCGCTTGGCTTTGCTGACGGTGCTGATCGGACTCTTTGCCGGACTAGGGATGAGCGGCTGTGCCACACAACCGACCGTGGGCCTCGGATCACCCGACGACGTAATGGGGGAGATCGTCGGCAAGCCGCAGATTAAGCTGCCGGGGGCGAGCCTCGCGGAAGTGCGATCCATCGCGATGGGCGCTGCGCACTCCAAGGGCTGGACCCTGGTCGCGGAAGAGGACGACCGCATCGTGCTGCAACGGCCGATGGATCCGAGCTCGCCGCAGGCGGTGGCCCTCGGCGCGGCGGGGAGCACCGCCCCCATTGTGCAGGTCACTTCCTACTTCTTAAGTCAACCGGACGGGGTCCTGGTTGCCTTGAGCGCGGAGGTCCGGACGGAGGGTGCCGAGCAGACGCAGCAGAGTGTCGATTACACCGCGTCCTATCAAAACGACCTGCAGCGCTCGCTCGAGTCGCTGCGCGCGACATGGGGCGCTAACCGCGAGCGCGTCGCCGCCGCACTGGCATCGCAACGCTCCGGCAGTCAATCCCCGGAGGTAAGCTATCGCTACGGTGACCCGAAAGCCGACCTGACGCGCCCGCCCAGCGATCCATTGAAGGCGGTCTGGGCCGCTGAGACCTCTTTGTCCGGCGAGACGAAGCCCAGTGAGCAGCCACCTTCGGATACTGACCGCCGCAACCCCCGCCCCGAGGATGATGACGAGGAAGCGATCGCCAAGACTCGAGCCCCTTTGGGTCCGCCGCCCCTGGTCGCACCCCCGCTGCCAGGCTCCAGCGGGCGGCTTGATTCCGGTCTTGATTCGCGTGCGGCACCGGCGGGTGGGGGGCTGCTCACACTGAGCCAGACCACGCGATCAGGCATGTGGGCCTACTATGCGGAGCAGTACGCGATGACACGGGGCTGCACCTTGACGGACGAGGGGGCCGTCTTGATCGAGCACCAGCCGGACCACGAGATCCACGAGGTCGCCTGCTGGAACCTGCCAACATTCCGGCTGCGCTGCCATAATGGCGTTTGCCGGCGAGTAGAGTGACACCGCGGTCGAGAACGCGCCCATCCCAGTGCTTCCCCCGTTTCGCATTCCGCTTGGGCTGCTCCTCAGCCTCTGTCTGCCGATCGCCGCCTTCGGCACGGAAGGTGACGGCGGGCCCGCGATCCGGCTCGAAGGTGCCGGGATCGATGAGATCCGCGAGTTGGCGGTCGACACCGCGCTGAGTCGGGGGTGGGTCGTGACCTCCACCGACGAAGGCGGCATCCAGTTCGAGCAGACGATCGCGACACCGGCTCCGGATCAGCGAGGCACCGCCTACGCCCTGATACGGGTCCGCGCCGAATTCGCCGCAGACGGCGAGGACATCCTCGTGCATCTGCGTGCAGTGCAGATCGATGGTCCTGGCACCGGCGTGGAGCGGTCGCAAGATGTGACCGAGCGCTATCAAGACAACCTGATGAACGCCCTCCGGGCACTGCAGGGCCGGTGGGAGGCCAGTTTGACCGTGCCGGATCGCCCGAGCCCCCCGCCTCTGCCCGAGGCAGGAGCCCTGGCGGGGGAGCGGTCCCTCGGCACCTGGGCTTACTATGCCGAGCAGTTGGCGGTCACCCTTGGCTGTCGCCTCGGGCCGGAGGGCGCCGAGCTCGTCAGCGCGGGGGCCGATGTGGAGATCCACCGAGTGCCCTGCCAAGGCAGTCAATCGATGTTGATCCGCTGCCACTTCGGCGAGTGCCGCCCGGCCTACTGACAATCGGCGCCTACCCAGCTGCGCCCCGCCGACTCGGGCCCCAAGCCCCATCCTACCCATCTCGCCCACCAGCGTCGCAAGACCTGGCCGATCCTGACACGCAAGAAAGGTCAAGTTCTGACCTGATTGCGGCATTCAGGATGCCGAGAAAAATATTAAGCGCCTGTAAAATATAATTTTTATGGAATGGCACGAAGATCGCTTAAAACGAGATGAACCGACCTGGAATGAACCCGGTTCACTCCGACTCCCTGCACGGAGCATGTTCAAACGGGGCTGGGAGCCCCGGGCGCGCGGCATGGTCAGCGCGTCCAGGTCGACAGGTTGGAGTGCTGTCCAGGATCGCGTCAAGGGCCACGGGCCCTGGCGTGGCCTTAGGGCGGCCGTCCAATCTGTCGGGGTTGGAGGGTATTTGGCCGAAACGCCGAAAGACGCACGCAGTACCTGAAGATCCCGCTGGTTGGGCGTGAGCCGCCCCCGCCGCAAGGTGGGGGCGGCTCCTCCTTTTGGGCGCTGTATCTTGCGCCGGCGCCAGCGCCTCAACGAGAAACGTGACGAAATCCGTGTCACATGGAGGGGACGGGGCTACAATGGGGTCGAGTCAACCGTTCGATTCTCCGCTTCATGCGCGTTTTTCGCATCGCCTTTTTCAATCAGGGCAAGATCTATGAGATCTACGCCCGACGGGTTCGTCAGGGCGAGCTCTACGGTTTCGTCGAGATCGAAGAGATCCTCTTTGAAGAGGGCTCCTCGGTGCTCGTCGATCCGGCCGAAGAGCGGCTGAAGTCGGAATTCAAGGGCGTGCAGCGCTGCATGGTCCCGATCCATGCCGTGGTCCGCATCGACGAGGTCGCCAAGGAGGGTACCGGCAAGATCCATGACCCCGGCGAGCGTTCGAACGTCACCCCATTCCCCACACCCTACTACGCACCGGGCAAGGACAAGGATGGTTAGCAGCCGGGTCCGCGCCGCCGAGCGCACTCGATAGCAGCGTCAATCGGCTTGCGATTTCGCATTGGCTAGACCGATGTCCGTGGCGAGAATGATCGCCATGACTCGAACTGTTACATCTTACGACTGGTTGCGCTCGGCACGGCCGCTGGAGCCGGATCATGGCCCGTTCGGGCGCACCATGTCTCGGCCCAGTGTCAGCTCTTCGAGCACAGAGTCAGCCCCTGGAAGGCGTTCCCGAGCGCCGGTGTGGCGACTTCTGGCCGGGCCCATCCTCAGCCTCCCCATTGCTATCGGTTGCAGCGGTGATGACCCCGCGGATGCACTCGACCTAGCCCCGCCTACGCCGCCCCTGCTAGTCGCTGCCGAGCGCGGCGACATCTCGGCCTTGGATGCGCTGTTGAGCAACCGGGCCGCTCAGCCGGACATCCGTGACGCCTGCCGATGGACACCCTTGATGAAGGCGGCGCTCAACGGCCATCTCGAGGTCGTCAAACGGCTGGTCGCGGCCGGTGCGGCGATCGACGCGGAGGACTCGGGCGGGTACACAGCGATGATGTTAGCGGCGTCCAACAACCATGCCGAGGTGGTTGACTATCTGCTCGCCCAGGGTGCCCACGTGGATCATCAGGAGAGTACGCAAGGCGTAACCGCGTTGATCTGGGCGGCGAAGCTGGGTCACCGCGAGACGGTCGCGGCCCTATTGCGCCACGGCGCCGACGGCACGCTGAAGGATTTCTCGGGGCACACGGCCGCCGCATGGGCGACCGAGCTGGGCTTCGGCCCCACCGCGGCGCTGCTTCGCTCGCCTGACGTCGATGGCGAGCAGCAGCGCCACCCCGAATCATGAAAGCTGCTGCTCGCCATCGAAGCTTCCCTGACTCCGCCCCCCGGCAGAGCGCGAGGGAAATACGAAGCAGGCTCCACGCGACTTTGATAGGAACGACAGCGGCGGCGCGTGACGGCGCTTGTCATACCTGACCTTCAGCCTCAACTTACTATGAAATTCGCGAAGCACGTTCGCTCCCTCGCCCTCTGGGAGAGGGTTGGGGTGAGGGAACGATCAGGGGCGAGGCGACATTTCATCGTCCGGGGTGGCTCGCCTCGCCCCATGATCGTTAGATGCACAGTTAGAGCACGATGGGACAATCATGGGTCGAGGCGAGCCATGCCGCAGGACGACCTGTCGCCTCCGGCGATGATCACTCCCCCAACCCCTCCCAGAACCTCTCACAGAGGGCAGGGAGGTGGGTGTGCTTCGCGACTTTAATCGTAAGATCGAGCTGAGGGGCCGCCATGAGCCGTAAGACACGCATCGAAGAGACCCTGGCTTCCAGACTGTCTCCGACGCACCTCCATGTGATCGATGAGAGCTCACGCCACAATGTGCCGGCGGGGGCCGAGTCGCATTTCAAGGTCTTGATCGTTAGCTCCGCGTTCGGCGACCAGCCACTCATCGCCCGTCACCGTCTGGTTCACGGTCTACTCGGCAGCGAGCTCCAGCACGGACTGCATGCCCTGGCGATCCACGCCTGGACGCCCGACGAGTGGCAGGCTCGGGGAGAGGCGTTGCCCGACTCTCCGCCGTGTCGCGGGGGCTCAAAGGTCAACGCGGCATAATCGCTTCGAAGCAAGTTGGCTCACGGACGGGCTCCTCGCGCTCGGTGACATCGAGCGAGGCGCCAACATGGCCCAGATACTCGCCGTCTGATCCCCAACAAGGGGGCCCAGCGCTCTTGATCCATCGCCACCGACCGTCAGTCCTCAGTCCGCGAAACTCGGCCTTAAAGGGCCTCTTCCGGCGGATCGAGAGCTTGAAGAGCGTGAGATAAAATCCGACATCGTCGCGATGGATGAAGGGGCGGCATGCCCCTTCACGTCCCGTGGCCTGGCCTGGGTCCAGCCCGAGGAAGTCGGCGTAATGGTGATTGAAGAGCTCGCGCGTCCCGTTGCGTCGCGCCGCCCAAGCGATCACTGGCAGTCCCTCGGCCAGCCGCCGGAACTGGTCCAGACTCTTGTCCTGGAGCTCCGCGAGCATCCTTGACGCCAGCTCGCGCAGGGCGGGCTCCGGCATCGCAGGAGCCCATCCCTAGGCCCTGCGACGCGGAGCTCGTGCGAACGGCCGTGGAGTGGGAGCTGGCTCAGAGATGAGGCGAGTGGACATTCAATTTATGCACGGCCGCATGCATTGAATGCATATCCTATTGGGATCTAATGGCCATCATGGCCGGCCGTCAGAGCGCCTACCGCCCTAACAAGAAAGGAAAAACTCCTATGATGCTCAGGATGGCATGAGCTTTGATGTTGATGGGATGCCAAACTCTGAAGCAGGAGGAGCATTCGGTGGCATTTCTGAAACGTATTACGACGTCACTGTCGGCCCGGGTCGACAGGTTGGTCGGAGAGCTCGAGAACCATGATGCGGTCGTCGAGGCAGGCATCCGCGAGAGACGCCGCGCCTACGCTAGGGCCAGCGTCCGACTGATGCGATTGCGACAGCACGGCGAGCGGCTGCGCTCGCGGATCGCCGAGCTGGACGCCGCGTCCTCGGCGTGGCGCGACAGGGCCGTCAACAGCGCGCAGGAGGATACGGCGCTGGAGTGCCTACGACGGCACAAGCAGGCAGGCGAGCAGGCGCAGTCGCTCAAGGCGACGCTGCGTCACCACGTCGAGACCGAGACGCAGCTGGCACGCGAGGTTGAGTCGTTGCGTCAACGCCTTCTGACACTCGAGCACCGCCGACACATGCTGCGCAGCCGCGAGGCGACGGCGGAGGCGGCCGCCCAGGTACGCGTCGCAGCCGCCGGCGTCGAGCCAGACCTGGACGAGACCTTCGAGCGCTGGGAGATGCACGTCGTCGAGGCAGAGCTCGACGGCGACTCGACACCGCAGCGCGACCCGTTCGAGTCCGCATTCGTCGCCGATGAGGAACGAGCCGGGCTGTCCGCTGAGCTAGCGGCCCTCAAGGCCCGCGCACAGCAGGCCCCGGGCCAGGCAGGAGGAGGTTGCGATGAGCACTAACGCGATACCCGCCGATGTCCGCGAACTGGAACTGAAGCTCGATCTCGACGCGGACTGGCCGCGCGGTCTTCCGGGAGAGCCGTCTCGACCACCCAGTGAAGATGGGGCCGAGGGCAGTAGTGCATCGGCTGCGCATCGACCTAACGGCCTGACGCTGTCACGCCTGCTCCATGGGCTCGGGGCCCTGGTCATCGTCGCGGCCTTCATCATGTATCTCTTCCAGGGCTGGCGCGACGGGGATGACCTGACGCGGTGCCTTCTATTACTCATCCACACGGTCGTCCTGACGATGGCGGGCTTCGCCAGCGGCCATGTCCTGCGCGAGGCCAAGGGTGCACGACTCTTCATAGCGCTGGCGCTGGCCGCGGTGCCGGTCAGCTTCGCCTTCCTCGGCGGCGTGACCTATCCGCACCTGACCTGGGATGCCCCGCGGACGCTCGATGCCGCTGCCACGTTGTGGCAACCGAGCCTGGACCACACTCTGGCCTTCGGCCCGGCGCTGATGCTGACCGGCGCCGCGACGGCGATCCTGGCCGGAGCGATCTGGATCGGGTTTTTGGTGATGGCCAGGCGATCGGCCGGCGCGCTGACGGGGCTCTATCTGCTCGCCAATGCGGCGCTACTGCTGCCAACGCGGGATGACCTGGTCATCTCTGCCGTGCTGCTGGTCTTGGCCGGCGCGCTCGCGTTGGGCATCCTGAGGCTGCGTCGCGGCGAAGCGACGCTGGCGACGCCTGAGGGGCGCTTCGCCCGTGCAGTGCTGACACTCCCCCTCCTCGTGATCGCCGGCCGCAGCCTCTGGCTCTGGGCCCCGGACACGCTGTTCTTTGCGACGCTGTCGCTAGTCGGTTACCTGGCGGCCAGGCTGGCGCTCAGCGCGCACGACCACGGCCCAGAGAGGCCTCGGTCAGGCCTGCTCGAGGCCATGGCTGTGCTGCTCGCGGGATCGAGCACGCTGTTCCTCTTCGCGACCCTAGCCGAGCTCGATGGGTTGGCCGATGTCGCGATCCTGCCGCTCGCGATGGGCCTCTTCACGCTGCTCCTGCTGGATATGGCCCGCCAGAGCGGGGCGCGCTCGGGTCGATACGAGGGGGCTGCGGCGTTGACGGCCGGCCTGACGATGCTCGTCAACCTGTCGCTCTGGGGCGGCTTCTTCAACGCCCTGGTATGCCTGGGTGTCGGCCTGCTGATTCTGGCCTACGGTTTTGGCACGAAGCGCCGCGGCGTCTTCGCGGTCGGCCTGATTGGCGCGTTGAGCGGCCTCGGGGTCATGGCCCACGCCGCGCTGGCCGACTTCACGATCGGCGGCTGGACCGCACTCGTCCTTCTCGGTGTCGCCACCATCGTCTCCGGCTCGTTGCTCGAAAGACACGGAGCACACATCCGGGCCATGATCGGCCAATGGTCACGACACTTCGAGCAACCGGCCTGACCTGCCGCCGACCTGCCCACGCGCTGGCCTCACTGGCCAGGCGCGGGCGGGCGACGCGCTGCGAAGCAGTGCTCGCCTCGTTGCAGCCCCCAGGCGCTCGCGGCTTCATTGAGCCGTCCCCGTGGTCTGGCCGCTCCAGTGGCCTGAAGCCGAATCTGATCTTCGTCCTGCTCCTTCCCCCTGGACCGCTCCCGCCTCTGGCCGGCCACAGTGTGCCGCGTCGTGTCGATGGCGCACCAACGCAGGGTCGATGGCTTTGTCCGCCCGGCCGTCATGCGGCCCGGATAGTCTGCGCCCCCTATCCGGCCAGCGAGGGTTTGGCTGTCGCCTAAGCACCAAACGCACCACACGTCTTGTGCACGGCTTCCTACGCTATGTGCCCAAGATGGTACAGGGAGCCGCCTTTACAACAAAAGCTAAATGTAATATAAATACGACCTATTCGCGCAAACGCTCTTAGCCCTGCGCGCGAAGCCCGGGCGGCAGCTTTCCATTCCAGAGAGCACAGATGAGCCCAGGATGAAATTCGCAAAGCACGTTCGCGCCCTCGCCATTTGGGAGAATGGTGGGGGTAAGGGAACGATATCAATAGGAGAATTCAGCCAGTGCGTCCCCAACCATACCGTCCTGCCACGAGACTGGCCGTGCTCGCCACAGCCGTCACCGCGGCCCTCCCGGCTGTGGCCTTCGATGTCAACGACCAGTTATCCATCGGCGGCATCCTGGCCCCCACGGGCCAATGCCAGAACATGTCGGCCTTGCTGCCATCGGCGAGTTATGGAGAGGTCATCGAGGGGAGCAACCCGCAGGAGCTCGACACGAGCCTTGACAAGTTCAGCGACGAGTGCCGCGGAGGGATGCCCTTCCAGCTGGAGATCAGCTACCACCCGAACGATTCCAACGAATTCTTCGTCCTGCTCGGCTGGGCTGTCGACAACGCGCTCAATGACGTCTCGCCCTGGAGGCTCGCCCCTTGGGCCGCTGATCTCGAGGATGATGTCGAAGACATCAACGGGCGTGGCCGCGATTACCTACTCACGGCCTGGTACAAGTACACACATAGTTTTGGCAACGGCAGCGCGCTGGGTGGAACGATCGGCATTATCGATTCGACCGCCTACATCGACGGCAACGAGTATGCCAACGACGAGTACACCCAGTTCATGAACGAGGCGTTCGTGAACGCGGGTAACTACAATCTGCCCTCATACGACGCCGGCGCGGCGCTGGAATGGGAGTACGGGGAGTGGACGTTGATTGGCCTAGGCATGAACATCGGTGAGAACGACGATGGGAACAACTACAACTTCTGGGGCGCCGAGGTCGGGTACCATCCGGAGACCAGCATGGGGCCCGGCAACTACCGCCTGACGATATCCGGGACGTCCTCGGACTTCCTCGATCCCACAGGGGAGGAGGAAGAGGGACTGCTCAGCTATGGCTTATCCTTCGACCAGGCGTTCGGTGATGTCGTGGGCGGCTTTCTCCGTTTCACCTGGCAGGAAGATGACGCGGCCGTCGACTACAAGGCACTCTATTCGGGTGGCCTCAACTTCAGCGGCAACGGCTGGCGTCGCGAAGAGGACAATATCGGCATCGGCTATGCTTATCTCGAAGGCGGGAACGGGGACGTCGACGAGACGCAGGTCTTCGAGGCCTACTATCGCGCCGTGCTCAATGAGCACGTGGCGATCACGGCCGACATCCAATACATGGACGACGATCTCATCGACATCGACCCTGAGCAGGATAACCCGGACGGCTGGATCTTCGGCTTGCGCCTCACCGCGCAGTTCTAAGACGCGCGCCAGCTCATAGCATCCGGTTGTGAGGCCACCGGCACCTGCGGGTGCCGCCCTGCCGTTGCCGGAGGCCAGCGTAGGCGCCCTGCCCTACACAAAGTCTGCGATTGTTTCTCAGTTGCGTCGCTTGTTCGTCCCTGCTATCGTTGCGGGCAATGGTCGTCCAAGACGGTCTGGGCATCAATGCGTATCGCGCAGGGGGCGCTCGAATGATGAGTGAATCAGATTGGCTCGTCTTCCAACTGGATGAGCTTGTCGGCGATGTGGAGCCCAATACTCTCTCTTTTCGAGAGTTCCTCCGCACGCCGTCGCTGTCCTGCTCGATCTACCACCTCCCTGCCGGCTCGAAGGACATGGCCAGCGCACATGAGGAGGACGAGCTCTATCTGGTCCTGGAGGGCCAGGCGCAACTGCGTATCGGCGAGACTGAGCACCAGGTTGGCAAGGGTACCTTGATGTACGTGCGCGCCGCGTGCAACCACGCCTTCTTCGACGTGACTGAGGATCTGACGGTGCTGGCCTTCTTTGGTGCCCCGATCCGCGACCTCGCTCGGCATCGCTGCGGCCATCAGTACCGTCATCGCTACGGTCAGAAGGAGACAGCCGCGGGCGCTTGAGCAAACCGCGCGGTGCGGGCCGCGCGCGACCAGCGCGCACCGACCCCGCCGTGCCGCTCACTGCCAGCCCCCTCACTCCCAGCAAGGTTGAACGGGAGAGCGAAGCGGCGCGTCAGTTCTCGGACAAGCCATCGGTCGGTGCGGCCGCGCCGTCGCCGATGCGCACGCCCCGCAGCGCATTGAGTAGGATCCCGATCGTCGTGCCGTTATGCAACAGCGCACTGGCGACCGGCGACAACCAGCCGAGCACGGCTCCAACCAAGATCCCGCTGTTGACGCCGACCGCCAGGTTGAAGTTGTTGCGGATCAAGCCCATCGTGCCGGCGGCGACCTCGCGGGCGTCGGCGACCCCGCCGAGCCGATCATCCATCAGGACGATATCGGCCGTTGCGCGAGCGATATCGGCACCACGCGGCATCGCGATCCCGACGTCGGCGACGACTAGCGCGGGGCCATCGTTGATGCCGTCGCCAACGAATCCCACCCGGCGACCTTCCTGCTGATAGCGCCGGATCAGCTCGGCCTTGCCCTCGGGCTCGATCTCGGCGAAGACCCGATCGAAACCGAGCTCGGCGCCCAGCGCCTCGGCCTTCTCGCGGCGATCCCCAGAGATCATGATCAATCGTTCGATGCCGAGCGACCGCAGCCGAGTCAGCGTGTCCGGCGCCTCCTCGCGGAGCGTATCGCGCAATGCAATCAACCCCAGCGGGCCGCGCTCGTCGCCCACGAAGAGAAGTGTCTTGCCGGCCTCCTCTAGCCGCCGGATCTCGCCCTCATAGCGGGCGAACCGAACGCCGGCATGCTCTTCGAGGTAGTGACGGCTGCCGATGACGATGCGCCCAGCCCGGATCTCGGCCGAGAGGCCATGGGCCACGAGGTAATCGACCTCGCCGTGGGAGATGTGCTGGAGATCCCGCTCCTTGGCCGCCTCGACCACGGCGCGCGCCACCGGGTGGCTGGCGTGCTCTTCGACGGAGGCGACCAAGGCCAGCAGATCTGCCTCCGACTCGGTGCCTTGCCCGTCGAGCAGCACCACATCGCTGACAGCCAGCTCGCTGTGGGTCAGGGTGCCAGTCTTGTCGAAGATCAGCGTATCGACCCCTGCCAGGTGCTCCATTGCCTCGCCACCCTTGATCAGGATGCCGTGGCGCGCGGCCTGATACAGCCCCGCCTTAAATGCAACGGGGGTGCCAAGCTTCAATGCGCACGAGTAATCGACGAGAAAGACCGACTGCAGGCGCGTTAGATCCCGCGTGAGGCCGTAGACCAATGCCCCCGTGCCGAGCGTGACATAGACGCGCTTCTCGGCCAGCTCGTCGGCCGTTCGCTGGGTTGCTGACTGCTTGGCCAGCGATTCTTGGATGAAGCGCGCCACGCGCGCCGTTGTCGTCTCCTCGCCGACTTGAATCGCCTCGATCCGCAGCCGTCCCTCGACGAGGACCGAGCCTGAGATCACGCGGCGCGGGGCCTCTTTGGCCACGGGGACATCCTCACCCGTGACGGCGGCCTGGTTGACGAGCGCCACGCCGTCGACGACACGCCCGTCGACCGGAACCGTCTCGCCGGCGCCGACGACCACGACCTCGCCTTCGCAGACCGCGTCGCCGGCCACCTGCACCAGCTCGCCATCGCGCTCGACCCAGGCCGATACCGGCTCGGGACGCAGCAGGCGGCGCAAAAGGCGATCGGACTGCCGCTCGGTACGCTGCTCCAGATAGGTCCCCGTGGTGAGCAGCAAATCCGTGACATTGGCGGTGTAGAGCTTGCCACGGCCCGCCGATAGCCCCACGGCCACGGCATCGAGGACCTCGACCTTGATGCCGCGATGGATCAGGGTATCCAGCCCTTTGAGGAGTGTGCCGCCGATGTTGATCAGCGTCGCCACATGCTGAGCCGGCCGCGGCAGGAACGGCAAGATCACCAGCGTCAGGATCGCGCGCGCCAAGGGTGTGACCTCGGCATCCGTGATGTCGAGGGCCGCAGCGCCAGACGTTACGGGCGGCTTGTAGGCCTCGAGCCGGCGCAGGAGCTCGGCGCGCGAGACCCGATCGGGTCTGTAGTCGACGACCAGGCTGCGCGCTGGCCCGTTGACGCGCACGCCTTCCACACCCGCGATGTGATCGAACCAAGCCTCAACGGACGATGCGGCGAAGCCGGGTTGCCCAAGAGCTGGGACCCGCAACCGCAGGCGGCCGGGAAGCTCGTGCAAAATCTGGTAGCCGGGAACCGACAAGAGACTCGTTCCGCGCAGGATTTAGACAGCGGGCGCTCAGTCATCGCCAGAGAGGACCGAGCACCGCGGGAGAGAGGATCGTCTTTGGCGCGCCGACGCCCCGCTGGGCGTCGCACCGCCCGGCGGTCTATCCCGGGCTAGTCATCCTTCGGTGCACCACGGCGCCCGGAATCATGGTGCAGCTCGGCTTCCGCGTCGTGGAAGCGCTCCCTGATCTCCTCGACACCGCCCTGCAGCATCGACCAGGTCTTCACGACCCCTTTGATCAGCGCACGCTGGACGCTCTCATTGGTCACCAAGTAGGTCGCGGCGGCGCCGATCAAGAGCCCTTTGACGAAGCGATCGTTGGCAAAATTGAAGAACGGGGCCGACCCGCGTGCGGGGTAGGCCCATTGCGACTGATGATAGCCGGGATACTGTCCTGGCTGCGACGCCCCATACCACCCCGCACCCGGCTGGGGGTAGCCGTAACTCGGGTGACCCGGGGCATACCCAGCTTGGCCCATCGGCCTCGGATCAAACGGCGTGGAGCCAGAATAGGGGTGCGGCAAGTAATGACTGCTCAAGGTTCTCTCCTGGTAGCGTTGCGTCAGATGGTAAGCCGATACGCCGGGCGACCTCCTCGGCGCGCCAGCGCCTGTTCGGGCCGACTGCCGCGACGGCAATGCCGGAACCGCCCTTCATGCGGGTCCTTGCTCGGCCGGGGGGCTCGACAAGGGCTCATCATGGTGTCCAGACTTCGGCTCGCTCTTCTGCCCACGTGACCGCAGCAGCTGCCGCAGAAGCAGGACCAGGGCGCTCCCGACGATCGCCCCGCCGATGCCCTCGGCGAGATTCTTGGTTGCGCCGTGACGCTGGCGTTGGCGGTGATCAGACACCCGTCTCGTCCTCCTTGCGCACCGAGCGCCGCTCGAGCGCATAGAGTACGGCCGCACCGGTGGCAAACATCACCCCGAGCCGCACCAGTCCCTGCTCGGCTACGGCGCCGGCGACAGCGCCGGCCACCGCGGTCGCGAGTGCGCTCGAAACAGCCGTCTTGGTCGTGTCGGCCAGCACTTGATTCACGGTGATCTCAGCGCGCTGCATCCGCGCCAGGTTCGAGGCGGCGGCAGCCGAGCCACCGACGATGGCACCGACGGTGGCCAGGCGCACCAACGTGCTGCAAGAATTGTCGGCCACCGCATAGCCGGGCGCCGGCGGCACGGCGGGATAGGCCACCAGGGCTTGATGGGGCACTGGGTATTCGTATCGGTCACTCATCGGTCGGCGCCTCGCTGCTGGTCCCCTTGGCCTTGTCGATGCCGGCCTTTACGGCCTGCTTCGCTCGGGCACCCGTCTTGAAGAGCACCTCCTGCACTGACTCGTTCGTCAGTAACAGGACCGCCGCGGCTCCCACCAGAGCCCCCTTCCAGAACTCCGAGTCGTCGAGACTTAGCATCTTGGAGAGACTGGATAGGCCGTTTCCGCCCTTCGCGATCTCCTCCATCAGGTCCGCCATACCGGCGCCATGACGGGCGTGCGCGCCGGCCTGCCCAGGCCCCTGCGGTCCATGCGGGTAGGCCGAGTAGGGATAGGGGTACGGACTGCCGTAGTACCCGGGCGAAGCACCCCATGGCGCGCCGCCAGGGTACCCCATCGACGCAGGATGCGCCGACCAATAATCGTGGCTGTAAGCCGGCCCATAGGGCTCCGCCGTTTGCGGATGACCGTAAGGCCCGCCCATCCCTTGGGCACCTCCTTGTTGCCAAGCCCCTCTGGGATCGCCCGCCGGACCGCCATAGCCGGCGTACCAAGGCGGCGGCTGGCCCCCTGCCTGGTGGCCGGACATCCCCGGTGGTCCACCGGGCTGCTCGCCGGCGCCTGGCTGAGGCGGCGTCGGCCCCACGGCCGGCCCTGCCCGATCTGGCCCGGCTTGCTGCTGGACTGCTGGCCCGGCCCCCGGACGAGATTCGACCGAGGCCATTCCCGGACCAGCCTGCTCAGCCGAGCCCCCTCTTGGGCCACCGCCTTCAGATCCCTGATACGACTTCTCGCTCATCTAGCCTACCTCCCGACCTTCTGTGCGGAGAATCCAATCGACACTGTGCAAAGATACCACAACCTGATAGTGTCCTCGCTAATCGTTATCTTTACGTGTCAACAGAAGCACGTACATTGCGTCTCGCCGAGCCTTGACCCGTGGCGGCCAGCCAAGGCCCCGTTGAGGCGCCGTCCGTCCAAGCCGTCGAAACCGCACTCGGCCGTGCGCCGCTATGCGCCACGCATCGACTCTGCCTGGAGGTATGCGCGCGCTGCTTGAGCTCAGGCCGCTGCTGGCGCGAGCCTTGGTTGTGCTCGAGCAGGTCTTGAGTCGTTTCCTCGGCAGCACAGCCTGGGCCCTTGCCACCGGCCCTCGCCGTTATCCCGGGGGCTCCGGCAAGCCCTCAACACAATCGGAGCAAAGGCCGTGGATGACCAGGGAATGATCGGTTGGCGTGTAGCCGCGCTCGGACGCCACGGTACTCTGGCGGCGTTCGATCGTGTCGTCGAAGAACTCCTGCACCTTGCCGCACTTCACACAGACCAGGTGGTCGTGATGGTCGCCGCGGTCGATCTCGAAGACCGACTGCCCGGCATCGAAATGCTGTCGGCGCACCAGGCCCGCGCTTTCGAACTGGGTCAGGACGCGATAGACAGTGGCCAGGCCGAGCTCCTCATGCCGGGCGGCCAGCTCGTTGTAAACATCCTCGGCAGTCAGGTGACGCCGCTCGCTGCGCTCCAGAAGCTTCAGGATCCTGACCCGTGGCTGTGTAACCTTGAGCCCAGCCTGCTTGATTTGTTCTCTCTGCATCGGATTTCTTGAGCAAGGACCTAGACATCGAGCAATCGTGGGGCGTCGTTATCGCTGCGTCGCCACAAGCTCGACAAGGCCTGGCTCAATGTACGAGCCGGCGGGTTGGTGCTCGGCGGGCTGTTCAGTAATGGCTGTGACAGCTGATAGGCCCAGACCAGACTCAGGCTCGGGACTGGGGCCGGGACATCGCGCCCGTCGGAGCCCGTGTTGGGCACCTGCTCGTGCCACCAGGCTCGGAATGAAGTCCGTAGCATCCAGCGAGTCACGCGCAGGTTGACCCGACACAGGAGTGAGGGCTCGTCCGGCGGCTGAACCGCCGGCCGCACACCGAGCATCTCTAGCAGGCCCCAGCGATGGCCCGGGCGAGCCAACTTCTTGCGCCCAGCGCTCGGCGCTGGGGCCAGCTCGGAATGTCGGGTTGGAGCCGGGTTGTCAGGACGTGTGGACGGTGACGCAGCATCCTCCTGACTCAGGAGACATCGCAGTTGCCGCTCGACCTGTGCGCCTGTCATCGCCGAGGGATCGAAATCGATCACCAGGCTAGCGCAGGCGGGGTTCACCCGCACCTGGCGCACGCCGGGCTTTGCCTTCAGCGTTGTCGCGGCATGCGCGGCAAGATGCGCATCGCGTCGCAAGCCGGGCACGTGCCAGCGCATGCGTCCAGGGATTTGATGGCGCAGCTCAATCATCGACCTCACCCTTATCATCGACAGTCAATGTGGGATTTTATATTAGTAATATCGATTCGCGTTTGCAAGAGTGTCCAGGCATCGCCTGCAGGATAGGCAGCGTGGCCCAATGAGCGCCGCAGGCCCGGCAGGGACTGCCGGCAGCCGGGCTTCTTGATCCACATCAATAACGAGAATCGCATGCGTATGTTATCGCATCCTACTCGCATATAATCCCTCCGCAGCCGGGTTTGGCGGCGTCTTGGTGCCGACCAAGCCTGATCTCGCCAAAGGCCTAGTGGCCACGCCATCCAGGTTGTTCTCATCACCCAGACAGCGCCCACGGAGCTAGGCAAGCCGGTCAGGCCCGCCATCAGATGTACGGAACGCTTGCTGACCGCCCCCGCAGTGAGGCGGCCAGATCACGCGCCCTCCAGCTGATGCGTGCCTGACACCCAACCAGTGAGGGAACTCGTTGTGAAGAGAACACTTATCACGACCTTGATGTTCGTATTGTCGGCCGCGGTGGCCTGGACGGCCCCGTCGCGAGGTGCCGACGTGACGCGGGAATGGATGCCGCCTCACGCCAGACTTACCGCCGTCGCGATGCTGAGCGACGAAACCATCGCGCTGCTCGAGCAGGCAGGCAGAGATCATAGAGATCTCGAGTCACGAGCCGTCGTAGACGACGGCACCGTTCTGAACGGCTCCGCCGACGAGACCTACCGGATCCACTTCGACGGTCTCCCGGTCGGCTGGAGAACCGCAACCATCGAGATCAGGCTCCAAGACAGCGGGGTGTTCGAGCACGGTCTGTTGAGTCGGTGGCAGCCAAAGGCGTTGGTAGACGCGCTCTCCACGGCGGCGCTCCTCAGCGGCGAGACGCGGCCTGTTCGCGTCGGGCTGGCCGCTGAGCGGCTTCGCCGCAGCGTGCGGGAGGTTGCAGCTGGAAGTCTCGACCCAGCCGCGGTCGCCGAGGCCAAGACCGGGATGATGACTGCTCTCGTGACCCGCGCCATCATCAACGGAGAGCTGTCCGGCGACATCGCCTCCTACCTCGGACCGGATGCCCCGTCGCAGGATTTGGTGATCACGATACCCGACTCCGAGACCGGCGGGACGGTCGGCCTCGCGGGCCACGAGCTCATCCCCAACCGTTTCGGCATCGCGACGGCCCAGGACCGGGTCTTGCGCCGCGGGGCCCGTCCGTTCATGTCGGAGGATCCTCTGCATCCCCGAGCCCTTATCGAGAATCCCTTTCACGGTCGCCTCAGAGAGCGGGCCGCGCATGAGCACCTGGACGTATTCATCGATCTCGACTCCGGCGTCGGTCAGATCGTCCCCGAAAACACCCTGCCCGAGGAGCCGGGCTGGGATGTCTGCCTCAAGCACCTGCGCGACGGCTGGCCCTACATCCGGCTGAATCATCTCAGCGGTGTCGCCGGGGCCAATCTGGGGCCGGTTGCCTGGGAGGAGGTCGTCAACGTCGCGCGCGTGCCGCTCCACAAGGGTCCGCCGAGCCCCGGGATCCTCATCATTGCCCACGGCGAGCCCGCGCCCGAGTGGAACCTGGCCGTGGACAAGGCGGTAAAGCGCATCCGGGACCTCTATCCCGAATACGCCGCATGGCCGATGGAGCTAGCCTTCCTCGAGGATGAGATGCTGGAAGAGGACGGGCGCAACCAAGAGCTCGGGCTGACGGGGAAGGGCATCGGGGAGGCGCTCGCCCGCCTGCGCGACCAGAATGTCGCCTGGGTCGGCGTGATCCCCCTGATGATCAACAATTGCAGCGGCCACATCGAGGAGATCCGCTGGCTGATGGGCCAGCCGGTCGAGGCCCTCACGTCCGAGTGGCGTGGCGAGCTGACGATCGACGGGAACGACCTCGCCCTGCAGTTCGAGGGCTTTCTCGGCCACAAGGGCGCGGACCTGAGCGGCGAATTCGGGATTAGCGGTCTCGATACGGACGTCCCAGACCTCGAGGGGGCATTCTGGGGCACGGTCGACACCGCTGGCGCCCTGCAGCTCGCCGGCGAGCTCTGGGGCTACTCGGAGGACGGCAACAAGTATCTGGAGCTGACGCTGGACGAGGCCCCCGGCGCCACGACGTTCGCTGGCGCAATGGCAGGAGGCTACACGGGCTCCTGGGTGAAGGAGGAACGGGTCGGCGGGACCTGGCAGGTGGTCGATGAGGGTGATCTCACCGGTCGCTGGGAGCTCGCCGCGACCGACGAGGGCCGCCCGGACCTCGCTGGCCTCGAGGTCTTCCTCGGGAGTGCGTTAGAGGCCCACCCCTTGATGCGGCAGATCAACGTCGAGAGGACCACGGAGCTCGTTTCGGGCGCCGATCCGACCGCCACCGGCCTGGTCTTGGGCATCCACGGCGCCGACCTCGCGAGCTGCGAGGCGAGCTGGGAGCACATGGGAGAGGAGATCCTGGACGACGTCCTCGCCAAGACATCGATTGCCGCGGCCCAGGCGGCCCCGCTGGGTGCGGTAGGAGAGGCCGTGGGCGGCTACCTGGCCGATCCCAATCTCGGCACCGCGGCCGTCACCGTGCACATGGTGGCCCCTGGCTCCCTGACCCAGGCCATGCCTTACATCATCGGCTGGCCCCAGGTTCAGCCCAACGTCCACTATCAGTTCAACCAGAAGGCGCTGCTGGCGTTCGAGAATCAGGAGCTTTTCAATCTACCCTATCCACCCTTCGGCGAGCTTCCAACGCTCACGGCAACCGAGCTGGATGGCCTAACCCTCGACAGCACGTCGGATCTCTTCGTCGACTGGATGGCGCAGCACGCCGTCGAGCTCATCTCCGCCTACCCGGTTGACGACAACTGGCACGGTGACAAGGCCGGCGGGCTTCTGGAGATGACTGACAATGTCTACGTCATCAAGACCGATCAGAACCGCTACGCGAAGATGCGGGTCTTCAGCGCTGGACGGGGCATGATCTCCCTTGAATATGCCTATCAGCGGGCGCCTGGACGGCGCGTCCTGAGGTGATCTGGATGTCGCCCTATTGAGCGCGCGGGAACGATCAGGGGCGAGGTGGCATGCCGTCATCTGGGGCGGCTCGCCTCGCCCCTGTCCATTCCCACACCCCAACCCTCCTCTCCCAGGGGGCGTGGGAGCGAGCGTGCTTCGCGAATTTCATAGCCTAGTAAATCGCATCATTGCACGAGCTTGCTCGATGACGGGAGCGCGCCCCGCCATCGACACCGGTCAGCGGGTCTCGCTTGGCACACCCACGCTGACTGGCAGACGCCTGCCGAACAGGGTCGCATAGATCACCCGGTAGACGTCCGTGTTGTCGAACCGCTCGCTGAACGGCGGCTCGCCGGCCCGCAGACCCGAGGGCTCGTTCACCAGCTCCGCGTTCAGACCCTCCGCGCGGGTCAGAATGCCGCCGGCGAAATCGCTGAAGCCGGGCCAGGCGATCGAAAACACCAGCGGCACGGCCGGAACCGGCTCGACGTCGGTGGCCGGGCTCGGAAACGGCCGGTGGGGCAATTGCCTATCCGGCTCGGCGACGAAGGCCCGCGTGTTGGCGCCTTCGATCCCATCGGTGGCGACTCGAAATTCCTCAACCTCGCCGTCGGCGTTGAAGAACGAGTTGACGTGGATCGTCGGGGCATCAGGCAGGGGGTCGGTAGGGGTGAGGCCTAACAGCTGAATCCCCGAGCCATCGCTGTCCGCGGCGGTGATGATCAAGGTCCTGGGGTCCTTACTCGCGACAAACCGACGAGCAACGCCGATCAGGTCGTCGGCACGCTTAAGGGCCCGTAGGGTGCCCATCGCATTGTTGCTGTTCGGCATGTTGTCGGTGCTCTCGACCTCGGTGACCACAGCGAAGGGCTTGCGCGCGCGATCCGCCCGGCGCTTGAGGACCTCGAGGCCCAGCTCCGTCATCTCCGCCGGCGTCGGGGGATTGAAGCTGTAGTTGGGATCGTTCGGCCCGTACTGGTTGAGCTTCTGGCCCCAGAGGACGAGACGGCCGATCTTGTCGGCGCCGCGCTCCTCGCCCTCCTGCGGCAGCGGATCCGCTGCGTCCCGGAGGAGACCAGCACGAATGAGGTCTTCTTCGCGGCTGTCGTTGAAGATATCGTCGGCACCGAACAGACCCAGGAGGCGGGGTGCGTAATCGGGGTCGCGCTCGACCACGGCCTTGACCGCCTCGAGCTCCGCGCGCGTGCGCATGACGACGTAGCCGAGCGACTCGGCCAGCTTGAGCAGGTTGCGGCCATCGTCTCGGTCCGGGCCCGAGCCGGTGACGGCATCGGTATGGGCAGCGCATTCTAGGGGCAGATTGCCGGCTGGGGGAATCGGCGTCAGGTCTCGGCACAGCGGCGTGCCCTTCGGCAAGAAGAAGCGCTCACCACCGCCGAGGATCACATCGGGAAGCCGATCCCCATCGTGCTCGATTCGCGCAGTGCGCGGATCGCAATCCTTGCCGGCCTCAAAGCCGGGACGCCCCTCCAAGAGCTGCCGGGTCTGCTCGTTCGGCTCGCCGCGGGTATTGGTTTCGGCGAGAAAGGCCCCAGTGCCGGGCTCGCCGGCAATATCACCGTCGTTGATGATGCCGATCGGATGACCGTAGCAGCCGGCCTCGCGGAGAAAGCTCCCGGGATAGCCGGACAAGGCAAGGATCTCCCGCCCGCGGTCACGGCCGTACGAGTCCGGCCCCTGCACCTTGACGCCGAAGGCATGGGTCGTCGCGCCGCCGTTCGACGTGCCGGTCAGCTGATCGGACATGTGCCCGCGGTAGACGACGATCTCCGGGAGCATGTCGTAGTGCAACGAGCCGTCGGGGCCCTCCCAGAAGATGCGCGCCGCATGCCAATGATTGAGGGCGGTCCCGTCGGGATGGATGAAGATCGCGTTGCCGGTGTTGACGCTGCCGAATCGCGGCCAGCCATCGAGGAGGTCCTCGACCCCTGCGGGACCATCGTCTGCAGCGGCCTGGGCTGGCGCGAGCGTGGCGCTGGCGGCCAACGCGAGGGCCACTCCGGCCAGGAAAGCGTGCTTGCCAAAGGTTGGGGTGCGTCGTCTCACGTGTCTGCCTCCGGATGATGTCGAGCGGATCTCATCGTAACCCCCCTAGCAGTCGCAGCGCATTGGCCGTCACGAGCACGGTGGCACCCGTGTCAGCGAGCACCGCTGCCCAAAGGCCGGTGGCGCCGCCGATGGTCGTGAAGAGCAGCACCAGCTTCAGCCCCAGGGCCAGGGCCAGGTTCTGGCGCACGACGCCGAGCGTGCGCCGCGAGAGCGCGACCATCGCGGCAACGTCCGCGACCCGCCCGTGCAGGCTGGCCGCATCGGCCGTCTCGAGCGCCACCTCGGTGCCACCGCCCATGGCCACTCCGACATCGGCCGCCGCGAGCGCCGGGGCATCGTTGATGCCATCCCCGACCTTGGCCACTCGGCGTCCCCGCGCCTGATGCGCCTTCACAAGCTGCAGCTTGTCCTCCGGCAGGAGCTCGGCATGCGCTGGGATCCCGACGTGCTCGCCCACCCGCTCGGCGACGGCACGGCTGTCACCGGTCAGCATCAGCGCCTCGATGCCGAGACGGCGCAGCCCAGCGATGCCGGCCTGCGCGTCGGGACGAATCTCGTCGCGCAGCGCAATCAGGCCCAGGGGCTCGCGATCGCGCACCAGCACCGAGATCGTCTTCCCCTCGGCCACCAAGGGCTCGGCCGCCGCCAATGACCAGGGCACGGCCCGCTCGGCCGCCGCGGCCAGGGAGCCGAGGAAGAGGGACCTACCACCGGCGTGCAGCGCGGCAACACCCTTGCCCGGCAAGGCGACCAGGTCGTCGACTCGGGAGGGCGCGACCCCCGAGGCGCTGGCCTCAGCGAGGATCGCTCGCGCCACCGGGTGGCTCGAGCCGGCGCTCAGCGCCGCCGCATCGGCCAGCACGGCGGCACGGTCGGCCGCACCGACGGCCAGCACATCGGTCACCCGCGGCCGGCCCAGCGTCAGCGTGCCGGTCTTGTCGAAGGCGACCAGCGTGATGCGGCCGAGCTCCTCGAGCACCGCCCCACCCTTTATCAGAAGCCCTTCGCGGGCCCCCGCCGTGAGGCCGGCGGCAATGGCCGCCGGCGTTGAGATGACCAACGCACAGGGGCAACCGATCAGCAACAGCGCAGCACCGCGATAGATCCAGTCGACCCATGCGGCACCGGCGAAGAGCGGCGGCGCGATCGCGACCAGGGTGGCCACGAGCACGACGAGCGGGGTGTAATAACGCGCAAAGCGCTCGATAAAGCGCGCAGTGGGGGCCTTCTTCTCCTGCGCCTCCTCGACCATGCGCACGATCCGGGCGATGGTGTTGTCGCTGGCGTCGGCCGTGACCCGCACGCGGAGCAGGCTCTCGCAATTGATCGTCCCGGCGTGGACGCTGTCGTCCGGGCCCTTGGGACGCGGCACACTCTCGCCAGTCAGCGGCGACTCATCGACCCCGCCCCGACCCGAGAGCACGATGCCGTCGGCCGGAATGCGGTCCCCCGGGCGCACCTGGATGGTATCGCCGATGGCGAGGCGCTCCGCCAGGATCTCCTCCGAGCGACCGTCTCCGCTCTCACGGCGGGCCGTCTTCGGCATCAGCGCGGTGAGCGAGTGAATCCCCGCCCGCGCCCGGTTGGCCGCCGCGCGCTCGAGGAGCTCCCCGATCAAGAACAACAGCAGCACCGCAGCGGCCTCGGCCTCGGCGCCTATCGCGACGGCCGCAACCGCCGCGATCGTCATCAGCATCTCGATCGAGAAGGGGGTGCCGTAGCGCGCATTGACCAGCGCGCGCCGGCCGATCGGGACAAGTCCTAGCGCGACGGCCGCGACCAAGGCGAGGCGCTCGAGCTGCGGCGCCAGGAGTCCGACGCCATAGGCCAGGACGATGGCCGCGCCCGTGAGGAGCATGGTCACACCGGCGCGGGTCGCCCACCAGGCGCACGCGGCGTCGCGAGAGCGGGGTTGACTGGCACTGGGCAAGGGCGCTGCTGCCGCGCCCTCGGCACAGGCGCTGGTCGCGCAGCACCCACCGCCCGCGCCGGGAGCGCAGCGGCCAGGTCGCGACGCGGATCGCGAATCGCCGCGCCAGGACAGACTGCCCACTCGGGGGCCCGGCCCGGCGAGCGTTCCGACGTTGACCGCATCGTCGAGCGCTGTGAAGCCCAAGCGTGTCACGACACGCTGCAACTCGCTCGCCGCCGCCCGGCCGTCATGGCGCACGGTCACGGCACCGGAGCTCAGCGACACCTCGACCTCGTCGATCCCCGGCATGCGGCGCAGGGCGGTTTCGATCTTCGCGGCGCACGCGCCGCAGTCCATGCCCCCGACACGAAACCGCGTCTGGTGAGTCCGCTCGCCAGGACTGTCGAATGCGTGCATCTACGGATCTCCACACCCTCAGGCTTGCGTACGGCAAACAGATTACACTCGGATTCGACGTGCCGGCGATCCGCCAGCTGCTCGAGATGAGCGAGCAGCCGAATCGCTCCTGCCACGAGGCGGACAGCCTCGCACGGGCCCACCTGGCCGACATCGAGGCCAAGATCAGCCGGTTGGAGGCGCTACGCGACGAGGTACAGCGCATGATCGAGGACCGCGCCCAGGATCGCATCTGCGACTGCCGCGTCATCGAGGTACTGGCCGATCATGGACAATGCCTGCACGAGCGCCACTGAGCGGAGCATCGTTCTCAACGCCCTTTCCGTCTCGGGCATGAGCTTACAATGAAATCCGCGCAGCACGTTCGCTCCCTCTCCCTCTGGGAGAGGGTTGGGGTGAGGGAACGATCAAGGGCGAGGCGACCTTTCATCATCCGGGGTGACTCGCCTCGCCCCATGATCGTTAGCCCTCTCCAGCCGCTTAAGCGACCGGAGCTGAGACGGCCCCGGAACCCTCCGCGAAATTCAATTGCTTCCAATCCTTCGACCATTCTTGGTCGTGGATGGCACATCTCCGGCGGATAATCGGTCGGCACCGAGGGGAGGCACCTTTGCGATTCAGCAGCGAGGCCTCTTGGAAGCCGCTGTCTCGGAGCTGGTGCCCGACTCTCGACTCGGGACCGCATGACCAAAGGGGTGAGGATTCAGGTCCTGCGTGGCGGCTTGCCGGTGTTCCAGAGGCGGCAAGCGAACAGAGACTGCCGGGGATCCAGGGACCGACTGCTGTCTGCTGGCACGCTGGCTCAGGAAATCGCAGTCGGGGGGCGGGCGAGCCGTTTCGCGGCAGCGGCGAGTCGTCGGAATCGGAGGGATTCGGGGTTCGGCTGGGCGTGATCGGGACCCACGCCAACTGCCGCGGGTAAGGCGGGGAACAGCGTGCCGGGCGCGCGGTACTTCGTCTCTCTCGGCGCTGCGGCTGCCGTACCACTCCGTGCGTCCGTTCCCTTGTTCGGCTCGATGCCGGCCTGTGCCGGCCTGTTCTGGCCGTTCGGCCGCCGAGCCTAGGGCGCAGAGCCGGCAGCACCGCCGGGCATCTGCTCCGCAGCTGCGCGAAGGTTCCCGTCAGCCGGTTCTTCGCGTTGCCTCTTCGTGGCACAGGAAATGGAGCCCAGCCCCATTTCCCGCGTCACAGGGAGGATTGTCCTGGCTTCAGCGCCACAGATCGCGCGCCGGGGGCATCGAGCGAGCCCCCACCGCGGGAGGCCGGCTGAACGCCGGCCCTCCGAGCTCGTGCCCGCCCACCGTCGAGGCCGATCTTGTGGGGATAACTCAGGGGTAGACCCCCATTCTCCGGCAGTTATCAGGAAGCCGGGCTAGCGAACGACCTTCCTTGTCATGCCTAGCAGGCCGAGCAGCGCGGAGCCGAACAGCCAGGCCGCGCCGGGAAGCGGGACGGGCGTCGGGTAGACAAGGGTCCCGAAAACGGAATAGCTGGCAGTGGTGTTGTCGGTGTAAACCTTGAACCAGGCAGTGTCGTTTGGCCCCACAACCTCGGTGAAGAAGAGATCGATGATGGAGAAGCCGGCGTCATTGGTGTTAATGGTCCAGGTCAGGCCAGCTTGGCTGCTCGTGGGATCCTCTCCCCCGGCCGCTGTGTCCTTAAACAAGACATCGCCTGCGCCGATAGGGGAGCCAGGCACCGCGAAAATCTCAAAATGGAAATCGTCCCACGCGACTGTGCCGGTGTTCGTGACGTCAACGTTGATCGAACCCTTATACGGTTGTGCGTCCCGGTGCTGGAAGCTAACGGCAACATCCATTCCAGTGCCGTTGATCTCGTAAGGCCCCTCCTCAACGTCATGCGCCAGCGCGGAGCCCGCGCCCGTTAGCAGCAGGCCCAGCGCGGCAAACGCGAGCACAAGAGGTTTGATGCGGTTCATGATTCGCTAAGCTCCTGATTTAAGTTCCGCGCGACTATCAGCGCCCGCGGGGTGCGTCCGAATGAATGGGCTCACGGTGCTTGGCACGACCTGGCTCATTGGCCGCGCTCGGCCCCGCCGTGAACCGGCTAGCTATAGGCCTTGAGGCGTCCCCCTCAAATCGGTCACGTCGATCCGTCCGACGTCCGAGTCGCTGCACGTAACCGTTGCAGCTCGGGCACCAACCGCCCCGACCGCGCCCGATAACCGGCTCGCAGGCGCGCCTCCCGTGCTGGACTCACAGCCCCTTGTGCTCGTCCTCGCGTCATCCTGGCCAATCGAACAGCCCGCGGAGGGGCCGTGGCTATGTCCGTCCACGCCGCATCTTGCGCCGCCTGTCGCTTCCCCGACTGGCGCTATGTTAGTCAGAGGGCGGCCAGGCTTCAGTGAAGGTTCTATGAAACAGAGGCGTTGCGTAATACGTTTGTCGGCGGCGCCAGAGGTGCGATCCGGGACGGACCGCGCCCTGCTGAGTCAGACCCCATTTCCCTCGAGGAGCCTGGGCTTAGCCAACGGTCTTCCTTGTCATGCCCAACAGACCCAGCAGCGCTGAGCCAAACAGCCAGGCCGCGGCGGGAATCGGAACGACCGTCCCGACCTTATACTGGTACATCGGCAGCGAACCGTTGCCATCTCGCAGGGTGGCGGCACCGTCGATCGAAAAGCCGCCTGCCAGCCGGTCATCGATCAACATGATGTATTGGGCGTCAACATCGCCGACCAGGGTGCCCAGATCGACATATTGGCCGCTATAGCCGCTGCCTGTGAAGTTGATGCGGATGTCGTGCATGGTCGCGACATCTCCATCAGCTGCCCTCGCACGGGCAGCGATGGCGTTGATCGGCGGCGGGGTGGGGCTGACCGTGCCGCTGTGGGTGCCCAGAGTGCCTGACTGATCGTCGAGCGTCAGGCGCACGGCGCTGCTGCCGTCATAAGTGAATTCGTAACCGTGATTGGGCGTGGTGTTATAGCCGGACAGCCCGCTCCATTCCAGCTGGCTCGGGGTACCGAACGGGTTGTCGGTACTGTTGACGACGGCGTACTCCCAGTCACCGTTGGTAGCGCCATTGCCCCAACGGGCATTGGCGCCGAATGCCTTGGTGAACTGGGCGTTGTTCACAAAATCGGTGTCGCTGCTGAAGGAAACGACTGCGGCCTCTGACAGGGCCGGCACCACCGCCGTCACCACGGTTGCCGCGAGCATTAGCTTGATCCGGTCATAGCTGTTCACTGTGTTCACTGAGCCCCCTACGAAGGAAAGAAATGTGATCGACCCATTCCAAAACTGATCTGCGGGGCCGAGGCCGGACCCCATCCTCCGGTCGCTGTCAGCGCCTCCCCGTCCGCCGCTGGCCTCAAAGCCCAGAGCGCGCATCTAGGCGCCACCGCCCACTTCCCTTGTCGGCGCGATGTTAACCACGTCACACCTTGGTTTCCGTGAAGGTTCTGTGAAACAGAGGCGGTGCGTAATACGTTTGTCGGTCCTTGGGGCCGGGTCTCACATTGCACGCTCGCCGCGGCATGGCAAGGTCGCGCAAGCGGGAACCGTGTAACCTCGTAGCATTCCTCGAGCTGCGCGTCGGTCATCCCCTTCGCCGCGGCCAGCTTGGCGATCGTTGCTCGGCGCCGCCCTCCAAGCGTCCCAGGGCCGACTGCTTCATGCGCACACGAGACGCCACCGCGTCCTGCGTCAGGCCCAGATACTCGGGGAACCTGCCGGTCGCCCAAGGGATACCTCAGCGTCCGACCCCATTATGCGGGATCACGGCTCGGCACTTCCGAAGCCTGCGGCGTGCGGTCAAGGCCTATCGCGAGATGCACAGAGCGGCCCCCTCGGCAACAGGCTCGGATGCCGGACAAGTGCCGCGATCCCCGGATGGGCCTGGCAAATCTAACGATAGTGGACGCTTGCTGGGAGCCGCTGCGTGTCGAGCTGCCGGAGCCTTGCGGCGGATCGGGGGCATGCGGGCGCCGCCGGATCCATGCCACCCGAGAGACACCCGCGGGAGACGCGGTCACGTCTCACATCGCTCAGGCAGGCAAGGCAAGGGGTCACGAAGAACACCCTTCCCGCCTGTTCGGGATCGACAGTTGGGTTGCTCGGGCCGCCGACCGGCTACGCGAAGGGCGCAACACAGGTCCATCGCGCTGGACGCTCGACATCGAAGATGCCATTCAGCCAGAAGCCCACCTGCATGAGCGGCGCCCCAGCACTTCGCTGGTCAAGCCCCGGGGAAAGGCGCCCAGCGCGGCCACTCAAAGCAGCTTCACCAAGGCGGCGATCGCAGCGATTTGGGCGAACATCAGCGGGACGATCCACTTGAGGAGATCGACTTTGGTGCGCACCGTTTCGCTGCGTACCTGCTCGATCTCCTTGAGAAGGCGCAGCTCGGTCTCGCGCAACGCGCCGCGACCCTGCTCGACCTCGGCGCGGAGCTGTTCAATGTCATGCTTGAGCTCGGCGCGGACCTGCTCGATCTCCTTCTGCAGGCGCAGCTCGCTCTCGCGGACGTGGCTCTGGGTAGCCAATTCCGGAAGATGCGGATAGCGCTCTTCAAAACGCTCGAAGGCCTCGGCGATGACGCGCGCACGCGCGCGCTCGTCGGGCGCATTGGTCAGGGCTTCGTAGAGGGCGACACTCGAGCTCACGGCGCTACTCTGCTGATGTTGCGCAACCTTGACCAGCGAGATACCACCTGATATACGTGCAGCACGTATTTTACGTGCAGCGTCGCATCGCGTAACCGAATGAAGCAGAATATTACCCTGTCGCTGGACCAGGCATTGCTGGCCAAACTGCGCGTCGTCGCAGCACAACGGTCAACCTCTGTCTCGGGGATGCTCGCGGACGAGCTGACCGCCATCGTCGAGCGAGCCGAACAATACGAGCAAGCCAAACGCAAGGCGCTCAAGGCGTTGGAGACTGGCTTTCATCTTGGCGAGCAGCGCATTTCTCGAGACGAGCTCCATGAGCGTTAAGCAGTTCGTCGATACGAACGTCCTGATCTATGCGCACGACCAAGATGCCGGCTACAAGCGCGACCGCGCTGCCACTATTCTCCGCGAGCTCTGGAACACGAGGACAGGCGTGTTGAGCATTCAGGTCCTGCAGGAGTTCTTCGTCAACGTCACCCGCAAGATCCCTCAACCCTTGTCCCTGGCCACGGCGCGCGAGCTAGTAGGCGCCTATGGAGCCTGGCAAGTCGAGACCGCAACGGTCCCAACACTGCTCTATGCGTCCGAGATCCAGGAAAGGCATGAGCTCTCGTTTTGGGATGCCATGATTTTGGCCACTGCGGTGACGGGCGGCGCCGAGATGCTGATTTCGGAAGACATGAGCCACGGACAGGTGATTGACGGCGTGCAGATCCGAAATCCTTTCCTGCAATGACGCGCTGAGCGCAAGGCGAGACGCCATGACCGAAATTGATCCCGATGTCTCGGCGACCCTGCGCCACAGCCCGGGGCGTCTGCTGACCGAGCGGGGCGACCGACACGGTCGTTGGGGTTTCGAGTAGACCGGGCACTCCCCGGACGGTAGGGCGATGTTTGTGTTCTCTGTTTGCCGCCTGGTTTCCCGGCGGTGCCACATGATCTCGCCCGTGGTCCGAGTTGCGACCCGGCCCCTCTCAGAACCGGACAAGCGGCTTTCCCAGCATCCGGCTCCCCGTTCGATCATTCGCCGGAGCTCCTCTGTGCTCGCAAGGGCGTCGGGCGACGCTCCCGCCACTCGGCCGTCTCGACTCTGTGCTCAGTGCTTCTCACGCCTTGTATCGTGGCCCTGTTTCCGCCTTGACGGTCGATCGACCGTGAGGACCTTCGCTCAGAGGGCATTACCCCTCCTCATCGCTAACGATCATGGGGCGAGCCGAGCCACCCCGGACGATGAAATGTCGCCTCGC